>JAYRWD010000001.1:0-9833 GCA_041918255.1 Candidatus Dojkabacteria bacterium
ATTGAGTTCCTTGTGAATAAAACGATGAAGCGAGACTAGTCGAAGTGATTAATATGCTTAGAGCAAGTACAGTTATACCTTCCATTATTTGTGATTAATACATATACAAGCTACAATATTGATGGATATAAATCAAGATCTTTACCAAGCTGGTGTATAATTAGAAAGATTAATTAAAGTAAATTACAAAAGTGCACGATCAGAATAAAAGTATGTCTAATAGGGTTCCTCTGCGGGATAAAGATAAGAGAATAGTCGTATATGCTTCTCCGCGTTCTCACATAATCGATATCGTTTCAACTGGTTTTTGGATTATTATCATCTTACTATTTACAATAGCTATTACGGTTTATACTTCACTTTCTGCTACAATTATTTGGGGGATTGTGGCTATCATCATATCTGTGATGATTTTAAGTTTAGGTTATCATATTCTGTACGTTAGGCTTTTTCGAATTGAGATTGATCCCCTTGTGATTGAATTTCGAAGGGGTGTGACTACAAGAATAATCGAATCTTTAGATATGTATAAGGTAACCGACTTTATAAACAAAAGGGGTTTGTGGGATCAACTTTTGGGACTGTCAAATATCCAAATTACTTCGTCAGATCAAAGCACGCCGTTGTTAAATTTTCGTGGGCTTGATTTTCACGATGCCGCTAGAATTACTGAATTTTTGCAACTCTATTCTTCAGATTCTATTGTTAAACAGTATATTAATAAAAAAGACTTTGACGTAAAGGAAGCGATGAATTTGAAACAAATGTCACCTCGTCCTGATATCAGTATTCTAAGCAGTCAGCGTCAGACTAGAACAAATCCAAATATGCCCAGTTCAGTAGCCAAACAACCGCAACGAAGGTTTGAGCCCTAGTTTGAAATATCAGCTTTAACAACTTACCGATGGATCTTGAAGGTCTCACATCCAATGAAGCGAAATTAATCAAAGAGCAATTCGCACAACAACTCAGGGCAAAGTTTGTAAAGCTTTCAAAACAAAAATTTTCCCCCGTGCAAGAGTTAAATATCAATGAATATGGCGAATATTGTGAACACGTAGTAGGATCGAAATCGCAGTTCCGATTAATAGTGCTTTCGCTAGGTGGTACGAATTGGAATTCGTTTGTCGTAGAATTGAATGGAAAAAGTGCGGACGTTATTCAAAAGTTTTCGAAGCAGTTTAAATCAGGCGAACGAAGTCTGACAAAGCAACGGTTCATTGAGTACGCTATAGATTTAATACAAGACGCAGTAAAGTATTGTGAAGAGAATAAACTCCTATATCTCCCAATCCTTTCAGTTTCTTTTGCGTTTCCTCAGAAAAATTTTCCGACTGAATATGGTTTAGAAGCAAGTCTTGATCGAAAGGATTTAACTAAGGGTTGGGATATCGTAGATTTAACCAATGAATTTCTTGTGGGTAAATCATTTCTAAAGTTATTGTCAGATGTTGGTAGAAATGCTTTTAAGCAAACTGTGGTTTTAAATGATACGGTTGCGTCTTCTTTTTTCATTAGCCCGAATAAAAGTAACGATTTACCGTTTGCGATGGTATTTGGCACTGGTACAAACGCAAGTGTTAATGGTTTGAATCTTGAATGGGGGGAATTCAAATTACCGTCGCAGATTATGTCGCAAGATATTAGAACGTCGTTTGGCGTCATGCATGAATATAGCCGTAAGGAAGATTCTGTTGAGTTTTGGCTAGGCGGAGATTACATTAATCAGCATTTTTTGTGGGGTTTGAATTTTGTCGCTCCTAACGCTTTGGAATATATTAAATCCCAAATAGCAAACGGTAAGACTGTTTCGGATTTTCTAAATGAATTTGTTCATAGATTCCCGGATTTACAAGGGGAGGATACAATATTAATTCGAGAATTAGCTGGAAGTGTATTAAAAAAAGCTGGTCAAATTGGTGGTATTTTGCTTGGAGTCACATTGCAATTCTTCTTTCCGGATACTTCTGATTTCGAATTGAAGACTGAAGGTGGCTTGATCTGGGGGGATGAGATATTTCGGGAAACACTTGTGAGATCGGCAAAGGCAACTGGCGGGATAGGGAACATCGATTTATTGGAATCTTCTAGTGTGATTGGTATAGCACAATTCGCTTCTCAATATTTTCTAAAAAAGCGCCTCGGTTGAAGCGCTTTAAGTGTAAAAATATCATTTTTTAACTTCTTTTCCTTCCGAGTAAGTGAAGTAATCTGATGAATAAGTTTATGAAATCAAGGTAAAGGGTTAAAGCTGCGATAATGGCATATTTGCCGTATCCTGATTGGCCTTCATAAATTTGTGCGTAGGCTTTTATTTTTTGTGTATCCCAAGCTGTAAGTACTAAGAATATCCCAACTCCGAAGAAGCTTAATAACCAATCGAATCCTGAGCTTTTTAAAAAGATGTTTAAAATGCTTGCGAGAATTAAACCTATTAGCCCCATCAAAGCAAGGTTACCGAACCGTGTCAAATCTTGTTTGGTCGTGTAACCGTAGATCGCCATTGTCCCAAACATTCCTGCCGCGATTGCGAAAGTTAAAATAATTGAAAGTGAAGTGTAAATGTAGAAAATAACTGAAAGGGTTAATCCGGTAAAGAGTGAATATGCTAGAAACATTGCTGCTGCGAGTGGAGTGTTAAGTTTATTAATAAAAGCCGAAAGTCCTATTACTAGTCCTAACTGAACTAACATGATGACCATTGGTAAATAGCCGGTTAGAAATAGTAATCCAATGCCTGTGAAAGCAAGAAAAAGTGAAGTGATAGCAGTGATTGCCAGTCCGGCTGTGAACCAGCCATATACAGAGGTGATAAATTGGGAATTTAGTCCAAGTGTTTTGATTTCTTGTCCATCAACATAGATTCCATCTGGATCGAAACTTGTCATTTCTGATTTTTAAAAATTAATTAAAACGAATAATTTGATTTATTTATTATATCGTAGTGAAGATACTCAAATCAAAATTCGATATCCGGTTGATGGAAAATAATATTCGCATAGATTCCTAACATTGGGCCATAGTATTGCTTATTGTGTGTATGTTGTAAAGTTAATATACGAAACAGTTTATATCAAATTTAAATTACTCTTGATATTGGTGTAACATTCCTCGACATAATAATGAGTTGTTAATACTTAATTTTTAATTACTTTTGACAGGTATGCGCAAAGGCGAAAAGTATCTAAATAATGTAACCGACACCATCCCGGATTCCCCACAATTGCCAGTAAGTTCGGCCGACGTTGGAGCGGCTATGAAGCGTGCAGGTATAAGCCCTGAAACTATTGAGAGATTAGGAGCAGAGACAGGTCCCACTTACACAGAACTAATGGCAAGGCTATTAGAAAAGAAACCATATTCCATTACTGGGGGGAGACCGAATAAGTAGAAAACTTAATATGGACTCTTCAGTAAGTAGAGATCTAGTTTACCGAACTATAAAATTTTTGTTGAGTCTTTGTTGGACGAGTAGTTGTAGGACTTGATATAGAAGTAAAACTCTAATGTCACCCTGAGCCCGGTAGATGTCAACCCTGAGCCCGGGGTAGATGTCACCCTGAGCTCCTGCCTGCTGGGGCCTGCCTACGCAGGTAGGCAGTCAGGCAGGTGTCGAAGGGTGAAACGCCTCATTATCAGGTTTTCACAAGTGGCGAGCTTAGCTTGGCGAGGTTTTATCAATTGATTAGGTTTGGCTGAAAGTTTTCCGTTGGAATAATTATTGTGCCGATGACCTACTAAATCGTAGCTGAAGTCTTTATGCCGCGGAGAGGACTCGAACCTCCACATCTTACGATACCAGATCCTAAGTCTGGCGCGTCTGCCAGTTCCGCCACCGCGGCAAACATATTTTTACCCTCAAATTATACCTTAGATCTCAACGCGATTCATAATAAGCATTACCAGATATGAAGCAGTATTTGTTAAAATCTTGAGTATTTGGAAAAAAAGATATGACAACGCCGATGCAGGAACAATACGAACAAATCAAAAAAGAGCACCCAGATGCCCTTGTATTGTTTCGGTTAGGGGATTTTTACGAGGCATTTGGTGAAGACGCAAAGGTTGCATCATCAATACTTGGTATTACCTTGACTGGTAGGGGCAAAGACGAGAATAGACAACCCATGGCAGGTATTCCATATCACGCTCTTGACGCTTATCTTTATAAACTTATTCAGGCGGGCTACAAGGTTGCCATAGCTGAGCAGTTAAGCGAACCACAAAGCGGTAAATTAGTTGATCGGCAAGTCATAAAAATTCACACCCCCGGCACTTACTCAGATGAAAAACATATACCACATGCGAATGAGCATTATCTAGCATGTATATACAGAATTAGAGATTCTAAAAACGTATTTATCTTAGGTCTCTTAGAGTTGTCAGTAGGTAAAGCGCAAGCCATACGATGTGAATCCAGAGAGTTACTTATCACCGAGATTAAAAGATATACGCCGGCAGAAATACTGATGGATCAGACACTTAAAGTTGAATTAAGAGATAAATTATCTCAAACTTCAATATCTTACATCGATACCGAAGAATTTGGACAAGAAGAGGCATATACAACACTTATAAGGCATTTTAAGACGCAGAGTTTGAAAGGATTTGGCTATAGCAAAGATTCGGTTGAATTACCTGTCTTTGCAGTGCTTATAAAATATGCAAAAGAAAATCAAAAAAGCAATCTCGAGCATTTGACAAAACTATCTACGAAAGACACTCAAACCATAATGACACTAGATCATTCCACAGCGCGCAATCTAGAATTGGTAACTTCCGCACATTCGGACCATTTCGATACAAGCCTTTTTCATATCTTGAACGAGTGCAAAACAGCTATGGGACAACGATTATTAAGAAATTGGATTTTGTCCCCATTGAAGAGTGCTGATTTGATTTTACAAAGGCAAGAATGGGTAGATTTTTTTTATCAGAACAAAAAATTAAACGAAAATATTAGAGATATCCTTTCTAGGGTTTTAGATATTGAGAGGCTTTTAGGCAAGATAGGCACGAATTCGGTTAATGGCAGAGATTTGCTAGGACTGCGGTTTTCACTCGAACATGCAGTTCAAATATACGGAGTGTTAATAAACGAAGAATTAATGATAGCTGGTAAAAAATATCTAGAGGATTTAGAACCCAGAAAATATGAGTCAGTCATGAGTCTAATTAGAAATTCGATTAACGAAGACTCTCCGGGAAATTTCGAAAATGGAGGAATTATCAAACAAGGCTTTGATACTCAAATAGATGAACTTAGAAAAGTTAAGAATGGAAGTGTACAGTATCTAGCTGAAATACAATCTCGCGAACGACAGAGAACCAAAATCGAGTCGTTGAAAATAAAATTCAACAGAGTATTTGGTTATTACATTGAAATCACAAAATCTAATCTTGACAAAGTCCCCCCAGACTATATTCGCAAACAAACACTTGCTAATGCGGAAAGGTTTATGACGGAAGAGTTGAGAGAATTAGAATCCAAGATACTTGGCGCGGAAGAGAAATTGATTGGTTTAGAAATCGAAGTCTTCGGGCAAGTTATTCAACAAATTACACAAAGTATTTTAGAAATACAAGCTACTGCTCTTACCTTGGCGCATTTGGATGTATTTGCCAATTTCGCTACAATAGCAATGAGACGTAACTATATAAAACCTACAATACTCCCAATAGGTTCTAAAATTGATTTGAAATCTTCAAGGCACCCTGTCGTGGAGCTTATGAAAGCCGAGAAGTATATTCCAAACGATGTATTATTGGATGAAACCTCTAGATTAATGATAATTACTGGTCCTAATATGGCAGGAAAGTCAACATACATACGACAGGTAGCGCTAATCGTGTTGATGTCTCAGATAGGTTGTTTCGTACCTTGTCTAAAAGCTGAGATAGGTGTCGTAGATAGGATATTTACGCGGGTAGGGGCTTCGGATAACTTGGCTGCTGGAGAATCGACTTTCATGGTGGAAATGAATGAAACAGCGAATATATTAAATAATGCAACAGAAAATTCTTTAATAGTTTTAGATGAGATAGGCCGAGGAACTAGCACGTATGACGGAGTAGCCATAGCTTGGTCAGTAGCTGAATACGTTCACGATAAAATAAAAGCAAAGACTCTTTTCGCCACCCATTATCATGAATTAATAAAATTAGGTACATCGCTTGCGAACGCGGAGAATCTCCATTCCCAAGTCTTGGATAACGGCCGAGAAATTGTCTTTACCTATTTAGTAGCTTCGGGAGGTGCAAGTAAAAGTTATGGGGTACATGTGGCAAAGCTTGCAGGTGTCCCTGCTGAGGTTATTCGCAAGGCAGAGACAATTTTGAAAAGTTTTGAAAAACAAAAAGAAACACAAAAAACCCTATCAGGAAATAAAAAGAAAATTGTTCCCGAACAGATGCAACTTTCAGTCTAGTATCATTTTGTTATGATGAAATTTGACTCCGACTTGCTATTTGATTCTCCAAACGTTAGAGAATTTATATCAAAGTTTGAGGATATACAAAAGTTTAAGAATTCGGGGAAGATAATCTATGTTTATAGGATGTTACCGCATCTTCGGTATCTCTTTACGTATTTTTGTTTTGAATCACGAGGATTAAGCGTAATATACGCAAATAGAGAGAGCCTAGACATAGTTAGATTTTTTGAATCGTTACAAATCTGCGAAACTAATGGTGAAGCGTATGCTCGAGCGGGTTTAGAAGTTACCTTGGAAAAACTGGGATTTAGAAGGACTCCATCAGTCCAAAGCAAGGGTGATTGGGCAATTCGTGGCGACAGCATTTATTTTTGGCCAATAGGGTACGAACATCCTTTGCGAGCAGAATATTTTGATGAGAGACTAGAGAAGGTAATTGAATATGACGAAGTCTACGGCACTACAATAACACCTCTGACAAGTTTTGCGTTGGGGGACATCTCAAAGATAGAAGATTCAAATGATAGGGAAGAGATAAAAATGATCGGAGATAAAAGCAAATCGTTTCTGGCACCAGTTATATTTTCGCAAAATCTTGAACCTGAAAGTATTTCGGGCTCGTTAAGTTTTGATTTTGTTTATCCCCCACTTTATTTCAATAGATTTGATTTGGTAGAGAGTGAATGGCAATTTCTCGAAAGAGAGGGATATCATCTGGGAATTTTGTCCAAAAATTCTGACGAGATTCCCGACAAGTTCAGGAAGTATTTAGTCCAGGGAATTATTTGTGGCGACTTTGTTTTGAATGCTGAGGATGTTCCCGCAGGTATTCTATCTAGAGAAAGAAAGGTATTTTTAATTACAGACAGAGAACTGTTTGGGACATTCTCAATATCTAGAGAAAAACATGGCCTTGTTACTCAACAAGCTCGTGAATTGTTGGATCAGTTGGAAGGTGATGTGAATATTGGGGATTATCTAGTGCACATTGATCATGGTGTTGGGATTTACCAAGGGTTGGTACAAGAAAAAAGAACTATTAGTAAACTCAAAAATTTTAATCATCATATGATCACTCAAACTGAGGATTATATAAAACTTACGTACGCAGAAGGGGATGAATTACTTATCCCCCTTTCCCAAGTGCAGAAGATTACAAAATACATCGGAACCACAAATGAACCCCCAGAGATTACTCGTTTGCACAAAGGAAATTGGAAGAAAATTGTGGCAAAAACCAGAAAATCTATACAACTTATCGCATCAGATTTAGTTGAACACTATGCAAAACTACAACTGGCTCAAGCTCATGGTGTCGTTTCTACAAGCAGTGATGAGTATAAACAATTTGTAGAAGACTTCGAATATATTGAAACAGCTGATCAGGAAAGAACTATAAAAGAAGTGATTTTGGATTTAGATTCTCAAATGCCTATGAATAGACTTATTGTTGGAGATGTTGGATTTGGGAAGACAGAGGTCGCTATGAGAGCAGCTTTCAAAATTGTAGAAAGTGGTATGCAGGTTGCTGTTCTCTGCCCTACTACTGTATTAGCCGCGCAACACTACAAAGTGTTCAAAGACAGATTCGACAAATTTGGGATTGATGTAGAGTATGTGTCTAGATTTAATTCCGCAAGCGAAAATAAACAAGTTTTGGCCATGCTGAAAACAGGTAAAGTACCAATTATTATTGGTACTCATCGTCTTTTATCGCAAGATGTTGAATTTAAGAGTCTTGGATTAGTAATTATTGACGAAGAACAAAAATTTGGGGTTAAGCAAAAGGAAAGATTGCGCAAATTGCAATATGGAGCCCATTCGCTGATGATGACCGCGACCCCGATTCCACGAACACTCAGTATGGCATTGTCTCAGATACAGTCCATTTCAATTATTGCTACTCCGCCTTCTCAACGAAAATCTGTCGAAACAAAAGTATTGAAATTTGACTGGAATAAGATAGTTGAGCAGATTCAATACGAGAGTAGCCGTGGCGGCCAAGTGTATTTTGTGCATAACAGAGTCGAGACGATAGAAAGTATTCTACATCAGCTCAAGGTATTAATGCCCGGAATTCGTTTTGCCATCGCTCATGGTCAAATGCCACCAGCGAGGTTGGACGAAATTATTAAACTGTTTTATGAACGAAAATTTGATGTACTGATATGTACTACAATAATCGAGAACGGAATTGATATGCCAAATGTCAACACTATGATTATTGATAAAGGGGAAAATTTCGGACTAGGACAGCTTTATCAACTCCGAGGCAGAGTTGGCAGATCTTCTGTGCAAGCTTATTGCTATATTTATTATAGTGGTAATTTAGATCAAGCTTCAAAACATTCCGAAGCTACAGACGTTGAATCAGAGTTGGAATCAAGAAAACATAAGGATCTGAAATATATCCAAAGATTGCAGGCCATCTTGGAAGCACAGGATCTGGGGGCAGGATTTAGATTAGCGAGCCGCGATTTGGAAATAAGAGGAGCTGGAAACTTACTAGGTAAAGAACAGCATGGCAATATTCGAAACGTCGGGCTTGCTTTGTATATGCAGATGCTGGCGGAAGAGATTGAGAAAAGGAAAATTATAAATGAAAGTTTACTGAACTCGAAATGAACGTTTTCAGGTTTATAGTCGAGTCGTTCGAGGGATAGACTTTTCACCGTCCCATCCTTGGTTTAGTCGAATTCAAAACAAAGATTTATCGGACTTTTCTTGTATATATTTATAACCCAAATACGGGAAAGATTATTAAACCGACTAACTATTATTTGTCTACGACCAGACCCCCGAAAAAGTGATGAGTAAAGACCTCTTTCCCATCCAGTGAAATAGATTCATCCCCTTTGAAATTTGCAACATCACCGCTCCAGTCGCAAAGGTATATCCATTTGTCTAGTACAAACTTTCGCGGACCGCGAGGAGTAAATGTGTCTTTAACTTTATTGGATATTGCTTGTATGAGGAATTTAAATGTTTCAGACGCAAACTTTTCATTTCCATAGTATTCGTTGTTCATTCCGCCACCGTACAAATGAGACCAAAATGGTTTGTTTTCATACCAAACTACTTCCTGACCCCATGAATGGTAGAAACCGGTGTAGCTATCTTTGTAAGCCCAGAGACCCTCTTTGCTTCGAAAACTGTATTCAGTAAAACCAGATCTTTGAGGTTTCGGATCTTTCGCACCTGCTCCAAAATATGTGGATGTTAAAGAATTATTTATAGGGCATGTTGATGAGGTATTGAACTTTTTGCCAAGTAGGAGCAGTAGATCTGGATTTAAAGTTATAATAGCTAGTGTTTCAGTTGTTCATAAGATGGTTGATAAAATCTATGCAATTGGCATGGAGGACGACATACAACTCACTATTAGATTAAATGGAAATC
>JAYRWD010000002.1:0-21237 GCA_041918255.1 Candidatus Dojkabacteria bacterium
CCATTATGGGCAAAGGCATATATTCATCCGTCTCTTTGCATGCGTATCCGAACATCATCCCCTGATCCCCAGCTCCCTGTTCTTCCTCAACCTCGCGCACAACACCTTGTCGAATATCGGGAGATTGCTCGTGAATTACCGATATAACACCGCATGATTCACTATCAAACCTATATTCCGCTTTTGTGTAACCTATATCCCGGATCACTCTTCGCACAACGTTTTGGATATCCACATAGCCTTTGGTTTTAACCTCTCCTCCAGCAACCACAAGTCCAGTAGTGACAAAAGTTTCGCAAGCTACTTTGGATTCCCTATCTTGGCGAAAAAACTCATCCAAAAGCGCGTCAGAAATTTGATCAGCTATCTTATCTGGATGTCCTTCTGAAACCGATTCGGAAGTAAATAAATACGACATTTGATTACAAAATAAAAATTATTATATTTTAGAATTTTAGATCAATAAGCTTAGTGCCTATCACAAACCACCATACCAAAATGGCCACTAAGGCATTAACCAATACTGCCCCAGCCGCAAGATCTCTGGCTTTTTTGGTAGATTCATAAGAAAGTTTCAGGTCATCGCGTAATCTATCACAAACTTCTTCAATGGCGGTATTTACGATTTCCATGCCAAATACCACACCAATTATTAAAGATATTACCGCCCATTCTGTCCATACTAAGCCTGCCATTAAACCGGTAAAAACTGCAAAAGATGCTCCAACTGCGTGAACTCGCATATTTCTCCCAGTAAAGGCAGCCCTAATACCCTCACTTGCCCACTCGAAACTTTTAATAAATTTTATTATCTTTGCTTTGTAATCTCTCATTTTGGTATTTTATATGATAAAATTTTTCTTAAGCTGCGCAAAAGGATTATTCTCAAAGGTACAATATTCCAATAAAGTAAGCGTTTGATCGCTAGAAAGATCATATACATCCATATAGATTTCAACCACCGAAGTTATGATCCTATCCTCCCAATTAAAACCAAGATCGATTGCGATAGAATGCACCTCTTCCTCTGAATTAGCTTCTATCTCAACAAAAGGTTCGAGTCCGGGCCAAGTATCGATTACTACCTCTGCTTTTCCGATTAGCCAAGTCTCGCGGAGTGTCTCTTGATATAGATTAAAGGTAATATCCAATGCCCGAAAAATTTCCACGCATTTGTCGAAGTCTGAAACTTCTACATCAATTTCCTTCTGATCTTCAATTTTTCCGTCTTTCGAGGCATGAAATTTTACACTTAACCGTACGCAATCTCCTTCATCTCTTATACGCAAATAATTAGGCTTCAAACCGGGATAAACTCTTTCGTCAAACATAATCCTCCTCATTTTTCTCTCCGCCGTCTTTAAATCTCCGCCAATATCCTTCAAAGCCTTGCGCAATAAACCCTTATCTACAGGATAAAATTTTGCTTCATATTCAATATATTGACTTTCTTTTTCTGTCATATCTAATTCATTCAGCAAAAAATACCCCATAATGCTCTAAATCCCGAAGCTTGTCTGCTGCGATTTCATTTTTCTTTTCTCCACCCTTTTTACTACTTTTTCAAAATTCTTTTCTTTCTGGCTAATTATACCTGCTTTTGCAATATCTTTGGCAAATCGAGAGATTACCCTATCCTTCCCAAATCTTCTTTGAGCGTGAGTAATAACCATTTGTTTGCGTGCCCTTGTCATAGCTACATACAGCAACCTTTTTTCTTCCGAAACTCCCGCTTCACTCAAAATGCCAACCCGAAGACAGGGCAAAATTCCTTCTTCGAAACCAGGAATGATGACATGATCAAACTCAAGTCCTTTTACCCCATGTATTGTTGATAGCGTAACTCGATCTACCTTGTTATCGAAATATTCATCCCGTACCAAGAGATCGTAATAATCAAGATATTCTTGAAAAGGTGTTTCAAAGCTTGCAAACTTATTCAACCACTCCGAAAATTTTTTAAAGTCAGCCTCATTCATTTCATACTTTCCGTTTAGAAGTTTTTCGTAATAAACTAGATCCGCGAGTTGTTTCAGATCAACCTTTGGAAAATCAGCTAATTTTTCAAACCAAAAGTGGTAAAAATTGCCAGGAAATGCTTTTGGCGTTGCAGCTTCTGAAGTTGCGCTCTGATTCAATTGAGAAACGATATGCGAAAACGCTACTACCCATGGTTGTGCAAACAACGAATCTTCACCTAAAATCTGATATGGGATAGATTCCTTTTCTAAAGCCCTCTTGATTAAATCAACCTGACGTCGAAGACGAAAAATAACCGCGAAGGAGCGGAAGTGAGATCCAAAATTATTTTCTGCCTTATCTAAATCTGCCTGATTTAAATCTATGCCGCCAATTGCTTCCTGTATATACTTAGTCACAAAATCCGCTTCTGATCGACTATCATACACTTCAATTATTTTGACACATCCTTCTTCTGGGAAATTGGCCTTCAGTAAATATATATCTGGAAATAAAGTTTGACTAGCTTTTATAATTTGTCTACAACTCCTGTAGTTTGTATCTAAGGTTAATTCTTTGGCATCTGGGAATATCAATTTGAATCGTTCAAAAACATCTCCCACAGCACCACGAAACCCGTATATTGACTGGAGTGGATCGCCTATCACACAAATATTGGGATTTTCCTTTGTAAGCTTAACCAGAATCTCAAGCTGGATCTCATTTGTATCTTGGAATTCATCAATCATCAAATGCCTATACTTATCGCGAAGCTGTCGCAATAATTCTCGGTCACTATTAAATAACTTTAGCGTTTCTATCAATACATCATCGAAGTCAAGCTTCCCTGAGTCTAGAAGCTCTTGACCATAATAATCAGCTATCTTTCTGATTTCTTTTTTCAGATTATTTTCGAACGACTTGCACAAGGCATGGCTTTTATATAAGCCGATAGCTAGACTTACCTCCCTTTTGCCAACCCCCCTCCCAACGCCAGCTTTTCTCATTGCCTCATTTAGAAGAACTTTTTGCTCTACTTCATCTGCGATTTGAAGATTCGAATTTTTTCGAAGCAATATCTTCAGACAGAAACTGTGAAATGTTTCAATCTCAATATTGGTTGTCTCTTTACCTACTTCCAAATAAACACGGGAAAGTATCTCCTCTTTGGCTTTATGGGAAAAAGTTAACACAAGTATTGTTTTACCCGATAAATTTGATTCTTCGAGAATTTTTTTAATCCTTTGAACAAGTGTAAAAGTTTTTCCTGTGCCAGGACCTGCGACAACTATCACTGGACCAGTTATTGATTCAGCAACAGTCTGTTGCGAAGAATTAAGCTTTTGCATTGATTATTAGAACATCGATTTCTGCGATAGACGAGTATTATGATTTACCACTTTGATTCGACCAAAAACTCCGTCGAAACCCGGCGTTATACTCACATCCCCCTTTCTCATATTATATAAACCTTTTGCTAGATCTGTGTATCCCTCTTCTTGGATTTCCTTGAAATCAACCGAGCGCAAGATTTTAAACTCATTGCCAAACCTCGCAATTAACCTATCATAAATTTCTATTACTCTCTTTGCGTTTGGGCTTTTTACTCCAAATATCTCTGTCAAAATCTCTGCCAAAGGAACAATATAATCAACAATTTTAGTTGACGGGTGTTTATAATTCTCAGGCATATCAGCTAGTACGTTTACTCTATTTTCAACCCCGATAACAACAGGTTTTGCGCATATTGGACACATGCCATTATGTTTGATAGTTTCGGAAGGTGCAAAACATATCCCACATTCGCGATGCCCGTCCCAATGATATTTCCCTTCCTGGGGAAAAAACTCGATTGTACCTACCATTCGTTTATCATTGGTTCGAATGGTCTGAATGATATCAAAGTAATCTAATTTGCAATCTAAAATATTTGCTTCTCGTCCTAGTTTTTGTGGGGAATGAGCGTCAGAGTTCGAGAGAATGGTTAGATCCTGTAATTCTTTTAATCTCCAATTCATATAAGGATCTGAAGAAAGACCCGTTTCAATCGCTACAATTTTGTCAGACAACTCCCCAAAAGCTTCCTCAATCGAGTCAAACCCAGAACGGGAGCCAAACATCGAAAACCAAGGTGTCCAGATGTGGGCAGGAATGAACTGTGAGTATGGATCTGAGTCTAAAGTAATTCTAAGAAGTTCTTGACTATCCAAACCTAAAATCGGCCTACCATCAGAATGAATATTTCCTATTTTTTCCAATTTCGCTGATATGCTCAAGGCTGCCTCAAAACTCGGAATTAAGATCAAATTATGTACTTTTCTGACCTTTTCATTTCGTGAATAAATATTGCTTATTTCAACGGTTAAACAGAATCTTAAAGTCTCATCTCGCACGCTTTGTGGTAGTGCCTTATCCTGTTCTATTGCCAGATCTTCACGTAGCCTAAATAATCCGGGCTCGGCTGGTTCTAATATCTCCCTAAGTTCAGAAAAATATTTGGGGTGTGTGAAGTCGCCGGTTCCAATTATATTTATGCCTTTGATCTTGCCCCAACGGTAGAGATCTTGCGCGTTCATCTGTTTCGCGGTTGCTCGTGAGTAGTGCGAATGAATATGAAAATCTGCTATTAAAGTCATCTGCCAAAATGTTGAAATAGTATTGGACAGCTCAATTTTAACAGCAAGTGCTACCCTAGCCTAGCCAAAGAATCGTAACACCCCTTCAATTCCCCTCCTAATCCCAAGAGGGCAACAGGTTCATCCAGAACTCGTCTCTTGTCTTTTTTGCCTACCCACATAGACAAGCGCAGGTAGACAGTTAGGGGAATGGAGCGACGCCAGAATCCCTAAACCACAACACCCCTTCCCTTCTCCGTGTCATTCTGGCTTGGCCAGAATCTCGCACCTCTGGGAATAATCACATCATTCTGCAATCGTAATACCTCTTATCCTAAGAGGGGAAAGACATCATTATTACTCAAGCTCGCCTATATGCCATTATATTCCCAAAAAAAGTTTGACTCAAATTGACTTGACTAGACCAAACGAATTCTCATAGTTATAATCCTTGTGATAAGTCGAAACCCTAGTAATAAATAAAAACAAGCGCCCTAATACTAATTAATAATTACTCGAATATGTCCGACTCGTTACACTACATACAAATGAGTATCCTGAAAAAACTTTTATTTTCAACTGTACTTACTTTTACAAAATTGTCGGACGGAAACGAGACACCCAGTAATCAGTTTACTTTCCACATAAATCAATTAATACGTGCAGGTCTCGTTGTGAAATCTAGACAAAAATATTCGCTTTCAAATAAGGGCAAACTATTCGCAAATAGAATGGATACCGAATCCAAACAAATCATCCGTCAAGCAAAGATAGGTGTCTTAATTTGCCCAATGAAAGTAGAAAAAAATAAAGAAAATGAATATCTATTTTATACTCGCCTCAAGCATCCATTCTATGGATGCCAAGGGTTCATAACGGGCAAAGTACTTTATGGAGAAAAAATTATTGAAACAGCACGAAGGGAACTCTTCGAGGAAACCGGTCTGGAGGGGACGCCAGAACTTATCAGTATTCATCATTCTTTAAACATTGATTCAACAACTAACGAACTACTGGAGGATAAGATATTCCATAAGTTTCGTGTGATAAATCCCCATGGGAAACTGCGACAATGTGAAGAAGGGAGATATAAATGGGTCAAAGAATCAAATATTGAAAAATTCGTTACGAAACCTTTTTACTCTCTTGAATCTACGCTAAAATCGGTGGAAAGCGTCAAAAATTTCTCCGGAGGTATCACCTTTGATGAGAAAGCTGTGATTGTTAGCAATTTCTAGTTAAACAATTTCCAGAACAGCCGAAACTAAATACACAACATATATTGCCAGAAGAATATACCCGGCGCGGGCTTTAAGAATAAAGTTATTGACAGACATAACTCCGATTACCGTAAACAGGGCCGCAAATGCTAACAAGATAGTACTAGTAATATCCGGACCGATAATCACAGGTCCCACAAAGAGCGTGTACATAAACGCAGGCAAACCGAAGGACACAAGAATCACAAATATATTACTTCCAAAAGCGTTGCTAAGGGCAATTTCGCTTTCACCATTCTTACTAGCAACAGCAGAACCGATAATTTCTGGGGTCGAGGTTCCTAGAGCCAGTACAGTCAATCCTATTATAGTTGTTGACAAACCCAAATCTATAGCAAGAGCTTCCGCAGAAGTCACTACTAAGTTTGTAACTAATCCAAGACCGAATATTGAAAAAATTATTTTTATAAATAAACTTTTTTTTGATTCGGATTTTTTCCCTTCAATAAATGTGATCAATCGTGCGCTTCTGGCTTGGGCAAAAGTCACAACAGTGCTTATGAAGCTGCTAATTGGATCGACATTCATAATTTTCATGAGTCCGCGGCGATATCTTTTTCGGTGATGAGCCAATCCACTTTCGCCAGAATACTTACCCCACTGAGACAAAATAAATAGATATAGTCCATACAATGAAAAAACAAATAATGCCTCGCTTAGTCCGATTATTCCATTCAAAGTCACAAAAAATATCGTAGCCAAGGCGAACAAATATACCAATCCATCGCGCAATAGCTGTTTTATGTCCAATATATATTCTCTTGTAATTGCGCTTACTCCTATCACAACAAAAATTTGGGCAATAGCTGAACCTAGGGAGGTACCCAAAGCAAGACCAATATCTGCCTCGGACCGAAAAAAAGCATTAAAATTTACGAATAATTCAGGAGCACTAGTACCAAATGTTAGAAGCGCAGCACCAGCAACACTCGCAGGTAGATGTAACACTGAAGCCAAAGTTTCGATAGATGGCAAAAAATATTTTGAGACAATCACATATATCCCCCAGAATCCGACTGACAAAAGTACGACTCTCAGGATTAAATCAAATACGTCCATTAAATCTATTTATATATATGCAATCCTATACTACCATATTAGCCGAACTCTCAGAAAAATTGTTACTACGCACGGCACATTGAGATATATTTGTAATTAAATATTAAGACAGGAAATCTTCACCAGCATGGGGATCAATCTTTTATTTTACGAGTTACAAGAAATCCATACTTCTTCCCAAACATAAGTTTGGTTGGTCCGACAAGGAATGGAAAAAATGTATACGTATAAAGTACCACTACCTGCCAAGCGATATCCATTATAAATACCTTCCAATAGCGGAAATTTGACCATGTATCTGGTTTCGGAGGAGTTAGCTTAAATCTATAATACAAAGCCGGAAATGCCAATATAAATAGTAAGGTCATCACTCGGGAAAGAGTATCAGGAATTTGATACGAAAAAGCATATGCTTCAGAACTGACGCTTATGAGATTGCTAACGGGTATCGCGAAAGTAAAAATGATAGAAGCTATACGTAACAAAGCAATTAGCTCTACCATAATCATAACCCTATGTATTTTATTCAAAATTGGGATATTTTTGTTCTTTACCAAGACATGCATTGCAATGGGAAATGCAACGACACCCCAACCCCAGCGTACCAATTGCTTGTAAAGCGCAATTAGATTTTCTTTGATATTCGGGTGATAGACAGAATCAGCGTATAGTGGCACAAAGAAACAGTCGCACTCAAAATCCCCATTAAGAAAATCATAAGGTCTCCAGAAAAACGGCGTATCATCTATCCCTATTGAAGTATCCCAATAGTTCACCTGTTTCATGAGGCCTAAATTCAATGTGTAGCATGACCATGTCTCCCTTTTGGCAAGATGGGTTACAGACGAGGACAATACTGGCAAAGTCAGCCACATTGACCAGGCACGAATAATCCCAGGCACTTTCCAATAATTATTATGAAAAAGATAGACAGCAGTTTGATAGAATCTCTTTTCTCGTTTGGGGTTGATAAGATATCTATAAGAAACAACCCCTAGATATTCTTTATGGAAAATTAAATCCTCGTCCGGACTTGTGGTCAGAAAATCGCTAATCCGTTCTCCCTTCGCCTCGAGCAACTCAACTGCCATACGATTACCCCATGTCCGATTTGCCGCCGCACCAATTACTTCACCAGGTAGATCAGAAGGATGATAAAAAAACATCAAGTTTGATCCAAATATTGGCTCAAATTCTTGAATTAACTTACGTTTAGTATCCTCGTAATAATCCACTCGCGTATCTACTAATCGCTTTTCAAATGATATCGAAATATATATCAACTCTTTGGGATAATTCTGCTCTGCCAGACCCAGCACAGTCGCACGCAAGGTTTCATAACCACTTCCCCCCACCGGTATGACGATTAAATGCTTTGGCAAATCAGTTGCCTTGGGAAGAGAACTCGGGTTTGGCAATGTTGTGAAATCTAATGAATGACAAGCATCCAACCAATCTATCTGAATATCTCGCAAATAATATCTATAACCAATAATTAACCCTGCAACAAATTGTAGCCCCCTATAAAACCAATAAACTGAAAATATTATGACAAGATTCCCAAGCAATATGGGCCAATGGATAGACATCCACAATGGTGATGTTAAAACTACCCACAGCAAAAACCCGGGCATAATTTCAAAAATTCTTTGCAGTGAATGTGGGTATTTATCAAAAAATTTTTTTATCATACATTAATAAATGCATTAGTGAAAAAACACACAAACGTGGCTCACCTAAATTCCAAATTTGTGTGTTTTATTTTACTTTGAAAGAGTTCAATTCTAGGCCTTTTTTTTGTCCAGCTTATCTAGTTTGAGCCATTTAACTCCAAAATAAACAACTGCCGCTACTACGAAGAAGTCTATCAACACAGACAGAAAGTTACCCACCAAAAGTGCGTTCTCCACTCCTGGAGCACTACCAGGCAACATTACCTTCATGGATGTCAAACTGCCTACAGAACTCAGGGCAAGTCCTAATAAAGGATCTATAAGATCTTTCACTAATGAAGAGACGAGCTTCGATACTGATCCCCCTAGAATAAATCCTACTGCTAATCCAACTACCCCCTGTTCCCGTATGAAATCCATAAAACCTTTCATACTGTGACGAAATAATAAATTAAGTATATGTTAATTTTACCAAAGCAAGGATTAGATTGCTATTGACACGAAACAGCCATAGATAAGAAGGCTAATATATCTCAAACTCACTAAGTAATTTTTTGTTACCTTCTATCTGATATTGCAATAGCTCCGCATACAATCCCTCCCGTTTAGCCAATTGAGACGGAGTACCCGAATCCACTAATCTCCCGGCATCTAGTACGATAATTTTGTTTACATTCTGGATTGTGGAAAATCTATGAGCTATTATTATGACTAGACGATCCTGAATTAGATAGTTAATTCCTTCTTGGACTAACTTCTCAGATTTCGCATCTAAACTGCTAGTTGCTTCATCCAAAATCAAAATTGGCCTATCCTGCAGTATAGCCCTAGCAATTTGTATCCTTTGTTTTTGCCCACCAGAAAGACGAACGCCACGCTCCCCGATTTGCGTATCTAGTCCTTTCGGGAAACTCATCACAAATTCATCCGCGTTCGCGAGTTTCAACGCTTTAATGATTTCTTCATTACTGACACTCCCGCACCCATATGCTACGTTCTCTTTCACAGAATCAGCAAATAACTCTGAATCTTGAAAAACCAATGAAATATTGCGCCGTATTTCAGAATGTTTCATGGCTATGTACCTCTCATTTCCGAAATAGATCTCACCACTTGTTGGATCATAAAATTTTAAAATCAGATTGATAAGTGTTGTCTTTCCAGCTCCGCTATGTCCAACAACCGCTATCTTTTCGCCTGGGGAAAATGTTGCGTCGATATTCTTTAGCACATCTTTGCCTTCTTTGTATGCGAATGAAACATTCTTAAACATTATAGACACTTGCGAGGGTTTTTGAACGGATGGCGCTACATCTACAATTTCCTCCTTAGATTCCAAATCCATAATCTCAAAATATTCCCTTGCTCCTGTCTCGGCTTCTTGTATACGCTCAAGGATATAACTCATTGCAAATAAGGGTCTTCGTAAAAGATTTAACACCTGCAGTATCAAGACCATTTCGCCAAGAGTAATCTGTGAACGGAACGTTTTATAAAACACAATTCCACCTATTACAAAAATACTTGCCTCAAGAAACATTTCTCTTCCGAAATTTAGCAAATGATACTCTAACGATTGCTTATCGAAAATTTTAATTATTTTGCTAAGCCTTCCAAGTACATAATCTAGTTCTATTCTCTGCGTAAGTGATGCGCGAACCAATTTCATATTCGCAATCACTTCATGTATCCTGCCCCTAGTTTCATCCTCTAATTTATTTTTTTTGAGTTCGTGTTTTCCCCATCGTTTTGTTGAAATATAGCTCAGCCATGTATAAACTGGAAAGATTGTCAGCGCCGTCAGGGCCAGTACCCAATCATAATAGGCCAAAACTATTAACGCCAATATACTTTGCACGAAAGCAGGAAGTATAAAATTTGTAGTACCATTAATGAAATTCTTTATCGAGTCTATACCTCGATTTAGTTGATTAACAATTTTGCCTGAAATCTCGCCATCAAAATATTCTTGAGAGAGGGTAAAAATCTTTGTATAAAATTCGTTTGTCAGATAGCTTCGCAACCTACTTGAGACACTATCTCCCAATCTTGCGTTTACACTATCCAGAAGTGTTGATGTTGCAATGGCGAAAGCGCTAAGCGCAATAATTCCAAATACCCTTCCTAAATCTCCAGTTCCGGTTACAACTTGCTTTTGAATTTCATCTACGACAAATTTCGACAGTATTGGAGCTAACTGCTGTACGATCGAAAGCAGAAGTATAAGAAAGGCTATAAGGGCAAATCTTTTGTGGAAGGGTCTCGAAATTTTTATGACCTTGAATATATTTTCCACATTTCCCAATTACTAATTTAATAGTCCATTATACTTTAAACATAAATAAAACCCCCTGTTCAAAGGGGGCTTATTTGATTTACCTTAACCCAGTTTAGGGTCTATAGATTTTCGAAATCCGCAAAATCACTTGTAGGGTTTAATCCTCCTATTGAGTTATTAATTGAAGCAATTGTCAAATCAGCCTCTGTTGTTACCAAGGTATCTGTTGCAGCTCCCTGTGTAGCTTGCCCGGTAACTGTTGCGCCCGGTGTTACATTCGAATCCGCCGTATCATCCGTCTCCTCTAGACCAAGATCGACATCTTCCTTTAATATTCCTTGCATATCTTCATACTCTTTATCTAACTGCGCAAATTCACCCTCCACTTCTTTATTTGTATCGGCTTCTTGCTTTAGATTCTGTCTGCGAAGGATAATCATTCCGACCAGAACAATTCCAATAAGAAGTACCGCCAAAGTCAGAACGATTAGCCAATTTTTACTTTTAGGTTCTGCGTTTTGTTCCATTTTTGCGTAGTGTTAAAAATATTTTTAATTTGCTCCGTTTGCATCGGTTGAAACACTAGCACTTTCAGTAACTACTGGCTTTTGAGCTTTCAATTCTTGTATATCCACACGAATAGTGGTGATAAAGAAATCGCGAATAGCTACGGCTTGACTTCTTACTTCAACTAATTGAGTTCGAGATTCCCTAACCTTCGCGGCAAAACCTCCATCACTATTTCCACAATCAAGTTCTTTGGTGGCTTGCAGGGTCGCGATAAAGTTGGCATACGCCTGGGCAAAGTCTTGCACCATGACATCAAGTTTCTTTAAGTCCTCAGTCAGGGTTGCGACGTCATATCCCTTTTCATCTGCTTTCGTAACCAGATTTTGGATCTTTGTCTTAGTTTCGTTATAACGAGTAACATGTCTTTCTTTGTTTGCTTCAAATCTATCAACGATCAGATCGATTTTTTGATTTGTGAGTTCACACCTATTTTGCAAGGCTTCACTCGCTTGTTCCCGAAGTCTATTTGCGCCAGCAGCTCCGGGTGGAGTTGTCGCAACTTGGGCTCTGACTAGAGGCGTAATAACAAAGAGTGTTGCAGCGAAAACGCTTAATAGGATTGTCAACTTTGCTTGCGAATTTTGCATGATTCAGTTACGCATAATAATTTAAGATATCAGAAAGGCAAAATTAGTTTACAATGATCCGTAAAGTTTTGCAATGTCTTCTATCTCGAGGCTAGATTGCGCTAATGATAATTATTGTATTTCATGCAAGATTAAATACCACTTATATATTTAGAATTTCTATTTTTACACAATCAACTGCTGGTATAATTTAATCTGAAATATTCAGCTAACTAGTATTAATCTAAGATATACAGACTTTTAAATCAGTAAAAAAAGGTATGAGCCAAAAACTATTTTTAACATCCAGTGTCTGTTTAGTCGCCCGCGATATAGCTTCAAGATTGGATCTTACTGTGCATAACAAACTAGTATTTATAACTACCCCTGCCGAAACAGAAACAGGAAATCTCGAGTGGCAAGATAAAGATAGGCAGTCGTTAGTTGACGCAGGCTTCGACGTTACTGAGTACACTATCACGGGTAAACAAATAGGGACGCTGGGAAACGACCTCATGAATTATGACTATATTTACGTCTCCGGTGGTGATACAGCATACTTTCTGAAGGAGGCTAAAAACTCTGGATTTAACATATTGATTAAGGACTTAGTACGCAACAAAGGAAAAATATATATTAGTACTAGCGCTGGATCTATTGCCGCAAGTCAACGATGTCAAGACTATTGGTTAAATAAGGGAGATCTTGTCGAACTTGGGAATATAACCGGCCTTGGGTTTGTTAACTTTCTTATTATTCCTCATTGGGGTTCGGATTATTTCAGAGAGAAATACCTCCACGGCAGGCTCGAAGTGGCTTACAAGCCCGATCAAATTCCGCTTATAGCCTTGACTGATAATCAATACGTCTACGTGGATGGGGAGAAGATTGAAATAGTGGTCATAAGGAAAGGTGAGAAAACGGAATAGAATAGAAAAATTGTATCAATTGGAATGAATCCTACAAATAAGGACGAGATAATTAATTCCAAACCTAGTACTTCAGATTCATAAGATGTACCAAACCTATGCGTTAAGCGTAATATAATCATTAAAAATGCGACAAAATTGCTAGAATGTAGTATCTACCTTACATTTTAATCAACTTTGTCGCACATGAAAGATATCGTTAAGTTGAAATTCTGAAACATTTATGTTATACTTACTCAAGAGTGTTGAAATGTTTTAATGTAATCCTCACCAAATTCTTCAAGATATTTTACACCCAACTTTATTTGTTAGAATTTAATTATGGCATTCGGAACAGTTAAAACCGTTACCGATCGAGGCTTTGGTTTTATTACCGAAGAAGGTAAAGAAAAGGATATTTTCTTTCATGAAAAATCCCTTACTGGCGAATTGGCGACGAGAAAATTGCGAGTCGGCGACAAAGTAACTTTTGAGGTCGAAATGACTCCAAAAGGTCCAAACGCAGTCAATATCGAACTCGTGGTTGAAGAGTAATTATTAGGCTACTAATAGTTAGACAAAAGGAAGGCATCATTTGCCTTCCTTTTAATTTCCAATCTGAAATTTTCGATTCACCCTGGCTTCTATTTTATTTGCACTTAATCTGCACCCAAAAAATTCTCAAGAAACCCTTGCCCAGCCTCAATCTCACTCGTGCCAGATGTCAGACATGGAAATCTGTTCACTTCCATCAAATAAGCCTTTTGTGTGTTTTTATCCACTAAGATATCCGCACGCGACCAATTCAATTTTAATGCTTTGGCTGCCCGCACTGCAATCTCTTTTATCTCCGATGGTACTGAATCCAATGGACTAAATACCTCGGTTCCACCCTGACCAACATTATTTCTAAATTCACCAGCTTTTGGATAACTCTTCTCAGCTGACACGACCTTTCCATTTGCGACAAGTATTCCCCAATCGTAATCATTCGGAATATAACTTTGAAAAAAGAATTTTTTAGATTTCGAAAGTTTTCTTGATTCTGAAATTAATTTCTTGCGGTTTAAAATTAACGATGAGTTCTTACCCCTTGCACCCTCTGTGTCTTTGATAATAAGCGGGTATCCACAGATTCTTTCGATTATCTCGACATATTCTTGAATATCAGTATTATCTACAAAAAAAGTATTTGGTATTGCAATGTTGTTGAGGGCGAATAGCATCTGATCGGTGATTTTTGAAGTGGTTTTCTCAACATAAGTATGCGCGACACGATGATGATCAAGATAGAGCTTGACTGCGTAAGCTAGATCTCTATTGCCCCAGGTGGAAGAAAGCCAGACGTTCGAAAACTCTCGCAAGTCAACACTACCCTGGACAACCGATGGCGAGTTATCGATGAATCTGAATTCTATTTTTTTATAGGAACCTCTGGTTAATTCAAACGGGATTGTTATTCGCCTTGTCAGTTCCGCAATATTATATTTCGTGGGAAGGGTTAAGAGTTTCTTTTTCTTTTGCATATAGAATGAAAATAACTATTATTTGGTTGTTATTAATCCTACCGAAACAAGAATGTTAGCGGTGATGATTGATGAAAGAGATGACGATCAAATTCACAATTTGATCAGTGGAGAACTTAGCTAGGCTACGATAGCAGATCAAATTATTACTCTATTATAGCGCATGACCGGAGATATTCCGAATTGAGTATATGTTATATATCTCTTGCTCGGATATGGCAACTAGAGGCAGGGGATGAATAGAAAATGATTGGATTCAATACTTCTTAAAGTAGTTGACTTGAGTACAATTACATAAAACCTGCATAAACAATTTGCACATGAGTCGGAAAAAAATAAGCTATACTATTCTTACATATGAATCAAAAATCAACAAATAACATCAAGATAGTATCTATCGCGATAGTCATATTAGCTTTGCTCATCTGGAATATCAGACCCCACCTAATTTCATCTTACGAAATCTTAACAGGGAAAAGGTTGATCATCTATGACGGATCAATATTTGCCGGTGTGCATTACATAGCGGAGCAGGACTACGTAATGCTTAATGAGTCATCATCTTCCGGACTTCAGTTATATCTCATTGATTTAGAAGCAAACACTGTTAAACAACTAGCACCAGGATTTATGGGAGAAAAAATTATATCAAATGAATCACTTATTGTTCGTAGCGGCGACGGAAACATTCTCAAACAAATATTTCTATCCCATCCAGAGGAAATTATAGTTGACGGTAACAAATATATCTATTCGAATGATTTTGACTACAAAACGACCCATAAATCAACAAATAATAAGCTTTGTCCAAGTAATGAAACCCTCACCGCAGAGCGCCGTCCTTACCAAATAATCTTTAGCAGAACAATTGAATCAGTTTTTGTCGAAACTTACAAATATACAAACGAATTACTCGTCAACAAAGACGGGAAGAATATTCTACACTTAAGCACTAAAAGCTCTGATCCATCTTGTATTTTAGTCCCAAACAATAAATCAAACTATCTTTACCTAGTCAGCACGCGAAGAATTGAAAGAATATCATATGAATGAATATCGTAACAAGAACTATAATCAGTTCTATGTATGCATTATTATTGGGAGCTCAATTACTCATGGGTAAACGTGGATTCTAAGCAAGGATCTATCTTATCAGGAAAGCACATTCCGTAAGAACAAGATGACGGATTATTTGCCGGATTCCAAAGAAAATCGGATCATATCCTGATTAGCTTGAAAGGATCAACTCTATGGGCAATGTATTTAGGATCAACTATGAAAAAACTAGAACTGGGCTGATAGCAAACTATCTCAATGCTTCAATCTAAATTTGAGGAGTTCCACAAATAACCACTTGTTGATTCAAATACGCGCGTTTGTATATAGTCTTTCTCTGCAACAATATACCCGAGAAATGGGACAAGCGTATACCTATTTCCATAACATTCAGCAGTAACAAAAATTAATATTGTTCATTTTGTTATTGGATAAGAGTAAAACAAATTTATACAAATTTTGTCAAAATACACAAACACGTTACTAGACTTTCAATATCCGCGTATTCATTATCCTGGTGGTAATATTTCCCCCTTGGTCCGAACTCGACTACTGGGAGTCCTCTCACTGAAAAAAATCTAGCATCGCTCGCGTATGGAGTCTTAGTTATCTTTGAATATTTACCTGCATATTTCTTTATCAATGGACGCAGTTTTCGTAAAGCTTTCTTGTAGCCAGTAGACTCCATAATCTCTTTATATGATTTAATTGACACTGATACGTTTTTCCTTTTATTTAATCGAGTCATCCATTTTTTTACCATCTTCTCAATCTTCCTATTGAAGTAACGAATATCTAGCTCAAAAGAACACATATCAGGTACAAACTGTCCCACAGGTTTATCGATGCCTTTTAATCCAGATTTGAAATTAAAAATGTTTAGTGTAGTATCTTTATCTGACTCCACTAATTGCTTCAAATTCGTATAAAGAGCAATTCCAATATTTACAGCATTTTGTCCCTTATTTATTTCAGCCCCATGTGCTTTTTTCCCAGAAACCTTAACGCTAAGTACATAACCACCTTTTTGTTTTGTAACTATATCAAAATTGGATTCTTCAGTTATGATTGCGAACTTTGGTTTTAGCTTTTCCTTAGCCAAAATATATTTTGAACCGTCCTTTCCGTCAATTTCTTCATCACTCACAAACATTGCAGCGACCTTTTTATCACTTTTAGTAGCAAAGTACTTCATGAAATACATCATGACAGCTACAGAGCCTTTCATATCTATTGCTCCACGTCCATATAGTTTATTACCTTTAATCGTTGGAATGAATTGTTTTTCCTGTCCTGCTACAACATCTATGTGCCCATTCAAAAGCAAATCTACATCCTTGTATTCATTAGTGTTTGCAATTAGGAGGGATGGGACGCCATTTGATCTATATTTCTTGATAACTAGATCGGTTCCCTCAAAGTACTTCACAATATATTTGATACAAGCGTCAATCTCGGTAGGTTTATCAAAGGTAGTCTTGAACCTAATCAAATCCGACACAATTTTTGTGATTTCTTTTTTCATTTTGTACTCTCACAAAAATCTTTCCATGAGAGTGGAAATCCCAGATTATTCTGTACATCGCACCCTGAATACTGGTTAACAGCATCAGCAAATCTTGCATTTCCGATTGCCCATCCGACTGCATATGATGTTTCTAGACCTTCTACACCAAGGACTCTCGCAGCGGTTTGAAATACGCCTGGATAGGAACCGCCACCGGCAATTTCTGTTCTCGTTGTCCGATTAGGTAATATTACATCCGCCTGCATTGTAATATTACCATCATACCCTGGATATCCTCCCCTGTATTGGCAAGGATCGACTATGACTATGTCTCTCCCGAGTATTCTGTTAAGCACTTGCTTTATATCAATCATTTCCTTATACGCCTCCACAAATTGATCGAAAACAGTTTGTTCTATGGATCTTTCGGATAAAGCATCCTTCAATAACGTCAGATCATATCGATTTTCACTAATAAGTGTAGATAGGAATGTAAATATCTTCCCATCCATCGTATTTCCACCTAAATTGCCTAGCTTTTGCTTTGCCTCTGTTATATTGCTATTTTGAAGGGCGCCACCGGCTCTCTTGGCAGCCAAAGCATTTAGAACTTGATACCCGAAATATTCAATTTGTTGCAATGTCAAATTCTGGCTCTCTAACAATGGGACAATGGTATTCATATAACCCCCAACTCGAATTTTAATAGCATCTATAGGTACTCCGCCTGCTATCAATGCCTGAACAAGCAGATAAGTAGAATAAGCGTCCATTTTAGCTTGATTCCCTTTCACTTCAATAGGCTCATAGCCTAGTCGTGCAGATACTAATTCTGTGTCTGTTTGAGTAAACCAGGGATAACGAATCCTGCCTGATTCCGCCTCAACTTCTTGTCTTAAGCATGGCTGAACCCCTCCAACAACTACAGGATTGCCTTTGGCTCGTGATAAAGCTTCTTCGATAGCTCTCACATTTGCCAGAGGTGGACATATGCTACTTCTAGATCCATATGCTATTGCATTTTCTCCTAGTTGATCAGTCACAGCATATACATCCTCCGAGGGGTTTACAAAGGTTTTACCTTCTCCCATGAACTTCGCAGCATATGCCTGAAACTCCTCTGGAGAAAGCAAAACTTGAGGAGGTAATTGTACACTTGGTAAACCAGATAGGCTAGTAACAGTCTGAAATACTGTCATTCCCAATACAGCTTCAGATTGTTGAATCAGTTCTGATGCCTTAACCATTAAATCTCCTATATTAGTCACGCGTGAGTCGGGAGAAGGTATGAGTCTTCCATCTCCTACTAGTGCATACAATATTTCGTTTCCCGTAAGCCCAAACCTTTTGAGCTGCATATTAAATGGTTGTTCTGGAAATGGTGACATAGTATAAATCTAATAAATAAACTTACTAATTTCGGACAGTTTATTTCTCTTGGGTTTCACTAACTCCCCCTGTGGGTAACCAAGTGGCATAAATACCCTAGGCTCCCAATTTTGATTCCAATCCACACCATAACGCGAAAGCAATATTCTTAATTCTTCCTTTACATACATAGCCGAGCAGATCCAAGCGCTCCCAATTCCTAAACTCCAAGCGGCAAGCATAATCGAACAAGCCGCATTTGCAACTGATTCTTCTTCTTTGATGTTCAATCTATCGGACATTGCCTCCTGATATTGTTGGTCAGAATCCCTGATAACCAGAATAGTCACTGGAGCATCAAGAATAATTCTGTCGTTTGAGTTAACATAAGATCTGCCCTCAATCATTTTTCTTTTCTCGTCCTCATTCCAGTTTTCAAATTGCTTTTCCCTTGCTTTGTTTGTTGCTCTGACAATTTCCTCTTTCAATAATTGGTTCCGAATGACAATGAAATACCAAGGTTGTCTATTTTTCGCAGAAGGAGCAGCCTGGGCAGCCCTTAGTATCTTTTGCACTTCTCTATCAAAGACTTGTTTGGTCACATCAAAAGTCCTGCAACAGGTTCTCTCTACTATTGTTTTTATTAAGTCTTCATTACGTTTCATTTCATCTTTCCAATAACAGACTCTGCAATTTCAAGAACTTTTCCACTTCTAACTAAAGGCACTATTTTTTCAATATCCTCGTAAAAAGCTCGATCTTCAGTTACCTCTCGACTGACGCTTCTAACTTCCTTATATATAGCCTCAAATACCGGCGATGGTTTTAACGGTTTTCTAAACTCATAAGCCTGGCAATTTGCAAGTAATTGAATCCCAAGAACTGCTTCGGTATTCCTTATAATTTCAGTTGCTTTTCTAGCTGCTATTGTTCCAAATGACACGTGGTCTTCTTGATTAGCTGACACAGGAATCGAATCCACACTTGCCGGACTAGCTAATATTTTATTTTCCGAAACAAGGGCCGCTTGGGTATATTGTGAGATCATCAGTCCCGAATCCAATCCAGCACTCTTTACAAGAAATGCAGGCAAATCTCCGGAACATGCAGGATCCATTAGATTATTTGTTTGACGTTCAGCAAGAGAACCAAGGTCTGTGATTAAAATTCCCAGGAGATCTTGAGAATAGCCAATAGGTGCGCCGTGGAAATTAGCACCGGTTAGGCATATCTTCTCTTTTGTAAAAAATATGGGATTATCGGCCACGGCATTCATCTCTGTCTCCGTTGTCTTTCGAATATACTCCAGCGCATCTCTAATCGCACCAACTACTTGAGGCACAGATCTAAGAGAATATGCATTTTGGACATTTTTCTTTTTCTGCTTCATTATTTCGCTGCCGCTTAGAATCTTTCTAATATTTTCAGCAGAGATATTCTGACCCACATAGCCCTTTACTTCGTTGTAAGCCTTGCTGTATGCGGATTCTACACAATTTAGAATATCTATAGTCATGCTGCCAATTATTTCTGCTTGTTTAACAAGCCTTTCTGCGTCATAAACATTAAACGTAGCAATTGCAGACATGTATTGCGTCCCATTCATGATTGCCAGTCCTTCTCGGTAAGCCAATTTCAAAATCCTTACCCCAGCTTTGTTCATGGCTTCCATTCCAGATAAAATCTCTCCTTTGTAGTATGCTTTTCCCTCACCGATCGCTACAAGACCCATCTGTGAAAGTGGGGCGAGATCGCCCGAAGTCCCCACTGACCCTTTTGAATAGAAAATTGGAATTACCCCTTTGTTCAACATTTCAACGAAAGTTTCAAAGAGTTTTGGTCTCACCCCCGAGTACCCTTTCGCAAAAAGATTTGTACGAAGTAATAAAGATGCTTTAGCAACATCATAGGGTACAGGTTCTCCATAACCCGAAGCGTGGGCACGAAGCATTCTGGTCGACAATTCCCCTGCTTTCTCCTTTGATATAAGCACATTTCCAAAACCTCCAATGCCTGTGTTTAACCCGTACATAATGTCTCCTCGTTCCAACATTTTGCCAATTGCATCCCAATTATCTTGAACGGCTTTTTCAGCGGTCTTAGATACAGAGACTTTTGTACCTTCACGGGCTATATCCACAACATCTTCAATTGTAATGTCATTGCCGTTAAGTACGATCTCCCTTTTGCCCTGCATGATAAAGAAATAATAAAATTAAATCAGAAAAACCCGCACGAAGCTGGTTTTCAAAGATTAACTGATTTTATTTGTGTGAAGAGAAGATAATCAAAATCAATTAATCGCTGGAAGCCAGCTTAACTTGATTTTGATGGTGATGGTTTATATTTATCTTAGAAGTTTTTATTCTATCGAGAACAAGCCTATATCCATTCATTCCACGCTTTAGCCATTGATTTACTCTCGTTACAGTAGCAATACTTACTCCAGTTTCTTGGGATACTTGTCTTTGAGGTTTGCCTTTATTCAATTCAACTGCTACTGCAAATCTACCTGCAAATTCTTCAATCTCAGATTCCGTCATGAGGTCACGGCAAAATCTTGCAACTTCGTCCACAGTTCGAAGCTGCAAAAATGCCTCAAATAATTCTTTTGTTTTTTTATTCCGCCATTTATTATTCATAGGTGTATTATTGCATTAATACGCTAATATGTCAAGCTTCACACAACGCCAAATTTTCACCTTATTATATATAGAATTAACATTTAACATGAAACTCCACGGACTCCGCTACGCTTCATTCGTGGTTTCTAGCTCCGCATACACTGCGTGTCCTTTTTCCTCATTCTCTTGATCTCTTATATATCTCCTGTTTACTTTCTCATTCTTCCCTACTGTACTGACGAAATATC
>JAYRWD010000003.1:0-36197 GCA_041918255.1 Candidatus Dojkabacteria bacterium
ATTCGGTTGCACAGCTCGCACGAAAGGTAAGAGAAAGTAATAATCTTCTAGGTTTAGAGAGTGTCAGAAAAATTTCGGATCAAGTAGGTAACTTGCAAAGTGCCCATGCAACCTACGCGGAGGGTTTGAGAGAAGTATATTCGAGTATCAGCAAATACAGATTATTCATGAATAATTTTCATCCAAACGCTGTATTTATCTCTGGACAAGAGCCTGTCTTTACCGTTAGTCCTTCCTCTTTCGTAGAGTTTAATACCAATGAATTGAAAGAAGGAGTCGAACTGTCACGCGATGGCTTAGATACTATGACACTAGGCATAGAAAAACTTTATAAAGCTAACAGCACGATCCCTTTTGAATCAGTTCAAAAACAAGGTAAAAATATTATCAGTATGTATGACGAAATGAGAGATTGGATTGATAGAATGAATGTCGGGAATACAATAACCTCACAAATTATCAATGTGACACAAAGCAACGGTTTAGCCATAATTTTAGTGGATGAGACCAGGCCATTGCCTTTGGGTGGCGCTCCTATAGGAATTATTTGGCTTGTATTTCAGGAGGGGAAATTGACTGAAGCGCAATTGTTTAATCCTTATACCGACTTTGTTGGATTCGATAGCTTAGATTCGTATGTACAACAAGAAGTGAACCAAATCAAATCTAACGTCACAGCGACTAATGCTGGGTTTGTAGATCTATTTTATTTAGATAATGGTGATATTTACTTAAGCGAGATGGCTCGTCAATTGAGCGAAAAGACCGAAAAAAATGTGCAAGGCTTAATTATTATGGATCTTAAGGCATTGCAAGCGTTGCTAGGTCTCTCTGAACCAATTAAATTTAATGATGTTGTATTTGACGGAGATAATTTATATGCTAACTTAAGCTTGGTTTCCGCTGTAGACCAGGGGACTACTACTCACAATCAGGTTTTATTGAATCTGTTCGGCACGGTAATTGCTAATACGCTAAATTCTTTATATCAGAGATATTTCGAAGTTGGAAAAACTATATCTGATCTTGCGATATCAAAAGATATTATAATCTATTTCCCCCAAGGAGGATTAGTTAATTTAACTAAAGATTACAAAGACAACTTATTAACCCACGCACCAGATTATATAAGCTTAAGTATTACGTCAGATGTAGCTGAATATAGGGCTTTACCATTGAATGTAGACATGGAGATTGCGGGGCTAATTTCTGCTTCGGGTAATGTCAAAAAAACAATAAAAGTAAATGCTTCCGGAACCAAGGAGGGCGATATATTATTAATTTGTTTACCTGCAACATCTTCAAATTTTGTCTATCCCGAGACTAACGCAACGGGTGCCACTGTGCAGTTTGGATTAAGTGATACTTGTGTGCGTTCTATTTTTTCAAAAGAAGGCGGACCATTTGAAGTAACATATGATACTAAGACCCAATTCGCACCTACGAGTAAGGGATTCGAATATATTTTGGGAATTCGAAGACAACCAGGTATGAAGATGGACTATTCATTGGTAATTGAATCTGCGGATAGATTATTATCTAAATCAAGTGATGGAGAAATAATTGATGGGAAACTACGAATTGATAATTCACTTACCAATGATGCCTATATTCGGGTAGCTGTGGAATAATATTAGATGCATATATTTGCCCAATATTAATAAAGCTAAAATATAAATACCTTAATAGACATGAAACACATAATCACACAAATCGGATTAAATGAATTACTTCAAGAATATAATCAAAGGAAGGGTGAAGTTAGAGAAAAAATTGCAGATGAGATTGAAAAGGCAAGAGAACAAGGTGATTTGTCCGAGAACGCAGCTTATAAATCTGCTATGGATAGTAAGGCTTTCAATGAAAGGAGAATTGACGATTTAGAGAAGTTAATTCAAAATGCTGAGGTACAAACTTCTGATTTTGGTAATAAATGTGTAGATATCGGCGAAAAATTTGTTTTAGTAAGGCAAAGTGATAATAAGAAATTTGTATATACTCTGGTAGGGACAAATGAGGCAGATCCAAGTTCGGGTAGAATTTCGATTGATTCGCCTCTTGGTAAGTCAATTAGGGGAAAGCGATATGGCGATAGAGTAAAAGTTCAGCAAGGTGCAAATGAAGTTGAATTTTTGGTGGAAAAATTCTAATTATTGATTAAGTTTGAAAACTTGGAAAGACATCCTATACCCAAAAATTTAATGGAAATAGAATTCAAGCTTTTCGGTGGTCTGACTGTAAAGGAATTTACGTCGTTGGTTATGTGGCTTTTCTTTGCTTTATTTGTCTATTTATTGAAGCTACCCTCGATCATCGGACTGCCAATCATTGTTTTTTTTATCCTATTAGGTATAGGATTTGCTTTTCTAAAAGTGAACGACCAACCATTCTCACGTTGGGCTGGCAATTTCCTTGCATCTATCGTTTTGCCACAAAGAAAGGTTTGGATGAAATCAGCAAAAGCTCCTGAAAGTCTTTTGAAGCCTATTGATATTCCTAAACATGAGAACGTAGCGGGATATTCAAATAAAAGAGAAATTGCCCACTCATTAATCGATAGCGTATTGCAAAAACGTCAATATGAAAGAGAGGATGACCTTGAAGTCGCCTCTGCTGTCAATATCGACAAATATATGAATGACATTTTTAAAAATAAAGGGATGTATGATTCCTTCCTAAAACAATCTCAGAAACTAATAAATGAACGTAAAGTGGGTTATATTCCACCACATCAGCCTGATCGCGGTTTGTCTGTGCAACAGCAAATAATTCCAGCAAGAGATAATGAGGCCTTAGTAGCAATAAGAAGCGAAGATAGTGCTAAACTTAGCCATGAATCTTTGAATAAAAACGCTTCGCCGAATATAATTGTTGGGAGGGTGCTCGATCAGACTAATAGACCGATCCCGAAACTTGAAATATTAGTTGAAGATCACTCTCACACGCCGGTAAGACGAATGGTTACAAACGTTGCTGGTATCTTTTCGAGTCAAACGCCTTTGCCTAACGGTATTTATTATGTACATGCGACAAAGTCTGGCGGCCAGAAATTTACATCTGTGGAAGTAAATTTGAATGGCAAATCAGAAAAAGTAATTACATTCAAAGCAAATAATAGACAATAAATAGTTTAACTAAGATCAGACTTCTGACTGTTCATGAGCAATGTTTCAACCCAAAGTCATCTCGACATTGAGGATATACGAAACGACCTTGTAATCCTCAAAAATGGAAATGTAGTGCTTGTGTTAGAAACTACAGCACTCAATTTTGATTTGCTGTCCGATGAAGAGCAAGATGCGCGTATTGTGGGTTTCGCTAATCTTATGAATTCGTTGACATTTACGATCCAAATAGTTATTCATAACGAAAGGACTGATGTTACAAAATATATTGAGAGATTGAGATATATCCAATCAAAGCAAACTGCTGAATCGGTGATCCGACAGATGGAGATTTATATCCGTTTTATCAAAAACCTCATTACAAATAGTGAAGTGATTGATAAAAGATTTTTAATTGTTATACCTGCTTTTATAGCCGCTATTCAAAGGCCAAGCTTATTGCGAAGCGTATTTGGCGGTCCATCACAAGTTACAATTGACATTGATAGAATATTATCTAAAGCGCAATTGGAACTTTACCCTAAAAGAGATCAAGTTATCAAACAAATCAAAAAAATTGGTTTGGGAATACGACAACTCAGTACAGATGAATTGATTCAGCTTTATTACTCAATGTATGATCCCGATAAAACAGGTTATCGACAAATGCAAATTGGGAAGTCTGATTATACTGTTCCAATAATTGTTCCTCGCAGGGTCAAAACAAAAAAATCCGAAGACTCGACACCTATTCCTAAAGATGTAAAAGATGACTTACCAAATCAAACAGATCACAAAGAACAAAATACTTTAGAATTACCACCCGTAGAATAGTATGCTAAATTTCTTACACCTGAAAAGCAAAAGGACTAAAGGGAATTCCTCCTTGCTTGAAGATAGGGCGGTTCAGGATTTCGAGCAGGGTTTATTGGGTGTAAAAGATGTCATTGCGCCTTCAGCTATAGAGGTTGATTTCAATCATATTCTGATCGGAAGCAAATTTTTTCGTACTTATTTTGCTAGCGGATTTCCACGGTATGTGACCTCCAATTGGCTTTCCCCTCTGATTAATTTTGAGCATCCACTCGATGTTAGCACATTTTATTATCCCGTAGATTCGGGCATGATTACCCAGAGACTACGTAGGAAGGTGGCCGAATATGAAGCGACTCTGTCGCTTGAAATGGAAGCGGGGCGAATCCCGGATCCTAACGTGAAGGTTGCCTTGGATGATGCGAAAGAATTACTAGAAACAATAGCAAGTGGTAAAGAAAAATTTTTCCACTATGGTCTATATATTACCATTCGAGCTGATACGTTAAAAGAACTTGAAAAAATTTCAAGAAATCTGGAATCAACTCTAGCTTCGATAGGTATAATCGTTAAAGTGGCTACTTTGCAGCAAGAACAAGGATTTCAGAGTGTTTTGCCTTTGGCGATCGACAAGATCTATCTTACTCGAAATATGGATACCACCTCCATCGCTACTACTTTTCCATTCGTGAGTTCATCACTAACTATGGAAGAAGGCGTTCTGTATGGAGTAAATAAACATAATAAAAGCTTAGTGATATTTGATAGATTTTCTTTGCAAAATGCTAATATGACTGTTTTTGCGACTTCCGGAGCTGGAAAGAGTTATATGATAAAACTCGAAGCTATACGTAGCCTAATGTTTGGGGTAGATGTAATTGTAATTGACCCTGAGGAAGAGTACAAGACTATATGTGATGCCATCGGGGGAGAGTATATATCTTTTTCCCAGGATTCTAGCGAAAAGCTCAATCCGTTCGAGTTATCGGGAATGTTTGATAGAACTGAAGACGAATTGCGCTTTAAAATACTATCTTTGCATGGGTTATTGAAATTACTTGTGGGTAGTGATACTTCAGCTGAGGAAGAGGCCATCATAGACAGGGCATTGATCTTAGCTTATCGCGAAAAAGGCATTACGCCTGATCCATCTACACATCGACGAGAAGCGCCATTACTTGAGGATGTGTATAAAATTTTGCGGGCTATGGCTGAGGAACAAGCGCACTCGCTCTCGGCAAGGCTAGAGAAATTTTTGAAAGGGAGTGCAGCCGGTATCTTTGATCAACGAACAAATGTTGAACTACGCAATTCATTTACCGTATTCAGTGTGCGAAATTTGGCTGAGGAATTAAGACCAATAGCTATATATATCATGCTTGATTTTATCTGGACTAAGATTAAAAAAGACAAACGTCAAAGATTGTTAATTATCGATGAAGCTTGGTGGATGATGAAATATGAAGATTCGGCAAGATTTTTGCATTCGCTAACGAAAAGAGCAAGAAAGTATGGTCTTGGAATAACTACCATTACTCAAGATGTCGAAGATTTTCTAAATTCTGAATATGGGAAATCAATTGTGACTAATTCTGCTATTCAAGTTTTACTGAAACAAAGTCCAGCAGCAGTAAATAAACTGCAATCGTTATTTTATCTCTCTGAAGGGGAAAAGTTGTTTTTACTATCAGCGGGGATTGGTGAAGCGTTATTTTTTGCGGGATCAAATCACGTGGCGATTCAGGTTATTGCGAGTGAAAATGAGCATAACCTGGTTACGACAAACCCTAAAGAAACTTTCCTTAAAGGCAAAGAACAGAAAGTTAATCTTAGCGATAAAAGATAACCAGCCCATAAGCCGCTTTCTGTATCTCTCCGCTAAGCGGAGTTAAGATAATCATTTGTCTAATGCCCCCGCCATTTCTATTATCAATTTATTTGGTTGGATATACCGATAACCTATCGATATTTGATATCAGAAATGGCGGGGTTGCTCCTGGCAGGGGTTATCGTGCCTTAGGGCATTACTGTCCTAAGCGGTGGTCTTTTACACATATCCCGAGGTACTAGTGTCGGGATAAAGCGCCTTTTCAGTCTTACTCATGGATATCCCTTTTCTCTAGGGCCTTTTTCACGCGGGCTGATAACCCATTCGTTCCATAAGCGCATTATTTTCTGTGACCCTGACCGTAAGCTCACGCCTACCCATGTCTCCATGGTGCCGTTGTCATCCTGGTTATCCCACAAAACTTCCATCATACTGGAAACTTAGCGGGACAACCTGGAGTCGGAGAGCGGACTTTCCTCCCTTTTATTTTATTAAAAGAGCGATTATCTAGGCTGGTGTATAATTATACTATGAAAAGTCTTGTTTCGGGGTATTTTGCGAGAATGTGCTGTTTTCTGAAACGAAATTATTTTTTGGCTGTTGGAATATTTTTTCTACTTCACGCACTCCGAGATTACTTACAAATTGCAGGGGTAAAGAATTGGTTTACAGAAATGGGTCATTTTTTTGATTTGCCTAAGTATGAAATACATTCTGTTGCTATTTCATTTGTTGTAGGATTGGTTCTGATCATCACGTGGTATAGTAAGGCTAAAGAGAGTTAAGAATTTGTTATTGAAAACTTTGATATCTTTGTAATTTATACTATTAGGTATGTTTTAAGAAGCTGACGGGCATAAAAAGCTGCTAATGACTCGTCCAAGATCTGTTTATCAGACGCCTCGATAGTGCTTTTTGCTAGTTGAGATTTTGTGTTAGATATTGCTTTTCGCAGGAAGTTTAAAGAGAAAAATGTTAAAGGAATATGAAATGACGAAAATGTGAGAGCCATATAGCCATAAATACTTATTTCTGTGCCGATATAGCCAGCGAAGAATGTCCATGAGATAAACCAGATAATATTGAAAGTCAAATCGATAATGTGTTTGCGCTGGAATGACTCGACAATGCTTGGGGTGCATGAGAATAACACTACTCGGGTAATATCCCTAACTAGTCTGCTTCGTGCTAGTGATGCGTCTACTATTAGCGTATCTTTGGATTTATCGAGGGAGATTATATTAGAATTTTTTTCGATGGAGGGGTGATTTATCTCCAAATTGGAGAGTAGCTCTACGCCAGATATCCCAGATATCAATACGGGAGAGTGTTTAACTAGATGGCTTTTAGAATATGTTGTGAAAATAATATAGAAATGTATTAGATAAACGCTTATTAGAATAGTTAATAACATTGCTTTTCTTTTCTTGATTAATTATCATTGATTATCTAATTTTACAGGGAAAACAGATAAATTATTACTTTTTTGTGACTAATGCATAAAAATAACTCAAGCAAATTTCTCTACGCGGGGATAATGATCGCGGTGATGTTGGTAATTGGTGTTATTGTCATCTCGCGCGGTAGAGCAGAGCCGGTTACATTACCTATTCGCATAGAAGAATACAGTGATTTTCAATGTCCAGCGTGTATTTCGTTTTATCCTTCAGTCAAACAAGTTACTACTGAATTTGGTCAGGACAAGATACTTTTCGAATATAAACATTTTCCCCTAGAGCAACTACATCCTAGAGCCTTTCCCGCAGCTGTTGCGAGTGAAGCAGCAAGGGAACAGGGCAAATTTGATGAATTTCATGACAAACTTTTTGAAGGTAAGGGAAAGCTTGAGGATGATGATTTTTATAAATACGCTGAAGAGTTGAATCTGGATTTGGCAAAATTTAAGGAAGATTATTCGAACAATCAAGATTTGAAGCAGAGGGTTCTGGATAGTATTGATGAAGGTAAGAATAGGGGGGTAAACGCAACTCCAACATTTTTTATTAATGGTAAGAAGTTTAGTCCGACGTCATTGGATGCGCTTTATAATAAGGTAAAGGGTCTTATTGAGCAAGCTCAATTAGATGCTCAGATTTAATTGTACTTTTAAGAATTATTTTTGATGTTTTGCATTTTTAGTTTTGATATGATTATTTAAAGCAAATAATCGAAATGAGCGATTAAATTTTAGCTATGAAATTTAAGGATTTACGGCGCTCAGGTTCAAATTTTACGTTTGGGAATAAGCGGTCTCTTCTAGTGGCCGGTTTTCTTGTGGTTGCGGTTGTCTCAACCGGTGTTTTCCTCGGAACTCGAAAACCTTCTGAAACAAATTCCAGTGCTGACACGGGAAGAACATGGGTAGTGTGTCCAAGTTATAACACCGAATGCGATTTTCCAAGAGTCGATGATAATCTAGGAAGTGATAATGGTAAAGCTATACAGCTAGCCATTGATGTCGCAAACAATGGTGATACAATTCTAATAAAGTCCGGTAACTACACCCGTCAGACTTTTACAGAGTTTGTTTATCAACGAGACAATCAAACAAAAAAACGAAAAGCGTTTTTTACAAACGAAACAAATGGTGTGGCTAAGGATATAACAATACAAGGTGAGAATGGTACAGTCATTGATGGCGCAAATAGTGTAAATATTTCCGGAGCATATGCTAAAACTGGTAACTTAACGATTATTGGAATCGAACTCAAAGGGTTCAAGGAAGATAGTGGCGATTGCGCGTCTGAAGATCAGCAGTCTTTACCATGTTCGAGTGGGAATGGAGTGGCTATATACGGAACTTCCAATGCTACCATAGAGAATAATACAATAAATAATGCAAAATGGGGAGTAAGTCTTCGAGATCAAAGCGTTGGGAATATAAAGAATAATATACTACATGATACTTCGAATTCTGCAATATATTTAGCAGAAACAGCAAACGCTACCATAGAGAATAATACAATAAATAATGCAAAATGGGGAGTAAGTCTTCGAGATCAAAGCGTTGGGAATATAAAGAATAATATAATGCATGATCTTTCGGGAGATGCAATATATTTAGCAGAAACAGCAAACGCTACTATAGAAAATAATACAATATATAAAGTCACAATTGCTGGGCTGAATATTTATTCTTGCTCGACAAATAATCCTAGCGTGGTAGCAAAGAATAATATAATTTATGATATAGCAAAAAATTATGATAATACCTTTGGTTGGGGGATAGGAGGTGGTTGTTTGCACGACCAGGGCAAATTAGCAAATGATCATATAGGATATAATCTAGTTTTTGCAGAAGCGGGTGGAAACACAAATGATTGTGAAGGAATGCACTTATGTACTTGGGAAGGTAAGGTTGAAGGAAATCCATTGTTCGTTAACCTTAATACGTATGACTACCATCTTCAAGTAGGTTCTCCGGCAATTAATACAGGTGATCCTGCTGATAGTTTTAATGACCCAGATGGGAGTCGTTCCGATATGGGAGCGTATGGAGGACCGGATGCCTGTAACCTTGACCATAATTTACCGGGATGTAATCAGCCAAGTCCTTCAGCAACGCCGTCAGATTCGCCTACGCCGACATTGTCAGGTTCACCTACAGCAACACCGTCAGGCTCACCAACACCTACTAACCCACCCGTATGTGTGGCGGATTCCCCATGTACGGGTCTAAGTGCGGGACAGTGTAAATTTGATACTCAGTCAATATTTAGTGGCTATTTAGAAAGTATTACTACACCTGATGGTAAATTCTGGAATTATAATAGGAACAATAATACTTGGTTACATTACGACCTTCGTACTTTGCTAGGGCAGGTTCGCTACACTCAACCAAATGGGCCATGCGTGGGAATGTCAGATCCAGCCGCATGCATATTTGATACTCGAACTTTCTATACTGGCGGAGGGTTAAATTATGAAAGTATAACCACGTCCACAAATAAGTACTATAATTACGACTTGAACACTAATACTTGGTTTAGCCCTGGAGACCTAATATCTGTGCCAAGATATGTAGCGGTAAATGGTCCATGCTATAACCACGGTAGTTCTTGTAGATTTGACACCCGCACTTTCTATACCGGTGGAGGAAATAATTGGGAAAGCATCACAACACCCGACGGCAAATACTGGAATTATGATCTTACGAACAATTCATGGGTTGTAAGTTATAGCGGTTTAGATCTTACATCGGTTTCGAAATATACTATAAATGGTGGACCGTGTCAGCAAGGGGTTCCGTGTCGCTTCGCCACAAGGATGTTTGACGGAAATTATGAAATCATTACTACACCGGATGGTAAATATTGGAAATATAATATGAGTAGCAACTTATGGGATGTAAGTGGCAAGGATCTTACAGATTCGACTCTGCATTACGCGCAAGCGTGCGTCCCGGTAACTGATACCCCAACGCCTACAGTAACAGGACCTGGCGCGCTTCAAAAACCAACCATACTTCCTGAAGATCAATCATATTTCGCTACCGACACACTTGATATTACAATTAAGACAAACGATTCCACCGTAGACAAGCTGAGCTATGACATCAATAACAATGACACCATAGAATGCACACAGGGCTCGCGACCTTTGAGTTGTACTTTCCAGATCGGTTCAACTTCAGACATAGATGCTTTTGCACATAGAGGAAATGAGGTCAGTTCAAGCGAGAGCTCCACATTTACAAAAGTTGCTATGAGTGCTCCAACAAATTTGTCCTTCAGTTGTAACGAATCTGGAGCCGGTGCCACAATGAATTGGAATTCAGTCCAAGGCGCGTTATCGTATATTGTCAGAGTAAATAAAGATGGAGAATTTAATCCAAGCGATCCAGTGACCGGGGATATGTTCTATTTCACCACCACAAATTCAGTAGCTATAACAAACATTACAGCCAGCGCCAACTATCAGTATTGGTCGGTACAGCCTTTGCTAGTGCGCAATAATGATCCCGAACATTACGCTGATACCGCAAGCTTTGAAGTAAAACAAAATAATTTCTTTTGCAACCCATCAAATGCAAATATACCAATTATAAATGCATACAGTACAATTACAAATCGATCTACAGTTGAGATTTCTGGCACAAAGGTGCTGGGAGATTCTTTGTGGGTAAGTGGACAGCAATACGTAACCGGTGGACTCGCTACGACTTGGTTAGTCGCATTGCAATTAGGTCAAGCCGGAATAAATAACTTCGAAGTATATACCGTAAATTCTTCTGGTGCAGAAAGTGCTCACGCGCCAGTACAGATCAAAAGATGTGAACCCGGCGACGTAGATTGCGACGGACAGGTTAATATTTCCGACCTTGGTCTATTCATACAAGCGGTTAAAATACAATACGATATCGATAGAGGAGTGCCTAGAGATAAATATTTGATAAATACTCTATCGGACATGAACTACGATAATCGCAACGATACAGTTGGTGATTTCACCGCATTTGCGCAGGCTTATATTACTCACAATAGATGAAAGACTTTTGTAGAAATTGTTAGCGCGGATCAAACCAGACATACCCCTAATTCATCATGAATAATTTCGAAACTGCCAAGATACGTTTTCGATTCTTCATTCAGAACTTTGCAAAACTCAATAAATCGACAATACGTTTCCACCCTTCGACTGGCTCAGGGTGACATTAAAATTGTGATTCTGCATAAAGTTCTCAGAAATGGTGCGACTTATTCTTCCAGCTTTTGAAAATGAAATCCAGAAAGTTAGACTAAATTTAGAGCGTTTTATTTAAAGCATCAATCAATCGTTCCTTCGGTTGTACACCTACCAATACATCCTTTTGTTCGCCATTCTTGAAGATCATAAGTGTCGGGATGCTAAAAATACTATGTTTCATTGATGTTTGAGGACATTCATCCACGTTGACTTTATAAATTTTAACCTTATCACCCATCTCTTTCCCCACTTCGTCAATGATTGGGGATATAATCTGACACGGTCCGCACCAAGGCGCCCAGAAGTCAACTAAGACGGGAACTGGGGATTCTTTAATAGTTTTATCAAAGTTTTCATCATTTAAAGAGTGTGAGTCTGACATAACTACAAGTATTAATAAAATAAAGTTTAGGGAAACTGGAGAACAAATATAGTATACAACAAATTTTACTGTGATGGTGCGCTAAGAGGCGAAACATCCACAGGCCGTATAGATTCGTCAAATATTTCTTCGATCTGTTCGCTATGCCATTCGAGTGTATCAGAAAAATTTTTCCATTTAGTAACACACTCACCAAGTTCAAATCCCTCCAAAGCCTCTGCTCTAAACGTTACATATTTATTAGTACTGAAGTCAAGTTCGGAGATTTCTTCTGGAAAGATTACCACGTTTAAATCTTTGGTAAAGTCAAAAGTTGATTTATTCACAGTTCCATCCAAAGTATATCGACATGATACGTTTTCCGCCTCAGCAAAGTTGTCCCTCTCAGAGGAAAAGGAGCCATCTAGTTCGAGACTAAATACTTGCTTTTCCGAAGGTAGCCAATAGTACGTCCGATTAAAGAATGATTTCAATATTAGCACAAATCGAACACCAAATACGGGTTGATAGACATTATTGTAAACATGTATAGTTCCTATACTAAACTGAACCGGTCTCTCTGGTAGTTTGAATGAAAAAGTCCCGTTTGGGTTAGTCATACTTTTCTGCTTAACGCCGGACATTTCGAATTCAATGTAAGAATTTGGTCTTGTAATCCCCTCAATAAACTGTCGATTTAGATTGTCGTATAGAAAGACATTGTCCTCTTGTATGCCGGATGTAAGTTTTATTGATAAATTTTGATTCAAACCAGGGTTTTTCCCTTTAGGCAATACAATTTGATTAAGACCATTTGTTGTGGATTCGCCGAGTACCTGCTCAGTATTTGTTATATTTGATATGGAAAACCAGTAATAGCCACCGATTATCGCGAATATCACAAAAGTACTACCTACCACTGACAGGATTAGAGTGATCAACAAACCAAAGAGTCTTCTAACCTTTGGCTGCTTTGACCGGATTGCGTTTTGTATGAGTATTTCTTCTTCCAACATTTAGATTGATTATTGCATGGCACGAAATAAAACAATAGCTAATGCTGTTGAAACATTTAGGCTAGCTCCCTTACCCATCATAGGTATAAATACTGAAGTGTCAAGAATATTTAAAGTATTTTTCACAATGCCATAGGTCTCATTTCCAGCTATAAGAGCAAGTTTATCTGGGTAGCTAAACTCTGAGTAATTTTGAGATTTATCAGTAATTTCTAATCCAATACATTTATAACCTTTATTCTTGAGCGTATTGATCGCTGAGTCTGTATTTGTAAAATATTGCCATTGAACTGATCTTTCTTTGCTTCTGGATGCTTTGACCAAATCTTTTCCAAATGGAGGTGTTTTCGAGATTCCTGTAAGATAAATTTTCTCGACCCCAGCTGCATCGGCAGTGCGAAAAATACTAGCCACGTTCCTCGCATATTGAATGTTTTCAAGAATTAGGACGATATTTTTTTTCCTTCCTTTTGTTGCTTTGATAAATTTTTTCAGCTCGGAATTTCTGAGTTGTTTCATAGTGGTATCAATTAGGATGAAATGAAAGAGCAAAACTAGCGTTTATTTTATTGGAGTTAATAAAAAATAGTTTAATTAAGTTATCTAGACGTCCGGTTAGTATTTTCCAGATTTACTGAGATCTGCGTAAAGTTCCATAAATCAATCATGTTTTGAACTGTATTTGTTAGTTCGCATCAAACGTTACCTTAGCTTTCCAGCAATCTGGTCAGATAAATATGCGACGTACTAAAAACATTGAATGAAATCTGATTTATGATTATTATAGATGTAGCGTATTCAAAAGTACAAATAAATTACAAAAATGCAGGATTTATTACAATTTAAACCACCAAAAACAGTTGTAGAAGTAGTGTTAGATGGGTTTGGCATAACTAAACCATCTAATACTAACGCGGTTACATTAGCTAGAAAACCGAACTTTGATGAGTTATTTAATAATTATCCCCATACTAGTTTAAGGGCTAGTGGTGAAGCTGTAGGGTTAGATGCTGGGGTCGAGGGTAATAGTGAGATAGGACATTTGACTCTTGGGGCTGGACGAATTGTGCAGCAGTTAACTACCAGGATTACTAGTTCAATAAAATCTAAAACATTTTTTTCGAACCCAGTTTTAATAGGTGCCATCGAACATGCCAAAAAATACAATTCAAATTTACATATAATTGGTCTCATAGGTGGCGCCGAGGTGCATTCGAAGTTGGAACATATACTAGCGCTGATTGATTTATGCGTGAAATTAAAAATCAATCGAAATCATGTTTATGTGCATTGTATTACAGACGGACGAGATTCTCCTCCGAAAAATGCAAGCCAATACATTGCGAAATTGGAGCTGCACATGAAAAGAAGGGATATGGGCAATATTTCAACTTTAATAGGACGATCGTTTGCTATGGATAGAGATCAAAAATGGAAAAAACTCAAGATCGCGTATGATATGTATACAAAGAATAAAGGTAAAATATGTAAATCTTGGTCTGAGGCTTTGGAGACGTCTTATGCGGATGGTTTTACTGATGAATATTTGCCGGCATGTGTACTGCTAAACTATGATAATCCCTTTCCCCCGGTGCAAGATAAAGATTCAATCATTTTTGCGAACTTTAGAGCCGACCGAGCGATAGAAATTTCCAGAGCATTTACCTCAGATGCTTTTGACCCTTTCCGAACTATCAAATTCAAGAACTTATATTATGCTGGATTTGGCGATTATGCGGATGATGTTCCCGAACATGTAGCTTTCCGAAAAGAAGGGATAAATAATACATTGGGGGAGGTCATCTCGCAACACCATCATCATCAACTTCGTATTGCTGAATCTGAAAAGACCCCCCATGTAACCTTCTTTTTTAACGGCGGAAGGCATATTGTTTTCAGCGGCGAAGATAGGATTGAAATTAAATCGGATCGAGAGGTCGCGACTTACGATCTGGCACCGCATATGCGGGCACAAGAGATAACTGATGCTTTTCTTAGAAAATATAAAACTGGGAAATACTCATTTATACTCATCAACTATGCAAATCCTGACATGGTAGGACATACCGGGAATATTGACGCAGCTATAGAGGCCATAGAATTTACCGATAAAATGATTGGGAAAATATGGAAGGAAGTAGGTAATAATAATGACGCGCTTATCATAACCTCGGATCACGGAAATAGCGAGTGCATGTACGCGGACGGTCAGATATACACACAGCATACGAGTAATCCAGTACCATTTGTATTGGCAAGAAAATTTTTTGAACCAATGAAATTGAAAGAGGGTGGGCTTGCGAACGTCGCGCCAACCGTATTAGCTTTATTGAATTTACCTCAACCAAAACAGATGACTGAGGCTAGTCTGATATAGGGGAATATTAATTCGAAAGATATTGAGGCAAAAGTGCTTTTTGCAGTATGTGAGTTTCACTTAGGCATATAATGGATTTAAAGTTTTTGATATGTCACAATAAAATTTTATGAAAAGGTGTGACATTTCGACAGGTTTTCCGGATATAGCCCGGGACAGGCAAATGTGACACTAGCCTGTGATTTTTTTAAGTTTCACGTAGAGCTCATCATATGTGAATTGTTAACGCGTATTCTTTTAAACCATGGTGTTAGATAGATTGATTCAAGAATTATTTGCATCTGACTTTGGTGTATTATATTTATGGATAATCTTTAAAAAGTTACATTAAGAAATTCGGAATTCAATGAGATTTTTAGATGTGGTTAAAAATTTGTTCTTATTTGGGACATTTGCCGGCATAATCGCAGTAGGCATCTTGTCCATGCTGTCTCTTACCCCGATTTCTTATGAATCCACACAGAATGTTGTGAAGAAAGAACCAGAGGTATTAGGTGTAGCAAATAATATTGTCCCTCAGTCTAGTATTGAAGCCCTAGATATTGGTGCGGGTTCAGGAACGAACGTTTTTAGCTCTGATAAAGGACAGATCATTAAGTTCTTCGTTACCTCGCAGAAGAGCAACCCTAACAATGAGTTTAAAGGTATAACGATTGATATGCGCAACGATACTCAAACAAGTCGCATTTATGCTTTGCGGGTTTTTCCAATCGCCCATAATGTCTCTTCATTTGGTGTTACGGTTTTACTTAATGGCAAAAGAGTCGAGAAACGTGTTATGTCAGATAATAAAATTTTCGAGTCGCAAATAGTTCTCCAGCCCACCTCCTCATTAAGTTTAGATTTGAAAGTTACGGATCTGATAGTTGGAACTGACAATCAAGTTCTTGAAACAGAGTTTCAGTTTGAGGTATTACTAAAGGATGGGGAACCGAATTAATTCGTAATGTTCTAGGCTTTCAAGGCTCCGAGAAAAACTTCTTTTGGTATCTCTACCTTACCGAAACTTTTCAACTTTTTCTTGCCTTTGCGTTGTTTTTCCAGAAGTTTCATCTTTCGAGTTACATCTCCGCCATAGAGTTTCGCGATTACGTCTTTCCTGTATTGCTGGACTGTTTCACGAGCGATAACCTTTCCACCAATAGCAGCCTGAATTGGTACCTTAAATTGTTGCTTGGGAAGTAGCTCTTTCAGTTTATCGACAAGCGTGTGAGCTTTCTGTTCTGCGTTCGAAGAATGCGAAAGATAGGAAAGCGGTTCTACTTGTTCATAATTGATAAGCAATTGCACTTTAATAATGTCAGATTCTTGATATTCCAAAAAAGTGTAATCCATAGATGCGTAGCCTTGACTTATTGATTTTAACTTATCAAAAAATGAGGTGATAATCTCTGCTGTTGGGATTACATATCTGAGTATTACATGTTTATGACCTTTCAAGGCAGGGTCTGTTGTAAGAAATTCCATGGATCTATAAATTCCTCGCTGCTTTTGACAAAGTTCCATGAGGTCGCCGATATATTGATCGGGTGTGATCAGTTCTAATTTTACCCAAGGTTCTTCGATCCGATTGATTAGAGATTTGTCCGGAAATTCGGAAGCTGAACGTACGTTAAAAGAACCGTCTTCATTTTTATTAGCGCTTGTCAATTCAGGGACTTTTGACATGTCAGATGTATTCAACCAGATTTTGTAATCAACTGTTGGTGTGGTCGAGATAAGGTCAATATTGAATTCTTTCTCGAGTCTTTCCTGTGTGATTTCGAGATGGAGTAGACCGAGGAATCCACACATATAGCCAGACCCAAGGGCTGTCGAGTTCTCCCGTTTGAAGTAAAGGGCGGCGTCATTTAACGATAATTTTCCAAGTGCTTTACTGAATTCTTCAAAATCATCTGAAACTACTGGAAAGAGTGAGGCATAAACCATTGGTTTAGGTTGTTTGTAACCAGGAAGGGGGGTAATACTTTTATCCTCTTTGAACTTAGCGCATGTGAGAGTATCGCCGACATGAACTAAACGTATATCCTTTAAGCCTGTGGCTATGTAACCCACTTCACCCGCTCTGAGTTCGTCAGTTTCCACAAGGTTAGGCGTTATATAACCGAGCTCAATTTGTTCGATCTCCTGAGGATTTTCAAGTGTAATTAGTCGTTCTACTTTTCTCACTACGCCATCTACTACTTTAACCAGTATTACCACGCCTTTGTATTCGTCATAGAATGAATCATAGATTAACATTCTCGTTGGCATTTCGAGTTTTGATGTTGTGTGGGGTGGTGGACATAATTCAATGATTCGATCTAGTAGCTCTTTTACACCCTCACCTGTTTTTCCTGATGTGAGAATAATTTCCTCAGGCGTAAATCCAAAGGCTGCGGATAGCTCAGCAAGACACAGATCGATTTGCGCGGAAGGTAGGTCAATCTTATTTATTACGGGAATAATCGTAAGGTTGTACTCTAAGGCTTTGTAAACTGTTGTTAGGGTTTGCGCTTGTATTCCTTGTGTCGCGTCTACAAGTAAAATTGCAGCTTCACTGGCGGCTAATGAGCGTGATACTTCGTAGGCAAAGTCAACATGACCGGGTGTGTCAATGAGATTTAATATAAATGGTTCATCCTTTTGAAACCCAAGTTTATTCCCAGTGTATTTACAAATCATTCGCGCTGTTTGTAATTTAATGGTGATGCCACGTTCTTGTTCGAGTTCTAAAGTATCTAAAACTCTTTCTTTCATCTCTCTTCGTGGAATGGTTCCTGTAAGATCAAGCATGCGATCCGCAAGTGTTGATTTGCCATGATCTATATGGGCGATGATGGCAAAATTTCTAATTTGATTATAATAGTCGTCAGTGCGCATATTGCAGTATTATTTTTTGAACTAATAGGGCTTTAAATTTATCTTCGGGCAAACTCAATTATTATTGCATATTTGACCCTATATCAAAATATTGATAATGCGTCATTATATCAATAGTATTTGTGTAATAACTAGTTGCTTTTTTACCTGTTCTAGATTATAAATGATATAGAATACTTTTTATAAGGTATAAGTTAATGCAACAATCAAAAGTATATAAAATCCTCGTTGCTGAAGATGAACCCGACGCACGGGAATTATATATTGATACTCTGAGCATGGCGGGTTATGTGGTGGAAGGGGCGGAGGATGGAGACCAGGTCGAAGAAATGCTTTCAAAAAACAAATACGATATTGTCCTCTTGGATATTATTATGCCGAAAAAAGACGGTATTCAAGTTTTAGCTGATATTAGATCGGATAAAGAAAAATTTGGCAATCCCGTAGTCGTTATGTTGAGTAATATTGCCGGTGATGTATCGGTTCAAAAAGCAAATGAACTAGGTGCGGATGGGTATCTTTTGAAATCTGATGTGGACCCAGAGCAGCTTGTGAAAGTGATTCCGAAGTATATTACTTAGCGATCAATACTTTCGCTTTACAGCCATATATTCCGCGATGCCGGCTAAATAATGTATAGCATCTCTGTCCCAACCCAATTCTTCCATAGTCTTCGTTGTTTCTAGTGATTTGGTAGCGAATTCGCCAGCCTTTTTGTAGCTATATTCTAATGAGCCGGTTTTGATTATTATTTTTCTGACTTCTTCAGCTTCATCTTCAGTGATATCTTGATTTCCCCATACGTTAAGTATGAAGTTTTTATCTTTTGGTTCTGCTAACTCTAAAGCTTTGATAATAAGAAGTGTCTGTTTTCCCTCTTTTAAATCTGAAAAACTGGATTTTCCTGTTTCTTCGGTATCTCCAAACATGCCTATTATGTCGTCTTGGAGCTGAAAAGCAATACCCCCGGGAATGGAATATCTTCTGAGGATAGTAATATCGCTGTCATTAGCGTCAGCTAAAATTCCTCCTACTATTAGCGGTGTTTCGTATGTGTAAGTACCGGTCTTAGCTTGGTGCAGGGTTAAGATTTGTTTTTCGCTTGCTGTAATATAAGTTTCCAGTAGACAATCGTAGCCTTGGCCTATGCCTGTGCGAACTAGTCCTTTGCTCAAGTAGTTTAATGCCTTAATTTTCGAAACTGGATTAAAGTTTGAATTGATCAATGGTTGCAATCCTAAATAGAGTAAAGTGTCTCCTAGATTTATACATTCTGAGGCTCCAAAGTGTTTACTATCGCCTCTGGCCTTTCTTCGTAAATGATCAAGCTCAAAATATTTGTGGGTGGTTGGTTGACCACGTCTTAGTGTGTCGTTATCCTCGAAATCGTCATGCATTAGTAAGGCAGTATGGATGAGTTCTATAAAAATTGAAGTTCTTAGCAATTCGTCATTAAATTTTGGATCGGGGTTAAAAAGTTTAAATCCGTGATAGAAGAAAGCGGCACGAGCGCGTTTTGCTGGTCGTAAATTATGCTCTCTGGCGTGTTCGAGAAAGAACTGGAAAAATTTTTTAAGGTCTTCGTCCTCAAATGAATTGATGAGCTCTTTATCAAGAAAAAATTTTTCCCAAAAGGTTTGTAAAGCCTGATCGCATTTGGGAATAAACTCCCGAAGCTTTAGTCTTGCTTTCTCAGCTAGGTCGTTTGGCATTCTATTTATTAATGAATCTAATTAATGAGTAGCAATAAGATCAAACGGTTTGATTATACATTTGTTACGGGGAAATGAAAAAGGCTAAGGGTGTTTTCTGGTTTCGAAGAAACCTTCTATTTGTAGATATTGTGTTGGGGGTAACGAGTTCCTCTTTTAACAATATGTATTTCAATATCTTTGGGTTTGAATATTTTTTTGAAATAAGTTATTGCCATATCAGTATCAAAGTCTTTGCAAGAGTATAAATCTATACTTACAAACCCTCTTTTTGTGAAAGTATGAATTGAAATGTGCGATTCGGCGATAATTACGAAACCAGAAAAGCCGCCCGGGTCCTTTTTATTGTTTGCTTCAGCACTTATCACATACGGAGGTATCAGTTTTCGCATTCCAAGAAGTACAGGAAGTTCGTCCATAGCCTTATAGCAAATCTTCATATCATCTAACAAATTTTCCGGACAACTATATAAATCAAGCGTGAGATGGAGACCAAAGGTAACAGTCGACATAAAAATTTAGTACATAATAGTATTGATAGTATATATTTGTTAAAATTATTTATCAAGATTTTATTTATCCAACAAAATGAATTTAATAATATCTATACTCTTCATGGCGTTGACAGGATATATTGACTCAAAAGCATTCATTAGTTTTACCTTGGCGTGGACATCTAATAATCCCCCTTATTACTTATTACGAGGTTTTCTAATTTTTATGATTGGTTTGGGGAGTTATACCATTGCAACATATTTCTTACATAGGCACGGTTCAGACCATACATTAGTAAATCTAATATTGTATTTCATGATTACAACCGTCGCGGTTGCTATCTTCGAATTAGATTTTTTGACCTCACTTGCGAAATTTGATCAACTCCTTATCGTCTTTGCAATAGTTTTGGCGATAATTTTGCAAATTAGATTAGGTGTATAGTCAGAATAAATTTAACACCTAGTTGAACATTTCTTTCAATGGTGATTAAACCAAAACATAGCATATTCAATCGTTTTAACCCGGTTGCCTATGTTAATGAGTATTATAAGAATCTCGACACTGAGAATTTGCAGTTGTTGCGATTTGAATTTGACCAATTTATTTCTTGTTCTGGTTCAAAATGGATTGAATTTGGAAATGGAGGAGTTCTTTCACGTATGCTGTTATTGGCGGCGATGGAGGTATTCGGGATACGGAAAGAAAAAGTCTTGTTTTATATAAGTGATTATAATAAAGAAGTTTTGGAGATACTTCATCATTGGAAACAAGGGAAACAAATTAATGATTATAATTGGGTTCGATACACCAAAGATATCGTTGAATTTATTGAACATGAATTTAAGTGTTTGACTAAGTTGCCTAATAATAAAATAATAAATTTAATTCATACGCTAACCCGACAAAGTATGGTTGATTTTAAGCGCTGTAATATTTTTAACAATCATCCTATGGGGAAGAAATTGGACGAATTTGCTGATGTGTTGATCTTGGGATTTGTTAATGAGTCAGCCATTCCTGACGTAGATGAGAACGAAATATCTATTGATAATCGCGTAAGGTTCGAGCTTTGGAAAACATCGTTAAAAAATACCTTGTCTTTAGTTTCAAGAAATGGTAGAGTCTTGATAGAAGCTTTAGGTGAATGCACTTTAAATTATCCTGTTGGAAAAAGTAGTTTCAACTCTGTTTATGTGACACATTCAGATTTGGAGGAAATCTTAATATCACAGGGATTTAAGATTAATGCTTTTTCAACAATCGAAAGCGATAAATTTAAACCTAGGGGATACGAAAAGATGTTGTGCGTAGCTGCTCAAAAAATATATAAACACTAAGCTAAATCATGTATAGGGAAATTATACAAATTATCAAAAGTAAGTTTTTTCTATATATATCTACAATTTACTTTTTTATTTTACTATGGTGGGTGTATCTTCAAATTAGTCAAAATGTCGGTGGAATTCAAGCCTACATCTTTAATTGGTCATATGGTCTGATAGGTTTGAGTGCTACAGCTTATGCTACTTATATTTCTAAAAATAAATGGAATGGGCATAGTAGCTATGTTGGTAAAGCAATATTATTAATTGCTGCTGGTCTTCTCAGTCAATGGGTAGGATTACAGATTTGGACATATTATAATTTATTTGCAGGGTTAGAGGTGCCATACCCTTCGTTTGCGGATGTAGGTTATTTTGGTCTAGCAATTTTTTATACTTTCTCGGCATATTATATTGCAAGGGCTGCAGGTGTTAAATTTTTCTTTAGGACAGCTATTGGAAAAATTTTTGCGTTTTTAATACCGTCCATTACGCTAGGCATAGCATTTATTCTTTTTCTACGTGGTGTTGGTTTCGATTTGACATCTCCATTAAAGACTTTTTTTGATATAGCTTATCCATTAGGAGAAATATTGCCTATAACAATATCCCTGTTCACTCTTTCATTGACAGGGAAAATTTTGGGTGGATCAATGAGAGCAAAAATCCTATTATTACTTTTTGCATTTGCTTTTCAGTTTGTTACTGAATATCTGTTTTTATACTTTGCAGGTATTGAAATATACGTCAACGGAGGTGTCAATGATATATTATATGCAACATCATATTACACTATGTCATTGGCCCTCATATCATATGCTTATTATCCGGATTAATTAGATGGATAAATACATTCAAGCCCTACAAAAAATTATCGCCGAACAAGAAAAAATCGTCGGTCCTGTCGTGGCGTGGAACCAAGTTCGAAAAGTTAGTGGTATAAGGGTTGGTGGCGAGAACGAGTTTATAATTTCTTCCCTCAATGGTGATCCGAAGAAAATCCTTGCAGAGCTTACACGACAATACTCAGAACTTTTTGGGCAGGCATCTACAGAAGTTTGCAAAGAGGCGATTCAAACAGTGTTGCCACTTTTTGCTCCAGATGAACTCCCCGATATTCTAAAATAAAAATTCTGGCATTGTAACAGAATCACCCATGCTTTAAACTTGATTTAGATTAGTTTCAAAATTTTTTGTATGACATCCGACAACACATTTGCTTCAGTAGGACCAATGCAGAACCTCCCAGAGGAAAATGATTTTATAAAGATTGCCCATGAGCTTTACGAGAAGAATGCCGAGTTAGTTTTACAGAATCGAATACTAGAGACGTTAAGTAAAATTTACGAAATAATTAATATTGGCGGGAGCTCAACAGAGGTTTTTCTCCAACTCACAAATCAAATACGCAACGAACTAAATTACGAAGCGGCTTTGCTCTATGTTTGGAAGGAGGCTACTCGTTGCTTTGAACCTGAAAGTATTTCATGCACAGAAACATTACAGCGAAAATGCGGGAATCTACGTTCCGATGTGAGTCCTTTTAAGATTGAGCAAGACAAAATTGATAAAGTAGATATTCTCACAAGGGCCGTTAGAGAATCTAGACGAATCTCAACCAGCGAGGGGAATGAATTGCTCAAAATTATATTTTCAACCAAAAACGAAAATGTTGCCAATGAGATAAACGAGTTTAAATATTTTCTAATACAGCCAGTAGTATTTGCCACCAAGGTTATTGCCGTTTTTGTCTTTGCAACAGAATCTACAATTAATCCGTTAACAAATACCGTCGAAAAAATATTAGATAAGTTATTAAACGTGCTCGCCATTGGCATCCAAAATATCAAGTTAAATTCCCAGATCCGATCGCAACTTCTAGAGCTTACACATAAAAATACCGAGCTGCATACGATAGGTAATGTAACAAATGAAGTAGTTACTGTTCTCGACCCAAAGATTGTTGCGGAAAGAGCCACAAATGTTATCCCAAGAGAACTGGGATATCAAGCAGTCATGGTATTTGAAGTGGAGGATGGGACTCAAAAGTTTGTAGCTTTAACAAGTGAAAATATTAATGAAAATCTGCATAATATCCTGTTGAAGGTACGGAAAGTAAACTGGGAATTGAATCAACGTTCAAGCTCAAGCTTTGCAATGACCGATAAGTTGAGCGAGGTATTAGGAGGAGAGATATCGGATGAAGAAGTTCAGCTCCTCGAAAACAATCACTCGGTCAAATCATGCGTGATAGTTCCAATGAGGGCGCATGATGAAGTCAAAGGGATCATGATTTTCTTCCGTCACAAAACAACTGGTGAAATCACTACTGAAGAATATGACCTCATGCAAACTTTAGCAAATCAGGTTGCTACGGGTTTTGATAATGCTAAGCTATTTTCGCAGTATCAGCAATTAAACATTTCCTTAGAGGAGAAGAATACAACTCTTCGTGAATATGCCCAGAAAGAGAGAGATATATTAGACATAATGGGTCATGAATTGCGAACACCAATTACGATAGCTCGAAATGCGGTTTCACTTCTCAAAAAAGAACATGAAGATCCGCAATTCGGAACCGAGCAACGTAGGCACTATTTAACAATCGCGTCAACATCCATCAATCGTGAAATAAATATCATAGAGACAATGCTTTCAGCAACAAAGGTTGAATCCGGAAATATTCAGCTTTCGAAAAACAAAGTTGATTTTAAAGAAGTTTTAGAAGAGACATTACTTGCTCTCAGAGAGGACGCAACACAAAAGGCTTTAGAAATTCAAATTGATATCCCCGAGGACTTGCCCAAGGTATTTGCTGATAGATCAAGATTTCAAGAGATAATCAATAATTTAGTCAGTAACGCGATTAAATATACCCAACATGGCTATGTTAAGATAGTCGCGCGTGAGGTTGATCAAATGTTACAAATCAGTGTCGAGGATTCAGGTATAGGTATTCCTGAAGAGGCTAAGGAACATCTTGGTACAAAATTTTATCGAGTGGCGCAACATGTCGCCGAAGGAACAAGTCCGATGTATATCGTACGACCAGGCGGAACAGGTTTAGGGCTATTTGTAACATACAATCTAGTCAAAATACACGGTGGTGAGATCAGGGTTGAAAGCGAAGTGGGTAAGGGTACAAAATTCATCTTTACCATCCCTAAATATACTAATCAGACAATCGATAACGAAGCAGCAAATACAAAAGACTTAATGCAAAAGATAAGACAAAAGGTTGTAGATAAAAATTCACAAGATGCAATTCAAACAAATGAAATTAATCAATCGCAAAATGAGCATAGCTAATTCAAATTTTTTCATTTCTGATAATCCAATAATTCGTTCACGAATAGTAGATGTAAACGCGAGGTATATGGGAGCTTCTCAAGCCAAAATGATGGATTTAGCTGGAAAGGGGATGGCAAAGGTATTAAAGGAGAGGTATGGAGTCAGTGCCAAATATACTTTTTTGTGTGGAGGAGGCGGAAATGGAGGTGATGGATTTTCTGCGGCGTATGAGCTATGCAAACTAGGGGTTAAGAATGTCGTAGTGTTAATAACTGTTCAAAGAAGTCAAATAGATACAAAGGTTGTGAGAGAATTTTTAGATAGGCTGTTAGAATCGTCGTATGTGCGTGGCCATCAGGTTGAAGTTAAGTATTCCGCTTTGGCAACTGATTTGGTCGAATCGGATGTTGTGGTTGAATGTTTAATAGGTACTGGTTATAGCGGTCGTTTAAAAACATCGTATCTTCAGTTAATTAGAAAAGCTCAGAAAATTAACTCAAAATTGGTTGCTGCTGATTTACCATGTGGAAATTATAAATACGACTTAGTAATTTCATTTGGTTTTGCGAAAACCAAAGACGCCCTTGTGGTAGATATCGGTCTTGAAAAAGAATATGAGAAGTATTGCGGGATGGGCGAAGCAAAAATTATGGCTGAACCAGAATTGAAGTCAAACAAGACCCAAAATGGTGAGTTGTTGGTATTCGGAGGCTCGAGGCAATTTCATGGAGCACCATTGATGTCGATCAAAACTGCTTCAAAGCTTATTGGTTCGGTTTTTTATTATACCAATCCTGAAAATCGCGAGATAGCAAATCAAATCAAGTTAAATCTTGAAGAATTTATTTTATTGGATGACAATGGACTTGCTAAATATGCCGAGTATGCCAATGCATTCCTATTCGGTCCAGGGCTTGAACCAAATATTCCTACTCTGGCTATTATCAAAACTTTGTGTGAATTATATCCAGAAAAACCTACAATCTTAGACGCATACGCCATGTCTGTTGGAAGGGAGTTCGGAATATTAAAGAATAAGATATTAACTCCTCACAGAGGCGAGCTACGGCACTTGTTCGGCAAAAACTCGGGTTATTTAAAATGGTCACAATTGGAAACAGAAAAAAAGTTAATAAAGTTCTGTCGTACTTATGGATGCTATATTTTATTAAAAGGGAAGGTGGATCTTTTAGTACACCCGAAAGGATATGTAGCCTACAATAGAACTGGAAATCAAGGAATGGCAAAAGGAGGAACGGGGGATGTACTGGCTGGAATGCTTGGGGCATTTGTCACGAAAAACGATCAATGGTTATCTATGAGAGCAGCGGCTTTTTTATGTGGATCTGCGGGAGATATTTGTTATACCAAGTCGAGGTTCGCTTATTCAGCTTCGGATCTAATAGCGACTATACCTGAAGCCATTAAACAGGCTAAAGAATATTAATCATTATTCAAGATAAACCATAGTATCTAGTATGTAATCTTTTTCGCTAAAAGGCGTACTTTTTCCTTCGTTTTCCTGCAATATTCTCGAATAGATTCTTGTTTTGGCTGAGGTGTCATCTAGTTGATGTACGATAATAGCCTCTATAATCATAGGGACTACAGGGCTGCCAAATTCTAGTGATCCATGGTGTGAGAGCAAAATATGTTTAAGTTTTAGAAGAGTATTTTTTGGCAGGGCCTTTTCACCATATTTGAGCAAGAGCTCGTACCCAAGAGTGATATGTCCTAGTAATCTTCCTTCAACGCTTTTTTCTATCACAATTTTTTCATTAATAATTTCATCTAATTTACCAATGTCGTGAAGAATAATGCCAGCCTTTACAAGTGATTTATTCGCTTGAGGATAGTATTTGAGAAGCGCATCCGACATATCCAGCATTTCCAAAATATGCTCAAGTAATCCGCTTTGATATCCATGGTGAATTTTATTTGCTGCAGGGTGGGTATAAAATTTGTCCTTTATTTCTTCAAGACTAAGAATATAATTCATGAAATCTTTTAACGCTTCGTCTTCTATACTCTGAATATGCTTTTCAAGTTCTTTTCTCATCACATCCAGATTGCGGGCTGAGATTTCAATAAAATCTTCCTCATTATATTCACTTGCTTTACCTATAGATGTAATATTTAATTGCAATTTACCCTGAAAATCTTCGACTTTTGCCCAGATTTTTACGATAATACCAGGTTTCAAGATTTCTTCGTCACAATTTGCTATATTGTTCTCCCAGATATTACCTCTTAGGGTACCGGTTTTATCAGCAAGGAGTAAACGGATATAGGGGCTTCCATTCTTTGCTTGATATCTTTTGGCTTCGATAAGTACAAATAGGTCTTCAGATATTTTTGTTTCCAGATTGACATCTTTTGCGTATAGATTTTTCATAATTATGAAAGAATATAATTGTACTTATTATTTTTACTTTATTTCCCGCAAAAGTGCAAAAAACTGTCCCAGAATGTTTTCAAAGTATTCTGAGTTTCAACATCGACTAGTTTACCACTTGAATTGAATTTTTCTTGTGCTTTTGAAATTGGTACAGTGGGTCTATTCATAATCTTGGCATCTAGTACGGAGAGTACCGCACGCAAAACCAGCTGAGCTCTTGCTGTACCAAATCCCGAGGTGGACGCACCGACTATTCCCACAGGTTTACCTTTTATTGGTTCCCCAAGTGAGGCTCTTGAAAGCCAGTTGAGAATGTTTAGTAGTACTGCGGATGGAATATTGTTATATTCTGAAGTCGCTAAAATCACGCCATCTGAATCCGAGATCAAATTTTTAAGTTTGAGAACTCCCTCTGGAATATTATTTGGTTCATAGTCCTCACAAAAGAGTGGAATTTCTTTTGTTGGGAAAATCTCGAGAGTATCCTTTGGCTGGGCTAATTCAGCAAGATATTCAAGCACCGACCTGTTATATGATTTTTCTCTAAGGCTTCCATAGATCGCGATAATTTTCATGATTATTTAAAGTTAAAATAAAAAAATGTTATTTTTTTAATTTTCTGGCGATTGCCATCAACCTATTGTATTTACAAACTCTCTCTCCTCTGGTAGGACCGACTTTAATATATTTTGCATTTACTGCTACTGCTAAGTCAACCATAAATGTGTCGTCTGTCTCACCACCGCCTCTATGAGAGGGAATGATTTTAATATTGTTTTCGGTGGCCAAGTTACACGTTTCAAGAGTTTCAGAAACAGTTCCGATCTGATTTAGTTTTACTAAAATGCCCGTAATAGATTTCGTTTCGATGGCTTTCTTTAGTATTTTGGGATTTGTGACAGTAAGGTCATCTCCGATATTGGTGCAATTGTGTTTGGAACATAATTTGGTTAATTCTGGCCATGCTTCCCAGTCGTTTTCATCAAGCATGTCTTCGAAACTCTCAAAAGGATACTTTTGCAGCCACAATGAAAAGTATTTGATCAATTCTTTGTTGGTTAAGGTTTTACCTTCGATATCCAAACGATATTTCCCATTTTTGAAAAATTCACTAGCTGCCGCATCAATCGAAAATTTTATATCCTGACCCAATTCCCAGCCTGATTCTTGCACTGCCTCGCGCATAAGCTCGAGTGGTGTGGCGTTGTTATTGATTCCCGATGGGGCGAAAGCACCTTCATTACCTACATTGGTGGATAAGTTATGTCTTTGAAGCACTTTCTTTAAATGCGCATAGGCTTCGAGCCCGATTCGTACCTGCTCTCTAGTAGGCAAATCCGATACAATTGAAAAAAGATATTCCTGTAAATCAGTTGAGTTGTCGGCGTGCTTTCCTCCTTCAATAACTACCATCATGGGGTGCGGTATTTCATAATCTGCTTTCACTAGTTTCGGAGAAGGAATAAGGCATCGAAGATAATCGAAAAGTTCCTTTTGTGAGTATCTTGCTGCAGCTCTGGCGCAGGCCATTGATACCGAAAGAAGTGCATTAGCTCCGAGATTTTGTTTATTCTCAGTTCCATCTAGATCTATCATGGTTTTATCAATAATTTTCTGTTCTAAGGCATCTTGACCGATGAGCTTTTGAGCAATTATTTCGTTAACATTATTGATGGCTTTTAACATTCCTTTACCAGAATAACGATTTTTGTCTTCGTCGAATAGTATAAAAGCCTCTTTGCTTCCAGCGGAAGCTCCGAATGGAACTGAAGCTAAGCCGGAGATACCATTTTTTAAGACTACTTCACATTCCAACGAGGGTGTGCCGCCAGAACTTATAATTTCATAGGCTTGTATTGTAGCTATAGAAGATTGTTTCATCTAAGTTTAATAATAATGAATAATAATAACAGACATCAATACAGATAATAGATAATACTATTAAATCATATATTAGAACTTGATATAATATGATTTATTGCAAAGATTATCAATACTCGGGGGTAGTCTAACGGCAGGACAGCGGGTTCTGGCCCCGCTAATCTAGGTTCGAATCCTAGCCCCCGAATAATTTTGAAAGTCCAATCAATATTTGGGACTATCAAATATCCGAAATTTTGAAGAATATTAGTTGCCTCGAATTTCAAAAGTTTGGCAATGATTTAAAATTTGTGGTATATTTGACCCTGTAACGAGAAGATTTGGTTTCAAAGAACTTTGAAACTTTTTATTTTTTTACATTTGACTAAAGAACTAAACGATGCATATTTCGCTAGCCGCAGAACCTCTTTTTAAAATTCTTGGTCTAAATATTACCAATACCATTCTTTCCTCGTTTGTCATAGTATTTTTGATAATTATTTTTTCCATTTGGGTCAAAAAGAATTTAAATTATGATAAACCTAAGAATATACAATTGATCTTGGAAATGGTAATTGATGGACTTTATTCGATGATTAGCGATTTGATGGATGAAAATAAAGCCAAAAAATTTTTTAGTTTTTTGTTTACCTTCTTCATCTTTATATTGTTTTCCAACTGGTTTGGGCTTACCCCTTTGACCCAGAGTTTAGCTGTGGTTCACATAGCTGAATCTAATGAAGGTCCTGAAATAAAAGCAAATTTGGACTCTAAATTTAATGTCATTGCAAAGGAAGTTGTTAAGGAATCTCAGGAAAGTGTTGAAAACTCTAAGACCCTTGTGAGTGAAAATGGAAAAGATAAAGGTTTTCTTGGATGTATTTTTTCCAAACATTGTTATATTACTCGCTATGGGATGATAGAAAGTGAGGAGTCTACGCATATCCTGCGCGCTCCTACCACCGATCTTTCTATGGCAATGACACTAGCACTGATATCTGTGGTTTCAATAAACTTCTTGGGATTTTATTATCTCAGACGAGCATATGTGAAGAAGTATATTGATTTTAGTTCACCAGTCAATACATTTGTAGGAATCTTAGAAATAGTTTCAGAATTAGGAAAATTAGTCTCGTTCTCGTTTCGTCTCTTCGGAAATATATTTGCTGGTGAAATCCTTTTGTTGGTTATTACTTCAATAACCTTCGGACTGGTAACATTGCCATTCTTATTGCTAGAACTATTCGTAGGAGTGATTCAAGCATTTGTTTTTTTCATGCTGACTGCGGTATTTATTGGGTTGGCAGTATCTCATGAGTCACACTAATTAGAATTTAATAATTTTTAATTTAAAATTTTAAAACAAAAGTCATGGACGAAGGACTGCAATATATAGCAATGGGTTTGGCCATTGGTTTGGGTGCTATTGGGCCAGGAGTCGGGATAGGAATTCTGGTGTCAAAGGCCTTAGAGGCGGTTGGTAGAAATCCTGAAGCAGCTAACAAAGTGCAGGCGATGATGATTCTTGGCATAGTATTTGCTGAAGCTATCGCTATTTACGCCCTTGTGGTTGCACTTATTATTAGATTTGTTTAGGCCTCTTTCTGGGGTATATGTCAGCTTAAATATTATTATTTATTAAGAATGGATGCGCTAGGAATAAATATCACAAGCATGGTTATTTATTTGATCCTTTTCTGGGTAATATATCTGAGTGCAAAGAAAATGCTTGTGGGACCCATAGTAGAAACGCTTGAAAAGAGAAAAGAAGATATTGATGAGACGAAAAGACTTAAGGCGGAATTTGAAAAATCAGTTGAAGAAATGAAGAGTAAGGAGAAGAATTTGATTGATCGGTTGAAGCAGGAAAATAAAACTCAATTTGAAACACTCATGAACGAGTCAAAAATTGAGAAAAAGAAAATTATCGATGAGGCTCGGTTGGAAGCATCCAAAATTGTCGCGCAGGCAAGTGAATATTTAGAAAAGGAAAAAGCAAGATTAAAGGCTGAACTAACTGAACAAGTTGAAGTAGCGGCTTTGAAAGTCGCGAGGGAAATTTATCTTGCTGACAAGCAGGGTATTGATAAAAAACTCATTGAAAAAACAATCGAAAATCTTTAATTATTGTTAATTATTGTTAAATGCTTGATACAGCAAAAATTGCGGCACAAATGTTCATCAATGAAAATAATTTGAAGGACAGAAATGTTTGGTTTCTTGAAACAATGCAATTGTTGCGTGGCGTAGAAGATTTAGAAAGTGTGGCTAGCGAATATTCACAGATACGATCTGGTTTCAAAACAATTGTGGAGATAGTGAGTTCTATTGAGCTTGAAGAGCGACAAAAAAATGAGTTGGAGAAAAAGATACAAGATAAATTTAATGACAAAGTACTAATTTTTGTATATGAAGTTGACAGTGAAGTAGAAAAAGGTCTCTTTATTACAGTAGGAGATCTCGCGATAGATATCTAAGTTTGTTTTAATTGGAAAATGAAACTAACAAATATTGGGAAAGTATTATCAGTGAAAGACGGTATTGTGATCGCAGACGGATTGTCTCAAGCCGGATCAAATGAACTTGTCAACTTGATAAGCAATTCCGGTGAAATTATTCAAGGGTTGGTCCTAAACCTTGATGATGAGAAAGTCGGTATTGCCGTGATAGGTGATCATTCTAAAATTACCGAAGGGGATCGAGTAGAGACAACCGGAAATGTATATAGCGTGAAAGTCAATGATAAAGTTTGGGGAAGAGTATTAGACCCGCTTTTGAATGCTTTAGATGGACGCGGAGCATTGGATTTTCAAAATTCACTGGAACTTCCGATTCAAAGGATAGCTGCCGGTGTAATTGAGAGGAAAGATGTAGATCGTCCTTTACAGACAGGTATAAAGAGTGTAGATACTATGATTCCGATAGGTAGAGGTCAGAGACAGTTGATTATTGGAGATAGGCAAACCGGAAAAACAGCGATAGCGGTAGACACGATTGTAAATCAAATCCAAAGTGCTCGAGAATTGAATTTACCTCTTGTCAAATGTGTGTATGTTTCGGTAGGAGATAAGACTTCAAAGATAGCGCAACTTTCTGCCAAACTTGAAAAAGTGGGAGCGATGGAAAACACATTAATAATTTTCGCTGGAGCCTCGGATTCTCCTTCACTTAAATATGTTGCTCCTTATGTAGGTACTACAATAGCTGAATATTTCGCAGAGAAGGGGGAGGACGTTTTAGTTGTTTTTGATGATCTTACTAAACACGCATGGGCGTATCGTGAAATCTCATTGTTATTGCGCAGACCTCCAGGAAGGGAAGCCTATCCGGGTGATATTTTTTATCTTCACTCAGCGCTCTTAGAAAGGGGCGTACAGTATAGTGAGGCGAAAGGAGGTGGATCTATTACCATGCTTCCTATAGTAGAAACACAGGCTGGAGATGTTTCTGCATATATTCCTACAAATATTATTTCTATAACCGACGGTCAGATATATTTAGAGCCGGGTTTATTCAATGCCGGTATTCGGCCAGCCGTCAATGTAGGGTTATCGGTTTCTCGTGTGGGAGGTTCAGCTCAGATCAAAGCTATGAAGCAGGTAGCAGGTCAATTGAGGCTAGATTTAGCCCAGTATAGAGAACTAGCCGCCTTTGCCCAATTTGGATCGGACCTGGATGAAGCTACGAAAAAGAAACTGGATAGGGGAGCGAGAATGGTTGAATTGCTAAAACAGAATCAATATGTTCCGATGTCCGTGTATGAGCAGATCGCGCTTGTATTTGCAGGCACGAAAGGGCTTTTGGATGAAGTCCCTGTGCCTGATGTGAAAAGATGGGAGGAAGAATTTTTGAGCCATTTCAATCTCAGCGGAAAGAAGGTTATTGAGATGTTGAAGAAAGGGGGAAAGATAGAGGGTGATTTGGAGAAGGAATTGATGGGGGTTATAACTGAGTTTAATGAGAAAGTGTTTGCTTAAAATTATAAAGTATTGTTTTTTTACGCTGCCTTCAGAAATAAGTACGGTTTTTTAATCTTTCGTCCGCAATGCATAAGGCAAGGGCATGTATCATCACCTGCATTGATCATCGTTTTCACGACAGGATCGTCGCTTTTTTGAAAGAAAAAGGCTATCACGGATGCTCTGACAAAATTATTATTGCTGGTGGTAGTAGAGATTTTATCGTACCTGTTGAGGAAAGTGATGGTAAATATGTTTGGAAGCAGTTAGGTCTTTCAATCAAACTCCACGATCCAGACGAAATTGTGATAATAGATCATCAAGACTGTGGGGGTTATGCGCAGGATGGAACTATACCTGCTGGACTTGAGGTTGAGGAGGATAAAAAAAGGCATCAGAAATTCTGTAAACGATTGCGTAGAAAAATTTCAAAATTTTATCCTAAAGTCAAAGTTGTCATACTTTATGCATCCTTGGATGGAAAGATTGAAGAAGTGGGAACATAAAGAAGCATAAACTCAATAATCGGTTAAAACAGAATATTAAGCCGTCAATATAAAAACTTATCTTACTTAGATATTAAGTAGCTATTTTATTATATACTTCTCAGTGCTTCGTATGCTAATGATTTGAAAGATACTCTATGAAAAGATATGACAAAACTTTCACTGATAGAGTAAAGCAAATACTGGATATTTCTGGTAAAGTCATCGTTTTCTACCTTTATGGTGTAGGTATTAATGTTTTTTGCAAACATTTTGAAAATATATTTTCGACAGAAAAGGAATATGTGGTCAATATTGATTTAACACAAAGTCATTTGAATATCCAGTGTGAACTAGCTGCATATTTGCACTTAGCACCCGATTCGAGTTTAGTGGAAATTAAGGAAACTATAAACAAACGGTTTTTTTTAATGAGGAGAAACTTAGTGTTGAATATACAATTTGACGAAATAGATATAGATCGTTTTGTTAATTTGGTTTCAATTCTCGAGTTTTTTCGGAGAGACAATACTACAAGTTTAAAAATTATTATCAATCTAACTTGGAGCAATAAAATCGAAAAAGCTATTGGTGCAATTGAACCATTCACCTATGTCAAACTATTTAAAGGGGCATTCGCGGGGGATTCTTTTGATGATGCTCTTGCATATTTCGAACATAAAAACAGAAAACTGACTAAAGAAGAAAAAAAAGCATTCTGGTTGATATCCGGGGGCATTCCCTTGCTGTATAAACAGGCATATGTTTTTTCAATAGAACGTCAGCTCAACATTCTTGGTAAGGAATTTATTCTGAAATTTACACGAAGTGAAAGATTCCAAGCCTTTATAAATAGAATTATTAAAGATCTTGGTTCCGGTTATTTCCTGGATTTGGTTAGAATTGCGAAGGGTTTTCCAATCCCACCCAATTCATATGATATTTTTGAAAAATTTAATCTGATAGATGAAAGCAAAAGTATAATTTCTCACGCTTTGAAGTTGTTTCTAGTTGAATACAAAGAATCTTTGGGGATCGATCAATTTGAAATTGATTTGCAGAAGTTGTTTAGGATATCTACTCCTATCGAATATATATTCACTAAGAGTGAGCTAAAATTCTTGTCTTTACTAGCATTTATAGATGGAAATGTTGTCTCAAGGGAGTTGCTGGCATATGCTATCTGGGGTGAGAAATATGTGGAAAAGTATTCTGACTATTCAATTGATAAACATGTCTCAAATATTAGAAAGAAATTAAAAAAAGCGCAAATTAAATTCAAAATCCTTTCGATTCGGAAACAGGGCCTCGCGCTAATTGTTTCTATGTAGTTATTTTGTTAAATTATTTCTCTTTGCAAAGTAAGTTGTGAATCTCATCAAATTCATTCTTGTTCAATCTTCCCCTTTTATATTGTAAACAGCAGAGTATATATAAAAAATCCTTCTCAGTATCAGTCCATTGATTCTGTTCCGGTGGATTATTGAGTGCATGAACAAAACGATCTCTTGAGGTGATTATACCCAATGAAGCATCATTTCTTTCCAGATAGCCTTCGACCAATGTTGAACACAAAATTACATAAAGCCTTATTTCGGGACGCATATCTTTTAGTAGTAAATTGAGCATCGGAAATGGATCATTAATATCAACAGTGTATGAGCCGTATAAGGGTTCTTCTCTGAAAAATGACCTCATCTCTTTTGTCACCTCGTAACCTGTGATAGGGAACGGAGCGGATAATAACGCCCAGATACTCGCTGCCGTGAGTCTATCAAGGATTGCTCTAACCTTTGGATCATCAAACTGATTCATAAGATTAAAAGTTGATTTAGCCTGAGGAAATACTTGGTCAGGTAGCATTCGCCGTAATTCGTAGATTAACCTTTGTTGTTCTATTATTCCATCATTCTCACCTTTGCCTCCCGCTAGTATTAAGAGTTCGAATAATAAATGTGTATATGGCGCTGTTGGATCCTCCAATCTTGGTTTCCAAGCGAGTCTATTTAAAAAGCGAGCAACAGACGCAGACAGGGTAATTTCATCATTTTTAGCTCGGAAACCATCTAATGGTTCATGATTCATAATGATTGTGGTTGGCTCATCAGTCATTAAGTGTATTTCTATCGGTATTTCACGTGATTCTTCATTATTATCCTTCTTCATTGTGCCTGTGCATAATACGAATCTATATGAACTCTTTGCTACCTCGCAATGTGGGAGTTCAATAAGTCGGTATGAGGCTGTATCGAGCCGTATAGTTACTCCAGAAACAGTTATTGTCTCATTCATATGTGTTATAGGGATTGGACCCTCACCTCCTCTACTTAGAGAATCTGAGCTTACTGGTGTTCTTGTAAGTCCTAGGGTAGACAAGGTTTCTTCCAAGGATTCAGCAACAATTGTTATACCAATTGTATCAAATCTGTTGGCGTTCGTTTCTGGAGCCTTAAGTCTATAGATACACCTGACAGGTCCGGCTATCCCTACTGTATGAAGCAATGTGGGCGAGGTACTTAAAGCTTTTGCAATATTTGTCGCTTGTGACCAACCACCGAGCGCATCTATTGATTCGTTGATTTTTTGATCAGGTGCATCTCTCAGAGCAAGACGATATCGAGTAAAT
>JAYRWD010000004.1:0-80703 GCA_041918255.1 Candidatus Dojkabacteria bacterium
GGTCATAATGTATCCAAGTAGAAGTATCCCGAATATAGTTCCAATACTGGCCGTCTGAAGTGGTTATGCTTTCGAGATAATTACTGTATATGGTCTGGGTGTCGAATGTGCAATTGGCTGGATCTGTCATTCCCGCGCAGGGTTCGTCGCATTGCGAGGTAACGGGAGCGGCGGTATGGTCGGGGTCGTAATATTCGAACCATAGAGTAACTGGATTATCAGTTAATAGGTTGGTATGTTGCTCGTTATTCTGTCCTATCCAGCACTGCTCGCCACCGAAGTCGTTCAAACCTGGAGTGGAAGGAATCATACAGGTTTCGGGGGGCACCGGATTAAAACCAGTTGAGCACGATGCTATTTCACCCGTATACCAGTCATCCGGCATTGTATCTGCTAGATTTGTTGGTACGGGAGCGCCTTGTCCTTCATTCAATACATTGTCATAGTCTATGCCCATTCGGACAAAGACCGGATAACGCTTGGTGGTAAATTCCCAGACGGGAGATGCAAGGGTATTGGCATTTCCCGCATTTAAAAAATTCGCCTTAACCTGCCAGCAGTAGGTGGTGTTATAGCTTAAGTCGTTAGGGTTAAGTGGAAAGTACGGTGTGTTACTTTGAAAAAATTGTGGATCGTCATCTAAGGCCGCAACACAGCTAGTTGAGTCAGCCTTAGCCTTAAAAAGTATGGTGTAATTGCTTTGATCTACAAGACAAAGATAATGAATAGGCGAAGTTTGTTGCAATTGCCATTCAAGGGTTAGAGGTACGGTTGCATTCACAGCGGTAGCATTATTGGCGGGTGTTATGAGTTGAATATCTCCACAGGATGGCGGCGCTCCGCAAGTCAAAGGGAATTCCACTGATCTTCCTGCCCCCCCAGGACAGTAATCTGTGCTCGCAATATCTTGAATAGAGAATGAATAATCTGTACCAACAAGGTCCAATCCTCCCCACCGAGATGTCGCATGATCATCCAAAGTGTAATGCCCATTTTCATATATAGAGTCTGTAATTCTGTCGTCGCAATAACCGGTAGGATTATTATTTCCGGAATTACATGATCTTCCTTCGCTTTCGTCTACGCACATCCAACCAACATTGGCTCCAATAGGTGGGTTGTAATCAGGGTTAAAACATTGATTTGTATTGGTGGGAAGATGGTTCAGACGTATTAGGTAATCACGATTGGTTGCTCCTGTAGAGCTATCCCAAGTGATCACGGCATCGCTATTGTCACAAGATGCGATTATATTAGTCGGGCATTCGGGATTTGGCACACCTCCGCCCCCGCCACCGCCCCCGCCACAGGCGTCGCATGTTTGTTGAGAGCAAGTTCCAGCTGGTACTGTATATGCTTCACACCAAGGGACACAATGGTAACATGGTTCTTGACCCGGAGGCGGAACGGGGACGGGAGTAGGAGTTGGTACTGGCGGTGGTTCCCAGATACAGCCACCAGTCGAGCATTCTGGATAGATACAACTAGCTAAGAGGCTATCTTCCTTTGAAGTGCATGTATCATGACTATTTTCCCCCTCACACGATCCTCCCCCTGCAACTTTTATATCATAATTACAGCGGTAGTGAGTTGCGTCTATGTCTTCTCTTTGATAACATTTGATTTGTCCGTCACATGCTGCTAAAGGGATAGCCCTAGTTGAAACAAAAATGAGATATATTAATAAAAAACAACGTATGAAACGGATTATTTTTTTTATTCTGGACAGCTTCATAGATAAGCATCTGAATATAATTATAATTCAGTTTAACAAATATGAAAATTAATATCATCAAGGGGATAAAATATTTAGTTATTTATGGGGTAGAGTGCTTGAAATGTATTAATCCGTATGTGCTTTCTATTCGATTAATGCCGCAAGTTTGAACTCCCTGTTGTTGCGATTCCTGAAATCTGGGTAATTGAGCCCAGCATTTGTATACCTAGTAAGTAATGTGTTGCTACTAGCCTCTATCATTAGGTTTGCAGCAGGTGATGAACCTGTCTGATTCTCGTATTGCATTATGCCTTTGGGTGCTTGAAGCAAGAATGCAAGTAATGGCAATGTTTTGTTTAGCTTATCCAACCACGATCGTTTCTCCTGGCTGGATGCACTTTCTGCGGGACATCCAAAAATTGGTGGGTAGTAAGTAGGATCAGTTCCTCCCCCGTCCCTCTGTGTACCCCAGCAGACGTAAAGAGTGTTTGCCGCCCCCATCCATAGATGAACAACGTGGAAAGAAGAATGTATTGGTACAGTTGCCATCGGAGTTTCCTTTGGCTTCATAGAAGCTACTAACTGCTTGGTCGCTCCAGCATTCCTTGCAACCATAAAGGAAATTCTCCCGGGGCGAGGGCCCAAGGACATTGTAGTCACTTTTGCTCCTTGACTAATTGTGTTTGGTACTAAGAGTCCACCTTGAGCATCAAAATTAAAATAATGCCTTAAATAATCAAATGGATCACCAGCAAAGATTGAAGCGTTTTGAGCGACAGGGCTTATGGGCATACAACTTGCGCAATTCCAGCCTACAGTTTCATTTGGCAGTACACGTGTTAGGGGGGCGTTCTTATATGCGAAAGCTAATGGGCGTCCATAACGGTCATATATTGTTGTGTTTTCGTGAACATAGTCTATGTGATTTGGTATTGGTTGTCCAATACCTGTCAGTAAGGCTGTAGTAGGTGAATCTAGAATCCCGTTTATTAATATTTGCACTCGAGATGTAGGTGTGTGACCAACCAAAACAGTTTCTCTGTTTCCGAGTTGATAAGGACCTGGTGCGGATTCTGGTCCTCCAAGTGTTCCTCCTTCTCCTGTGAATAGACTGGGAAAATTAGTAAGTAGTAATCCAGCAGCAGCAGTTGCTGTTGCTCCTGAAAGGAATTGACGCCTAGAAAGTACATCGTTTGCAGAGGGTAGTAATATATTACCTGTAGCTGTCATTACGGTTTGTTTAACTGACTATGGGATATTATATAATACCCTACCTTATATATGCAAGTGTTTTTTTAAAATATTTTATCTGGTATGGAATCATAGTTTTTTGTGGCACCCTTGGATATCTTGCTAGACTGTATCTCCAGGCAGGAACTCGAGGCCGGCTTAGCTCAGTGTGACAACCTAAAATTCCCTATTTCCATCCAATACATTTTAAGCAAGTTATTGGAAAATTTGCATTTATTCTCAAAATCCTTCAAAATAATATCATATATTGACCTTAACTGCCCGAAATGAGCGATCTAGATTTTGCCGCTATCGATATCGGTCGAAGCACCATCAAACTCACACAAATACAGCGTGATACCAATAGCGCGGTTCTCATCGCGCTCGGAAGCATAGACTTCCCCAGAACCATAGAATCAGCCATACCCACACCAGATAAACAAGAAAATATGCAACTTGTCGCTTCCACCATTAGATCACTAGTCGAAGCCTCAGGACTAAAAACTCGCCGCATAGTAGCCTCCATACCCGAAAGCGTAGTATTCTCAAAATTACTTTCAGGATTACCCTACCCCGATGCAGCGAAATTAGAAGAAACAATATACTGGGAAGCCAAACAATTCATACCCATCCCAATCGAGCAGGCACAAACCGATTGGATCGAAATCAAATCATACACCAACAAAGAAGGAAAACAATTCGCGGAAGTAATGTTCGTAGCTGCCCCGCGAGAATTAGTACAAACATACATACAACTCTATGAAATGGCAGAGCTAGAGCTCATAGCGCTTGAAGTAGAATCAGTCGCGATGACACGAGCCATAAATTATAACGTCGACGATTTGACAGGAGAACATATGATAGTAGAAATAGGACAAGATGAAACAGACGTTTGCGTCTTACACGAAGGCAAGATGGTATTTTCACAAAGCATAGCTACCGGATCGCTTGCCTTTACCAAAGCCATTGCCACCGATTTCGGTTTAAAGATGAATCAGGCCGAAGTATATAAAGAAAAATATGGAATGCGCACCGATCTGGAAGATAAAGGCAAAATTATGTCGTCAATCAGACCAATACTCGATATACTCCTAAATGAGATCAATAAAATACAGGGCTTTGTCCAGTCTCGGTTAAATTTCGGGCGATGCAAAACAGCACATTTTTGCGGAAATGGAGCAATGATGCCGGCACTTCTACCTTATGCTACTCAAGCGCTCGCGCTACCTTGCTTATTTCTCAATCCATTCGAAAAAGTTCGACAAGAGGGAGTATTCGCAAATGTAAGCCAGGAGATATTTACTCCAGGCTACGCCGTCGCTGCCGGCTTAGCTTTGAAAGACGAATAAATTAAATCAACGCACAATGGCAAAAACAGGAATCAATTTGCTCCCCCGCTCTCTTTTCGAGTTGCGCCGCCAAAGACAAATCAAAATAGACAAAACAGCCATATACACGGCTTTCCTGCCACTGGTATCAGTCCTGATCTGGTTCGCGTTTTCATTAATGAACGGATTCGTAAATAGAGAAATTACCAAAGTCAAAACCGAAACAATCTCAATCGATAGCCAGATATCCTCTTATCAAGGATTCAAAGATAAACGGGCGTTATTAGTACTCAAAACCCAGAAATTAGAAAAAGTAATCAGCGATGATATAAATCCCGAGAAATATTTTGACGTAGTACAAGAAATAATCACGTCCTCAGGATTAGATATCACCATCCAAACTTACGGCAGAGAAAATGAGGGGTCTTTTTATATCGAGGGGTCCTCCGGTTCGGTAGATTCGATCTTGCGCCTCACACGCCTATTTCGTGAGAGTGGAAAATTTCAACATGATTTACGACTTGATTCAATCAGCACCAACACAGATGAAATCGATCTCGCAGAAACATATAACTTCAACCTAATCTTTAAATTAGTATAAATTGGCAGACAATATTTCACAAAAACGGCAAGCTCAACCAGAATTCGGCACAATTTCGGAAAAGATATATCTGAGCCGCCAACCTAAGAGCGTAACAAAAAGCTTTAGACTATATCTAGTTCCGATTCTTTCGGTCGGTTTGTTTATCCTGTTGCTTCTCAAACCAACACTACCATCTATGCATTCGTATTTTTCACTTTTAGATGAACTGAAGACCGCTCGCGTTGAGTTAAAACTTAGAGAGGAAAATTTAGCGTACATACAAGGGTTACAAGTCCAAGAAAGTGGCGTGCAAGCTGACTTACTCAATGAAATCGAAAAAATTATACCTACCGCCAAAACAGAGGTGATTGAATTTGAACGAAAGGTGAGCGGATACGCGGAAATATACAATATTGAAATCGAAGAGGTTACAGTAGGAGAAAAAATATTACTAGAAAATAAAGGCGTTCCGAAACCAGGTGAGGAAGAAGCGGAAACTACATTTGAATTGCCTTTAGTACAGATTCCACTTACATTTTCACTAAAAGGCGGACTTGATAATATCAAATCAATGTTAGCTGAGTTATATCAAGGAGAAGATTTCATCGTAATTTCCGAGATGAGGTTAGACATAGAGGATAATATCGCCGAGGCTACCTTGGTTTTATCCAAGTATCAGTTTTTAAATTTCAAATCCCCTTCGGAAGAGCGTGCTGCCCTAGATTCAATAGATGTAAAAACACCCATCAATCAAAACGTATTGGATTTTGTCAAACGCAAGAGCGAGACAATTTAGGAGTAGATCTCAGATTTTTCAATCCGGAATTGTAATTCGAACCCGAGCTTGATGGTCGGGAGAAGCAAGAGCGACAATATTCTGTAAAGCTTTAATTACCCTACCCCCTTTTCCGATTACGAACGGCTTGAATTTGTCATCAATAGTGATGACAAATTCAACACCAATAGGAGTTTCCTGTTGCTCGATTTCAAAAACAGCATCTTTATCTAAAATTTTGGTCAGAAGATATTCTAAAGTCTCTTTCATTTTATTACTATACCGACAATAAATTATTCTTTTGGTTCAGATGCTTCAGATTTTTGCTCTTCCGATGCTTTTGCTTGCTCATCAGATTTCTTTTTAGCTTTTTCTGCTTTTGCAGTTTGGCGTTCGAGTTTTTTCTTTTTCGCAGGTTTGGCATATTTAGATTTCACCCCGGTTTTCTTCTCCATAACCCCAAATCTTATCAGTAGGTTTCTCGCTGTCAGAGTAGGTTGCGCCCCTACACTTAACCAATATTTAATACGTTCAGCCTTAAATTCACCTTTTTTTGTCATTGGGGAATAATTTCCAAGTTCTTCAAGAGATTCACCCTCTCGTTTTGTGCGATTCTGGATAGCAACCAGACGATATTGTGGGATTCCTTTTTTCCCAAAACGTTTTAATCGTAACTTTACCACAGAAAATGTTTAAAAAATAACTATAAAATTAGTCTTGAGGATTATAACATGTAATTGGTTCATCTGGTGAGTAACATGAATTTACCCAAACTACAAAACAAATTTTGAAACTTCGTACAAGTACTTTTGATAATTTAAGGTCTTTTACTTATTGCCCAGTCCGTGTTTGATCAAAAACGTGTCCCAATTTTTCAGACTATTTTCGGCGGCTTCTTGTTCGGCAATTTGTTTACTCTTGCCAGTTCCCTCGCCGAAAATCTTACCATGAATCACGACTGCCATAGTGAAATCCCTGTCATGATCTGGCCCTTCAGCTTTCACTAAAACATAAGAAGGTGTGAAATTTAGTTGTTCTTGAGCAATTTCTTGCAATTTTGATTTGCTATCTATATCAAGCCTAAGCGCGACTATATTGTGAATCTTTGGCATCAGAGTCTTCTGCACAAAAAGTTTCGCCACCTCAATACCTTGGTCAAGGTAGATAGCACCAAGCAATGCTTCGAATGTGTTCGCAAGAATGAAGGGTTTTGACCTGCCCCCGGTAATCTCCTCCCCTTTACTCAGAAGCAAATATTTCCCAATTTGAAGTGTCTCGGCTGTTTCAGCAAGGCTTTCGGTACGCACAAGAGCGGCTCTGTAGCTTGTAAGATTTCCTTCGGTTTCGTGTGGGTAATTTTCAAACAAATATTGGGTTGTAATTAGTTCTAATACAGCGTCACCCAGAAATTCCAACCGTTCATTATTCTCAAGATCATCCTCGTGAGTTTCGTTGAGAAAAGAACGATGAGTGAGAGCTGTTTTGAGAATTGCAATATTAGAAAATTTTACTTCGATGAGTTTTTCAAATTCTTCCAAATTTATTTGAGTCACTGTCATGATTTTGATAATAACTGTTGATTTTTTTCGATTAATGTACCTAAAACACCGCTTACGAATAATCGACTAGTATTGGTGCCAAAGTTTTTTGCAAGCTCGATGGCTTCATCAATTGCAACTTTTTCTGGCGTGATTTTTCCTATAAAACCTTCGAAAATGGCAATGCGTAGTATCTCTACTTCAAGCTTCGACATTTGAGAAATTGGTCTTTCCGGAGCCAGTTTCCCTATGACAGCGTCAATGGCCTCACGATTTGTCCGAACACCGTTGATTATAGATTCGGCAAGAGAGCTATCATATTCGTTAATACCATCGATTTCCAGCAGTTCGGCACTATCATATTCACCAACTGGATCGGAAGCATTGTCGGGAAAATGAATACAAAAGAGCTTTTGCAAGGCAAACCAGCGCGCGTAGTGTCTGCGATCATTGGGCGCTTTCACGAGCAGAATTATGAAAGAACTAAATTAATGCTGGTTTTTTAATTAAGAGGATTTCTTAGCAGAAACTAAACAATAAAGACAAGTTGGGTAGTCGAAAATTTCCAATTAGTCTTTATTGATTACTTGCTTCCCCTTATATTTACCAGTATATGGAGATACCTTATGCGGACTCATCCATCTTCCAGTATCTGGACATTTCGACATAGCTGGCCATTCAAGATGTTTGTTGGCCCGTCTGGTGCCCTTTCTGTGTAGCTTTCTCTTTGGTTGTGCTGCCATTTAGATATTTCTAATCAATATAATTTTTAGATTGTATATTTTATCATACTTTTTTGCGGTAAAACACTACCATACTGGCGCCATATCTTTTGCTCAAAATTAGATCGAAATCATTTATTTGGATAGATTGGCTTCTCTTGGAAGGTAACTTCGCAATTAAAAGGCCGCCAGAATTTACTATGTGACTTATTAGATCTAATTTGATACTTTGACTTTTATCAAAAGGGGGGTCGACGAATACTATATCATAGGCTTCTTTCGCCTTCTTGATAAATGTTTCTGCGCTCATTGTGATTACTTGAGCCGCGACACAGGGAGGATTTAATTTCTGAAGATTCACTTCAATGATTTTGCTTGCTTTAGCGTTTGATTCGACAAATACACAGCTCTTGGCGCCTCTACTTAAAGCTTCGATTCCGGTGACGCCACTACCGGCATAGAGATCAGCTATGGAACTCTCAAAAAGGTATTCGCGCAAAGTATCGAAAACGGAAATTCTGGTTCGATCGGTGAACGGGCGAGCTGAATCTGGAACTTTTAGCTGAACATTTTTGTATTGCCCGGCGGTAACTCGTATCATTTGAGTAACAGTTAAATTTTTTAAAATTAAGATTATCCGTCCTATTATTTAGTTGGTGTGGATAAACCCTTATGCCCCTGGCAGTCAATTATATAGGGTCTGTCTCAACGCCTCGTACATAACAATGCCGCAGGTGGTAGCGACGTTTAGTGATTCTTTAATTCCAAACATAGGCAATTTTAGGATCTCTTTCGAAGCTTGCAATAAAGGTTCGCTGATACCTCCAATCTCATTACCAAAGACAAACGCGCATTTTTGCGGTAGTTTACTTAGGAATATATTTGAAGCTTCGGGTGTGTTTTCGATCGCTAGCAGAGGGATATGTTGCTTTTCAAAAAAATTGATTACCTCGATCTGATTTTTGACGTATTCCCAAGAGACGTTCTCTATCGAACCAAGAGCTGTTTTGGGAATTTTGTTGTGGGGCGGATAAGGCGTGATACCAACTAACCATAGCTTTTCGATGGCAACGGCATCACACGTTCTAAAAATTGCTCCTACATTTAACGCAGAACGTATATTGTCTAATATAACGTGAACTTTTGAAAGCATTACGATAGAAAGTTTTAAGCGCGCAAGTAAAGCAAAATAATCCCTAACAATATTCGATAAATTCCAAAAACTTTGAAACCAAGACGGCTAGTAATTGCAAAAAGAAGTTTAATAGCAATGTAGGTAGAAATGACTGATGAGATAATACCTGCAACAAAAGTTTTTAAATCAATCCCTGTGTTCGTAATTTCCTGAAAATTCAACATTTGGTAAGCCACTGCGGCAGAGATAGCAAATATTCCAGATAAAAGGGAAAGTTTAATAGCTTCTTGTACATTTAGACCCTGAGATAGTGCGCCTATGATCGTACAACCTGAGCGAGAGCTTCCTCTGATAAGCGAAAGCATTTGGAACAACCCTGTTACTAAAGATTTACTCCAAGTTAGTTCGGTAATTTTTAAAGTATTAAATCGGTACAAACTATCCGCTATGATGAGCAGGATCCCCCATCCTGCTAGATTCAAAGCAACTATTTGTATATTATGAGAAATTAGATTGATGCTTGAATTGAAAAACGCTCCGAAAAGAGTTATAGGAATAGTGACTATGATTAAATTTGTAAATAGTTTAATTTCTTTTGGTTTAAAGTGAAGATTAATCCGTTTTCCAAGAAATAATTTCGCTAGAAATCCAAAGACAGATTTGCACATGTCGCGCATTTGCGAACGGGTATATATCAAAAGTGAGATTAGACTGCCAAGGTGTAGCGCAATATCAAAAGCAACAGGTTCATCAATGCCTTCAATCAACCTTGAAAAAAGCAATAAATGGGCAGAACTCGATATCGGAAGCAGTTCGGTAAAACCCTGTATAAGGCCGAGAATAATCGCATTCGTGGTTGACATATTTTCTTACTTTCAAACTAAAAAATTTATTGCTTTGTCATCGTAGATTCAGCTGCTTCTCTTGTGTCGTGTATTAGATTTAGGTTATTTATATCAGCAAGCTTTAGATTAGGGATCCCGGATTGTCTAAAACCGTATACCTCGCCCGGACCTCTAGATTTTAAATCAAATTCGGCAATTTTGATACCATTTGCACAATTCGTAAAGAATTTTAATCTTTGTATCGCAAACTGACTATTTTGGGCTCCAGGAGAGGTAAATAAAAAACAATATCCCTGCCTATCTGCTCTTCCAACACGACCCCTAATCTGGTGAAGTTGTGCGAGACCAAACATTTCGGCCCCTTCGATAACAATGATATTAGCGTCAGGTATATCTATTCCTACCTCGATTACAGTCGTCGCGATTAATAAATTCAGTTTGTTATTTCGAAACGAGTCAATAGTTTTATTCTTTGCCTCCGAACTCAGCTTGCCATGGATAAGTCCGATTTTGAGATCAGCGAAGACTTGTTCAAGTTCTTTAATGGTTGATTCAACAGATTTGATAGCAGAACCTTCTACTTCGTTCACACGCGGACACAACCAGAAACATTTTTCATTGTTTTGAATTAATCCTTTGATCCAAGCGTAGCAATCCTGTCTTTTATGCTCTGGTACAATATAAGTTTTGATAGGTATTTGGCTTTTAGGTTTATCTTCCAATATGCTTAAATCCATATCCGCGAATAACACATTCGCAAGGGTACGAGGAATCGGCGTGGCAGTCATTGCGAGATAATGGGAAGCAAAAGATTTATCCGATAGGCTAGTCTGTAGCTGTTGCCTTTGTTTAACACCGAAGCGATGTTGTTCATCTACAATCAACAAATCGTAAGATTGGGGCTGAGAGTAAAGGAGCGCATGCGTACCAATTGTTATATAACCTTTGAAATCGGTATCTTTTTGTTTCTGATTTTTCACCTTCTGCCCTCCTGTAGTCAGGTCTATGCTAATTTTCGAATCGGTAATAAATTTATTAAAAGCTCCATAAAGCTGTTGAGCAAGAATTACAGTTGGAGCTAATATCGCGACATTTCCGCCTTGTGCGGCAACCATATAGGACGCTAATACAGCTACAAGTGTTTTGCCTGTCCCTACGTCTCCCTGCAAAAGTCTACGCATGGGTTTATTGGTTGCTAGATCGTTTTTGATTTCTTCGCATGCTTTTATCTGATCATTGGTAGGTTTAAAAGGCAGATCGCCAAATACCTTATCCAGATTGGCTTCGAGCAGTATTTTATCGTATTTGCGGGCATTTTGGAGAAATCGCTGTTTTTGTTTTTCAAGGATTAAAATTTGGATATTAAACATTTCCTCGAACGCCAGCCTCTTTTTTGCCTCCTCCAAAAGTTCATAAGAAGAGGGGAAGTGTATGTTTTTTAATGCTACGGCAAAATCTAATAGCTCATAGCGTTCGCGTATTGAGGGGCTTAACTGGTCTGTGACATCCACAATGAGATCAAGGTTATCCAGAAGCCATTTAATTTTGCTTCGCAGCCATTTCTGCCTCACTCCAAATGTTAAATGGTAAATGGGTGTAATCCGTGCTAGATGCACGGTATCTTCGTTTTGGGCGGATTCAATCTCCGGATTTAATATTTGAGGTCGCAGCGAGTAAGGGTCTAACTTTCCAGCCATGTAGAACCATTGATCTTCAATTAGTATATCTTTCAGATACGGTTGATTGAACCATGTAACCGGTATCTCGTTGCCTGACTCATCTCTGGCTTTAGCTTTTTGAAGTGTTTTGGCTCTTTTGCCTTTTAGATACACATTAGTTATCTTGTAGAACCGGACTTTTACAGTTTGCAGATGTTCTGTATCTAGGGAATCTAGAGGTACTATCCTAGAATAATCATGATAGTAGTGGGGCCAATGGGTAAGGAAGTCATTTATTGTTGTGATATCAAGACCCTCCAGCCGTTTCGCATATGCGGTTCCTACCCCTGGGATTTTGTAGATACTGTCAGATATTTTGATGCTTGTAGCTTAATAACTTTTTAATTGAAAGAGTAAATGATTGGATAAATAATTCCAATAATCATGCCTCCTATCACAGCTACTAAAAGCAATATTTTCCATGTTTTATCAAGTATCTTCAATAAAGTTTTTCTGGTAATTATTTTGCTCATTTGTAGTTATTAAAAAAAATAATCTATTAAACTAGTTTGATCCAATTCCTTTTTCCAACACGGATAACAGTATTTGGTTCAATATTATCTAAGCTCATTTCTGGTATGGTCGCTTTGGACAGATTAATTTCCACCGCTCCTTGTATAATCATGCGTTTTGCCTGTCCTTTGCTTTCGACCATTCCAATTCTGACTAGTAGGTCTACTAGGGTTATAGGCAAGAATTTCTTTATCTCGCTGAGCTTGATTTGTTTGATATCCTCAGGCGGCAGGTCGTTTTGCACGGTTTTTTCAAACAACTGTTGGGCCTGTCTCGCAGCATCCTGTGAATGAACAAGTTGGGTTATTTCTAAAGCCAGTTCTTTCTTCGCACCCATAGGATCTTTTGCGATTTGCGCTGGGAGCTTAGTTAGTTCTTTTAGGCTTATATCGCTTAATAATTCATACGCGAGCGGAAGCACTTCGTCCGATATGCTCATGATTTTCCCATAAACATCTGCGGGAGTATCTTTGAAAGAGATACTATTATTCGTAGTCTTACCCATCTTATTCCCCGAGTTATCAGTTAGCAATTTCAAAGTCATAACGTATTTTTCCTTGCCCATCATATTTCTTGATAAGATGCGACCAGTTAACATGTTAAATGTTTGATCACTTCCGCCTACCTCAAGATCAACCTCCATATGAACGCCGTCATATCCTTGCATCAAGGGATACATAATTTCGTGAAGTCTAATAGGAGCTTCGGTTTCGATTCTCTGACGGAACATATCATGGCTCAAGATGTGTTGCATGGTGACGTTTGACATAACATCTAACCAACTTTCTAGGGTTTGCTTACTTAACCAATCATAGTTATTTAATATCTGGACTGGATTCGGTTCCCAGTCGAAATCAATAAGTTTTGAAGCATCATTCCGATAATTTTGGAAATTGGCCTCGACTTGTTCTTTGGTGAGTACCATTCTTGAATTTTTTTTATCTGGGTCGCCTATCATCGCTGTAAAGCCTCCGATTAAGAATATAACCTCGTGGCCTAGTTTTTGAAATTGACTGAGTTTTTTCATCCATATCATGTGACCCATATGTATAAAATCCGCTGTAGGATCAATTCCTGTGTATAACTTTAAACGCTTGCCTGAAAGCATTAGGGTTTTTAGTACTTCTTTGTCTGGAAAGATCTCTTTGACTCCCTTGGTTAATACTTCATTAATTTGTTGTTCGTCGGTAATAACATCCATGCGTTTGATTAGGCAATGAGGCGTATTTTTTGGTATTGAAATTGATGTCAGAGAATTTGAGGATACCGATCTTCTCGAGGAGTCTAAAATTGCAAATTTGAACTCTCCTCCACCAAGGGCATGAATAATGTGTGCGCATTCTTTTGCTATGTTTTCTATTGTCTGATTTGTGAAAAGATTTGGGAAATCATCAAATGTAATGATGAAATCGGAAGTGGAATTATTGATTTGAGAGGTTGTGCCCTGTCTCCAAGTTAAAAATCTCGTCAAAACCTTGTTTAAGGCTGGTGCGATATACGCAGGTTCTCCCATATCCACTTGTTGAATTTCAGATGAATTAATTGGCTGAAAAGTTTCGTTGCCTTTAGTGAATCCTATCTCAAATTGGTCTATACTCTCGGCGGAATGCCCACCGATTGGCATCATATATTTTAACGATAGATAATTATATAGACTGACGAGGGGTGGTAACGTCGCGGAAATACTATGCTTAATAGCTTGCTTTGTAAGGGAATAATTGGCTGGAAGTATGTCTTTATCTGTAATGCCTAATCTTTGAAAGGCATTTAGCCATGCTCTAAAATATCTGTTTTCGAGCCTTTGTGTATTGCCAGATATCGACTCGGAGTATTGTTGTAGTAGATACGAGGGCTCTTTGGGGTTAATTTTGCTGCAATTTGAAACGAATAGTACTCCTACCTTACCGCTAGGAAAGTGCCCCAGAAGTGCTTCATCCATACTGATGGTAATGTTTTTCATAATTATTGGCTTAATTATTAGTTATTCTTTTACTTGCCCTAATTATAGAGCATTGTGTTCTAATTTTCTAAGGCTTTAGTAGAGTTTAAATTATTTTCGATTAATAGTCTAAACTCAATATGCCTTGACCACCGGTCCGACATTAAGACGGTTTGTAGTTATATTAACATAAATTTGTCGGTATGTCCGACACAAAGTTTTGAGGTATAGAATATTACTCATGTCCTGTTGAGGGTAACTTACGCTAGTGTATATCTATGGTTTGAAGCGAGAACTTGTTTTCGGTTATTTGAGAGGTGATAACTATTGTAATTGATTCGTCAATGTTCTAAGCTATTCCTAAGCACAAATAGAATAAATTTGAACAGCACTTTTAACTAGTTTACTGCTTTACAAAAAATCCCAAATCGGGATTTTTTGTGTTTTAGTGGGTGAACTTCTTTTTATGGCGCCCTTTAAGTTCTTTTTGAGATCTATTGTGTGGAATGTGTTCAACAAGTCAATATTTGTTTGATTTTTGGCTATTTTGCGCAGATGATGGTTGATCTCAAATCCCAAATCATTTCACTTAGGTATGAATCAGCTACAAACTACTATTAATAAATTTGTCAAATCCTTTGGGAAAGTTGGATTGGAGGATAATGTCCGAAAAGAAGGGCTAGAAAATAGCGATTTTATGTCCGAATTATTGTGGTTGTTTATTGTTTTTTCCAGTGTTGTTTTGCTTCTGCTTCAAGTTTATCTAATCTGTCATAATAATCCGGGAATTCGTTCAAATGTGCCAAAGCTATTTTTCCTGTAAGTAAGGGATCATTGCCGGTTACATTTGTAGCGGGATCTCTTGTCCCATGCTCAAGCTCAACATTAATTCCTTTGTGAAATTGGTCAAGATCGAATTGACCCCAATCAATCCCAAGCTTGGTAGCTATTTCCTTAGCTTCGTCTAAACTGAATGTTTTGGGTGTGTTTGTATCCATTGATGAGTGAATAAGAAGTAAACTCTAACCTATTATATGCCTTTTGTCAAAACAAAAAGTATCTGGGTGTATCTCTAGTGATGTAATATATAGGAGAGTATTTATTATATTTTATGTCTATGTTCTCAGTTTGAGTAGCCTATCATAAGGGAGAAAGAGATCTTTGGGAAGTTCATCATATTTAAACCATTTCCACTCTTGGCATTTATCAGGCTCTAATATTTGAGGTTCTCCTGATTCATATTCGCAAGTCATAAATATCGTTACATAATGCTTATCTTCATTTTCAAATACATCATTTGTAACAGTCAAAAATTTGATATTCTTGACGCCAATTCCAATCTCTTCGGCAATTTCTCTCTCTACTGCTTGTTCAAACGATTCGCCAAATTCTAAATGCCCGCCAGATGATTGCCATTTTCCCGCTCCATGGGCATTGATTCGTTTGCCGAGAAGAAGCATATTATTATTTTTCAAAATTAGAATCCCAATACCTACTCTTGGAAATTTGTTCGTAGACATATCTTAATCGGTAATGAAATAAGTTGCTAATATTATAGCCCGATTTTTATCACAATAACCCCGAGAATCATTAACGCTTCCAATAATTGTATCCAGCCTTGGTCGGTCCTTATAAAAAATAAAACTTAGAAGCAGAATAAAGAGAACTTGTAATTTGAAGATTGCCGAAACAATGCCTACATTGCCCTCTCCTACGGCCGAAAAGGCCAGGATGGTAGAGCAAGCATTCAGAAGGACAAGAACGGTGAATATTGTTTAATTCGGATCAATCTTTTGGAATAACTTTTTTCTCCAATATCGAAGTTTAGCTGTATATTAGATATGGTGTAACATTCCTTGACATAATAGTGAAACGTTTTAGTTACTTATAAATAAATGGATCGTAATAAAGAAAATGAACTGGTCGCAAAAATAATCACAAATCGTGATAAACATGCTTTTGGATTGATATACGAAGAATATGTAGATAGGATCTATAAGTTTGTTTTTCTGAGAGTGGGAAATAAGTCGTGGGCCGAAGAGATAACAAGTGACACGTTTTTTGTTTTGCTAGATTCTTTAGTTAACTTCAGACAAGAATCAAGTCTAAAAAATTATATTTATTCAATCGCAAATAATAAAATCAAACAATTTTGGCATGTGAAGTCTCAGAGGCATGAGGTTGAACTTGATGATGAGGCATATATATTAGAGGATGATGATACTGATAGTGCCCAGGAAATAAGAGGTATTTCAGATAAAGTTATGACAGTGTTGAACAACCTTAGTGCTAACTATAGAAATGTACTTGAGTGTAGATTTATTAAATCAAAATCAATAAAGGAAACAAGTCAGATATTAGCAATTTCTGAAGCTAATGTAAGGGTAATACAAAATCGAGCACTTAAGACCGCTAAGGCTCTACTTATTAATGAAATAAAACATGGGAAATAGCCAAATTGAAAACTTAGTTATTAAATCACTAAGAAATATGGCAAAAGAGTCGGTAATTGAGAAAAAGTATAAGGCTTCTTTGTTTAAGGAGCTTAGCTCGAATCTTAAATTAGACAATGTCTGGATTATCAGGTTATTTGGTAGAGTTGGTCTTTTAATGACAGTATTGATTATTGCAGTACTGACTTACTCAGCGTATTCAACGAATTTTGATCAAAATAGATTTAAGCCAATAACTGTGGCGGAGGCGAAAGTAAAAATCGATGCAAGAATAAACGAAATAAGAAGTCTGAAAGATAAAATATTGATTGAAAAAACTACGATTTATAAAAATGGCGCAGATTGGGGAGGAGAATATAACATACAGATAGAAACCAGGACAGATACAAACACTGGTAATTTTTACCAGAAAACTATTGAGAATGATTTAATGTCAATACTCACATTTGGCAGTTCGGAATCAAAATACTACACATCTGATAATAAACAATTGCTCATCTCAAAGTATGTGTTTTCTTCTGAAGAATCTGAGAGGAGTTTTTATGATGGGACAAAGAGTTGGGAATTACCACAAGGAGATAGGAGTACTATCCTTGATGAGGTTGACCAGCTTGTTCTGTCACATTTTGAAGGCTTGGCTAGCGTCTATAGTGAAAACAGAAAAGATTTAAAATCGATGATATACCCAGAAGGGTCACTTGAAGTCTTTGACAATGCTACGATTAAAATGGACAAAAATACAGAAGGGAAAGAGGTAATAAATATTGAGTCGTCGAGGTATGGACTTGGTACAAGTGGCGCACCAGGAACTGTTTTTTATACCTACACTCTTGATGCTGAAAACTATGACATAATCGATTTCGTGAGAACGGAAGTTCCTCCTGAACAAAAAGGGTATGTGGTTTACGCTGAGCACAAAGAAATAACTTTATTGCCCCGGAATGAGGAAAATATAAAACAACTAGATATGGATTCTAATCTAGGAATATCTCAAACGGTTAATCGAAAAGTTGATGGTGATATTATGCAATCAACTAAATATGATCATATTCCTTATGGTTATACTGTTGAATATGTACAAGATGATAACAAATATTATGTAAACAATTATTCTTCAATACTACCTAATAAGGCAAAAGAGATAAATCTATTAGTTAAGACAGTAGAATTAAATAATCCAAATGACGAATATAGAATAGATCTGGAAGATAATGATGGAAAAGTCGTTAGATCATTTAAAAGTAACTTAATCGATGGAGGTCTTAGAATAAATTCTATAAAAAATCTAATTAGTAACGTTAATAGTAATGGGCGTTCCCCAGGATTGTCTATATACGACAATAATAATGTAATACAATCGTCTCATGTCCTCACACCAATTTGGCCCTCAGCGGAATTACCTATTTTATTGACTGAAGAATGGCTAAAGAGTGGCGAAGTTGATTATAACGGCTTAAAAGTGGCATATATCGATGGTATAAAGATTCAAGGGGTTGGGTATGATCCAGACTATGGAAACGTATTAATCAGTTTTGTGGATAGGGATCAGAATGTCTATACAGTTACTAAGTCAGCTATAAATGTCTCACAAGGAAAAAATGTGGATGGGAAGATCATAGACAGAGCATTTGAATATTTTGAGGATGGAGATGAGGTTGTTCCTAGTTGCTCTAAAGATGCATGGGAGAGTTCGGAATACTATTTATCTAATATAAAGGTACGGGTGGATCGTACGACTGATTGTATATATTTCAACTCAGAAAAGTTAAGCAAAATACATTCGACTATTGAGAAGTTAGCGAAAAGTGCAGTAGATAAATAAAAGTTTGTGTGAAATTGATTTAGAAGACACCTTTTGGTGTCTTCTTGGTAATGTAATCAGTATTGGCTTCTTGATCGTCAAACGATTTGAACAATGCCAGTTTGGTTTATGGGTATCTGTCAGATAACAAAACCGAAAATCGTTGCTATGCTTTTCGTGACAATACTTTGGAAAATTGGAAATTACTAAACCCGATCTTCTCGATGATTCCAAAAACGAACATATATAAAGTTATGTTATACGTTTTTTAATCTATATGGGATTCCAAAAAATGTATCCCCGTTAATAATTTTTTCGATGACTACCCTATCTTGATGAGATGGATACATAATTTGTATATCGCCTTTGCCTGTATTTTGACAATCGGGATAAGGTTCGCCCCAAGAAAAGGAAATATAAGAATCCTCCCCATCTTTCACCATATTTTCTTCCCAGAGAGGGGTTATTTTTGTATCATGAAAGCGCTTGCCAGCAGCTTTAATAAGCTGTTCGATTACTTCTTTATGCTCTTTTACTACAGTATCTACTTGCTCGACACTTGGAAGCTGATCGCAAGACAAATAATGATTCCTACTATCCATAATTACACCAGTAATAAACCTGTTTACAAAATGAGTTTGCCGGTCTGTAATGGTGGCAATTGTTGAAAGTACAACGAAAGTCAAGAAAATGGTTGCTAATATTTTTTTGTTATTCATGATTTTTGTTGGCTAGATTCTCTAAAGAGATTAAGACATAACGCATGATTCAAATTTTAAAAGTTTGTATTCGATAACAAAGTATTGTTAATTACAATCCGATTTTTATTAAAACGACACCTAAGATCATTATGATACTCCCAATAATTGTCTCTAATTTTGGTCTATCTTTAAAGAAGATAAAACTAAACAACAGAACAAAGAGCAATTGTAATTTAAAAATTGCAGAGGCTATGCCTATGCTACCCCCACCTATTGTAGAAAAAGCCAAAATTGTGGAACATGCATTAAGAAAACCAATAATAATAAAAAATTTCTTGTTGGCAAATATTTGTTGTGTAAGATTTTTGTTTTTTAAATAAAGAATTGGCAATAGACTAATGATTACAAAAATATTTTCAATCAAAAGAGTGAAGATAGGATTTTTCGGTGAGGTGTTATTTATTGCAAGTTTATCAAAGACTATTGTGATACTTTCACCAAGAACCGAAAAAATCATCATAGCAGAGGCTTTATTTTCAAATAATAATTTTATTGGTTTTAACAATCCTTCCCTAGATTTACTAACATTTAAGACATAAGCTCCTAATAGTGTTATTAAAGCACCAACTATAGAGAATACGCTCGGCCTTTCGTTAAAAGTGGAAACGAAGCTAATAAAAGCGTAAAAATTGGACCAAGGGAAACAAGAGGATAAATTGCCGATAATTCGGCCATTTTCATCGTTCGGAATCGGAGAATTGATGCAATTGTGTAAAAGAAAACAGACCCAGCAACACCGACAGCAAATAGAATATTTATAGCCGGAATTCCATCCCTTATGGCAAAAATTGCAATAATTGGAGTCGCAAAAAGTAAAGTACACCAAGTTAATACAGAGGGATTGACTCCCTGCAAAATTTTTTTGTTGAAAATTACAGTAATGGAAGATACTAAAGATGTTGCTAATGCAATGTAGAACCACATAGTATTATATTAAGGTTGAAAACGAGTACAGTGACTTCGCTTAACGTTTCGGGATATCTGATGTTTGCCTATATTCGTATTTTATCATTTCAATTCATGGAGGCAAATATGAGTCAAGCGATGGTACGAGGAAGCCAGACATAATGTGTTAGAAGATTCCCGAGTGGAATTGGTGTCAAATGTTGAGTGAGAGTACAAAAAATGCAACCGAAAAAAACAAGTTAAGAAATAAGAAAATTGTTCACTAGCTTTACTTTTGATATATTTAAGCTCAACGATCTATACTTTTATTTATCTCATCGCAACGTTGATAACAAACTTTTAACTCAGTATCGTTTCCGGCATAATTATAGTTACACGAATCAATACACATTTGCCTAGCTTTTTCAAATTGTTCAGCTGGATTAACAGTGGCAATAACGATAAAAGCTAATAATGGTAGCACAATAATTGGTAGTGTAATTAATATTTTTACCCATTTCTTCCAACCAGCCCAAAACCACACTAGTAATAAGCCAACTGGATAAATAAATATTAAGAAAAGCACAATAATAAGCGTCCTCATTTCTTCAGATATACCTTCTTGGTTAGTCATGAGTATCACCTCTGCATAAAATCAAATTATAACTTGATTATACATGGACCGGATATATCTTGTCGATTTCGCCACAACGTTTGCGTGTATGCGATGTTTTTGTGACCGAAGGGAACAAAAATATGGGTGGAGTAAACGGGGGGAGAATATTTTCGGCCACATTATAAATTTCGGTTTGGGGGCGTTTTATTCGTCCCTGTTAGAATGTTAAGCCTTCTTAATATGCGTGTTTGCTAAATCTCTCGCAACTTCATCGGCGGTTTTGTTAGTATTATCCAATTTTGTGTCATATGCATTGAACATTTCTTGTTCTTTGTAACATCTTTCTATTTCTTCCGGTTTTAACCATGGTGGACGCAATTTATTTCGGCGGATAATCTCTGTGTATGTAGGCAATAGTAGAATAATTTTAGGATTAAAATTTTTTAATTTTTCTCTATATATTTGCGCCGTTTTATTGTTAACAACATCCAAAATTAAAACATCGTATTTTTGTTTTAAAAAATTTTCTGCTAGCACACATGCGTTTTGCACGCCGAGAAGTTGTTGTTTTTTTCCTCCGCTACCTTCCCACGGAGCCTTGTGAGGCTGCAAAACCATCCATCGAACCGCATCAACATCAATTACTGCACATTTTTTGCGTAATTTTGCAAAAGCCGCCCCAATCGTATTTTTTCCTGTCGCAGGCGGTCCTGTTAAAATAAATAGTTTCATAAGTATAAAATTATTTGGTTTTACTTCAAGAATAAAACGCCCCCAAACACTATCCGAAAATATTCTCCCCCCGTTTACGTAACCGCATACACGCTGTTATCGGATGTGAAGTGAAACGAAATTTCCGATAACTGGTTATTATACGAAATGTTTTACATAACTTATACAATAATTAGTATCTTATGCGTAATCATGATAGATTATTTCCGTATAAGAATTATTGTTATTTTACTATTTTCAAGAAGTTATGCAAACAGGGCTACGAAAAACAGAACGCGAACTGAAAATAAAGAATTATAGCCCCGAAACTTTAAAAAGTTATCTTTATGGTTTTAGCAAATATTACATTTTAAAAATAATTGCTTTGATGAGTTTGATCAAGGAGATATTCGAGACTTCCCACTTCATAGTAGAAAAACAAGTTTTCCAACTGGCGGTGGGAGAGGGATTCGAACCCCCGGTCCCGTTACCGAGACAACTGTTTTCAAGACAGTCCCGTTAGACCACTCCGGCATCCCACCAAAGACAAACATTAGCAATTTTAGCAAAATCTCCAAATTAACGCTAAATAAACCTTGTGTCAGAAGCAGTATAAGGTTAAAATTTAGCTGATTTTAGACATAATTCTGATAACTATGCTTTTTTTCAAACCCAAAAACCGAAAACGCAATTTTAAAATTTGGAGTTCGGCGCACAGCAAGGCTCGCGAGAGTATTTGGAGCGGATATAGCCGGGCTAAGAAAACAGCCAGTTCCGGCCGATACATAGGCAAAACCCTAGTAAACAAAGCAGGAGGCAAAGAAAAGGTAGAAAAGTATGTATGGAATGTGGTTGGGATGCTTGTGGTCGTAGGAATGGTTTTCACAATAGGATTCCTATTCTGGTTGAAAAAGTTGACAAACGAGCTTCCAGATATCCAAAACCCAGTTGGACAGGTATCCAGCAGTAAAATATATGATAAAAACGGCACCTTATTATATAGTGTAAACCCCCAGCAATTCAGTAGAGAATTAATTCGCCCCAATGAGTTCATACCCGAAGCTCTAAAATGGTCGTTTCTCGCAGCCGAAGATGAAGATTTTTACAATCACTCTGGCGTAGATCTTACCGCAATTCTACGTTGCGTAGTTTACAAAATATTGCGAGGCCCAACATGTGGCGGAAGCACATTGACACAACAGGTAGTCGTAAACACGAAAATCACAAGAGAATATTCCTATGTGCGCAAGATAAAGGATATTATTTTGGCCCTCCAAATGGAAAGAATGTATTCCAAAGATGAAATAATGAACTTTTACTTAAATGTGGTGCCTGAAGGAGGAGGTAATCTTGGTGTGAAGACAGGAGCAAAATTATATTTTGGGAAAGAAATAAAAGATCTAGAAATTCCAGAGATGATTGTTTTAGCGGCAGTTGTTCAAAGTCCTTCTAGAATCTCGCCTACGATAGGCAGTGATCTAGTTGCGAATAGAGAGAGGTTATATGTTCGTGCTGACTATATACTAGGACAGATGATAGACAATCTTGAAAGGATTAACGATAGAATACGTCTCGTAAATGAAAGTCACAAAGATACAATCGGTTACCAACCACAAAGCGAGTTAACTGTCGAACAATTAGAGAAAGCTAAGGAGCAAGTACGCCAATTAGAGTATAGAAAACCAGTTGTGACAATAAAGGCACCTCATTTTGTCTGGTACGTTAGACAATTATTGCAAGAGAGAGCGTACAATAACGGGAAGGTATTCACGGCTTCAGAAATTGAAACAGGCGGATTGAATATCTACACAACGTTAGACTATTCTTTGCAGGAAATAGCAGAAAAGTTTGTCTCAAGTGCCGATGAGGGAAATGCTGGATGGTATCGAAATAAATATCAAGCAAGGAATTCGGCTTTAATGACTATGGATCCTCAAACAGGTGGGATACTCACTATGGTCGGTTCAAAATGTTATCAAGACAATGAGTATATTCAAAATTGTGGACAGTTAGATATTGATGAGGGGGGGCAATTCGATCCAGACGTAAATGTTTTGGATACACTACAGTCGCCAGGTTCCACGAATAAAGCAATTGCATATTACCTCGGGTTTCATGAGGGAATAATTAGTACTGCCTCTACTCTCCCCGATTTGCCGATAAAGTCAATTCCAAATTATTATCCTAAAAATTGGGATGGAAATTTCTGGGGTTATACCGATGTGAGAACCGCGTTAGCAAAATCGCGAAATATACCAGCGCTTTTTCTCGTCGATGCTCTGGGCATACAAAAATATGTTGATACGGCACGACAATTTGGATATACGACTTATGGAAATGCTGACGGATATGGACCGTCAATAGTTCTAGGAGGAGCAGATGTTAAACCGATTGAACACGCTCAGGCTTTTTCTATCTTTGCTAACGGAGGGAATTTCGTATTACATGAAGCTATAGCTAAAATAACTGATATTGACGGTAATCTAATCTATCAACATACGCCAGAAAAAGTATCAGTCGCAGACCCGGCAGCAATTTACTTGGTAAATAACGTCCTAAATCCAAGAGTGTCGGGTGGACTCTCGCCAGTGCGCTCGATTACGGACAGAGATGTAGCCGGAAAAACAGGTACTTCAGAGAGTAATAGAGATACATGGTTTGTTTTGTGGTCGCCAGAGTTTGTGTCTTTGGGTTGGATGGGAAATAATGATAACACTAGGATGAGTTCCCAATCATTTGGTTCGACTAGTGTTGTTCCATGGGTAGAAAACTATCAAAAAACTATCAATGCTGCTTTTCCAAATAAAACTGCCTTTTCTCGTCCGGGTGGAATAGTGACAACCAGTGGCAGATGTCCGAATGGATTAGAGGAATGCGATAGTCCCGAAATTGGTATGGCTGTGGCAGGGAAAGTCCCTCCAATATATTTGCAAAAAAAGAAAATTTTGGTTTGTCTAGATCAACAAGACAAATTAGCAAGAGAAATTGATAGTTCGGCTGGTTTTGCATTTGAAAAAGAATTTACCTATTTACAATCTCCTAGTGGGAGATTGCAGAAGGATGTGGATGCTTATTTTGCAACAAAAGAAGGGAGTCTGCCTACTGAGCAATGCGATATTATTCGAAACACTGACCCAGAAGAACCCGATGTGACCATATTTTCACCTCAACCTGGATTTTCCTATTCTGGCCAATTACCCATAGATGTGAGAGCATTCGTGCTCGAGGGTGAAATTACTAAAATGACATTTGAATTAGGAGGTGAAAAGATAGCCCAAGTAGAAAATGAACAGACGTTGCAGAGAGCTGTTGATATTGGGGATATCAGAGCTGGACTAGCCGTATTTGAAATAACGATTGTCACGTCGCGCGGCAATAAAGCTACTAAATCGTTCCCGGTATTCATTGGTAATAGTGAAAAATCAGGTTCATTGCTACTTCAAAAATCTTCGGAACAAATAGATATTAATTCACCAGTGGTTTTTAGTGCGAATTATGATGGCAATAAAGAAGTGGAATATATGGAACTTTATCAGGTCTACGTTCCTACAAATGTGACTTACTTTGCTGGAGATATGGTCCGACTATCCAGTGACAAATATGAGTATAGTTGGATTAGTCCTTTTGGTTCTGGAAGTTATAAATTATATGCCGTCGCGCATGGTCCAAATTTTACCCTTTCGAGCAATGTTCTCGAAATTCAGGTGGTTGGAGCACCTGCTCAGGACAATATCAATGACGTAAATAATCAACCAGCACTGGATTAATTCTCAAGGCGTTCGATAAATTCGGACATTTTATCACATGGCCTCTAGGTTGGCTTTCTCGGCTTAATGCAAAAAACGGGGGTCTAAAAACACTGAAATGTATTGTGCTACAATCGTTAAGATTAAATTATCTACAAACGATTGTAAATTATGGCTAAAAAAAATGTATCCACTGCGGTTCTTATCATGTAAAGAAGAAAGGAAAACGTAGAAATTTACAACGATTTTTATGCTTAGACTGTAAGAGGAATTTCCAATCAGAAAAACGTCCTCGAAAAATTCAAAAGATAATCTGGGACAAATACACCCATAAGCGTAACACACTTAAGGATTTGTCTTGCGAGTACCATAGAAGTATCCCATGGATAAGAAAACAGCTTGTTGAGGCTACTAGTGTTAAAAGGCCCATCAAACCGGATGGGTTGGTTATGGTCGCTGACGTCACTTTCTTTAACCAATGGTATGGATTCATTGTATTTAGATCTCCAGTGTTAAAGAAAAATCTTTACTTCAAGCAAATACCATACGAAACTATCAGTACATACTTGCTTGGTAGATATGTCCTAGAGAAGCAAGGGTTCACAATTTCAGCAATAGTATTAGATGGCAAGCCTGGAGTACGCAAAGTATTCTCAGATATTCCGATTCAGATGTGTCACTTCCACCAGAAACAAATCATCAGGAAATACTTAACAAGCAAACCTAAGCTTGAAGCTGGTATTGAATTAAAGGAAATAGTTGCAGACCTTTGTCGGGATAACAAGAAAGACTTTACTCAAAAGCTCACTGGGTGGTATGAAACATGGGAGACCTTTCTAAAAGAAAAAACGGTAGATGAAACTACAAAACACTGGTACTACACACATCGTAGGATAAGGTCAGCCTACAGAAGCTTGAAAACGAATCTACCTTACCTTTTTACATATCTGGAATACCCCAAATTAGATATTCCAAATACAACGAATTCACTTGAGGGAAGTTTCGCAAACCTAAAGGAGTTAGTTGGGATTCATCGTGGGTTTAATGACACATTAAAACGGAAGATAATTGAGGAAATCCTATCAAACTAGACCCCCGTTTTTTGCATTAAGCCGCTTTCTCTGTGTTCTTTTGCTGACACGCTGGCAACATACATAAATGGGCGGTGGGTTTATCCATTTCCGATAAGCTTTCATTCTTATAAGGTTCTATTAAAATAGTCTGTAACGAGTTTATCAATATCCTTCATTTTAGATTTGCCATTTAGACTTTGAGAAGATCTTTATAATGAGGAAACTTAGAATACCTCTTCCAGCAGTTAATTGGGTTTATAGAGTGCGTGCAATGTTAAAAATTGACTAGCGTAATTTTAATTGAAGAGTGGACTGAATATAATCTTCAATCTTGGTGATTTGGGCATTTATATCTTTATCCGTCAAAAGATTTGGAGATGAATTCTCGAGTATGATCCGTATTGTTGCTGCTCGAGCTCCTTTCTCCGATATAAAGGTATCTAAAAGTTCAAACCTTGCAGGATAATCTAATGTAACATTCTTTATTATGCCTTCTATTGTCGGACCAATCTCTGTTTTTTCATTTAACCAAAGACTAATATCTCTGGCAACGCTTTGGAGATTACTGAATGGACTATAGGTAAAGTCTTCGTTATTAAATTTATTTTTTATTGCATTATAATCTATTGAGAAGGCCAGAATATTAAGATTCTCGTATTTAAATGCTAGAGAAAGGCGTGGATGGATGAAACCGAAAAATCCCAGGTATGATCCATCGATAGACTTTAGAATGGAAGCCTTGTTGGGGTGAAAAATATTTGTGATAGAATTCGCTATATTCCCTTCCCGTATGTTGCTATGTCGTAAATTTATACCCAGCCGAGAAAATATAAAGTCGAGCTTAGCCTTTGCGGTGTAATAACTTAGGTCAGCTTTTACCTTTTGTGAGAATACAAAAACACCGGCAATTTGCCTTGGTTGGTTTGGAAGCTCCTTCTTTTGTCTTATCGCGACAGTGTTAATTTCAAAATAAGCGAATTGTTCGAAATTAGGTAAGTTTAGTTCTATCTTTTCAAGTAAACTAGGTATAAGTTGATCTCTGAAAAGCGAAAGCTCAGGAGAAAGCGGATTGATGATTTTGACAAGATTATTAGTTTCTAGAGAACATTTCGAATAAAGCTTCGGATCGATAAAAGAATAGGTATAGACTTCATCTAGACCGCTTTCCAACAAAAGTTTGCGGAGTTTGCGCATTAATATTGTATCTTGGTTGATGGGGCTTGGTTGTATCGATCTGTCGGGTAACTTTGGATCAATTTTTTCATACCCATAGATTCTAGCCACTTCCTCTACGATATCTTGGGTAATGTTTAAATCGGAGCGGAATGAGGGAATTGTTAGGGATACCTCTGCTGACTGAATATCGTTTATCTGTGCTGGCAAGCCTGTCGTGTCTGAAACCTCTATACCCAGACGTGAAAGAATCGCGATAATTTCGTCCTTTTCTATTTTGATACCAGTCTGTCTAGTTATTGATTTTAGATCAAAATGAATTGTCTTGGTTTTATCTGGGAGTAAATTTATATCAACGACTGAGGAGGCTATTTCAGCTCCTGTGAGGTCTGATATCAGACTAGCTATACGCAACAGTGCTTCTTTTATAGTATATGGATCTTGACCTTTTGAGGATCTAACACTTGCCTCTGATACAAGCCCTAAAGTTTTCGAAGTCTTGCGGATATTAAACATATCGAAATTTGCTACTTCAACAAAGACTTTATTGGTACTTTCACTAATTTCACTAAGTGCGCCACCCATTATAGAGGCAATATCTTGAGCGTTTTTGCTATCTACGATCACTATCATGTCGGGAGTCAGTTTGTATTCTTTGCCATTTAGGGCTAGAATTTTTTCATTTTTGTGAGCTTTGCGTACTATTAAAGTCTGCCCTTCTATCTTATCGTAGTCATAAATGTGATTTGGCGTCCCGATGTCAAGCATCACGTAGTTTGAGATGTCCACGAGGACATTTATAGGTCTCATACCCGTATAGGCGAGCATAATTTGCATCCAAGTGGGACTTGCTTGAAGGTGTATGTTTTGAATACACACACCAGTAAATCTTTTGCACAAATCGGTTTCAACCTTAACCTCAATATTTAGATTTTTTTCTCCTACAAGATCGGCAGTATGATTATAATCTTGGAAGTCAATATTAAAGATAGCACTAATCTCCCGAGCTATTCCTCTGTGGGAGAAACAGTCAGGTCGATGTGTTAAAGATTTATTTTCAATTTCTAAGATGTAATCATGAAGCAAAGGAGTAAGATCAGCCCCGACAGATAGATCGGACGAAATAATACTAATACCGGAATTGTCGTCCCAAAGTCCTAATTCGCGTGCAGAACAAAGCATTCCTTCCGATAAAATACCGTCTAATTCTTTCCTTTCAACTTTCACAGTCTGGGGATTTGCTAAATTTGATTTTGGATCGTACGCGAAACCCTCCGCAAGGCAAAGAGGATAAAGCATTCCTTGTTTTACATACTTTTCATTTGCTGAAGCAAAAACCACCTGTATCGGTTCACCCTTACCAATGCTTACTTTTGCTATAGCAAGTTTTTCATTCTTTGGATGTTTTTCTACACTTTTGATTTCACCAACAATAATTTGACTTAAACCCTTCCCTTTCTCCTCTATTTTCTCTACCTCGGCAATGGATTTAGAAAGCCGTTTTGCTAGCTCGCTCGGGTCAATTTTCTCCAATTGGGGTAAATAGTTTTTTAGCCAGTTATATGAAATGAACATTGGTTAAATTGATTAAAGTTTGAACTGTTTTACGAAACGTAGATCGCCACTTTCGAAAGTTCGGATATCATCGATCTGATATTTGAGCATAATTAATCTCTCCATTCCTATACCAAAAGCGAAGCCAGAATATACATCAGGATCGATACCACCTTCAGAGAGAACCTTGGGGTGAATCATCCCACATCCGAGTACCTCTAACCAACCGGTACCCTTTGAGACTTTTTTGAAGCCTTCTCCTAATTCACTACAATCAATCGATACCATCCCCCCGGGTTCTACAAAGGGAAAGAAATCTGGAGTGAACATTATTTTGATGGGTCGTCCGAAGAACTCCCCAAAGAAGGCTTTGATTGTCGCAAGCATATTTGCCATTGTAATTCCTCTATCAACATATATGCCTTCAAGCTGGTAGAAGGTATGTTCGTGGCGCATGTCGGTAGCTTCGTTTCTATAACATCTGCCCGGCACGATCACCCGTATTGGGGGAGTACGCGATTTCATAACCGTATTTTGCATCGACGAAGTATGGGTAATTGCTACATGACCTTGGTCTGTCCAAAATGTGTCCCACATGTCTCGGGCAGGATGATTGGCAGGTATATTTACCGCATCAAAATTGTTATATTCTGTATTAATATCTAATGGATATACAACCTCAAAACCCATCCTTGAAAAAATATCTTCTGTGAGCTCCAACATACTTGAAAGTGGATGCTTATGCCCAATATCTAGGTCGGACGAGGGAACTGTTACGTCAATCCATTCGTTTTTCATTGCAATATCTACTGTTTCTCCTTGCAGCTTATTCTCAGTTTCCGCATATGCTGATTCTAGCTCTTGTCGTAATTCGTTCGCTTTCTGTCCAATACTTATTTTACTTTTTGGATCTAAATCTTTGATTTTTCGTAAAAATCTCGTTAGTTTGGAATCTTTGCCAAGGTGAAGCGATTTAGCTAGTTTGAGGGCATTGAGGTTAGAAGTTTTTTTAAAAGAGGTTATAGTCTCCTCCCTTATTTCCTTGATTTGCGCCAGTAAATCTTTTGACATAATAGAGTGTTTTGCTCTGTCAGATTAGTAGCGATTATTTAGCCGTTGTGGCTTTTACAACATCATCAAACACTTGGACATTGTCTAAAGCTAGATCTGATAATACTTTCTTGTTTAAGCCTATTTTTGACTTGGACAGCATGTTCATAAACTGGGAATATCTGATATTGTGTGGTGTTAGGGCTGCATTGATACGTTTTATCCATAGCGTTTTGAAATCATTGCCGCGTTTCTTCCGGTGATCTCTTGAATAATTGAAAGCATGAAGCAAGGCCTCTTTTGCTCTTCGATATAGCCTATGGTAGGAAAGCCTATATCCTTTGGCAAGATTTAGTGTTTTGGTATGTTTTTTACGTTTTGTTGCACCTCTTTTGATTCTCATGGTTTGAAATATATATTGTAATTTTTATTGTCCAAGAAGTTTGATGATCTTTCTAGCTTGATTGGTACTGCCAAGCTGTTCCTTACCATCTAATCGGGCTTTCTGGTGATATGATTTTTTTGAACGAAGATGACCATTATCACCCTGCCTATTGTGCATTACCTTATTATTTGTGGTCACCCGGAAGCGTTTCTTTGTCGCTTTGTGCGTCTTCATTTTGTTTTTCATCATTATTTTCGTGTATTAAAACATTTTGTATTTTAGCATCTATAGGCATATTTTGTGTAGTGGCAGAAGGAATTTTTGCATCTCCAACCTTAGTTTTTCTAGGCTTGATTATAACCGAATAATTCTTTCCTTGCGTCTTGGGCGGGGATTGAGGCTCGGCATATGGATCTATTTGTTTTAAAATTTTGGTCATCAATATTTCAAAGTGTTCTCTTTTTGCCCTTCTTTTTCCAATTATTACAATATTTACCGAGTCCTTATCCTTTATAAATTCTTTAACTTTCTTTAATTTATGCTCTAGATCACCATCGCTTATAAAAACCTTGAACCACATCTCTTTTAGCTGTGAAGTTTTGTGTTTTGAATCTTTAAGTTTTTTGCGTTGTTCATATTTGTATTTTGTCCATTCAACAATCTTAGCTACTGGTGGTTTGGCATTTGGTGCTACTTCTACAAGATCTAGATTAAAAGATTTGGCTTTCTCTAGCGCTTCCTGCAATTTCAATGTTCCAAGGGGTTCTCCATCGGCATCAACTACAAAAAGTTCAGGGGAGGTAATAGACTCATTTCTCTTATGTTTTTCTAGTTCATCTGGGACGTAAGGTTTTCTCTGATAATTTAAAATGGCTATGGGTTAATATATAAAATAGTTTGTTCTCTTACCCTGAAATTATATCAGAGTCTATGCTAAGCTTAAAATATGGTTTTCGCAGAGATTTCTATTTTCAATTGATTAATAAACTCTTCAATTTTCATCAGCCCTAAATCCTGCCCGGATCGAGGACGAACCGAGATAGACTTATTCGATTCTTCTTTCTCTCCTACGATGACCATATACGGGATAAGCTCTGTTTGTGCTCTTCGAATTTTTTTCTGCATTGTTTCTGGCGTATTGTCGCTTTCGGCAATTATGTTATTACTGAGTATCTGGGAGGTTATTTCATTAGCGTAATTGATGAATTTTTCGGAAATTGGAATCACTTTCACCTGAATTGGAGATAGCCAAAGTGGAAATAAGCCACCATATTTTTCAGTTAGTAGAGCGAAAAATCTAGGAAGTGAACCAATGCTGCTGTGAAATATAAGGTATGGCTGTTTTGCTTTGTTATGTGAATCGAGAAAAGTAAGATTGTACTTCACTGGTCCCGAAATATCAAAAAATAGCGAACCAAGTTTTAATTCTCTACCAAATACATCCGCAAGCTTAAAATTGATACCGGGTCCACAAGCTTCAGCAGTATTTGGGGCTTCTATAGTGCTGATGCCTAATGAGGCGCACGAAGCGACGATTTTGTTCTCAAGTTGTCTCCAGATTTTCGGGTCACCCTGGTAATAGCCGGCTTCATCACCCGAACGTTTTAGAGCTAATTCAGCTTTTACTTTATCAAGTCCGACTGCTGCATATATAGTTTTAGTTAGTTTCAGGGCTTGTGTGATAGATTGTTGGATTTGATCTTTAGAGCATATGATCATATTTGATTCTACTTCAAACTCGCGTATCTTCGTAAGGCCATTGAGTTCTCCAGTTTTTTCAAATCGAAATACTTTCCCAATTTCCGAAGTTTTGTAAGGGAGAGAACGATAACTGAATTTTTTTGATCTATAAAGTGCTATATGTTCGTATAAAATCTGGGAACGAAGAATAAATTCTTCTTTGTCCGCTTTGAGGGAAGGGAACTTCGCGTTTTCCTGGCCTTCCGCAATGGATTCTACATATGATTGATCGGGCGTCTGTTTTATAATAATTGGTGTCTCTATTGGCTTGAACCCAAAAGAGAAATTCTGTTCGAAAATAAAATCATAAATTTTTTTCTTGATCATTGTTCCTTTGGTTAGCCAAATGGGTACTCCCGATCCAAATGAATGGTCGGTGGTATATAATTCGTAAAGTTGGGAAATCTTCCGGTGGTCGCGTTCAGACTTTTGTGCAGATTCTTCGAAGTATCTTTCCAAATCTTTTTTCGTGGCAAAAGCAACTCCGTGAATTCGTTGCATGACAGCACGACTTGGATCGTTGTTCCAATTCGTCCCGCTAATACCTGTGAGCTTAAAGGCGCCCAGTTTTCCTGTATGTTCAACATGTGGCCCTCGACATAGGTCGATGAATTCGAGACCGGTTTTGTAAAAGCTTATCTGTTCATCTGTAATAGAGTTAAGGATCTCAGTTTTAAAAATTTGGCCTTGTAGGTTGAGAATATCGAAAGCTTCATCTTTAGTAACTAGAATCTGTTGAAAAGGTAGTTCCTGAGCAATAATGCGTTGCATCTCATCTTCTATCTTACGTAAATCTTCTTGATTTATGGGTGGGTCAAAGAGAAAATCGTGATAAAAACCATTCTCAATTGCTGGACCAATTCCAAGCTTTGCATTTTTATAAAGACGTAGGGTGGCTAAGGCAAGGACATGTGCAAATGAATGACGCATTATTTCAAGCTGATTGGCGGGATCCCGAGTACTCATAGTTTAACTTAATTTTATATTACGCTTCATTATTGCAAATTTAGTTCCAACTTACGAGTAGATACATTTTGCTTGAGTGCTTTTATAAACTCTTCAATTCCCATCACAACATTCGATTTGTCCGAGCGCGATCTAATCGAAACAGAGCCGTTTTCTTCCTCACGTTTTCCAACGATCAACATGTAGGGTATTTTTTGGTTCTGTCCATCCCTGATTTTGGATTGCATCGTCTCATTTCTAAGATCAGCTTTAGATCGGAAACCTTCTCCTAACAAGGTGTCGTTAGTTTTTTGCGCATAAGCGGATTGAGCTTCGGATATCGGAATAATAACAACCTGCTCTGGGCTCAGCCAGGCTGGGAAAGCTCCGGCAAGATGTTCGATAAGTACTGACCCGAATCGTTCTATCGAGCCCATTATGGCTCCGTGTATCATAACGATTCTCTCTTTCGCACTTTCTTCGTTTACGCAATACAAATCGAAACGTTCGGGCATATTTGTATCAAGCTGGATGGTTGCTACCTGCCATTCTCTGCCGATTGAGTCATTTGTCATAAAATCAATTTTCGGTCCATAAAATGCAGCTTCACCCAGCCCTATATAATATTCTACCTTGCGATTTTCCGCGAATGTCTTAAGATAAGCTTCGTTTTGTGCCCACATCTCTGGGGTACCTAGATATTTTTCAAATTCGTCCGGATTGTGAAGTGAAAGTCTGGCTCTAAGTTTGAAACCAAACGTTGAATAAAAGGTATCAATAATATCCCAGATGTGATTAATCTCTTGCTCAAGTTGGGATTTTCGACAAAATACATGAGCGTCGTCTTGCGTTATACATCTCACTCGAGACAATCCAGCCAATTCACCACTTTGTTCATCTCTGTAAACCATTGTTGTTTCACAATATCTTTGCGGAAGGTCCCGATAACTTCTGGGTAAATGCGAATAGATTTGAGTATGATGGGGACAATTCATCGGTTTCATTGCAAATTCATGTCCTTCACGAGTAGTGATTTTAAATAAATCGTTAGCATATTTCTGCCAGTGGCCACTTGTCATGTAAAGTTCTTTTTTTGTGATATGGGGAATAGTTACTTTTTCATAGCCATATTTGCTTCTTAAACTCCAGACATATTGATCTAATTCGTTACGAAAAATGGTGCCTTTTGCTGTCCAAAGAGGTAAACCTCCACCTACAAGGTCAGAAAACAAAAATAGATCTAATTCTTTTCCAAGCTTCCTGTGATCTCGTTTTTTGGCTTCTTCCGTCTGCCATATATAGTTATCTAGCTCTTTTTGAGTACTAAAAACTGTTCCATAAATTCTAGTCAGCATTTTATTTTTTTCGTTCCCACGCCAGTATGCCCCGGCAATCGAAAGGAGTTTAAAGAATTTGATTTGCCCGGTACTTTCTAAATGAGGACCTTTACACAGATCAAAATCTGAATCAGTCACATTTGGCTTGCCTATCCAATATATGGTTATTGTCTTATCTTCCTTTTCAAGTTCTTCAAGCAATTCAACTTTATATGGATTTCCCGCAAAAAGTTTCTTGGCTTGTGAAATTTTTATCTCTTCTCTTATGATTGGTTGGTCAGCACTGATAACTTTATTCATTTCCTCCATGAGGGCTTCTAAATCTTTTTCTTCGATTACCCTTCCTATTGGATCTAAGTCGAAATAAAAGCCATCTTGAATCGGTGGCCCCATAGCTCTCATAGCTTCAGGAAATAGCTTTTTTGCAGCTATCTGGAGTACATGTTCGCAACTATGCCGCATTTTATATAATTCGAAATTATCTTCGTTCACCCAGTTTGGAAGTTCGGATTTGAAATCCTTGTAATTGTCCATTTTTGTATAAATTAAATTTAATTAAGAGATCTTTTCATTATTTATACCCCCCCCATGGGGGGTAGATTGATTATGTTTATTATTTATATGCATTTTATAGTAAGTGTGTTGTTCAACAATTTGTTTCATGTGCATAACAAAGGACCCTTCGCAATAGCATGAATGCCATTGCGAAGGGTCCACATAACTTAAAAGTTCTGAAAAACGGACGGTTCCACCTTCTCTTTATCTTTTAGTAGACGTATTTAATTTTTTTGGTAGTCAAAATCTGAAAGGCTTTCACTACTCCCTTTCTCGCTTTGTGAAGAAATTATACACTAACTTCATTTTTTCTTAAAGATTAAGGGGCTTACCGACTTTGGCCTGCTGTGCTCTATCTAACGGAAGCGTGCAAAAAAATGTCGTTCCTTCGTTTATTTTTGAATCAAACCAAATTTCACCTCCTAATATATTTAGTATACGTTTGATAATGTAGAGTCCGAGCCCATTTCCTTCGGTAGCATGTTTGCGGATGTTGCTTGCGCGAAAGAGTTTCTGAAATATCTTCGGCTCTTCTGATTTTGGAATCCCGAATCCATTATCTTGAATTGAAAACAGGATTTCCTTTTGATCATTGATGAGAGTCGCACGTAATATGATTTTTCCATTTTCCGGTGTATATTTTATTGCGTTTGAAAGCAAGTTTTGAAAAACCATTGAAATCAATCTGTGGTCGCTTTGGAAGTGAGGAATTTGATGATTATAGAGAATTTCCAGCCTATGTTTCTTTGCTATGATATCTTGTTTTTGCTCATTTACTACCTTTCGTAGTAATTCGAGCAGGTCGATATATTCGGGTTCTATTGCAAATGTTCCTAATTCAAGTCGAGATACATTCAAAATTGCATTTACCATATCTACCATACGTTGACTTGCCTTACTTATCTCTTTCACATATGAAACCAGCTCTTCGTTCGAAATTTTATTTCCTGTGTCAAGTAGCATCTCGGTATACCAATTGATTGCCGCTAATGGTGTTCGCAGTTGGTGAGATGCAAGCGACACAAATTCGTTTTTGGCTTTGTCTATCTCTTTTTCCGCGGTTATATCTCGAAATACAGTAACTACACCTTGAACCTCACCCTCATAAATGATTGGGTTTGCCTTTTCCATGATCGGGAATTTAGTCCCGTTTTTACGCACAAAGTAACTATCAGAATCAATGCTAGAGCTTTGTGGCTTTTTTGTGAGAAGCGCCTTGTAAGATAGACGATCTTTCCTATCAATCTCCATACCTACTCCATTTTCCTTTCTAACCAAAAGGGAGAATTGTTTGCCCAGTGCTTCATCAATATCTAATCCAAGCATTTGCTTAAATGATTCGTTCACCAATGTCACCTTTTCATCTGTGTCAGTGACTACTAGCCCATCGCCTATGGAGCTTATAATTGCCTTATACCTTGCACGTTCTCGCTCTAGAACCTTTATTTCTTGTTGGTTGATCTTATCACTTTGATCTAGATTTGAAATATATTGCCTGGTCAGTTCAGCTAAATGTTTTTGTTTAGCAAGTATTTCAGTGAGCCTTTTAGTAATGGAATTTATAGCATCGCTCGTAGGATTTTTGATTTGGATTAATTTATTGATCTCGTCGGATAGTTGTTTGATGCTATCTTCTAGATCTTGATGAGAAAAACTCGTGGTGGCTTCTTTTTCAAATTTTAATTTTTCTTTTTGGGTTTTAGCCATATAGAGTCTGATCCAAAGGATCTAAGAGAATTATATTATTTGAATTTAAGCGTAGAAAAGAGCCCTTGTGCTTTTGTGTTATCATACCCAATTGAATTTCTGAAGGAAACTTATAGCCTGCTTTTGAGACAAAAATTCCGCAATTTTTCGGAGGGTTATATTGGGCAAACCCTAACCTATCAGTATAAACTATGTCAACTATGTTTTCAGTGTCTAAATCAATTATTTTGATCAGTGAATTGGGGACCCTTGCTTTCGTCCTTGCGTCTACCACCCTGAGATGCTGGTTTTGTCTATTGGTGGTATAAAAAAGAAACATAGAAATTGTGAATATGTGTAATCCAATGATTGATAAAGTGAAGAGATCCTGTCTTCTGATTACACTTACGATTGCAAACAGAGCTGAAGAGAGATATATGATAATGGGTAGAAGAGTGCGCATACTATTTTGTAAATAAAGAGCCGCTTGCACAAATAATTGTTTTTCGTTGGCATTGATTTTCATATATGTCGCGGTCATTTTTATATCTAAAAAACCTATCTCGCTTTGTAATTGATCGGAAGTAAATTTAATTTCATTAGTTATATAGCCAGCTTTAGTTATTTTTAGGGTTAATTGGTCTGAGACAATTTCGTTGAAACCGAATAATCCTTTAGAATTTGAAAACGTTTCCCCATTTCCCCTAAGAGATCCGTTTAAGACTAAAACTTGTGCGAATCGAATAGGTCTATTGCTGGCCTCATCAAGAACTGCACCATATGTAAATTTGGGTTGTACGCCCGCAAGCTGCTTCAGGAGGGGTATGAGACCAGTTGGTTTCTCGATAATGAAAAGAGCCATACCGAAAATTAGAAGCAATAAAAGGCCTATGCTTATCACAGGAAAGAAAGATTCGAATTGAACGAATCGAGGATTAGTAAAAATCTCTGTTCTTAGGGTTTTGTCTGTCGTTAGAGATTGTGAATTGTTGGTATTTTGTTTTAGTTGTTCGGGGATCATGTAGTAGGTTGATTGACTTGTTTGATATCGCTCATTCGTTACCGTTATTTGGATTTCGATAGGTTGATGTGGGGAACTAAATTCTTCAGGATTAATAAAAAATTTTACAATTCTGCCTTGTTTGTCAGTGGAGGGATTCAAATTTTCATTAATGAGACGATTTCCGTTAATGAAAACTTTTAGATTGTTTAGTTGTATTGGAACAAACGGATCAACAACTTCTACTCGGATTTCGTTTTGCTGAAATGCGGATTCTGGTGCAAATAGGATATATGGCGCAATATGATCGTTTTCGCATATACCATTTTGAGTGAATCTAAACGAGGCGTTAGTTGTCAATTCTTCAGTTGGATTTGTCGAGATATCTGAAAAGTGAGCGTTTTTTGCCCCAATTTGTGCTTTGAAAGTAATAAATAGCTTGCGCGATATTGGAATGGGTACATTATCTTTAGGTTTAATGTTTATCCTTATTTCTCCAAGTACTGAATTACGAAGAAGTTCTAAATCGGCTGGAGCAAAAATATCTGAAATTTCTACCTCTTGTGGGGAATATTTGATTGTGTATTCAAAAGATTTGTTGGGAGCATTATTCCGAAAGGTGGCAGTGATTAGATGTTCACAATCGGGATTCAAATTGCCTGTTAGTGGATCGAGGATAAGCGACTGAGCAAGAATCGGCTTGGTAGAACAGACAAATAAAATTAGGCTAAATATGTATGTAGCACAGAATTTGTTCCAATTGATAGTGAAATTCATTTCCCTTGGCAGTTTTAACAATACTAGATTATTTTACTTGTTTTACGTGTGGGATGGAATAATAAATGCATTAGATTTTCAGAGAAGTGATTTCTTGGTGAACGTTTTTGAACAAATTCGAACGTATTTCAAATCAAGGTGAGCGTGGCGCCCCCATCCTCCGCGCTTCCGTTATTTTTTGCGCGCGTGATTTTTGTTCTGCTCCGCAAAACATTTGAAATCCATTGTATATTTCAAGATAAACTATTATAATTTTTTCATGAGTTGGTTTTTTCTTTCAATTATTGCTGCTCTTTTGTGGGGGTTTGAGAACTTTCTGTACAAAACCTCTGCTCGCAGAAATTACAATAGTGCAAAAATAACAGCTATTTTGGGGATTACAGTAACAGCATTAAGCGTGTTGTTATTTTTTGTTTCCTCTGAGGAGCTTATCAATCCTCGGTATTTGTTATTCATTGGATTCTTAAATGCGGTTACGTTCTTTATTTCTTTAATAACTAGGTTTGAAGCCCTCAAAAAAGTCGCAATAAGTATTTTTTATCCCATCAACCGAACAGGAAGCCTGCTACTTATGGTTGTGTTTTCATACACACTCCTACATCAAAATTTGACACCTTTGCAAATTCTAGGACTTGTTTTTGCTGTAATCGCTATTTATCTCCTACCCTCAAATAGAAATTCAAAAGACTCGCACACCTTACTCAAAGCTGGATTAGTTTTGACATTTGTAAGCACAATATTTTCTGCGCTTGGGAACTTAACCCTACAATATGCTTCTGATAATGTAGGTACGTATGCATTTACATTTTTGGCTTACGGTTTTAGTGTTGTTTTTTCTTTTTTACTGGGTCAATTTATGAAAGATGCTCAACCAAAGGCTAATGAAAGATCAGGCATAATTAAAGACATTTTTGGGATATACATTATCGGTGCTTTAATTGGAATACTAAATTTTGTGGGACTTGTTTTATTTATTGAAGCTCTAAAAACTGGACCATTCTCTATTGTGGGTGCGATAACCAATTTTTCTCTTTTAATCACGTTATCTTTAGGTATTTTTATTTATAAAGAAAAGCCATCAATTAAACATATTATTGGAATTGTATTGTCCTTTATTTCTTTATTCTTATTCAAGCTCTAGGTAAATATTACTTCCCCTTACTTTTGTATTCATCAAGCGATTATTGAATCAAATATTTTTTTTGTCCATATCAATGTTTTATTTAAGATCTAGAAGCTTACCCCTTCCAGGGACCCACAGGACAGACCCACCCGTTGTGCTCCCATTTTTTTATGACGATTTAGGTTTAGCTCTGTCGAACATTTAACAATTGTTTTGTGAATGTACTGTAACTTTGTCAACTCTTAAAAGTATTGTTGCTAATATTACAATAATTCCAATTGTAGCAAATGTAGTAGGAATGGAATAATTTGCAATCCAGCCCAAAATTAAACCCATTATGGCAACATAAAACTGAATCAACATATTTATCAAAGAAATAGTTGTTGCTCTGTTTTTGCTATCGATTTGTTCGTTCTGATATGAGGATATTAGAGGATTCTTTGCTTCAGAAAATGCATAGGTAAAAATAAAAATCGGGAACAAGTATAAAACTTTGGTTACAGCAGCAAAAAGTAGATAAAACAATCCAGGGAAAATAGTTATTGCGAATAGCCCATATCTGCCTAACTTTTTCTCAATTAAGTATATGTTTTTTTGAATGAAGAAAGCAGTTAATCCACCAAGGGATAAGGCAATTCCTATCGGCAGGGAAGTATTCAGACCGAATTCAACGAAATATGGTTGATAGAGATTTAAGAGGGTGTTGGGAAATGCCGTAGTCAAAACTGCAATAGTAGCTATCCATTGAACCTTTCTATTTCTAGTTATTTGGTAAATCCCATCTTTTAAAATTGTTAGTGGGTTTTCTTCTTTGTGTCTATACTCACCCACAGGTTCTTTAAGTGTAAGACTGATCATAAATGCGATGAAAACAGACGTTGCTGTAAGACCAATCCCTAACAAAAATTTATTTATAACGAGTTCAGAAATTATCAAGCCTCCAAGAAGAGGTGCTATGAAAAAAGCTAACTGATAGGAACCCCCTATTAAGCCCATTGCTTTTTTCATTAGGTTTTCCCTATCGATTTTTGGTAACGAATCATAAACAAGAGCTTCGTTTGCTCCGGATAAAAATGAATAACCAATTCCAGCTAATATTGCGATTAAAACAAAAGAAAAATAGTTATTAGCGAAGATATAAAAGAATTCCCCCAGAAATTGGAGGAAAAGAGCAATAACTACCGATTTTTTCCTGCCAATTTTATCAGCAATAACACCTGTCGGAACTTCAGCTAAAAAAATCGTAGCCACAATGATAGACCAAATTGAATTTATCTGTAGTAACGAAAGCCCTCTTGACTGTTGGTATAGAGCACCAACATGAGTGTAAAGGTAAAGATTTTGGAAAAAGGTTACGACTGCTAATTTTTCCACATTACTTAAAGTTGATATCTTTTTCAAAAGATTCATATGCTTGTATTTTATCGGAAAGCTTACTGTATTTATATTGGACTCAGTTGTTATAGAAATTACGTTTTTCTTTGTTCCGCTTTTCAGCGGAATGTGCGAGCCGATTTACTTGGAAGCGCGACGAACTAACACGATTTTTTAAAATGCGTTCGAATTTGTTCAAAATTGGTGAGCATGACAGGACTCGAACCTGTGACACCTCCCACGTCAAGGGAGTGCTCTACCAGCTGAGCTACATGCTCGTATTTTTTCCATACGATTTATCCCTAGGCCTTTTTCGAGGCTGTGCTGGTTATAATCTTATCAATGAACCCATATGATTTTGCTTGTTGCACTGTCATATGAACATCTCTATCGAAATCTTTCATAATTGTAGCTTTTGTTTGACCGGTGTTCTTAGCTAACATATCGGCGATCAAATCTTTTAATCGAAGAATCTCTTTTGCTTCAATTTCAATATCACTTGCCTGCCCGCTTGTTCCGCCTAAAGGTTGATGCATATGGATCATACTATTAGGCAGAGCGTATCTTTTGCCTTTTGTGCCAGATGATAATATCAAGCTTCCCATCGATGCCGCAACCCCTACCGCGATAGTCGAAACGTCTGGTTTGATATATTTCATAGTGTCAATGATGGATAGACCAGCGTAGACGCTCCCACCAGGGCTATTGATATACATAAGTACATCTTTAGATTCGCTTTCTTTTTCCAAAAATAATAACTGCGCGTTTATCGCATTTGCTACTTGAGAATCAATTGAAGTCCCCAAAAAGATTATTCTATCCTTCAATAATCGGGAATAAATATCATAAGCTCTTTCCCCATCTCTAGATTTCTCAATTATTGTTGGCACCAAGTAGGTTGACATAGTAAAGCGAATGAGAATTGAATTATTACTTAATTATACTTCAAAATGAAGTATAGCGAAATGCAGAATAGAAAACAAAAAGTCCCTTGTAGGAGACTTTTTGCTTGCACTTTTAACTATTTTACTGCCTTTCTGCAAAATCACTTATAGTGATTTCTAATTTAATTTATCAAATGAAACCGATATTGTCAAGGGGTATAAAAACTTTTTATACATTTTTATGTTTTTTCTTCCTTGTTGTCAAGCCTTATCTGTTAAGTTTTTTCGAAATAACGTTATCATTGTTCTGGAAAATTATTTTCTAGCGTTAAACTTTTGTGTACGAAATGTCAGCTACTGATTCTTCGATGAATCTAAAACTATCCCCGATTTTTAAGTCATATTTATCGACGAAACCGCCTGGAAGCTCGATAGCGTATTGAGAGTTTTCACTTGATTTATAGAGAATTGAAGTATCTAAAGGGTTGGTATGTTCATATATTGTATTGATTACTCTATCGGCATCGGTAAATACGATATCTAAGGGCAGATAAGTATTTTTCATCCAGAAAGTGAGTTTCGAGGGATTTTGAAAAATAAAAAGCATACCGGAATTCTCGTCAAGATGTTGCCTAAACATGAGACCCTTAGCATGTTGTTCACTTGTGCGGGCTACCTCAACCCTAATTTCTGGTACATATGGTTTATCAAATTGGATTAGTTTGGTTTCGATTGGTTCGTTCGTTACCCTCTGGGCTTCTTTTTTCGGCATATAGATAATAATAGCCAATAAGAAGATCAAAAAGATTGATAAAACTAAAGTACAGACTGTTGTACTTCTTTTCATTATTTATTGCGCATAAAATGTTTAGCGAGTTCGCGTTTTGATAACTCCCATGCAATAGGCCTTCCGTGTGGACACGAATAAGGATGCGAACATCCTGCAAGACGCTTTAGAAGATCGAACATCTCCGCTTGTGAAAGTTTTTGACCTGCACGTATGCTTGAGTGGCATGCTAAGGAACAGGCAAGATTATGAAGTATAGAAGTATGATCGTTCTCGTCTATTTCGGGTTTCAATAAACCAATTAGTTCGGATAATAGTTCTTGAAAGTTGATTTTTCGTCCATACTGAGGTATGGCATTAATTTTGATAGCATTGTTTCCCAGCAGATCGATATCATAACCAGAAAGTTCAAAGGTTTTTTCGTTATTCTTGATAATTTCAAATTCAGCTGAATCTAATTGTAAAATGTCAGCGATTAGCAAACTTTGTTGTTCCAATTTTTTGTTCTCGCTTAACGCAATATGTATTTTTTCATAATTGACTCGTTCATCCGCTGCATGTTGGTCGTAAATGATCACACAATCTTCTTGCTCTTGCATGATATAGGTCAAAAATATTTGTGTTAATTGCGATATCTCAGGTATTTGTGTATTCAGCAATCTGTGGTTAAATACAAGCGCGTCTTCAACCCGTTTTGATTTCCCGACACGAAAATCAGTAATGTCGTTGGGGCTCGATTGACTAAAACGTATCACACCTGAACGTGTATTTTGTAGATAAGCCCGCACGCCTTCGCTACTCTGCTCCATTACCTTACTTGTACGTTCAGGATTTTGAGTGTAAAAATTTCTATGAATTTGTGGCAATGAAATTTTAAATTCGCGCGATAAATTACTTTCAATAGACCTTTTCAAAGCGCTATATATTCTACCCGGATCACTGAATTTAATTTCAAGCTTGCGAGGGTGAATATTTACATCGATGAATTCGGGATTAACTTTGAGAAACAAAAAGAAGGCAGGGACCATATTTTGTGGGATAGTACTTGAGTAGCCTTCCTTGACAGCCTTGTAAAGTACTCGGTCTTGAATATATCTATTGTTTACATAAAGATATTGCTGTGAGTAATCTTGTTTTAGTTTTCCTGGATGCAAGACAAAACCGTTTATTTGTAGGTAAGGATCTGAATAGTTGATTTCGATTAAATCGCTGGGTTTTAAAGTTGAGTATATATCCTCTATTCTTCCTTTTTGATCGGTGGATTCTAATTTCAAGATGGCTCTATCATTATGATACAATTCAAAGTGTACGCTGGGTGTAGCTATAGCTAGGCGTAGAAATTCTTGATAGCAATATTTATATTCGGTGGCGTCACTTTTTAAAAATTTTTTCCTAGCAGGTAAATGCCGGAAAAGATCTTCGATTGTGATGGTTGTGCCTCGCGTGCGAGCCGTATGATTCATGTTTAATATTGCTCCATCTGTAATTTGTAACTCAACGGGGTTATCGGTATCTGTCTTCGAGTGTATAAGTGTATCAGCTATAGCTGTTATGCTACCTAGGGCCTCCCCTCTAAAACCTAATGTGGTTATCGAATTTAGGTCATCAGCCTTTTGGATTTTCGAAGTTGCGTGCAATTTAAAGCACATTAGGGCATCTTCTTCATTCATTCCGCTTCCGTCATCAATTATTGTGATTTTATTCTTCCCTCCATTCCAAAGTTTTATTGAAATGTTTTTCGCGTTTGCGTCAATTGAATTTTCTACTAATTCCTTAATGACTGAAGCTGGGCGTTCTATTACTTCTCCAGCGGCTATTTTGTTGATAATGCTTTGTGGGAGAAGCTTGATCCTACTCATTATTAATTATTATGGGTAAATATATAATTTGGTTTAGGTATTTTAGCACTTATCAATCGTAACGTAGGATTTGTTGAAATATTGACAATAGAATCTGCAGATCTATTTGTTTTAGAGATTATCACAAGATTGGTTTACGATTTTACGAGGAAGGCGGAGGCGAGCCTTTTTAGATTATTGATAAACCAAATTGAACAATAGATATAGTTTCAGATGAAATATATTGTCTAGGTTAGTATTGGGGTTATCCACTAGTTATAATCTTAATTGTGACATAGTTATTTGTATATGCAAATTTTTTGGGAAATCGGCGTTTTATGCTGATGATGGCTATAATTAATTATCTTCTATATCCATCCTACTACTCTAAATTACTAAAGCGATGGTGAAGTTAATCACTGTGGGGTTCTATACAGACTATCAATTTAGCAATTCCTTCGGAAAAACGCCCGTATTGGAGATAGTGTATTACCGTATTATCTTGACGAAAAGATAATACGTTCGTTGAAATTTATATTATTTATTCATGACGGAAATGTGCTTGTATGTTCTTCTGGAACAACTTGTGTTTAGGATTAAACTCCTCTAGGGCAGGGGATTTGGCCTACTCTCAAGTAGTCTATTTAACAACATGAGAACCATTCCTAATGAAATAACGATCAAAGCATACACATAAGTAAGTAAAGAGAAATCTAGGGCTGTTTCAGGAAGATTTTCTAAGGTAGTAAACATACTGCCACTTTGTGAGGTTGGGTCCAAAGTATTATTTGTTGGGGAAATCGGCGGAATAGTTGGTAAGGGTAGTACTTGTGCTGTAAGAGTAATATTTACAGGGCTTTCACCTATAGTAGTATTAATCGACCCGTTACTGAAAGCCGGACCAAATACTTGAATGGCGAGCATTCCGTTCGAGGTATCTGCGTATCGACTATAGTCCGATGTGAGAGCATTGCCAAGTGGGAGATTCCAATTAGTTGAGTTGAAGGTAGGAATCGTACTAAGCCAGACTGAATTCGAATCAACTTTTGCTGTAATTAAAAAATCTCGAAGGGTAACGTCCTGTTGATATGAGAACTCAAGCGTACCATCTTGAGAAGCCGGTGAAGGTGGGGAATTTAGTGCTGCTGGCGGTTGAAATTGAAAATTTTCACCATTATTCGAGATTTCAAAATTATTGGAAACAAGTTTGAAAAATACCATATCATCATGGCTCAAACTTGTGTCTACTATATCAACCGAATGGGAAAAACGTTCTTTCTCGTTGTTTATACTGTCTCGTTTATCTAAACTTCTTTTGTGTAGAACCGGATCATTAATGGAAAAAATGACACTTCCCTTTGTCGGGACAGGAGTATACCAATTTATTGTGAAACTTGTGGTGCTGGGGTTACTAATAAAAATTTTTGTAGGTATTCGTGGATCGTGAATCGCTCCAACAGGAGTAAAAAAATTAGTCAGTAAATAACTTGCGTCAACAGGTTGTTCTTGAGCATGAGAAACAGAAGTAAATAGGAAAATAGATAAGCAAATAGATATAGCTAAGATCAGCGTATAATCAAGACCAACATCAATTTTTTTTTGTAGCCTTTGGTAATAATTCTTTTGCATAAGTCTATTTACGACGCGATAAATGTTTGTGCCCGTTGTTTTGTAAAATAATCTCCTCAATATTGTTTTGTGTAATATGCACAAGATATACCCCAAAAGCTATGAATGCAAATGCCAACAAATATGGCATGTAGTCTTGAATCGCGGTATCAGGCAATCCTTCCAGGTTGATTACACTTAATGTTACATTTAGAGTTTGCCCTTCATTTTTAAATACTAGGGGAGTTTGCGCAGTAGGTAAAGTGTCAGGAAGTTGAAACTGCCACTCTCCCCTATTATTGCTTGTGACACGATTGGTGACATTACCCGGGATTTCGATTTCGACTACGCTATTTGGTTTAGCTTTGCCAGAGATAAGACTTCCGGTCGTAACATCTTGTCCAGATGAGATATTTGTCAAATTGAAGGCAAATAGAATCGGTGTAGGTGTTGTAGTAGGCACTGGCGTTGAAATCTGAGTCGGTGTAGCCGTTGGCTGTTTTGATGGCGTTGCAGTTGGGGTCGCGCTTGGACTTGCAGTTGGGCTGGGCGTTGTATCTTCGGTAGGAGTAGCATTTACCTGCCCGGTTAAATAATCCAAATTTGTGGGGTCATAGTCAGGCGTAGATTCTGAAAGGGTAATGTCAGGAAGAAATTGCTGATCGTTTTTAGCGCTCGAAAATCCTCGACCTAACAAGCCGGTACTAGCGAAGGCTATAATATGCGTAGCTTCTCTAAATTCACTTCCATCAAGTTTGCGGGCGCTACCTAGATCTAGAGAATATGCTCCGCTGCTTTCGGGAATGAGGGCTGAGATGACAGACGAATTTGCTTTCCCATCAGTTAAATGTATATAAATTACAGAATCAGTAAATTCATCTCCTGTTACCTTGCCGTTAACTGGTTTTGGTGTGGGTATATTGGATGAAGTTTCCAGTGTTTTCAACTTGTTATCAAATTTTACGTCGTCATTTGGAAATTCGTTTGATCCAATTTTGATCTCAAAGGTATATTCGGTCTTTGGCTTTAGATTGGTAAGTTTATGATAGTGAAGCAGAAATTTATCGTTTCCTCCTTCCGCTCTTTCATCAAAAAGGGATTCACCTTTACCTCCAGTTGAATCCTCGTATGTTATAGACGTTTTGACTGGATCTCCATCGGTAAAGAACGAAATAGTAGCACTGGTATCTGTAATGTTACTTACGATAACTTCCGTGGGCAGAGCATTTGCGTCAGCACGCGATCGGTAATCAATATAGAGTTTGATGGCAACAAGTGTAAAGGGTATAGCAAGTGCCATGAAGCCTACAAGCGCTACTTGCCAATTTTTCGTAGTTTGTTGTGGTGCAAAGTATTCAGCTTTGTATATCTTGGCAGGCATTTTGAAAATAATTTACAAGGAAATCAGTTTTTTGATTTTTTCCAATATCTGAAAAACCAAATTGCGCACACGATTGCGATTAAAACTAACGCCACGTTGTTATATATATCAAGAATTTTCACAAATTGGGAATAAAGATCTTTAAATATATATCCTCCCCCAATCAGTAAAGCGTTCCAGAGACTTGATCCAAGAAAAGTATATAGGGAATAAAGTCGAAAGTCCATTTTCGCAACACCTGCTGGCAGGGATATAACGCTTCGGATCACTGGAATCATCCTACCAACCAATACCCAAGGTTGCCCTTTTTGCTGAAATATTTTCTGTCCGTATTCAAACTTTTCAGTTGTCAAAGTAAGATATTTCCCATATTTCGTGCAAAAGTTTCTTGCGTAAGTCTCTGACTTACGACCGATGAGGTAAAACGGAAGACTTCCTATATATGCTCCTAGGGCGGAAGCAAAAATATAGCTTAAAAGCATTTTGTGGCTTTCGATTGTGGTGCCAGCAGCTATGAGAATTACCTCCGAAGGGATCGGTACGAAGAAGGACTCAATCATTGTGGCTATTGCTATTCCTAAGGGACCAAATTGAGTTACCAAAGACTGCAGAATTAGACTAATTTGCGTAAACATAATTTTGTTTTGTTCGAATTAATTTTGATCAAGTTTCTCATAAATATTTCCTAGTAGATACAAGGATCCGGTCACAATGCCTATTTCATCGTTATTTAGCTCTACGCGCATGGTAGCAAATGCTTTGTTGGGGTCTGGTATGATGCTAACTTTATTTTGAAGATCTAAGATTGAGTTAACTTTATCCGCGATAAATTCCGCCGGAAATGAAGTAATCTCGGCGTAATATTTTTTGGTAAATTCAGTTATATAGAATTCAATAATATTGAGATTTTTTAACTCAGTAAGAATTGCTTCAAGGTCTTTGCCATGCTTGCAGGAGAATACCAGACGAAAAATTCCATTTGGAAAATATTTGTTTACGCTTTCGACAAATTTGCGCATTTTTAATTCATTATGAGCCCCATCCAAAATAATGAGTGGATTTTTTTGGATAATATGGAAACGGGCTTGAAATACGCAATCTCGAAAGGCTCTATTAATTGTATCTAGACTCAAAAGGGGGATACCTTTTGAGTCGAAAAATAAATTAACTGCCTGAATAGTCAACGAAGCGTTATGTGCTTGATAATCACCAATCAGATTAAGCTTTATCTCTTCATAATTAGCAAGCGCGGACGTGAATGAAAATATTGTTCCCTCGATATTGGAGTACTTGATTTTGTAGTCAAAATCTTTTTCAATAAAATACAATGGGGACTTTAACTCTCGTGAGTGCTCTTCTATCATTCCCATGATATTCTGATCTTTGATTCCGCACACAAATGGTTTTCTGGGTTTCATAATGTGCATCTTGTCGAAAGCGATTTCTTCTAGCGTATTGCCGAGAATTTCCATGTGGTCGTAACCAACGGAGTTCAAAACAGCAACATCTGAGGCGACTACATTCGTTGCATCAAATCTTCCTCCGAGGGCTACTTCGATTACTGCAATATCCACTTCTTTTCGTCTGAAAAATTCAAAAACCATCGCGATGATACTTTCATAATAAGTCAAAGGGTATGCGTCGGTTGAAGGGTATTTGTGCAAATTTGTCTGAAGCCAGTTAACCAGATCGACAAACTCTGCATTGCTACAACATTCAAAGCAAATTTTGTTATCTGGGGTACTAAAAGTTGCGATTTGAAATTTCTCTTTTAAAGAAACAAGATTTGGTGACATATGTACGCCTACCTTTAATCCGCTCGATGCTAGTAACCTTGATGTCAGAAATACGGTAGATCCTTTGCCAGCAGTACCTCCTACGTGAATTACGGGGTATTTGAGATGGGGGTCGCCGACTAGTTCTAGAAATTCTTGGAGTCTTTCTATATGCATTCCGGGTTTAAAGACCTGTTTTAGCGGAGAGGATAGTGAATTTATGAATTCAAGAGCCGCATCAAAATCTGTAAACATCTTGGTAACTTTACAATATTAATTAGTTTTGGGTATAAGCACTGTGCATAGCTATACCTGTCGCGACAGCAAGATTGAGAGAGTCGACTACGTTTATTTGTTCTATCTTAATTCTTTTAGTGGTTTTAACTATTTCTTCGGGTAGACCCGCTCCTTCATTTCCAAAGATTAGGGTGTACGGTTTTGTGAATTTAACTTTATTCAACTCCTCTCCATTCAAAAGGGCAAATGAATAACACGCCTGATTCGCGAATTTTTTTTGGTATTCGGGGAAAGATTCAAAATACTCAAAATTCAACTGAAAAATGGCGCCCATTGACGCTCTGATGACAGTTGGTTGGAAGATATCTACGGCCGGTTTTATGATCCCAAGATTTGTCATACCAAAAGCAAGCATGCTTCTCGAGATCGTACCTAGATTCCCAGCGTTTGCTGGTTGTACTAGGAGTATATGATTTGCACTGTTTTCTAGATTTGTGGTGTATTTTTTCAAAAATGCCATCACGAAGCAGTTGCCTTTGGGAGAATATTCTCTAATGATTTGGTCGTTGAAAACGACAGGAATATTATGTTCTTCTGTTAAAGATTTCACCATTTGATAGCCTTCGTTTTGAATGATCTTTGAATGAATTACGACCCGAGTGACCTGGCTAGGGCGGTATTTCAGAAGTTCGATTGAAGGATATATCCCTTCAGTGTATGTAATATACTGTTTTTTATTATATTTTTGCATTTGGTTTTGATTATTTATAAAGTAATTTTTCTAATAATTTTACATAACTGCTGGCTTCGATATTGAGGCAATAGGCTATTTTATCAAATTATCTTGTGCAATAATGTTTTGTGAGAGTAAATATTTGAATTAGCTGAGGCGGATAAAAACTTACGAATTGTATACAGGATTAATGTGTGTGTTTTTTGGTATTTTGCTAAAATACACAGATGAAACATCAATAAGATCTAAAAGATTACTATTTGTTATGAAGACATCACAAGAGATCCGAAAAGCCTTTTTTGATTTTTGGACTGAGACACCACGTAATTTCAAAATAATTGAGAATGTCTCTTTAGTCCCTAATGTCGACTCGACCCTTCTATATGTTAATTCAGGGATGTTTCCTTTAGCTCCTTATCTAGCTGGGGCGCACCATCCGCTGGGCACAAGATTGTGTAACTTTCAAAGATGTCTGCGTACTAATTATGACGAGATGATCGAGATAGGAGATAATAGACATACTCTAATGTTTGAAATGATGGGCGATTGGTCGCTTGGGGATTTCACGAAAGCTGATCAAATACCTTGGATACTTGAATTGCTTGTGGAGCGTTATGGTTTAGATCCTTCTCGAGTGTATGTAACCGTTTTCGCAGGTGATGATGATGCGCCTCGGGATGATGAGGCCATTGAAATCTGGAAAAAAGCCTTCACTAAGTATGGAATAGACGCAAAATTTTCAGAGGATATTTATAATGTCCCAACTAACATTGATGATGGAAAACATTGGGCGTATAGAATTTTTCCCTATCCCAAAAGGAAGAATTGGTGGGAGCGAGCCCACGCGAAAGGTGAGCTGGGTGGTCCTACCTCTGAGATATTTTATGATCTGGGGCAGGTTGAGGTGCCACAAGAAAAGTATCATGTAAATGATGATTCGGGAAGATTTATTGAGATAGGTAATAATGTATTTATGGAATATAGTTTAGACGAGCAGTTGCGCTGGATTCCTCTAACGCAGAAAAATATTGATTTCGGGGGGGGCTTTGAGCGTATAGTCATGATTGCTCAAGATAAGGCGGATATTTTTGAGACGGATATTTATGAACCAATTATTAGAAGAGTTGAAGAAATATCTGGCAAGCCTTATAAAACCAATGGTAAAAAAAATGAATGGACGCCTAGTTTTCGAATTATTGCGGACCATGTGCGAGCAGCTGTATTTATACTGGGGGATGGAATCAAACCATCAAACAAAGATCAGGGGTATATTTTGCGTAGGTTTATCCGCCGTTTGATCCGTTTTGGAAAGAAAATTGGTATTGAAAAATCTTTTGTTGTAGATGTAGCTGAGTTAGTCATAGATCATATGGGAGGGGTATATCCGCATCTTGCTGAGGGTAAGGAATCAATATTGGAAAATCTACGCAAAGAAGAGCTTTCTTTCGCGCAGACGTTAAACAAAGGATTGAGGGAGATTGAAAAGTATCGAGATAGAACTGATGTTTTCACCGGCGAAACTGCTTTTTGGATTTATGAAACATTTGGTTTTCCGATTGAGATGATCTTTGACGAATTAGCGTTTTCTGAAACCAGATTGGTTGAAATTCAAAATGAATATGACAAAGCTGAAGAGTTGCATCGTGAAAAGTCCAGAGCTGGGCTTGAAAAAAAGTTTCGAGGGGGACTTGCTGATACGAGTGATTTGACAACTAGATTGCATACCGCGCATCATTTACTTCTGGCGGCATTGCGGGAAGTGCTTGGGGCTCATGTACACCAACGGGGGAGTAATATTACTGCTGAACGCTTAAGGATTGATTTCTCGCATGATGAGAAATTGAGTGATGGAGAGGTAGAGTTAATTGAAAAAATTGTGAATGAAAAGATTCAAGAGGGCTGGCAGGTTGTGATGAAAACTCTTCCTAGAGAGAAAGCGGAACAGATAGGAGCCGAGATGGAATTCGGGGCGAAATATGGAGATTTGGTAAGCGTTTATTTTGTTCTCTCTCCTGAGATTAAGGTTAAAGATGGAGAATTTAACATTTATTCTAAAGATGCGAGGGAAATATTTTCAAAAGAATTTTGTGGCGGACCGCATGTTTCGAACACTTCGGAATTATCTTTGTCTGGGAAATTTAAGATCGTTAAACAGGAATCGGTTGGAGTTGGAACGCGAAGGATAAAGGCGGTGTTAGGGTAATTTTTGGATCTTTGCTGCCCCTTTTTAATGTACTGGAAAATGTCGATATCAAAAGTCTTGGTAGTGCTAGTTTTGCTTTCTTTTCTTTCATTTCTTGCTCCTTTATTTGTATATGGGGATAGTGTGGTAAGCGAGGGGCAGATTTTAGATGGTATAAATGTGGTTCGAGGTGAAGAGGTAGAGGGTAAATACTCGGTACAACCTTCGGAAGTTAAAGACGGTGCTGTCTATGTTAAATTTTTATCTCAGGTTGAGAGAGAAAATATTATTCTAAGCCTAGATGGTGGTTGTAGTATCTTGGAAAGTATTACTTTCAAACCCGGGAGCGAGGAAAGTATCGAGTTTAGTGTTCGTAGCATTGGTTTGACTGATTTAAATAGCTTCAAGGTAGAGGAAATGGTTGGTGGATGTGATCTCGACGTTCCAGATAATTCGTCATCTTGGGCGGATGAGTTTGAACTAAATTTGCAAATGAAACGAGAGGATCTGGAGCGATTAAATTTGCCACGAAAGGATGTTCGTTTATTCGTGTTTGATAATTCAGATTGGAAATCGGTCGAGTTTGAGAAGGCTGAAGGCAACTTGGAGTTTGTGAAGATGAGATATAAGGTAAGCAAGTTACCGCAACAAATTCTTTTGGCAAGGGATGTTAGAAATGAGGATAGATTAAGTTTAGAAAGTCTTCTCTACCCTGCTCTGTTTGTGGCTAGTGCTGTTTCGATTTTCGTTTTAAGTAAAGGTGTAAAGCGAAGGTATCCGCTAGTTGAATAGCACAGAAGCTGAACAAATTGGGAGTTCGGTCTTTGCTCCTTCAACTACCCATTCACCCACGCCTGCCTGGGCTTCCTTCTGGATTCCAACCACATAGGTTCCGGGTATTGAGCTATCCGCGCCATTTATGTAACAATACGCTGTATTAGTTTTTGATGTTGCCGTGTTCGGCGTAAGAGAATTTTCTTCATATTCGATGTCATACGCGTCCGTACATGAACTGCAAGTTTCAGTACCCCTTAGACAAATACGCAACGTTTGAGGTGCACTCAAAGCACAAATGCTATTACTATTTGGGTAGTTCCCGTTTCTAGAGTAATATTTCTCGATACCGATTACCATGCTATTCAATATATCAATTCGCTGGGTATTCCTCGAATTTCGTTGCACCAAAGAGGTCCCATAGGCGGCAAGACCGATCAAAACAGCGGTGACTGCCATGACCACAAGAAGCTCGATCATGGTGAAAGAAGAATCTTTTGAAGATCTTACGATGATTTGCAATTCATTGATTATTGTTGTAAAAGTAGCAGAGTAAGTACTATTCTGAATGCTTATTGATATAAACTGATATCATATGAGGTCGTAGTCCCTTCGAGTCTTACTCTTAATACATTATTGGTATTATTTAAACAAGCAGTAAAAGTGTTGGTAAGGGTTTCTTCTACGTTCATATTCGCGTTATTGCATGGACTTGGTACAGCTACTGCGCTGAAGTCGGGTGGATCATAAGCAGCTGAAAGAGCTATTGGAGCAGTGTTAATGGTTGCATTATCAGAAGTAACTATACTGGTTATAGATTGGTTATTAACCAATCGCATCTCGCTAATTAATAACCTTAGATCACTAAGCGATTGTCTTCGAAGGGTATTGCGACTATTTCTTTGCATGATCCCCACGCCAAAGGTTGCGAGACCTATTAATACTGCCATGATGGCCATTGCCACTAGAAGTTCGATCATCGTGAAAGCTTTTTTTGGTTTATTCATTGAAAGTGAAACAAATAAAATATAAAAATAAAATATTATTTAGTCGAGGTTGATTACCTCGATTTCATTATGTTTATTTTTTTTCAAGATTCCTACCAAGACAATCCCGGATAAAACCATAAGTACAGGGACGATAAGCACTAGAATTTGCGAAGTATTTATATCAGTTTTAGGAAGGGTTGTAAGAGTCGTGGTCACATTTCCTCCTCCGCTACATGTAGTGTTGAAGGAAGCAGTATTAAAAGTTAATGTTGCTCCTGTATCAACCCTTGATTCACTACTGAAACTTAAAGTACCGGATTTATCACAGTTTTTAGCTCGAATCTTAATCGTAAATAATGTAGTACCAGATACCACAGGTCCTCCATCCAATTTGCCCCAGTCAATCCTGCCGTTTGCTGGGTCATTTATAATCGAAGTAATGCCACTAGCTTCATCAAAATCCGTAAACGTCAAATCGGTCGGAACATTGATATGAATCTCGCCAGCCGTAATATCAGAACCCGTGTATACAACGCTTACGGAAACTTCACTAGAATTCGATGCAGTAAATGATGTAGGATTGAAGCTTAAAGTACCAGTTTGACCCTGAGCATTTGTTTTTAGCCCGACAAGAAATACAAAAGATAAAAGGCTAAGACAAACTCCCCCGAGCCTCAGTAAAGGCGAATATTTTGGATTAAAAAAAAGATATTGATTCAATGACATAAAAAACTTTCACAAAAAAATATGTAATTTACCACTACAATATAATACATATTTTCACGGACAAAGCAAATAAGCAAAATATTTTAATACAGAATAACTAAGAATTTTCAATTTTTAAACAACTAATAAAGCTATCAATATTCCAAAGGGTCAAAAAATAAAGTCTATTTAAGTTTAACCGCAGCCTTAATAAATTCAATAAAAACCGGATGCGGTTTCCAAGGTGTGGATTTGTATTCCGGATGAGCTTGAGTCGCAAAGAAAAAAGGATGAACCGACCTTGGAAGTTCAATATTTTCAACAAAGAAGTCATCGGGAGATACCCCACTTATTACTAATCCTTTCGACAGTAATGGTTTGCGAAAAGCATTATTAAATTCAAACCTGTGTCGATGACGCTCACTTACTATACCGGGTTTGCCTTTCCACGCATCATGCTTTGAGTAAATGTCCCACGCCAGCGTACCTTTCTTAATTACGCAATCAAAGGACCCCAACCTCATACTCGTGCCATCACCTTTGATAGTTTGATATTTTGAATTGAAGGGAATCGAGTGGATTATTTTTTCTTTCGCCTGAGGATTAACTTCTTCTGTGTCCGCTCCTTTCAGACCTACAACATTTCGCGCAAACTCTATCGCAGCAAGTTGCATACCATAACATAAACCCAGATAGGGTACCTTATGGGTTCTAGCATATTGGATAGCCGAAATTTTACCTTTGACCCCTCTAGCGCCCCACCCTATTGGTACTATTATGCCCTTAGAATTTGATAGTAGTAAGCTTACATGTTTTTCTTGTTTATCAGAATTTATAAATTTGAAAACAGGTGTTACATTCAAGTAAGCGCCAGCATGTTTGACCGCCTCGATAAGAGCGTAATAGGAATCTACCATTGAAGAATCCCCAGTACCAAAATATTTCCCCACAATCGCAATTTCAACTTTATCTTTTCGCGGTGTGACAATTTTCGCCGAATATTCTTTCATCTCAGAGATGTCAATTTTTTTCTTGTATTTACACTTGAAAAAATTCAAAAGATTCTTATCTAAAGACTGATAGTGCAGGTGCGAGGGGACATTATATACAGAAGATAAATTTTCACTAGATATAATATGTTCTTGAGGTATGTGAAATTTGAAGGCAAACTTGTATTTTCTTCTCTCATCGATCGGCTTCTCACTTCGCAGAATAATAAAATTAGCGAGAATACCCATAGACATTAACGCTTTAATACCAAATTGGGCTGGTTTGGTCTTAGGTTCGTCAATATGTGGTGGAACGGGCACATATGTTACGTGAATATTTGCCACTTTGTTTTCGAAAGCCAATATCCTCGCTGCTTCGTAGTATAGTCCATTATTATTTTCATACTCTCCAACAGTACCCCCAAGCTCAATAACTAAAAAATCAGCGGCTGATTTCTCGGCCGCATTTTTAATTCGACGGATAATTTCATCTACAACATGTGGAATCGGTTCCACATCTTCGCCCTCATATTTCATCGAGCGTTCGTTTTGGATTACTTGCGAATATAATTGACCCATGGTCATGAAATTATCCCTCCCTACCTCTTGTTGAAGAAATCGTTCATAATTACCCAAGTCAATATCACCTTCCAATCCATCGAAACACAAAAAAGGATCTCCATGTTCAATTGGATTAATAGTTCCGAAGTCTACGTTCAGATTGTTCTCGCACTTAATCGGACAAACGGTATATCCGTGTTTTTTCAATAAATACGAGATCGAAGCAGCCGCGATTCCTTTCCCGACGCTAGACATCACTCCTCCAGTAACGAAAATATATCTTGTCTTCTCGGTAGTTCGTTTTTTCGCCATAGAATTTGAGATGATTAAAAATAAACTATAAACCCCCAGCACCGGGGTTTAGGCAAGCTTCAAAGAAAATTCAATATTCTTATTCTAACAAACTTTGTGCAGTGCTATACAGAAATAATCCCGTTAACTATGTTAATGAAATAAAATCAAAATTCTAAACGGATAACAATGCATTTACTCCAGAGCATTTACATAGAATATAGCAGAGTACTTTCCGCCTCCTTTCGTATCCTCGAATGTTCCGCGAAATATGAAGATAGGATACGTTAAAGGTCCACCATCCACCACCAAGTACGCAAGCTCGGTTTGTTTGGCTTCTATCGTTATTTCAGATGGGGAAAGATTTGCTAGATTAGCAAAGGGATCGTCTTTGTAAACAAGCCGAAGATTCGCGGCACCCCTTTTTACATTTTCTAGGGCTTCATACGGTGTAATGATCTTGTAAATTCCTACATTTTCTTTTTCATTAATATTTATCGGTTTGTAGTATAAGAAAGCCACATCTTTTGCAGAGTTTGTTGATGGAGAAACTACGAAGAAAAGATTCGATAGTATTGGTTCTGGAAAATATAATTTTGAATTCGGAAGGTATAGCTCTACCAAATCATCTTTGGAGCTTCTGTTTTCGGTTGAGATTGGAAGAGAGTCTAGGTTTTGATGTAAGATAACCAACTCTCCATTTACTTCCGATCTTTGTTTTTCATATGCAAATGGATATGGTCCGGGTGTTGTAGATGAATACAAGATTGGGTACATAGTTGCGTCTTGGCTATCAAACTTAGCGTTATTGCGAGGTAGTGTGTCATAAATTCCCGAAATAATTTTATTTTTTATATTTTCTTCCTCAATGCTAAATTTCTGCCCAGGTAGCGAATCATATTGGGAAATAAAGTCACTGGTGATCTTATAAGTAAAAGAGGTTTCATTAAATTCAAACCTTTTAGATTGATCGACATTGGTCCACACAGTCAATGTGTTCGAAGTAGGTGGAATTTGAATTTTCAAATTATATTCGGAAGCCATGTTGGCTGCCTCTTCCCGTGTAAGAAAGGTCTTCTCGGGTGGAATGATTTCGTAGACATATATGTAAGCAGGAAATACTGGAAATTCGTTATCAAGTGTGAAAGCAACATCGCCTTCATTTATGAAATATGAACCAGGGGATATATCCGGGAATTCGATATCGCCAAAGTTTTTTTCTTCGGGTAAGAAGACAGTTTCGGGAGTAACAAATATAGGATTCCTAAATTTTCGTATTAACTTTGAAATATACGAAAACAAAAGATTCGCTATGACAATAGCCAATACAAGCCATAACATTTTAAAGATATATCTTTTTGTTGTGATTAATCTTGATTCAGAAACCACTTAGGTATTTAATGATTTTAGTAATCTCAAGTTGTTTGGATGTAATCCTGCCAGGTTCTTGTTAAAATTGTTTTATGAAAAGATTTTTTGCTTTACTAATAATAACATCTTTGATTGGGGGCGGCGGAATATACTTTTACGAAAAGTATAATATTGCTATAGATAATCCCCCAGTTAGTGGTGAAATATATGGTGAACAAATCAACCAAATTATTTGGTGGGGTTTATTTGAAGATTCAAACAATATTGATGGATTGATTAGTGAATTTAAAATAAATAATCCTAGTATCGATGTTGTTTATACTCAAAAATCTAAGGAAACATACGAAGACGAATTAAAAACAAATCTACAAGATGGAAATCCGAATAATACACCCGACATATTCATGGTCCATAATACCTGGGTCGAGGCTTATTCCGATTTAGCTCTTAGCGCTCCAGATTCGATTTTCTCAGCTCAGGAATTTGAAGATAGGATGCATAAATTTGTATCTGACGATTTTCTGATCAATGGGAAAGTTTACGCAGTTCCGCTGTGGGTAGATTTGCTTGGACTGGTTTACAATAAATCTTATTTGACCGCAACTGGAGATACTGTAATCGCAAACCAATGGAACAATTTTCAGACTCAAGCCAGCAATATGACTACGCGTGATTCACAACAGGTTGTGGTAGCTGGTTTCTCTGCTGGCAGTCTTACGAATACAGAATTTGCAACTGAAGTATTGGATTTACTTTTTTTGCAAGCCAGAAGTTTTCCGTTAAGTGAGGAAAGTAAGCTGCTCCCATTTGTTCCAGGTGAAGCAACAAAGGCGCAGGATGCGATTACCTTTTACAAATCATTTCTAAGTGAACCTAGTACCTGGAATTCATCCAGCAAATTGGACACCGCTCTGTTTGTTGAAGGGAACTTAGCTTCAGTAATTGTACCTACATGGAGACTCCATGATATAGAAGTCTTCAATAGCACTTGGAATCTGGGATTAGATCTAGGAACTGCAAAAGTCCCACAGTTAAATACCACTCCAGATAATCAACGAACCCTGGCTACTTATTGGGGTTATATGGTGTCGTCTGATAGTAATAACTCAAATGAGTCATGGAAATTTTTGAAATATTTGACTGAAAAAAGTACTCAGGAAAGTTATGCCACATCGCAAATATCAAATGGGCGGAAATTTGTTATGCTTTCTCCGCGCAAGGACTTACTACCTACAAAAGGAGGAAACTTATTATTAGATCCATATATCGATTCGATCGCGAGCGTTGTCTCGTGGCGTCATCCAAATGGTTCAAAAGTAAAAGTTCAATATGAAAATATTTTAAAAGGTGAAACAAATCCTGAGGAATTACTTGCAACCATTTCTGACATGAGAGAAAATAAATCGTTATAGTTTATACAATAATGCTTCAAAAAGAGTTTCAGACAGATTTCAATATGATGAGGACAGGAATTAGAATTATGCTATGCTTGGCGATTGTTATAATAGCTTATACTTTTTTTCCCGTCCGAAGTGTGGTGGCTGCTGATTTGCATATAATGCGACCGATAGATAATGAAAGAGTTAAGGGTTTGTATAAGATACAGTGGTCTGTTTTCAACACCGGCACAGCAACAGTCCCATACGAAATTAGAGTGAAGAACGCGCAATGTGCCGATGCTGGGATTGCTTTGTCTGGAGAAGGATTTGTTTCAGTTGTTAGGAATGGTCAATACGAGTTTTATTGGAATACGGGGAATTTGACTGACGGAGGATACTGCTTACAACTATGTATTCAAAATACACAGAACTTAAATGAGTGTGTGAATAGAGCCTTTCAGATTTCAAATCATTCGAATCATGCTCCAATTATTACAAGTAAGCCCTCTAAAGTAGATTATTACACGAATGAACGTTTTGAATATCGAGCTAGTGCTTATGACCCTGATGGTGATTATATTGTATATCAAATCCTTAACGCTCCTGATTTTATATACATTAATCAGGATGGGTTTATGACAATAGGTAACTTAATGCGAGTTGGGAGATATGACATTGTTTTCACAGTAATAGATTCATTTGGAGAGGCTGCTACACAATCCTTCACACTCAATATAATGCCTTCGCCCACTCCTGTGGCAACAGTGACTGGTGGTGTGACCCCAAAGGTGACGCCAAAACCCGGCTCTCCAGCGATTGAAATATTATTACCAAATGCCTCATCAGCCTTCGCGGGTAGAGAAAATGCAGTAAAATGGAAATCTAGCGGGATTGATCTTACTAAGGTAAATAAAATTGTATTGGAATACGCAGCTGCAGGTGAAAAAGAATTTAAAACAATCTCGGAATACAAAACAGGGCAAGCCACAGAATATTCATGGGATGTAGCTGAGATTAATAATGGTGAATATGTGATCAGAATATCTTACGTTGGTTTGGATAATAAAGCGTTGATGGTAAAAGTATCAGATATTTTTGTGATAGCAAACAGAGAGGATGTTGGGGCCATTCTTACCATATTTTCACTCACTCCTGAAAATCGAACCGTAATAGAGGACACAAAACCTACGATATCTGCGAAATACGCCCCAAGCGATGGGGCAGAGATTATCGCAGATAAAATCAAAATTTCCTTAGACGGGAAACAGATAACAGACGAATGCTCGGTAAGTTTGAGTGAATTTAGATGTGACCGTGATTCTGATTTGAGTACTGGCGAACATACTGTGAAGGTTGAATTAAGTGATACTAATGACCAACAACTAGTTCAAACTTGGACTTTTAGTATTGAAACTTCAAACTCTGAAATAGAAGAGCCTCCGTCCGGAGAGAATCCAATTGTGGGTTTTTTCAAGAAGTTTACGGGAGAAATTAAGTTATCAAGTGTTCTAACCATTTGTGGAGGGCTGTTGCTTATTGCCGGAGTGCTATGGTTCGTGAGTGCTCTTCGAAAAAGAAACCAAAAATTAAGCTATGCGCAGGATAATGCAGGAAGCAGTAGTTCCGGTGATTATGGTGGGGTGAATAATTACGCAAACCAACCAATGGCACAATCTAGTGATTCGGGTAGCATTGAATCCGACCAGCCATTCGATTTTTCTGTGGGAGAATATGATGTGAATGACCAAGAAACAACAGGACCAGATAAACTACCGAACTGGCTTCAAAATGGTACTCCGGAAAAGGCTGCTATGCCTGTGATGAATGGCGTTGTGAATCAGAATAATCCGCTCCCTCAACAAGCGATTCCATCGGAGGAAAACGAAAAAATGAGTCAAGTACATGATGCGTTTGATCTGACTAATTCCCAGCAAGATAATAAGAACGGATAGGTGGATAGGTTTAGATTTCTTCAGGAGCTTGTATCGCAGAATCTTAAAAGTTCAGCTGGAGTTAGAGTCTCTGAAAGCTTTCCATTAAAGTTTTTTAATCCTTTGAGTGCTAGAGTCTGACCGTATCCGCTTAGCTTAATTGCGGTCGACGAACCCGAAGTGTTTTGATTCTCCAATACCAGCATATCTGTGATAGTAAGTGAGGGAGGAAGTGTGTTTAGATTATTCTGATTTAGTAAAGAACAATCAAGCGATAATGTAGGTATCATATATGCTTGTGCTGTTGTATCAGTCGAAGTTTTGGGAAAATATATTCCTTCCTTGTCGGATTCGGTATCGGGTTGAATAGTTGGAGTTGTCTCAGCGGATATTTGGATTATTTGCGCAAGAGTGGGTATGATAGTCGCAAAAGAGATTGCTATCATTACTGCCACTAGGTAGCCAGATATGTCAGTGAGAGGCTGGGTGAGAAAATCTAGAAGAGATTTAAGCACTTTGTACAACTGGTACATGTTTACTATATTTTCGATTCCAAGTAGAGAATTTTCGACTTTATCAAAGGATTTGTCTATGAGGCTGCCTAACCGCATTGTAATGGATTTGTCACCACCTACTGAAACTAATCCGCTTAACAATCCATGGGTAGCAAGAAATCCGACTGGGCCTGTACCGGTAAGGAAACCAACTAATAACGATACGCCAGTGATTGCCACACCTAGGCCAGCGGCGGCGATAAGACCACCTGCGGTGATTGCCGTACCGGTGAGTAAGCTAAAGGCTACATAAGTTCCAACAGTAATTAGCGGCGCTAGTTTGATATGAAGCGGTAGGAATTTTGCTGCTAGTATGAATTTGGACAGGAAACCTCCGAGACTAACGGTACCAGTGAGATAGCCTGAGACACCCAAAAGATTCAAAAGCCCTCGGGTACCTTGAAGCCCGAATAATGTCGAGCCGGCTTGTTCTTTCCAGATATTCCCCCACCCTTTAAACTGATTATTTTGATCGTATAGAATATTTTCGATAGTACTAGCGCCTGTGACTACATCTACCATAGCGAAGGCGGGAAACTTCTGTAGAAGATGCAATCTTGACAATAATCCCTCTCCCCCTGTCGTTGCTATTTTAATCGCCATCCGATCAGCAATTTCGTGGTATACCATTTTCGTTGTCGTGGCGGCAACAGATGCTCCTATGCCAAGCCATAAGGGACTGCCTATTCCAAAACGGCTTGCAACCGCAGCACCAATTCCGAAGGATACGGCTCCGACGCCAAAGCTTTTAAAAGCATTGTGCCATCTCCTTAGGGCCTTTGAATTGATCAAATTATCGATACCCTTCTCCTCTATCAGAGCTTTCACAATCTCTCGATTCGCGGGATTTTTGATCCACGAAAGTTCTCCCAACCCGTTTCTCAGTTCAGCCATGTTTTCGATATTGTGCAACGAGAGACGTACATTGAGTTTGTTTAGCCAATTAAATTGGCTGAATTGTTTGGCGGTGGACAGGGATATTGAAGTTGCCCTCTTCATATATTCCGTTGTTGTTCCGACTGCGGAACCTAATAATAAACCCCCTTTCAAAGCAGTAACAACTGAAAGAGACGGAAGGATTTCAGGACTGATTGCAACTGCTAAAGCAATTGACAATGAAGATGGAATACCGGTTTTTGCAATCCCCCAAAATGCATTTTGGATTAAGCTTTTTCCTTCAAGTAATCCTCTAATTGGACCGCTTTCGGTAAAGGTATTCCATTTGCCCGAAATGCCAGTTTTGATGGCGCTTAGTTTGCTATTTGCTGTCTCGGCAGCTCGTATGCCTCCACCTATGACCCGCACCGATTTGAGATAAGTCTTTGCGTCCGAAAAGGCTCTTGTGATTCTTCCACCTACCATATCTTTTACTGCATCTGCCGCGGCTGAGAACAGCCGTTTTTTCCTACGTTTTTCTTTCAACTTTTGTATGAAAGTGTGCTTTATCGAACCCTCTTTAAATTTATTTTCTAAGTGATCTAATCCGCTTGAAATATGCCTTTCGATAAGTTTGTGTTTGAGGTATCTATATGTCGCGGAACGTGGTGGACCATAAGTTTTCGTCAGCTCAGCCAAAACTTTTCTTTGTGTGGAAGATAGTTTCTTGATATAGCTTTGCGGAAGTTGTGCGTCATAGAGATGCAGAATTGCTCTAGGGTCAAGAGGACCTGAAAATTCTTTTCTGGTGCGTCTATACGATAATTCTTTCGTACTTTCTGTTTCCAATAAAGCATCTTGCAAACCACCTCTATGTATTTTGGCATCTCGAGCTTCCTTAAGCTTTTCAACTGTTTCTAGAATTGCCTTATCTCTATCGCTGAGGCCTTTCTTTTTTTTCCATTTTCTACCATCTCGTCTGGCTTCAGACACTGCCGCTTGAGCTTTTCTTTCCGTTCGTTGAGAACTTTCATCTTCAGTTTGAGTTTTTTGTTTTGGCTCCTGTGTGATTTGTCCAGACTCTTGTTCCGTTTCTGCTTCGATAGAAGACTTTGCATCCTCAACGATGGAGGTTAGAGTTAGTACGTTAGGGAATTTACTTTCTTCCAGAATCAAATACAGGGGCCGCAGCAAGTGTACTTCAACCGCTACTCGCATGGTGACATCGGAAAGTATCACTCTAACTTCATCGGAATATTGTGCGTATAGTTGTTCAAATGGACGAGATTGTTGGGCAAAGTCTCGACCTTTGAAAGCTTTCAGATTTGCTATGGTTTCTTTGGAGATAAAATCCGCGGCGACTTTATCAATATCATTATTAGAACGGTAGAGTCCTTTCAGTTTTGTTTCTAAAGTCAGAAAATAGTTAAAATCAGGCAGTTGATTGTTTGTACGGGAGTATGTGGGTCTTTGATTTTGCGGATCCGGAACGGTCATATTTTTTCAGATAAAAGGATTAGGACTATTCTATTAGAAATGTAGGCTTTCGCTAGGTTTCGCACAAAATATTATTCAAAGTTATTTTTTTATTAGTTTTTTGATATATTCTGGATTCTCAACTCCCTGATTTGCTAAAAGATAAATAGCTTCTCGCGAGGCATCGGAATATATCAATGTATAAGTCTCAAAGATATTTTCTAATATTTTACCTTGAGAATCCAGCATAAAAACATCAGCTGAGTGAGTAATCTCTGGACTTAATTCTTTTTCGAGGATGTCAGCTTCACGGAATCTTGGCACAAAATATTTTTGAGGCAAAGCAAGGGATCCGGTACGAATCGATTCGAAAGTAAGCCTCAGTATTTCTAGGCTAATTGACTCCATCAGAGACTCTTCAAATTCTGTATCCACTGGAAAAGTATCCATGGCGCTATTGTATATACTTTCCCCAAGCTTCAAAGTGTCATTCGGATTATCACCGGTATGAAGATATGTTATAGCTATACGGGTAATGGTTTTCTCGGCTTCAACCACTGCGTTTTTTAGTTCAATTTGTTGCGCCAGCAGATCAAAAACATATTTGACACTTGCGAAAAGAGCTACCCTGGTAGCATTGGCGCATAGTTCTAACGCAAGAGTAGGATTTAATAAAGCAAAAGGTATATATTTTGAGTGTTCTCGCAATTGGTTGAATAGGTTATCACTATATGAGATCGCGATGGCGATTGAAGTTAGGGCTGTTTTGATAGAGTGGTTGGTTAATTCGTTTTTTCGAGTTGATTCCATATCAAATTCGCCAGTCTCCCCGACGAGCAGATTTTCTGAGAGTTCAAATCTAGGCATAGAACCTTTGGAAAGCTTTAAATTTTCCAATCCAAAGAAAGATCTTTCAAATTTCGAAAAGACTTTCTCAAAAATGAATATTGCTAGTTGTCGTGCCTCAACTCTAGCTCGGGCATGTTGAACAATATTCAATGAATTTAGAAATTGTGAAAAGAAAGATGGAGAGACCGAATTAGCTCCAGGTACTTGAAAATCTATTTCGCTGATTAGCGAAGATGTCATCTCAACATATCTGGTCATTATACTAAGATTTTGCGCACGTTCGACATTCATCTGATTTGAAAATAAATCAGATTGGGTCTTTATTGCCTTAGTAATTTGATTTGGGTTTAGTCCAAGAAAATTTAGAAATATTTGGGGAATTATTTTGAAAATTTCATCTTCGAGTTTATTTATAGGCTCGAGTGAAGTTTCAAGTTGTTTAAGCTGAGTAATATTCATAGTCTATCTTTAAGGAAGCGAAGGCGAAAGCTCATAAAGATTAATGACCTTCTGGGAAGTATTTATTCTTTTGGGATTGGAACAATCCTTGTCCAACTCCGAATAATCTCCCAGCGCTAGATTTAGTCTCTTTCGCAATATTGCCAAAGTATTCGCCGCCGCCCATCGCGCCTATTTGTTTGTCGAGTCCGTCAACGATCACTGGTATTGAAAGGTAAAGACCATAGGCAATAAGTACCTTCAAGCTATTAGCAGTTGCACCAACTGATGATCCATCCCCGTAGCCTAGTAATGGTGGGGTGAATTGGAATCCCTCGAGAAGTGGCTCGTATGTAATCACAATAATGACGAGGAACAATGTATAGACGAGTATGAACTTTAACGCTGAGCCAAGCATCGGGTTCACAAAAGCGCTTATCATTTTGCTAGTCATACTTGGAAGCGCAGCAATAAGGAACATAAGTGGCGCTACTCCCGGCAGAATTAGCATTGTGATATAGGCTGTCATTAATTTGAGGAATATCTTGATTGAAGCCATAAAAAGTGAAATCGCAAACACGAGATTGATAATTCCACTCGCAGCGCCCCCTCCCACGCCATTATCGAGAGTCCCTTCTAGTCCTTTTCCGAGAGAGGATATAAGACCACCTATAAGCGGTACCCGATTTATAACGTCATACTGCGGCACTATTTGTAATCCTGCTAAATCCGCGGCGTCAAGTTTGATATCAGCAGCTCCAAAAACTAACCAAACACTCATCAATGGATCGTCAGGTTGTATACCAAGTTTGCCGTCCATGTTTTTTGCGACCCTGTCTTCTTGGTCGCAATCAAACGTACCGTTTCGACATATTTTATTTATTTCACCCGTGGCTACTGTTGAGGTATTAATGAGTAATTCCGGGAGTTTGGAATTGTAAGTGATATACCTGGTGCCGTTCCAGACAGTTTCATGTCCGGGTGCTCCGGGTGCTGCGACTAAAACATATTGTGCAAAATTTGTACCGATGCTAATGAAATCCACGAAAAGTCCGGCAATCGCGTAAGCGCTTGAAATTAATATTAACGAGAGAATAATGCTGGGTATAGAGTTCGCTATGGTGATCTCTTCTTGTCCAAGTTTTCTGCGAAGCAAGATAAGTAAGGCATTTACCATTACTACTATGATTAATAATCCATAGGCGATGTTGCGACTCATATTGTAAATAGAGCGGATCGGCGCTAAGAGATTATATCCAAGTCCTGGGAAATATGATGTCGATTTATTTTCTTGTTGCGCGTATACACTGTTTACAGGATTAAGTTTATTACTAATGTCTTTGAAAGTATTTTGTGCCTGCACAGTAAAAGGCTCGGTTGGATCTGACAAAAGCATACGACCAGAATATGCCACTACAGATTGGGTAATGCCTGGGATAAAGTGTATCTGGTTTATACTGCCTTGAGATGAGGTGATTTGAGTTTTGCCAATAAATGTTTCGGTCATAGCCTGAATCATTTCGGTCATAATTCCTCCTGGGCAGGTACCTGTCACAGATCTTGTACTCCCATCGGGCATTATTTTTAATTTGATGCACTCATTTGTAGAGCTGATAAATTCTCCTGCCGAAGTTTCTGGTACTACCTCATTTCCTTCGAGTGTACCTACGAAATCGGCTTGCGGATTTTGGATCGTGAGGAGAAAGAATAAAGGAAAAAGTAGCAGTGAAGCTAATAAGATATTCTTTTTTAGAAACTCTACTTGTCTGGGCATACTAATGGGCAAATTGATTAAGTATAGTATAAAGCTTGCACAGATCTTCATCAATCTTTTTTCGGTTTTTCATCTTCGATCTTTTTGAGTAACTCTGATTCTTTCTTTTGTTGTTTAATTTTTTTCTCGGCTATTTTGATAGCGTCCGACTCTTTTTTCAGAGTTTTGGCTTTTTTGAGGAAATATGTCATTAGTTCCATCTTTCCTTCGTCGTTAGCTTTCTCAAGGAAATCCATAACCATGCCTGCGTGGAGCTCGTCTTGTGTTGCTAGTATTGCGTCTGCTAGTTCGGGACTTGAAATCAGCTGATCCCGCATGAGATCGATGAGTTTCTGTTGGTCTTCGAGTTTGCCTAAATCAACGATTCTTTTCATTAGGTCATTTAAAGCGTCCATCTCTGCGTCAGTATGTGTTTTTTCATAATCCTCAAAAATGCGCATTGTGGTGATATCCCAGAGATTTTCAACATGATTTTGAATAAATTCATCTATTTCGATCGAATTATATTTCAAATTTTTTAAGATCAGTTTTAACATTTCCCGGTCAAAATACATTTTCTAAGTGTTAATATATTTAAGTGGCTAAAGCACCAGCTATGAGTCCTTTTTGTCCAAATACAGAGCCAAAAAGTTTTGTCATAAGGCTATTCGGTGCGGAACCAGGCGGGATTTTTGTATTCATTAAGTCTTCGATCATAGCTTCGTTGGTCGATTTCATAGCTTCTAGTCTCAATATCGTAGGCCAGTTTAGTTTCGTTGGGTCTAATACGAAACTTGTCCACAGTTCCCCTTGTCCGGTGAGTTGATCAATTACTTTTAACGCTTCAATTCTTCTTCCTCCATGGAGCTTTGCTCTATAGGAGAATAAGGCATCGGATGGAAGACCAACGAGAAGAGTCGAGGCAATTAGACCAGCATAGAATGGTGCTCCGGTGAGTGCCGCTCCTATAATTCCTCCTAAGATTAGCAATTTCCCTACCCTCTGTGTCCAGAAGCTAAAACTTTCAAAGAATGTCTTGAGTTTGTAGGAACTACGCTCAGCTCTTCTCGCTACTGTTAATCTATGCATATACTCTTCGTAGTTTTTGTTTGCCATAGGCGCGAAATCATCACGGACGTCTTTGTAAGTGGCATTGAATAGCCTGAAGAATTGCTTTGAATTGGTTCCGTTTGGATCACCTTCAAGACCTTTGATAGGCCTAGCATAACCCATAGGAGTGAAAAATTCATTTCGTATACGTTCGCCGTGGAGAAGTTTATATGGATGTAACATTCCATCTTTTGGGTCCGCATAATACTCTTCATCTAGCGAAACATACCTGTTATTTTGAAAAACGACATTATTGGTAGTAGCATTTGGTTGGGTTGGGTCAAATACAATTGCTTTAGCTTTCGCTGGGTCTGTATCGATTTCATGCTCTCGTTGTAAGTCTACTAAATCTAATTCGGGAATACCTTTTGTGAAGTTCTTGTCAATATTATGTGCAATATACCTTTCTACTAATTCATCGGCTTCAGCGATTGTGAACATTTCGCCATTTACAACTATCCCTCTTTCGTTAGTTTTTCTGATGTTGTACCAGACATGTGTTCCTACCATTAAATCTCCTCTGCGTTCGAAATGGTCTTGATCATCCTTATAATAATCTGGCTCTCTCAAAATTTTCCCTATCTCTGGATCTATACCAGTTCTAAATATTTTTTCCGCTCTCTTTATGACTTCTCCAATATTCATATTTTCTTCACTCATCATGGCTTCTGTCAGGTCAGCCATTCGTTCGTTATATTTTTCTTTACTTTCCGGCTTTCTGGGATGGCTAAATTTGCCAGTAATTATTGCATCCGCTGTCTCTCGGTCGATTGCACCCTTCGGTCCTACGGTCCCATCGGGTTTTAACTCTTCTTCATAAAAGTCCAATAGACTAAACTTAGCATCAAATCTTCCATTTTCAAATTTTACTCCAGCACCTGCCATATCCATCATTCTGACCGCGCGTTCTTGGTCATAACCCATACTAACAAGTGTCTGGAAAGCATTTTGCATTTGAAACTCCCATCTTTTCTGAGGATTGAATCCACGTTCCGCGAATATCGAATCCTCACGACCGGGAAAGGCTTGTTTGATTCTTTTATCTATGCTTACGCCTTTAATTTTTATATCTTCAAGAAAGAATTTCATGCTTTTCCCAAAAAATGGAACCCACCAAAACATGTGACCGCTGGATCCAAATTTTGTCGATTGTTCTGATCCTAAACCAAATCTTCTCCGTACACCTCCCCACCCACGTAAGTAATTATAGTTTGTCCCCTTACCTTCATATTCCCAAGGTCTACCTCCCTGTCCAGTAATTTTTTTAGCTATTCCTTCGAGTACTCCTCCAACAACCGGTACTTCAGCAGCGACAAGGGGAAAAATTCCAACTTCTTTTTCGTAAGGAGTTTTATGACGCTCTGACAATCTTTTGAACATTTCTGAATGTGCGCTGGAGTAGTCATCGGCCATAACTGGGTTTGATGGCATTATGGCTCGTGCGTCCCATCCGGGATGGTTGAAAAATTGCGCTAATTGGGTTTGCAAACTTTGGCTGCCCCATACGCTTGTTGTTGCTGCACTATTGAAATCGTCAGGAATAGTAACTTGATTGTTCTTTCCAAGCAAGTCAGAATAACCGTTTTGTAGTTCGTTAATAATCTTGTCGAAATCAATAGTGCCATTAGCTGTGTACAGCCCTGAGCCGATAGTCTGGGCGATGGTTTGGCTTATTGTGTCGTAGTAGTAGGGCCAGACATCGGCATGTTCGCCGGTTTGACCATTTGTGAAGTGCTGTTGTACTGATGCTTCTACGATTTTTTTCGAAAGCTCGGCGATTCGATAAATTTTTTCCGCGTCGTCTTTTGACATTTTCCCTTTTTCAACGCCAATTCTATCCGGTGTGAGATAGGTTAAGGCGCTGAGGCTTAGTCGGTCTGGGTTATTTGAATCAGGTTCTAGCATGAGGCGCGAGATTTCTCCACTGCTTAGACGACTGGTGAGTTCGTCGAGGGCTTGGCGTTCGATCGGTTTATCTGCATTCTCAGCATCTATAGCGGATGAAACGGCGTGCTCCACCTCGTGCATCAGCTGATCAACGTCTCCTTCGGATGAAACGAGTATTAATCGACCGTTTTCGAAATTAGGGGTAGTATTTAGATTTTGTTCATTCGCTAATTTTTCAATAACACCTTTTGTGGCGAGATTTGATTTCAAAGCTACAGCAAGAGATTCAACCGAATTCGTGTCTGTTCCCATAAGCGCTGTTTTCAATCTATTCGCATCGGGTGTGACTATGGCAATACCATTGGGTGTTTGAATAAATTTCGCACCATTAAGGGCAGTCGAGATTTCGTTGTTGAGGTTTTGAGGGACATTTTTCAATTGTGTAATTTTCGTCCATATTAGATTGAGGTCTGCATTTGAGTCACTTAGATTTGTGATAATGCTTCGCAAATCAGTATTGTTTTCACCCAGTTGCTGTTTCAATCTAGCTATGGCGATGTCAATCTTCATGGCTTGTACAAGATTCTGTTTGTTAGATTGATCAGTTTCTGTTTTTCTAAGGGCTTCGGTGGCTGTCATCTCAGTTTGACAGGCAGACTCGATTCTTTGTTTGATTTGAGTTAACCTCTCTTCATAATTGTTTGGTGCGTTCTGATCATTTTTTTCCATGTCGAGCAAATTGAATCTTTCTTGAACTTCTTCTGTCAGTTCTGTCTTGAAGGCTTCGATACTTGTGGGTGTTCTAAACTTTTGTCCGGTGTCTTCGCCGTATACCTCTCGTACTCTTTCAAAGTCTCCGAACTCATCCAACAATCGAACTTTGGCATATTCCGCAGCCATTGCAAGACGTTGCTCGGGGGGTCCTTCTCGCTCAAGTCTCCGCTCGGATTCATATTCGCGCAAAAATGATTGGCTTAAGCCTTCAAACCCACGGACGATTTCCATGTAAGGATCGTCAGATTCAGTCGATTGTTTTTCTCGCAGAGATTTAATTCTTTCTTGCACCTGTGCTTGATAGTTGAATTTGTTGTATTCGGAGAATATGGTAGCTTGGCTAGCATATTCCCCCGTGACCGGTGTGGTTGGATCCAGCAATACGCCTGCAAGGGTTTTGAGTTTTTCCGAGTGTTCTTTGATTGCACTTTGACGTGTCGGAATGTCAGTCACGGCGCTTAGGGCAGTATTAAGTTCACTCTGGTGTGTATTTAACAAATCATTTACACTTTGTATTTTTTGAACAATGTCAGAAGGTTCAAGATTTTGTGCAAGGGTTGCGATAGCTTGCTCGGAATCATTTCGATCATCTTGGGGTTTTTCCTTGCAAGTCTTTATATCCTCCAAATGGCTGATATAAAGGCGCAGGAATCTTTCTTGCGCTTTTGGACTTAATGGCTCGGCGTCTTGCTTTGTGAGCTTCTCAGATAAAGCCTTTAGGCTCGCGTGTCTTCGGTAGCGACGTTTTTCCTCTTTAAGCCGTTTGTTCATAGCTTCTGGCGTTTGGGTGCCGTTAAAGGTTTTATTTTCTCTTACAGCTTTGCGAAGTTCTATTGCCTTGTTGTAATAGTTCTCTAGTTTTTGATCTTGGTTATTTCGATCCTTGAGTAATCTTTCCTGAACGGTTTTTAGCTCAGAAAGGGCGTTTTCTTGGGTTTGTGGCACATCTACTTTTTTCGGTAATGGCCGGTGGAGTTCTCGTAGATAGAGGGCTTTGAGTTTTTCTTCTGATTTTGTTTTTTCTGTCTCAGCGTTTCCTTTATCGGTTTCGAGTGCAGATTTTTCTTGCTCTGTGGCCGCATCAATCTTTCTTTGCAACTCTGCTATCCGTTCTGCTAATTTATCAATTCTCTTACGAAGAGCTTTGACTTTTGCCTCGATCACGCCGGTAGTGGTGGCGGCCTCGATGGTGCGCATTTGCCTTTCTAGGTTTTCGAGGGTGTCTTGAAGACTACTTCCGGACCCAACCTTACCTGCTTCTGTTGTTGCCTCTGAAATGGCTTTTGTTTTTGCCGCAACAGCCATTTCGAGCCCTTTGACTTTGCCTTCGACGATGTCAGCATATTGGTTGACCCATCCGTTTGTCTGTTCAGTCATAGTATTAAGTGTTTCTGTGCATAGCAATAAAAATCTGTTGTCAGACTTAATATAGTCTAGCAAATTTTAAGGAATAATTGGGATTTTCGAAGTAGAGTTTAAAGATGAATTATGGTTCTACTTGCGCCTGTGTGGAGGGCTAGGCATGACACAGGGAGATGGGATGCTCCAGTGTCACCCTGAGCTTGTCGAAGGGTGAAGACAAAACGGTGGATTCCTGCTTTCGCAGGAATGACACAGAGGTGGGCAGGAATGACAATGAGGGGAATTGAAGGGGTGTTACGACTGCTCGAATTTTTTGTCTTGGAAAATGTAATTTTAGTAAAGTAAGAGACTGGACCCCTGCTTTCGCCTGCCTACCTGCGTAGGCAGGGGTGACACAAGAAGGAGGGTGGATTCCTGCTTTTTCACCAGAGGCGGGACAAGCGCAGGAATGACAATGAGGGGCAGGAGTGCATATGGCGTCTTTCTGGTAAGCAAAGTGGGGAGGACAGATTCTGGACAAGCCAGAATGACGGTAAGGATGGGATGGTATGAGATTCCGGATCTATCTGTCGATAGACAGGCAAGCCAGAATGACGGTAAGGATAGGATGGTCTATGCACACTACAGATTCACAATAATCTCCGCTAACTTCTCCGGATCGTGACGAATAAAACTTCTAGGAATAACATCTGAGGAAACACGCTTAAACTCTTTCCCCTCCAGCCAGACCTTGTCGTGAATTACCTTCGTCTTCCCTACCCTATCAGGCAAGTCATCCTCAACCATATACCACTGCTCATGCTTGTATTTCTCATTAATCTCTTGTGGCAATGGAGAATTATTCACCACAACATAATCAAGCTCGCAGCCAAGATACTTTTTAATTTCGTTAACGAAATCAGATGCCTTGAAACCATGGGTATTGTTAATTTTCGTCATCAAGTTCACAATGTAGATCTTTTTACCCTTTGATTTACACGCACCCTTCGCAATACCTTCAACCAAAAGATTAGCTATTACAGTCCCATACAAATCACCCGGTCCCATCACGATCTTATCCGCATTATGAAGAATCTTCAGTGCCTCGGGAAAAGCCTCCGGCTGTGGAGTAAGATAGGCTCGGGCAATGTGATGACCATTCTTCTCGTATGAATTGTCAATCTTATCTTGCCCAACCAATACACTTCCATCATCATACTCACAACATAATTGAATACTCTCAGTGGTAGACGGGTAAACTTTGCCTCGAACCCGAAGCACATTGTGAACAATGTCTAAAGCTTTTCCAATGTCACCCTTCGCCGACTCAAATAAACCAAGTAAGATTAAGTTCCCAACACTATGCCCTTTCAATTCTTTACCCCTTTCAAATCTATACATAAAAATTTTCGCAAGCTCTTCGTTTTCCGCAAGTCCAACCAAAGCATCCCGAAAATCTCCACCAAAGGCAGGCATATCAAACTCGTCTCTCATACGACCAGTACTACCACCATCGTCAGCCATAGCCATAATAGTACCCACCTGGACATCCTTAAATTTTCTGAGACCAGTTAGTAACATCAAAGATCCGCTACCGCCACCGAGAGTAACAATTTTTTGTTTCATATTATATATTCATGATTTACATTATAGCCAGATCATACACCATTTAATTTATCAAAATCCAGCACGTGAGATAGCTTTTCTCTAAGTGCCCGGGCAAAATCATTTACCGAAAGTTTTACACTAGAAAGATTTGAGGCATCATATTTTCCAATATCCATATACACTTTAATCTTCGGTTCAGTGCCGGAAGGGCGAATAATTATCCTTGCATAATCAACATCATTAGAATCTGGAGAAATCAAATACTCAAGCATATTTCTCGACATTCTATCCGTTTCACTTATAATTGCATCCCCAGTCAGATAATCCACGAAAGCCCTAATTCGAATGTCACCAAGTCCTTTTTCTTTAGCTTTTCTGAGTTTTGCCATCAGAGCATCTGCACTTTCTTGCATATAACTAAACTTAAACTCATATAATAATTGCGAAGACTCAAAATATCCAAATTTTGCATATATTTCGTCAAGCAAATCCAGAAGAGTTTTGCCTTCTTCTTTCAAAATACCCGCATAATGAATTAGAAAAAGCGAGCCAATTAGAGCATCTTTATCCCGAGCATAATTACCAACGATGTGTCCGTGCGCGTCTTCTCCCGCCATCAAAAAACGATCAATCTCGCCAGTTTTCTCAAGGGCATCCATCCTGTGTGCAAGATATTTGAAGCCCGGTAAATACTGATGCTCCATAATCGCATTATTCTTTTCCGCTATTCTGTCTGCGATCAAAGTTACAGGTCTAGTTGCTAGTACTATTTTATCTTTTGGCTCGTCAATTTTGGAAAGGATGTAAAGTAGCAAAACATAAATCTGGTTCCCATTCAGGGTGACCCAACTATGGTTTGTGCTTTTCACGCTTATCCCAACACGGTCCGCGTCAGGATCGCTGGTTATAATCAGATCAGCCTTCATCTCATCCGCCATAGGTTCTAGACGTTCATAAACTTCAGGTAATTCAGGATTTGCTATTCTATTTGGGACAGTTTCAAATTCACCACTAGGAATTGAAGAAGACCCCTCTAGATGTATATCTAATTCGAGCCGTCGTAAAGCTTTGTATATCGTACGTTTACCAGTACCATGAAGCGGGGAATATAGAGCGCGAGCGCTTGTGTTCGGTTGAGCTATAAGCTTAGCAACTGCTTGATAGTATTTTTCATCAATTTCAGAAGAGACATAACTAATTTGTCCATCGCGCATGTTCGAAGAAAAAATGCCCCAGTCGACTTCGTAAATATTCACCTTGTTGTTAATCTCATCCGCAAGACGCTGGTCTAAGGGTGGCAATAGCTGTCCACCGGTTTCACAAAAAATCTTTACCCCGTTGTAGTCTGGTGGATTATGGCTTGCACTAATATTTATACCCGCAATTGCTTTTATCTCACGTATCGCAAAAGATAATAGCGGAGTTGGAGCTATTTCGTTGAAAAAATGAACTGGGATACCATTATTCACATAGACAGTTGCGGAAGTTTCGGCAAGATCTTTGGAGGTGATTCCCCAAACCGGATTTGAAAATGAATTTGAGTAAACAGAACTATCGGTATATTGGCGCACATCATAGGCTATTACCACTCCACGTTTTATTTCCTGACCGTGCACATGCATGAGATACTGACAATGAACTTGGATCGCGGCTGCTATAGTCCAGTGGTTTATTCTATTCGGACCAATTCCTACCCTACCCCTCCTCCCACCTGTCCCAAATTCTATGGTCTTGTAAAAACTATCAAATAATACCTCAAATTTTTCTTGTTCTATTAAACCCTCAATTTGTTGTTCATATTCCTCAAACGCAGGATGCATTAGCCAATATTTTAGATTTTCGATGGCTGTCTCTATGTGCTCATTATTCTGGGTTAATTGCTGAAAAGCTAACTTTGCTTTATGAATTCGGGCAGGCATATTAAAATATATTTTGAAGTATTTGTATCATTTTAGCGATAAATCTTAGTTTATGAAACCCTTATCTCTGAAAAACAACGCAGTTTGTTTTTTTGGTTGATGTTTATCAAACTAAGCTTGTTAAGACAGTATGAATTTGAAAAGGTGGTTAAAACAAAAAGTATTAGGGGAGATCGGTGGATGTGCACTACTGCAGGGGACTTTGGCTAGTTACTTGCTTTGCTAATGGATGGTTATTTAGCTTTCGTTTGTTGAAAAGTGTAAAATTAGTAATCTCATTAAGTTTATTTACAGGAAAATAAGATTATTGCTGTTCGTCGCCACTTTTGGCCTACTTTTTCGTTAAAATTATTGTAAATAGAGTTGTCAAAGTCTAATAAAGAGTTAAAAATTGAAAAAAAACTAGTAAAACAGGCTAGAAAAAGCGCAGAAGCATTTGGAAAACTTTATGATATTTATTTTGCTGAGATTTATACATATTTATCTTTCAAGGTTGGTAAACATTTAGCTGAAGACTTGACCTCCCAGACTTTTGAAAATGCCTTGGTGAAGATAAAAGATTTCAAGTGGAAGGGGTATAGTTTCGGGAGTTGGTTGTATAAGATAGCACATAATTTGGTGATAGATGAATATCGAAGGCAAAACGAAAATGTTGTGACCCTCGATGGTAATGAACTTACGATACAATCTGAGGACTTAGGACCTGATGAAATCGCAGAATTGAAAATAGAAACAAAAAATTTGCTGGATGCAATGGAGGATCTTTCTTCAGAACAAAGGGAAATAATTTATTTTAGATATATAAAAGAGCTAACTATAGAGGAAACTATGCAAATTACTGGCAAATCTATAGATTCAGTTAAGTCGTTATCAAAACGGGCATTGCGCGCATTAAAAAACAAACTAAATTATGATGGAGATTGAGAGCTACTTAAAAAAATTTAAACATGTACGGATTACTCCTCAAGAGAAGGAGTTCGAAGCAAACTTGCGTATTCGTCTTCTAAATCAATTTGAATATTCTCATAACAATCAGAAGAATCCAACTGAAGTTAATCTCAAAGAATTGATACTTTTGTTTAAGGAATGGTTATCTTCATTCTGGCAGAAGCCAGCCTTTCATTTTGCGGGGATGATATTTGGTTTTATGATAGCCTTCACTGCTGCCGCTAGTTTGCTTGGAGTACCAAGTGGAATTCGTGAAGGTGTTGTTTCTTATTTCTCTGCTGGTAATAATGTCAAAGTTACTGCTAGCATAGAAGGAGCGGATGTGTATATCAATGGTACACTGGTTGGAAAAACGCCATTGACAAAAAAATTGGAGCAAGGAAATTATACGATTAGAGTAGAAAAAGAAGGTTATGGAATTTTCTCACAAAGTATACAGGTAGCTGATGGAAAAAATGCGAAGAATGAATTTTTTGCCTCTCTTCCTCTGGTTTTGCCTCCAGAAGATCCACACGCTGGTTGGCTTTCTTACGAGAATAAAGATTTTAATTTTAAATTTGATTACCCTGCTGAATGGAGTATAACCGAGAGTTTTGATCAGGCGAATCTTAGCAAAGATTTTACGGTGTCTCTTTCAAAAGCTACAAATATTTTAAAGTTCATTTTTAATCCAAGTGAAAGCTATGCTCCTGATTTGTCCCCAAGTATTGTAAGTTATAAGCGTAATATAAAAATTGGGGGCGAAGAAGATATTCGATTACTACAATTCTCAACAGATGGAAAGTTTATACTCGGCGGAATGAGTATAGAGGGAACCCAGAATCATCCAGCATTTTCAGTTATATATAAAGGACTTGAAGGCGAGTTGGAAGACGTCTTGAATTCACAAATACTTGCTACTATGGATGATGTACTAGCTTCTCTTGATATAGGAGAATATACGCAGGTAGTAGCTTCTAATAATTCTCGGCCTATCGATATAAAGGAAAATCCCAATGAATTAGTGAATCTGGCTGATCCATCTATAGATCCAGCAGACCAAGTTACTCCAGTTCCAACTTCTCAGATTAGCTTGTCTGAAGTTTATATTAATAAATTGTATGGGTATAAATTAAATTATTCAAAGGCTTGGAGCGTGGTAGCTAGTAGAGCTGATTATCCCCAAGAACAAAGAGGTTTTTCAGTTGAAAATGTCGATCAGACAAAAGGTACTGTTGCAAGGTTACGACTGACTTCTGATAGTACCGGCAGTATATACTTATTTATTAGCCCTTCACCACAACTTCCGTATTCAAATGATTGGTTGATATGTGGTGAGAATCAGGGTAAAACTTTGTATAAAGGGAATGGTTTTAGCATTGTCGCTCAAGCATCTGGATCGGATTCGAGATTTGAAACACAGGTATGTTCCAGCACTGGTGGCACCTATTTTACGAATAATTCGGTCAAGAATGGTAAAGTGTTTTATTCTATTTTCTGGAGTGTGGATCCGGACGAGGTAAATAATTCGTCGATACAAGAGGTGGCGGCTATAGTTGCCTCGGTTTCTTTTAATGAAAGCTTAATTTCCACGCCACTCAGTCAGATTAAATATCAATTCGATAATAGAAATATTGCCTTTGAATATAGTTATGACTGGAATGTAAATACGAATAAAATCAGCTGTGATAAAAATATTGGAAATGATATTTTGCAAATTCCGATCACCGCGGCATTCGAAGATAATTGTGAATCAGTTCGAGTCTACAACGCAAATGGTCTATTAGTAGCCGAGTTTGTAGAGGGAGGTTTGAGTTATGATTCCAAGCAATTTGTGTATGAAAAGACAAAACTAATAAATGAAAGAAACATCTCTACTCAAAACGGCGAGGTATTATTCAGAGAATTTGGTGATCCGATTGATGGCAAATTTATTGCTGGGATTGGACACGTGGGGAGTTATCAGATTCTATACTTTGTAGATCCCGGAACAAGTCAAAAGGTTACTGAATTAATTTCAGGCCTTAAGAGTTTGGTATAAGTATCCTCTTTCCAACGAGATGTATATGTTTAGGCAAACCTATATTTCTCCCCTGTGAGCCTCCCCTCTTCTACCCTGTTCAATACCGACCGACGTGTGTGTAATTTTGTATGTCATTGGGTGGGATAGATTTGCTATTCGACTTCTGCTGACTCAATATAAAACCTGTTTGTGAACTTTCTTTATTCCGCAGATTTCGATTAGGTAGGTAATACATCTAGAGTGTATCTATTCTCGTGAATATCTGTACACAAAACTTTTTAGACAAATGATTTTATACCTATGGAAAGAGACTTCCTATAGAAAATAAGTTTTTTTGAACTAGCTATGTAAATACTCTCCGTAAAATTTAGATAGGTGGCAGACCGAATGGATTGTCATTACTACCTGTAGTTTGTGCCGGTTGTACAACTTGTGGAGGGTTTACATTCTGTACGATTGCTGGTTGACCCTGCATTGTTTGAACACCAACAGGGCTTTGCATTCTTAGTAAATTATTATTTACATCCGTGTTTGGGATATTAGATGCAACTGTAGCAGAAGCTTGGGGTGCAGGGTTTACTACGGGCGCTGTGTTTAATCCATTTTGGGCATTAGCTTGCGGTGAGTTGAGATTAAGATTTAGAGTTGGTGGTGGCACTACCTCTTCAAATGTTGAGGTGGCGGATATATCTTGTTGGCGTTGAAAAACTGTATTTTGCGTGCTAGCAAAAGAATTGTCGCTAGGGATAGATGCTACGGGCACGGTCTGACTTGTAGTCGGATTTGGTTGTGCGCCAACTGAAGTTGGATTCATCTGAGGTGTGGAATTGAATCCCAGTGAGCTGTCAGTTTGCATAGAGGTGGAAGCCGGCGGTGTGATGTTGTTTTGGGTTGGATTTAAATTTAAAGCAGGACTAGGCGAATAAGTATTGTTAACATTTGTGTTAGCTTGCGGGGTATTAACAAATCCTCCGTCTGGATTCGGGTTTGAAACATTCATATTGATCCCAGCAGGTTGATTGACATTTTGGTTTCTCATAGGCTGTGATTGACTTGATAGTGGATTTACAGCAGTTGCAGCTCCATTATTAGTCATATCATTTAGTCCAATATTTACAGGTTGCATATGGGAAATATCTATTGTGTTTATGGTTGGGGCGGATGGATTTGATGGATTCATGCCAAAAGTAGAGAGATCGTTGCCGAGACTTGGAATAGTAGGTTGTGGTTGCGCGGTATTCAAAACTGTTGGTGGCATCATCATAGTAGCTTCACGCGCTGTTGCGGTACTCTGAACAGTTTGGGTTTGTGATGTATTCATAACATTTGCTGAACTCAAAGCTGAGTTGGGCTGTATATCTTTTTGCTTTGGAGGTTCTTTGGACATAGAGACTTGCGTTTTACCACGTTGCATTTTTATAAGCAAAAGAATGGTGAGTCCGATAATTGAGGTGATGAAAATAAGCGCGGGTATCAAAAGATTCGAATTCGTGCTGAGCAGTTTTAGCATTTTGATAAAAGTATAACTAAAATTAAAGATATCTCAAATCATTTTATTGTGTGTAGCAAATAAGGTCAACAAATATATTAAAGTATTTGAATTTTTATCCGTATAATAACTGGGCAAGTTTACCTGCGTTTGTCGATATTTGTCCGTGTTCATGGTTGGTTAAGTTTTCCGCGGGAGATTTATTTGCGGATGCGATTGCTGTAAGCATTGCTAGTTGTGGAAGTGTTTCGATATTTTGCCAGAAGTTTTCGATTGATAAAGTAGTCCAAATTTTTGTGGCAAAAGTCGCGCGTTTTGGTAGTTGGGTATTTTGTTTGGAAATTTGAGAACAAATTTCAAGTAGAACTCTTCCGTCCTCGGTAGTATTTTTAAATGGGTCTAGGGTAGATTAGAGGGGATTTTGCCTCAACTCCTTGAGTAAAAGTTGATACATTTTACCACCTCTATGATTCCAC
>JAYRWD010000005.1:0-15151 GCA_041918255.1 Candidatus Dojkabacteria bacterium
AGAACTCTGATATACTACCTGTTACGGTATTAATGACGTTTTGCGTTACTTTTCCTACCTCGTGTGCTCCTTTTTTGAATTCATTTGCAAATAGTTGGTTGGTTGCGTGATAAGCCTGAACGGCGGATTGCTCGATTCGATTGTTAACTGTGTGAAAGGCTGATGGAAGATTATGGGCGGTGCTGACTATCTTCGATTTGGCTCTCTGTGCCTCGTTGGATGCAGCATCCATAACCGTAGTACACGCCTGAGCAGTACTCTGCTCGATTCTGTGTCCTTGTGCTTGAACTTTGTGTAATACATTTTGTACATGTTGTTCTAGATTTAGTGGCATGGTTAGTTTTTCGTTTTAATTTATTAAATTTTATTGTTTTGCCCCCTCTAATTTATGGGCGGCGCTGTATATACAAATTATATTTATTTATTTATTTCTTTTTTATTGGGGTTTCTCACAAAGTATTGGGGAGTTTTTTTTTTTTTTTTTTTATTTTTTTGTGAGTAAGGTTTTTTATTTTTTTTAATTCAATTTTAAAAATTAGCTTTCCAAAAAAAATATACCTCGCGAAGCTGCAGATAGTCCAAGCTCTCCACAGTGGTCTATCTGTGGTATATATATAATAGGAACATCCCCAAAAAAATGGAGTTAGACGAAGAACCGATCAACCATATTAAGGACTGGCAAAAACATCTCTTTGAGAACTACGGTAAATACATACAACCACCTTCTAAATACAGTATGACCCCAAAATATATAAAAGTAATAACTAATGGAAAAAAGATTTTTATTAAATACAATCATAAAAGACACTACCAAAGATATTTCAAATTCCAAATTTACAACAATAATAAACTACAAAGAATTGTAATAAATTTATCAAAAACACCTTCATCTCGTACTAAAGATGACTTAAAAAAAATTGCAATGGGTCAATCATTATTTTGTATTTAAATAAAAACTTTATTTTAAACACCAAAAAACAAACAAATTTAAACAATTAATAACGAAGAATAGATAATTGGCCGCCAGCAGTCTGGAACATTCCAGAGTAGCGCAATCCCCAGACATAGAGAATAGCGTTACCTGATGCTCCCGTCGCTGTTGCCCGAGGAGTAATAGTGAGTGTCTGGGTGTTATTGTAGTTGTAAGAGCCATAATGCGAGAATTCTCGTAAGGTTCTACCGTAATTCACAGTGTGTGGAAACGCATATATGGGTACAGCCCCTGTAAACAACACTGGGTTCTGAGCCATCGGAACATGGTGCCGCAAGATCATTCGCTCGATTTGATCATACCACAACGGAGTGCTGGTACCGTTTCTCAACGACGCAACAGTCCAGTCTATAATACCTGTTGTTGCTTCGGTCCAAAGGTTGGTTGAATTGTATGTCGCCTCATAAGAACGAAGAAAGAAAATTAACGCTGCGCACTCTCCCATAATACTAGTCATGACGTAAGGACCGACACTCGCTGCCGCGGTGCAGACTACAGTTTGTTGCCACGACTGGATAGTGAAGGTTCGAGTGATTGTTCCCATAGAGGAATAAAGAATCATCAATTTTTCTTTAACTGGACCAGAATAAAGATTACCCCACATGATTAATTCGGTACTTTGAAGGGTCACGTCCCCATTAACGTTACTGTTAATCCACGGATTTGTGTTTGGATAGAAACGTAGACGTGGTTGACGAGAAATCGACGGAAGAAAAGTCTTAGCCTGCATAAGAGGAGAGAAACCGAGATCGAGATAACAATCGGCAGTACTAGAGACGGGAACGGTATCAGTGGCGGAATAAAGATTAGCAATCGATGTTGCTGTAATGGGGTTACCGACAGTGTTAGAGAGTTTCGAATAGTGGTACTGTTCTTCCATATTTCTCCAAGAATTGTTTAAATACCACAGTTGTTCAGGAGTAAAAACGACGGAAGGATTGACTCCATCCGTCAGTTCTTGATACTGCGAAAAGAGGAATTCAGAGGGTGGTAATTGGGCGGCATTCACTGCGTCTGCATTTGCAAAAGTCATCTTCAGTAAGCCTCCTTTAATTGTATCTGGCGTTCCGCGAGGGATCAAGAAGTCGAAATATCTGCCGTCAGTGGTAAACAAACCGGACAAGGTCGATGTTGTAGCAACTTTAGAGTACCAAGTCATAAGCGAATAACGCAATAGATCGGAAGGCTTTGTATTGGCTTGAGAACCGTCTGCCAGCGTAATACGGCCGTCATGGATTAGATGGTTGGTTACATTGTTCTTGAACGAATCGTTCAAGCCGAGGCCAATTCCGGCGTACTCGGACGAGCCAGAGTTTTCTGTAAAAACTGTAGTCATTTTTAAAAAGGGAAGTGTGTATAGGGGTTGAAATAGTTATAGTTTATTTAATCATAAATCAGACCAAAAGTAATATTCCAAACAACGTTAGACAGCGTGTACGTAATTCCTTTATCGTCTAACAGGCTAATTTTCCATCCCGTCGAGTTCTCGTTCTGTGTGAACGGAGAGTAACAACCGGCGATGTTAGTTAGTCCAGTTTCTCTCTGGTAGTCAATGATATCATTGAAATTGCAGTCGATTGGCACTATGAATTGGCCCTGAATGCCTGAATCCGTCGTTATGCTCGACGCCCGCCACGGAGTAACCCGGACCACTAGATTAAGGGGACCTAAGGCCGCCAACCCTAATGTAAGAGAGTTTCCTGCGCTCAGAGTGTAGTTCTTAGCGAGTGCGCCGAATATAAGATAGGAGTATTGGTTAGACAACGTCGCGTCAGGCGCGAACTTAATAATCATGTCTGCTCCGATTCCTCCAGCGTAAGTAAAGGTAAAGGCCCCTGTGTTGGAATTGTAGGCAACGCTAATAGCAGGGGTATTAGCCGCGAAGTAAGTATTTAAGTCTGTGACTATATCAGTGAATGAAACTTCACTGCTTTGTAAATTTAAAGAATAATCATTAGCACCAATGCTATATGCAAAGGTGCAGTAAGAAGTATTTTGATAAGCAAATTTATTAGGGCACATAAGTGATTCTAAAAAAAGTATTCCTTTGTCAGGAATAGGTGAAAGTGGTTTAACATCTATACTACTAGTGGATAGTGTATTAGAGGTGCTGGTGCGGTTTGAATATAAATAACTATCAGAAGAAAAGTTAAGTAATTGATAATCTTTAACTTCATTCAGATTCACTGTAACTACTGTCTTCAGAGTTTCCATTGTCTTTGTTTACAGTTTGTGGTTGTATTGTGGGCGGGGTTTGTAAATTATTTGTAAATATTTGTGAGTTATTTTGGTTGTTACCAAAACGACATTGTGTCCACATGAACAAAGGTACTGCAACTAATATAATTTTCGGATCAATTGATTCGAGTTGTTCTGTTTGTTCTGTTAATACTCTATCTAGGGCCGCGTTCCACGCAGGGATGTCTATGACTTTTTGTTTAAATCCGGGCGCGTTAGTACTCGTCTCTATCATGTCTAAAACACAATGTGCTCCGATTGTGGCTATATTTTTGGGGTGAAAGGGATCGTCGTGGTCACCGAACATGGACTCCTCACATTCGGAAGCGTAGGTATCGCTGTTCATCTCTTCTTCATCCCCATCGTCGTCAACCATTATCACTTTTCGTTTCTGCGAGACAGGTTCTTCCTCGGAGTCGCTGCTAACTTCGATGTCAGTCAGTTGGTCTTCATCTGCGGCGTCCGCTTTTTTGTTAGCATAGTACTCTCTAAGCGCTTTACTCTGGTCATCGTTAGTAAAATTTAGAACCCTTCCACGCATGTTGGACTCTTCTACTGATTCTGTAGTTCTGCCTCGCTTGCCCAGAGAGGGTGGAAGAACTTTTTTCAAGGTTGGTTTTTTTTTGGCGTTAACCATTTTTTTGTGTTTAAAACAATATTCTCCTTCCTTTGGAAATATATTGCATTGTTCGCCCTTTTTATTCTTTCTAGTGTCTTTCGGATATACATAGGAACATTGTGCCATGAATACTCGTCAGAAAGCAGGTATGCTGATTTTGTGTACTGCTTTAATAATTGCGTTGGGGTTGAGTGGAGTCTGTATTTATAAAATAGCCGTTTCTCCCGCCGGAGAAAATATTTACACCCTCATACTCACAAACATCGTCACCGGACTTATAACTGTTTTAATACCGTCGCCGCTAAATCATGGGAAAGGAGTTACAAAAGAACCCCAAATCCAGCCACCATCACCTGTGGAAGAAATTGACCATGAAAGAAACCTTATTGATCCTCCGGAAAGATAGAAAGGCTATCATCAAACACATACAAGAGAACTTGGCTTCGGTTAAAGAACGGTTCTCAGCAGAACTACCTTCTGTAATTCAATTAATCCCCGGAGAGTTAACCGAGGAAGAACGACTTGTTTTTAACCAATTAGAACTTCAATAAACTTTATTTTTCACTTACATATTACTACTTAATGCCTTACGCAACATGGACAAACCCTAAGACGGGTATAACTTATAGATATTTTTCTAAACCGAACCATGGTAGAGAGGGACACAAAATTTTAGGAAAGCGATTAGGAGAGGTCGTGGACCAAATAGCAAAAGATATTGAAACGAAATACGAAGTTCCTGCCGACAGAGTTCAGATTAGAGTGAAGGGAATTCGTATAATTCGCCCGCAAACTCTAGCAAAAATGAAACAACGAGGAAGAGAATTGATGGCACAATATGGCCCTAATGGTCAAAATGTGCTTCATAGATTTCAACGAGGTCAAATTTCAACCAGTCAAATCAGAAATGCTGCTTTAGCAAGACGAAGAAAAGCCATGAAGCGAATGGAAGCGTGGAAAGGTCGCGAAGCGGCCTTGCGTTATGGTACTAAAAGTATTCGTCGAGGTGTTGGTGCCGTAACTGGTGACTCGTGGTTTAGAAGAAGAAAACAACCGGAGAACATTTATGATCTGGGTCCCGGCATCAGCGCCCCTCTTATGACTCAAGCCGAAATGACTGCCGCGTACCCTAAAATATATTCTCCTTCGCCGTATCCCACTAAATGGCAAAAATTTACTGGAGGCACTAGAAAGGCACCAGCACTAGTAGAAGAAAAGTATAGTGATATTATGCCTTACGTTGAATATCCTGCACTTCCAGAGGAAATCAGCAATCGCAGAGAAAGGGTAACAAGTAATTACAATACAAGATCAAGAAGAAATAAACCTTACAACCTAATGTAAAGGAAAGTTTTTTTAAAAAAAAACTTACTTACTTTAACTAATAAACTTCTTTTATTTAAAAATCCTTTTTGATTGCATCACACAACCAAACTTTTTTATTTTGAAACGGCTTTTTCAAGCCAACAAGAAAAGTATAAGGCTTTTGAAAATGAACTGCTGCCTTATCCAAGAAGAGATTGAGGGAGGTGCTCATATTTTGGTTATTATGAAACGTCTTCAACTCTTCTTGCTTTGGAGCAATCAATACAAAAGCGTGACAGTTATCTCTCACAATCGTGGAGAAAGTATTCCATCTCTGACACTGCAGCATCATGTAAGTGTTGGTTTTGCGAATTTTAGTGGCCCAAGTCGATATAGGAGAGACGTCTTTACCATTGACGTTCTGAAGATTAGCAAACGTCCCGGTCGGATCGTCTACTATCAACACACAGGGCTTAGCCACGCCTCCATCTTTCTGAGCCATTATCTGCTCGTTTTTTCTTTTCTTGAACCATTGTTCCAAATCCTTTTCAATGGTGCTATTATTGTTGAAAACCATGCCTGGAGGAAGCCAATTGTAGTCGTTGTTTAAATTGGCGGAGGTGGAGAACACATAGACTCCGAACATGTTTTTCTTTTGTACGAGAGCCATGGCTATTGCTCTGACAAGGAAAGTCTTTCCAGAATCCGTTGGACCGGAGAAGATGTATGTCCCGGGCTCTCCAAACATCTCCACGTAGTTTTCCATTTCTTTTGACAAAGGTTTTTCAGTTGGTAACACCTCTTCTTCGCTCTCGCTCAACTCCGCGAACTCTTCAGGTGGTTGAGCAAGGGGTTCTAAATCTAAATTTTCATCATCATCATTCAAAAAAGAGAAAATGGATGTAAAGGAAAGTTTATTATCATTATTTGGAACAATAGGTTCCTTTTCTTTTTTAATTTTCTTATTCAAGCCCGAACATTTGTTGGACTTGTTGACTTGCATTGTTCGACTCATTTGTCGGTAACTCAGGTAGTTGGGTGTGCTGTGGAGCGCGACGAAAATATTTCTGAAAGTATGGGGGATATTTTCTGTCAAATTCGTAGGCATAGAGTTGAGGATTTACCTTCACGTAATCAAAATGAATATGTGCTTCTTTTACAGCAACTTCCCCAACAACCCTTGATAATGCATTTTTAACTCTATTTATATTTACTTGGTAAGAATAGGCACCTTCTTTTTTCTGCCAGCACCAGACAAAGTACACATGGGTGTGTAATCCGTTTTCTCTTTCTACCGAAACGTTGGTCAAGTCTTCTAACAAAACCAAACCTGCTTCTAGAGCACTTATACTGGATCTAAATTTTTTTGAAATTATAATTGCAAATTTTTGTTGAGTAAGTAATATTTGAAAATTCTTTATTAATTTCTCCTTATCCTCTCTGGACCCTGAATTTGGATTACAGGTTCCCATGAAAGCAGCCCATTTTACTTGGGTGCTGGGTTCCCCCAAAACAAGGGTTCTAGACATGGCTCGGGTGGAATGGGTTGTAAAAAAAAATCATCCATTTCATCCTCGTATTCTCTTTTACCTAAAAATTCTTCTTCCTTGGGCTCCGAAACCAGTGGTGTATCAGGTGGAAAATCGTTTAGTTTGTCTATAATTGTCCAGCATTCGTTTATAATATCGGCGAACTTCTTTGTTGCCAGCAGACGGAAGGGGTCGCACAAATCGGTGGTTGGGTCAAACAGGACCTTCTGGTCAGGATTAGCAAAGGTTTGTATTCTTAAGTCTTTAAAATATTTTACTTTATTATAAATATTCATATATTCATCGATTATTCCCATCCTGCTGTCAACAAATGGTAATTTTCTTTTTATTACATGTTGTTCGAGCATATTCTTTCTAAGCCTCAATAGATACAGGAGACTGATACTGTAGGAACAGTGTTCCCACATCATACTAACCGAGTCATTGCGAGTAAAGGCTGAAATAAGGGATTCTTGTAATGTATCGATGGATACTTGATGAAGTTTAATCGACCGAAATGTCTGATTCACTGTAGCGGGTTGGTGTTGGATGGCACTCATTTTTATTTTTTTTCTCCACACACAACATGGAATATAAAGGAATTGATGTTTGCGTGCTTTTGCAGGTGAAAGCACAACATGACAAACTTTATGATAACGAAATTAAAAATTTGCCACCCTCTCAGCAGAATGAAATTCATACTTTAATTGTCTTTCATAACAGAGTAAGGGCGAAGGTACTGAATTCTTTGCTCGACAGGGAAAAAGAAGAGGGGGAACGAAACCCTGCGGTTGGCCCTGTGCTTTTTTTCCCCCCTATGTCGCAGGAAACCGCACAAAAAATCCAAGAACTCTGTTCCTTTCCTGCTGGGCTCACAGAAGCACCGGAAATAGTCTACAATAAGGACTTAAAAAGATTAAATGAACAATATCAGGATACGAACGACCCTGAGTATGACGCTAAGAAAGCGGAGTTGGATGATTGGCTGCGTCGTATGCATCTCGAAGCCAAACCGAAAGTCTTAGAATACAAGAACTTCGAGAAGAAGTACTGCAAAACTCCGAAGGAAATGGTAGAAGACCGATTGTTTAGACTGGGAATTCGAAATTATGATTCTATGGTAACCAGACTTGGTGACCAAAATCAATGGCCTTCTCATGAAGAGATCCAAAACCTGCAAATAAAATGGGGAACGCCATTAGTAGCGAACCTCGGAGGGTTGAATAAACTTGGGGGTGACGAAGAAATCGAGTTTTTATTTAAGTTTATAAGACCTGAGAATTGGGTTAGACCCACTTCTCTCTAAACAACAAAACAATTTAAAAATTACGATAAACATCTTCAACTATGGCAGGGTCATTCTCTGCTATAGCCATTAAACTAAGATAAAATTCCAACCCAAACGGCTCATTGGGCTGTTTTCTATTTTCTAAACTTCTTATTTTTCCATCAATAAATTTTATTTTATCATCAATTCCCATATTTATGAATGATTCAATCTTTTCTTCACAAACATAACCAGGAAGCAAGTCAGACTTCATCTGCTCGTATTCGGAATACTTACCATCCAAAACCTGTTCTATTTGTTGGACTGTCGGAAAATTGTTAGTAGCAGCGTCTTCTGCCCATTCGTAAGCCCATCGGACATTTGCTTTTACTCTATTATATATGATTTCGTCGATCCGTTCTAGGTTTTGAGGGGGCATAGGAGGTGGTGCTCTTCGCGGTGGCTGTGTTCTTGTCGGCGGAGCACGAGGTAAGCGAACCCGTTTAGTTCTCGCTCTTCTTCTCGCCACTGGGTCTGGCGGAGGCTCGTAGTAATGGTCGGTTTCAGGAGAAGGAATATTTTCTGGTGAAATAATAGCCCCCATTTCTTGGTTCAGAGACTCTAGAATAGGCGGGGGTCGTCTTTCGTCTTCAGAAGACAGAACTATTGTTTCTTGTTCTCTGAAACTTCGAGGAGGCGGTCTGTTCCTAACGACTGGAAGCGGATATTCTTCCTCACTAGACAGAGAAATATAGTCAGGTAATTGTATAACTTCATTTGATGCTCTTGCAGGATTAGGTCGAAACCAATCTGCAATTCTAACGCTAATATTTGGCGGAAAGTCCATCCTGATTTTTATTTTTTTTTTATTTACACAGACTAACGCGTGCAGACGAGCGTGGTATAATTATAATTTTTTTATGTCAAAGCGCAACATTTATTATGAAGACGATAACGGCGACTTGGAGTCTACTGGAGCAACAGGCTCCAGTCTGGTTTATACCGGGCCCCCCAAGAAGATAAAAACTATATCTGCCGGTACAGGCATTACAGTAACAGATAATACTACTTACTTGACTATTACCAACAGTTCCACGGGAGATGCAGTGACCCTAACCAGTGCCGGTGGAACTGAAACTCTGGTGAACGACGGAACTGGTCCGGCGTTGGCCACGAAGGGAATAACTGCAGGAGGGGGTATTAGTCTCAGTTCTACCGCCACTGCACTAACTATCACTAATTCATCTCGTGCTTCTGACGCTACGCTCACCAGCGCCGGTGGCGACTACACTTTAGTTAACGACGGTTCTGGGCCTGATTTTGCAATCAAAGGAATCACCGTTTCCGGTGGAGTAACAGCATCTGCGGATGCTGTGAAAGTGACTCTGAGTTCAACCGCGCCTACCAGTCTCGGTGCGAACGTCGCTCCACAAACCAACTCTGCTACCCTAAGCAGTAATCAACTGAAACTTGCCTATGCTGGGCCCAGTAAGCGAGGCGTGGTGTACGGTACCGAATACGTTTCATCCGTAGGATTTGGAATCTTTTGTTTTGAAAATGTGGCCGGTGGTGACGAGAACACGGGCTGTGGATATGAGGCTGGTAATCAAATCGTAGGAGGAGGGAATAACACTGTCATGGGATTTCAGGCTGGATATGCCGTAACTTCTGGAACCAATAACACCTGTATTGGCCACACTGCCGACGTAACATCTGCGACTGCTACCGATAGAATTGCTATAGGTAAAGGTGCATCTTCTGCCACAGACGCCTACGCGGCACTTCCGACGGCTGTGATTGGATTGTCGGCTACTGGGTTGAATACTATTAATCTCGGAACTAGTTTACCGACCACTGCTTCTGCAGCGAATCTTTACTACGACACGGGTACAGGGTTGATTTCGCGTTCAACTTCATCTGTAGTTACCAAGACCAATATTCGACCAGTAGAGATCGATACTTCAAAAATCATGCAAATAGATGTGAAAGAATACAAGCAAGTATTCGTTGGAGATTGTTACCAAACTCCAGGCAGTGTCAAAGGATGCGATTATTGTAGATTGATAAATCTTAATTCCGAAGGCAAATTGAAAACGAAAACTGTAAGGAGTCATACGCTTGTCCTAGATAACACTGCAACGAAGGTAAGTTCGGACGATTACGAATCTTTTTCAGAAGAACTGAAAAGTAAAGTTAAGATCAAGGAGCACTTGATGATTGATGATATTTGCATCGATAATATGATGAGCGGCTACATAGGTGAATCATGCCCTTATCACTGCGGCGAGAAGTCCAAGGATACAGTTGGCTTGGTTGCTGAAGATTTCGAAGCAATTGGTCTCCAGCACTTAGTACAGAAAGATGATAATGGAAAAGTAATGGGAATAGAGTACAGTTGTTTAACTGCTTGTTTATTCAATGAAGTAAAAAAGTTAAGAAGAGAAGTCGATGTTTTAAAAAACCAATAAACTTTATTTAAACTTATATTTTATATTTTAATATTATCTATTTTTTGTTTAGTATAGAGTGGGTCGACAGCGCTATCAAAACGCTGTTGCCAGAGGGCGATGACAGATGGAGGGAACTCCATTCGCTCGGCGACTTGCAAGTGAGAGCGAAAGGACGAGTCTATATTAATAACGTCGAAGAGGCTCTTCCTCCACTTCAGAACGTAATCCTTTCTCCATCTCAATAGAGCCGCACGAAAGAAATGAAGGACTTCGATCCAAGACTCCGCTCTCTCAACAGGAACAAGGCGAGCCATTTCCTCCTCCTTTTCTTCCAACTTATCGTAATCGACTTGACGGAGGTCGATTGAAACAGGTTGCGGACGAGTCACTAACTCAGGTGAATTGGGAACGGGAGGAGTCTTGGGAGTTATATACTTATCATCCGGGTCGTGCGGAGACCAAGGCGAATCTACAGAAAAGAGGCATCTTCTTATTGCGTCCGACGTATGATTAACCGGACTACTGGGGGGATAAGGAGAACTGAAAAAGCAACGAGGAGAAGGAGCAGACTCAGTGCTGCAGGGAGAGGGGCTAGAAAAGGGAGGAGTCTTGGGGTGAGCGGCTTCCTTGAATATCATCCGGAAGTGATCTACATGCACTGGAGTAAAAGTGGCATAAGGAGAGAACAGTCGCTGATGTTCCAAATCGGAGTAAGAAATGGAATCCTTGGCTCTAACCTCTGCGCCGAAATAATAAATATTGTCGGTGATGTCAGCCCAACGCTTGTAGTGATAATGTTCGGGTATAGATATTCTGCCCGCGAACACCTTACTACCCAGAAAGTCAACTAAAACGCAATTATACCCAGTAATAGGGTTAGTTGTATTAATTGTTTGAAAAGACATAATAAAAAGATAAAAAGTAAGTGTAAATAATTTAAAATAAAAATAAAAAAAAATAAAAAAAATATATTTATATTTATGAAAATTCCCCTATGTTTTGGAAAAACTTATGGTTTGTTTTTTTTTCGTAACCATTTTGCGAATTTGAACTTTCTGGATGCTGGAAATATTTTGAATTTTATTTTTTTCGGTTTTTTTCCTACGTCCAGAAATTATGGGAATTTTTTCCCGCTTTTTTTAATTCTATATTTTTTAAATGAAAAAAAAAAAAAAATAAATTAATAAAAATTATGACTTTATACTTTAAACAAGGCGGTTTTGATTTAACAATAATTATAAGAGCAACTAATTCAAGTGAATATCGTATTTACGTAGACGATAATATTTCTGTGGACTATTTTACAGTTATAATCAATAAAGCCCAATTGGATAAATTGATTGCAGCTATCGAATCAAAGGACGCAGATAAGGTTAAACTATTATTGCAGTTCAGCGGAATTCAAGTGAATTCTCGGGGTCTGATAAATTAAATGGCAGACCTTATCGATCAGCACCCGACGGTGAAACTACAGCCCCGAATGATTTTGAAAGTGGACGCTCCAACAGGTAGGGGCAAAACAAAATTAGCGATTGAGTTGCTCAGGAAATTCTTCGACGACCACCCAGACGGAAGAGCCGTCTGGCTCACGTATAGGGTGGTTCTGGCTCTGAAGGCGAGTGAAGAACTAAAACAGTTAGGGTTTATCTATTACAAAAACCGAAATGCCTTCAAGTCTAAAAGAATAGTGGTGCAGATGGAAAGTCTTCACAAGTGGAAGCACTACGGAGGCTCTACTCCTATCGCGTTAGTTTTGGATGAAACATCGTCTCTGTGCGGGCACATCTCTTCGACTACTATGAGCAACTGTTATTTGGACTTTAAGAATTCGATGTATCAACTGGCTTCTGAAGATGTGGCGATAGTTGCTATGGATGCGTACTGGACTGACGCAGCCAACCTCTTCATTACGGAAGTGTTCCACTTACCGATTATGCACCTAGGTTGTACTCCGCTAGAAAGAGAAAAGGTACCTGTTCTTATTACTGGCTCGATGAAGGACTTCACCGCTGCAATTGTGAATGATTTGAATAACCCGACAATTAAGGGAGTGTTTCTTTGGGCTGGTGGACGCAATTGGCTTAATCGTTTTCTAGATTTTTTAGTGAAAGCGACCCGCCTAGATATGAACGAAGTGATGTTTGTGCATGCTGACTCGCTTGTCTCCGATAAGAAAAAAGCCGGTATAAACCCCGACGAGAGTTGGAACACGAAGCGTTTGGTTGCTTGCACTCCGGCGATTACTAGTGGAGTTTCTTTTACTTCGCCTGATTGGTCTGTTTTTGTAATCGGCAACCCGCAGATATTCTCGAGCGCTGAGATTCTCCTTCAGGCTGCAGGTCGCGTACGACAGCCACGGAATATAGTCTTCACTGTGCTTGATTGGGAGAGACATATGATGTGTAAACTCCCAGAGGAGTTGCCAGAGATTAAGAAAATGATATCTTCGTATAAGGAATCGAAATTTGCACACATTCGTCGTTTCCTAGGGCTGACTGAACTTGAAACGGAGGATAACGTGATAGTACGTCAGATGTATGATGACCCTATCAGCAAAGTAATAATGACCCACATCAGGACCTTATTCAAGGATTACAACGATCCTTACTTTCATCTAAGTGAGAAACTAAACAGTGATATTTTTGATGTTAACGTAGACGTGCAGTACGAAGACGGTATAGACGACAATCTGGAAGTTGTAAGACCTATGCAGAGCGGCTTTTATGGATTTAGAGGATTGGAAACGGAAGAGTTGGAAACGTTTGATTTGTCTGGTTCTTCAGATTGTTTCTCTGCCTCATTCAGTCAGTTCCCTTTTGATAACATTCTAGACCCTGACATTGAACCTGAGAACTTCATTCTCGACGAACAAACCTGTGTGAATCGCTTCCTAGCAGAAAATTCGACAAGCAAGTTCCGGGCCGTCGATGTGAGGGCTTTGAAAGGATTTATGAAATTGTTTTGCTCTCTTTCTTTATTCGGTAACATGTTTACTGATCCTTATTGTTCCCACCAGATGGACACCATTAAATACATCACTCAAATCGGACAGCAGTATACTGCTTATACTGAGGTATACGCGCATTTAATTAGCAAAAACGTGATAAACGAGATGGAGTTTGAACGATTATTCTATATCTTCCGCTTTTTTCAGGAAGAAGAAGAACTGGATATTAGTTTGATGGAGAGAGAGTACCAGAACGAGAAGCGCTGCGCTTTGCCTACGATGAACCCTAGTCAAACATTAGAGAATATTATTATTCTAACTACTTTAAAGTATATTAATTACGACTTTGAAACTATGTCTTGCCCGGTATTCGAGATGAACGCAGACAATTATAAGAAATTTCGAGATATGGCAGCACTCTATCATGCTGATATCCAACCAGCGAAACTGCCTTTGATTCGTCACCTAGTGGACTTGAATGCTCAACCAATTCTTAATCCAGACTATTATGCTTGTCTGAAACTAGTTGGAAAACTAATCCAAGCGATTATGGTAGTACTGGGTCTTCCTTCTCCACTTGGCGATATAAGAAAGTGCAAGAATAACCCTCCATATTACAGTCAAAAGATGTTAAATGGTAGCGACTATAAGTTGTGGTTGATTTACTATTTCCTTTCGAGAAGATTGAGACGACATCAGGGTATGAATTTAGTTCCTTCTTTACTTATTCCGACACTGTATTACCGCTTCTATGACAATACTCCATGGTCTACCATTACGGATGAAGAACATGAAAATTCGCTGCGCTTTATTGACAACTTGAATTTCTACGAGCGGCAGAAAGATATAACCGTCTTCATGAATATACCACCCAGTGATCGCTGCAATTGGATCAAAGGAATCATATCGCAGGAGTTCGAGTTGAATTTCCGTTTGTCTTCCATAATGTATGTGGCTCCTCGTCGTAACAAAAACAAATTTGAAAAGCCTGAAGTATTTGTGAAGAAAAATATTGTGTGTTGTTTTGAATCAGATAAGAAGTGGGATGTTTGTCTGATTACAGATGAAGAAGAAGTAGAAAAAGAAATCAGGGAAGCAATAAGTAAAAACGTTGCTAAAGATTTTTTATTGTTTAGATTCAAACATTATGTTTTTTATTCTAGAAAAAGAAGACAATAAAAGACAATTTATTAAAATAAAATAAATAATTAAACACCACTATGAGAAGAATGATGAGAAGAATGATGAACAGAGGTAGAAGAGGCTGCTATGAGTTCAGTTGTTCCACGAGAAAGAGTTTGTCCTACTAGGTCACATCCCATTGCGTACAAAGTATTGCCTATAAGTCCATTAAACGGGTTTTGGTAGCCAATAAGGCGACTTCCTACACTGTACACTAGACCTGTGGCTATCGAGCCCGGAATATCGTAATTAGATGTACTGCCTATTGGTATTAAGTGAGCAAAACCTTGCCCTATCGCGTCTGCGGCCATGACTACTCCGCCTTCAATTAAACTTGGGGTAATTCCACGTCTCTCAACTAGTCCTGAGTAAACTGCTCCTGTAAGTCCTGCGCCCACCGCGCGTTCTCCTACGCCGATTGTTTGTGAAATCGCTTGCATGCTGCTGGTTTTTTGGTTAAAGCGCTAAAAGAACTTGCGGATTTTCTTTTACGTAAGCAAAACCCGTTTGCGCGGCTTTGAGCCCATATTTAGAACCCTGCAGTGTAAGTGCGATAGCCCCCAGCACTAAAATCGAGAGGAGTAACTTAACACTAGGCGGTAGTAAGTGCCAGAACTCTGATA
>JAYRWD010000006.1:0-8895 GCA_041918255.1 Candidatus Dojkabacteria bacterium
ATATTATACATTTGTTTTTACCATATTTTGCACAATTCCCATACTCAGAAGCGTAATCAAAATTGTACTGCCTCCATAGCTAACTAATGGTAATGGAATTCCGCTTACAGGTAAAGTTCCAAGATTTATAAGTAGGTGCAAACTGACATGCGCCATTAACATGCAGGCAATTCCACAAACTAAAAGGCTAGTGTGAATATCCTTGAAGCTTTTCGCGATAGCGAAAAGCTTCATGCAAATAGCAAAGAGTAAAAAGGAAATTGATATAGAACCGATAAATCCAAACTGTTCAGCTAGGGAGGCAAATGCAAAATCAGTATGAGCAAAAGGCAGTAAACCAAGTGCGGTTTGTGTCCCTTTGAGTACCCCCTTCCCCGTTATCATTCCAGAACCGATAGCAATTTGCGCCTGCCTAGTTTGCCAGCCAGCTCCTTGTGGATCTGCCTGTGGGTTTATGAATGCAATAATTCGCTCTTTTTGATATGGCTTTAAGATATGATTCCAACCTGTTCCAACTATTCCCATTAGAACTATTCCAGATGTAAAGGCAATTAAAAGTAATTTGGGAATTACTGCGTGTCGCTTAGAAATGATTAAATAACTAATAAATACTAAAATGATAAAGACTACCAGACCCATAGTTGGATTAAAAAAGTTAGTTATAATTCCAATGAAGCAGAATCCTAGAATTGATAAAAGCGCCATTTGGATCAGTGTAAAATGATCAGGGAAATTCAGTGTAAACATTCCAAGCCATATCAAACAACATACGACCGCATTTCCCAATGAAGGTTGAACTAGGATTAACAAGAGTATAGGAAGGGTAATGAAAAAACTTATCACAGCTTTTGTGATATAACTTAGTGTTTCATGAAAACTTGGTATGGAAGAAGACAATTGGAAACCTAAGTTGAGCTTATTTGATCCGAAGGCATGACTCATTTTATTGACATGTCTATTCCAGCTCATTACTTTCGAAACAACTAAGACAATGATTAATTTTGCCGCTTCAGCGGGCTGGAAATTAAGCGGACCAATTACTATCCATCGATTAGTATCAGCTATTGTGTTACCTGCGAATTTTACATATATTAAGAGTCCTAGAATCGCAAAGTAGCATAAGAGAAGTATTTTCGTTTCTTTGAGCCATTTAAAATCAAAGGTTGAAAGTACTATATAGCTTGTGGTTCCTATTAATAGGAATACAATGTGCTTATAAAAAAGTTGAGATGGTCGATTAACGGTATAATCATAAGTTGAGGTGAAAACAGCAATAAGACCTATAAGACTAAGCATGAATAACAGAAAAGATAACAGCCAATCATGATGAGTGTATTCGGGAAGTTTAAAATCTTTTATATTGAAGGCTCTCATTAAGGCTAAAAGATATAACGATAGTTAATAATACATAGAATTATCCTAGTGAAGCAATAGGAATGGGCAAATCACGACAAACTTTCGATTAAGTCTGCGCAAACAATATTTAGTATTAATTGTCCAAATTATGAATAGAGTTAAAAGCAAATCAATATCAAACGGAGATTTACATATCACCCCTGAGGGTAGATTTGTTAGAGCTAATAATATTCTAAAAGATTTGAAAAAACACTACCCAAATTTGGTCTGCCCATTAAAATTCAGTAATCCGTACGAATTACTTATAGCGACAATTCTCGCTGCGCAATGTACTGACGCGAGAGTGAATATGGTTACTCCGTTTCTTTTCGCGAGATATCCCTCTCCTGAGAAGCTTGCAGAGTCAAACATAGATGATGTAAAAAAAATTATCAAATCGACAGGTTTTTTCAATCACAAGGCAAAAAATATAATTCTTACAGCTAGAAAAATTGTGAAAGATTTTACTGGGGAAGTCCCACAAAGCATGGAAGAACTGATAACGCTTCCTGGGGTCGCGCGTAAAACTGCAAATGTGGTTTTAGGCATAGCGTTTCATAAAAACGAAGGCATACCTGTTGATACACATGTGAAAAGACTGTCTTGGACCTTAGGGTTGAGCGAAAACTCAAATCCAGTTCAAATTGAAAAGGATTTGATGAAATTATTTCCCAAAAGCGAGTGGACTTATATTAGCCTAGCTTTTGTGTATTATGGGAGAGAATTCTGCACTGCACGCAAACATGATCAAAGTTTATGTTTCCTTGGGCATTTTCGTTAATAATCAGCTATAATGTTTTGCCTGATCCTCAGGGAGCAAGAGGTAAATCCATTATTAGATTTAGAACGTAATGATAAAAGACTTCAATTTCAATCTCTTTGATGTGTTAAATAAAGTCAAGACTGACAAGTTTGGACACGTTTCCGCATTTTTAGCTTTAAATAAACCCGTAGGTATTACCTCGCACGATTTAGTAAATCAGATCAGAACGAAGCTTGAGACTCGCAGAGTGGGCCATGCTGGAGCTTTGGATCCATTTGCATCAGGGGTAATGTTGGTTTTAGTAGGCAAAGATTACACTAAGCTAGCTGAAGATTTGATTAATCTTAATAAATCATATCGGACCAAAATAGTATTTGGTGTATCAACGGATACCCTTGATACAGAAGGAAAGATATCAGTCCTTTCAGATACGAAAAAATTTGATTTCAAGGTGGCGAAACAAATTTTTCTTACTTTTGATGGCGGATATAAACAGTTTGTGCCTATATATAGCTCAGTGAAGGTTGCTGGTCATAAACTGCGCCAGCTAGCACGCAAATCCCAGAGATATGAATTTTTTGCTCAGAATGGGAAGAAATGTGTAAGATTTGAATTTGAAAATGGGGCCAAGGTCGAAGTAGAACTTCCCTATCGCAAGGTCCTCATGTCAAATCTTAAATATTTGTCAGAGGGTTTTATCGAAAGAAAGGAACTGAATTGGTTAAACAGCGAAGATATAGGGAAACTACCCGAGAAACTTCCCTTTATAGAGGTTGAATTTGAATGTTCAAAAGGCACATATGTTCGGCAATTCGCCTATGACCTAGCACAGGAGTTTGATCATGTGGGTATGCTAATTTCGCTTGAGAGGACAAAGATAGCCGATATTGCGCTTGATAAATGTATCTCTGTTGACGATGTTCACTTATAAGTTTGAACCCTAATTTTCTTTTTGCTACGATTTCCCAGTTATTTCATTTGTATAGTCGCAATCCTTGGCGAAGCTAACTAATTTCAATGGATGCCTGTTATTAACTCCATATACCCTTCTCAACTTTGGGTGATGATAAAAGTTTTACGGTGGGTAGAGATGTAGTATCGTCGCTGTCTCATATATTCAATGCGGAAAGGCGGTTGTAAATTTTTTGAGGCTTTGGATACAACGTCTTTTACTTTCAGAAATCTACTTTCTAAAAAAAGCTATGATTTTAGCGACCCCTGATCGAACCCATAAGACCTATAAGTGCGTTTAAAGTCTTTCTCCCGCCATCAGTTTGCCAAAGTCCTAATAAGCTGGCGAAACCTATACCAAACAGTTCAAGCGGTGGGTTAGAGTTGTTGCCTGTATTAGGTGAAATATCAGATGAAGTTTCTCCACTCTGTGAGTAAACCTTAATATACGCTCGGTTATCAAGTTGAGGGGATGGATCTTGAATATCAATTTCGCTGAGCACATTTCCATCAGCTGAAATATTAGCTTTGGATGTAGATTCATTTGTGACAGTTGAACTCTCGATTGCGGTGTTTTGGGTTGATGTTTGTATTTGATTACTACTTTCGTTATTATCCGAGTTGGTTTGTTCGGTTTGCTCCGTTGTCGTATCTTCTGCGCTTAATTCCAAATCATCAATGTCGCGAAGTAATACTCTATAGCCATCTCCAGATGTATTTGAGGTCTTATACTGGGATAAAATACCTGTGACTTCTGCTGTTTTGCCTGAAAGTTTATTTGGTAGATCGATTTCGGTACTTGCTAAGACTGAAGTTTTTATTGTTACGCCGTTTATGATGATTTCGAAACTACTTGTAGTACTGGATTTGATTTGACCTTCAAAATTTACTAGCATGCCTTCATAGTCCTCGAGATTAAACCTTCTGATATCGTTCAAATTGGTTGGGGAGATATTTTTGCTTCCGCTCTTTAGGTCAATATTATCTTCTTGGTCAATGTAAATGTACATCTCTTCGACACTTGAGCGAATATCTCCAAGTAATTCGAGCTTGTCCCCTGTTTCGAGCGAGTCTATGTTTACACCTGTTTTGACTTTTACTTTGATGCCGGAGGTTATGTCTTGAATATAGAATACATTTTCACCTAGCAGATGTGGCTCTGATGTGACCCAACCTGTAACACGTACGGTGGTATCTAAATCTTCTTCTCGAGCATCAGCAATATCAACTAACTCATTTGTGTCATTTGATCCACCATTCTGATCGGATGTATTTGCAGTACCTTTAGTAGGTGTAGCTGTGGATTTGATATTTTCTTCATCCCAAATCCAGGCTTGATTTTTTCCAGTGCTTGTATATATAAAAGTTTGTAATAAGTTATTATTTGGTGCGTAAAGGTAAATTGTATCCCCGGTATTATTTAAGGTTATTGGTAAAGAATCTCCTTCTAAAACGAGGTAACTATTTGGCTGTAAAATAGATGTTGAAAAACTTTTTGGTATGTTCGCTAAATCCGCAATTCTCCATTCAGTTAGATTAATTTCTGTATTTCCAAAGTTATATAGCTCTAGCCATTCCTCGCCGATACTTGGATCGGGCAGAAGTTCATTTACTCGAATGGATGTAGAGGGTGTTGGCGTGGGACTAGGTGAAGGAGTTGGGCTTGGTGAAGGTGTCGGGCTCATAGGTGGCGTAGGTGTAGGAATGGGTGTAGGAGTAGCAGTGGGAGTTGGTACAGGGGTGGGAGTGATATCTGCGAGTTCGTTTACTCTCCCAGGAGTGTACTTATATCCTGAATTGAGTGCATTATTCTCTCTACTCAGACTTGCGCCAGTTATTACCGAACCGACTGATGTTAAATCTATCTCTCTCCCGCTTATGTGTGAGAGTTTCAGAATATCGCCTGTATTAACAATGAGCGGGTCAAGTCTTAGTACTGGATACTGGGTATCTAGAAAATACGCTTCCTTAAATAGATTGGTAGACCCTCCAACAAGCAAAATATAATACTCTTCAAAAAGATTATGAATATTTTCACTACCAGTCGTAGTAGTAAATTCAATCCAAGGATAATCATAAAGAAGTTTTTCTTCAATTGGCAAACCGCTGAGATCCTGACCATTAGAGTCTAGCGGAGCAAGATATCCCTCATTTATGCGCACTTCAGGTAAATTATATATTTGGAATTCATTTTCAGCTCCATTAGTTGTGTATCGTAGATTTAAGACAGGACGTGAATCTATTTCACTTTGAAAACTGAGATCTGAATTTTCAAGGGGCTGAAAATCTTCGTTATCTATCTTCCAGTTAAATAGCAAGGTTGAAAAATTAGGATCATCACAAAAATTTACTGAAATATTCAGATGTATTTCTGGAGCGGCAATGACTGCAAGAATAGATTCCCAAATTCCTTGGTTATCGATTTGAATAACAGGAGTTGTCTGGGAATAGGCATATATGTCATCGGAAAGAGAGAAACTTGTGTGATTTCCAAGTATTGAGACGTAGTCATTTCTATCTGCGAGCGCGTGATGATTTAGAACTAGATTTGCGCATTCTAGAATTGGACGGACTAGACTTTTACCTTCTTGTGTTGCACTGTATACAAATGTATCCACAAGATCTCCATTTAATAATTTTAGAGTGATAGTATCGCCTGTGTTACTAAATGAAGTGCTGTCTACTTTCGCTCTAGGATAGTTTCCCTGAAGATAGGTTCGGATATCTATATCTTTGTCATGAATTATGGCGTATTGCATAGGCTCTATATTGATATTAGTATCGTTGCCATATTGTGAGACTACCTTGTCATCAAGTTTGAGTGAGGTAAGATCGATAGGATCGGGTCCTGCGTTGAAAAGTTCAACCATTTCTTCATCGGATTCATTACCTACCGGATTCGCAAGCACCTCCGATATATATATTTTTGGAACAGCCAGGGCATTTTGGGAAAGAAAGAAGTAATAAGTTGAGGAAAAAATTATAACTAGGAGTATTTGATGAAAGCGGCATAAGTCAGTTTCCATAGCAAAATAGTATAGAATATCCTGCTATATATCCTATTAAACGCAGAAATTTTTTGATAGATATGTTCGGGTTTTTTACGTTTTTTTGTAGAATATATTTTCAAGGAAGCATTCGATTGCCATCATGCTTGCGTCGAAGTGAGGCATAGGGAGTTCTCTAGGGTTGACCCAAAGCAACTCGCTACACTTTTCGGGTTCCATGATTCGAGGAACACCGATAAACTTTTTACTAGAAGAATTATTGAAATATAGTGAACACCCTCACGAACGAATGTCTGAAGATTATTAGTGACAGCTATGACTTTGGGATCGATAATATCTAAATCCGTCTCTTCTTTTACTTCTCTAATGGCAGCCTCTTCAAAGGTTTCTCCGATTTCGAGATGACCACCTGGTATAGAATAGTAAGGGGCGTGTATGTTGCTCCTCTTACCTAGCAGGATCAGACCTTTTGTATTGAGGATAATTACCCCGACACCTATTTTTGGTTTTTCATCCACAGAAATGAAGTTAAAATCAATTATTTATTAGTAGCAGCTTCGTGAAGAGCTTGAAGGCTCCGCTGTGCAACGTAAATGATAATAAACAGTAGACAGTCCTCCTTTGCAACCGTTATTTTCGCATACCTTGGCTACTATGGCTCCACCATTGTTGCAGATAGGGGCCCATTTAGGGCAAGGCTCGAAAAAGAAATAAGCGTATCCGTCATGGGAGGCTTGTACTTGACCACCCGAGCTATTCAGACCTGTTGCTATATCAATAGCCGCGTGTGAGGGTCGATATGAAGTACGAAAGCCGCTTGTGAGGACTGCATTCGTAAGAGGTTTAATGAGTCTACCATTACCTCCACAATCCCCATAAGCCCTTGCTGGTAAATACGCACAAGGATTTTGAATTACTCCATCGATAGATACTCCGAAATGTAAGTGTTTTCCAGTTGCATAGCCTGTAGAACCTTCGATGCCAAGAAATGTTCCAGCCCTGATAGGAAGACCATTAGCCACTTCACCGCGTGACAGAAGAGCAGATTGGATCGCATCCTGGCGAGCTAGAAGCTCTTTCTCTTCGGTTGACAGGACACTTATTAGTTGATCATAGCCATTGATACGGTTTAATGATTCAGCCTTTTTATTATCAAATACTGATTTTTGGGTTTGCATTTCACCTCTTTGTATATCAAGCGCTATTTTTTCGTTTTCGATTGTTTCTCTATTTCGATCAAGATCGGTTTTATCTTTCTCTACCTGCACTTGATCTTCCTCTAGTTGATCTCTTGTTGTTTCAAGTATTGTCAGTTTATCATTAGTATCTTTCTGGAATGCGTAGCGGTATGAGTCGGTTTTGACAAAGTCGGAAGGGCTGAAACTTGAAAACATGGTGGTAGATAGATTCATATTCTGTTTTTGCGTAAGATACATTGAAAGTAGCCGTGAATTGGTATCTTTCTCTAGCTCGCTTATCTGATCTTGTGCGTCAAGGATACTTTTCTCGAGCCGATCAATCTCTTCGATTAGAATAGCGATTTGTAGCTCTAGTTCTTGAATTTGAAGTTCTTTCTCTTCAATTTGGATGCTCAGACTCGAAATTTTATTCTGAAGAATAACAATCTCCTTTTGGAATGAATTAATATTGCCTTGTTCGGCAAATTTATTGGATTCTAGATCTGATTTACGTTCTCCAATTTCTTTTAGTTTTTTCTGAATTTCTTCAAGCTCATCTCGGAGACTTTTGCCTGTATTTGAGGAAAGTTCGAGTAGGTTGCCTTGATTTTTCGCGATGATAGTTTGAGATGAATAGTGTAAAACTATTACCCCAACGAGTATAATTCCGAAGATTTTTGATAAGGATTTCATTTGATATATCTGCGAATAGCAAGAAAGCTGTTAACAATGCCGATAATCCCACCAGTTAAGACGATGGAAAGAAAGCTGATAGAGAAATTGATTATGCTAATATTTGGCCAGGAGAGATTACCGAAAAAGCGATTAACAAATTGTATAAGGCTTGAATCAGAATAATAGTATGTAATCGCGAAATACGATCCAAGTAGAAGAAGATTTGACACCAGAGCGCCAAGCATACCGTATATTGCGCTTTCAATAATGAATGGAAGTCTAATGTACGCAAGACTTCCTCCAACCAGTTGCATTACACCAATTTCTTCCGCCCTGTAATAAATTTTGAATTCAGTTGTAAGGAGCGTAAAGAGTAATATTACAATTCCAAGCATACCTAAAATAGTAGCTCCACCTACTCTAACTAAATTGACAATCTGCTTTATATTATGGATAACAGTCTCGCTATAGCCAACACTCAAAACATCAGGATTGGAACTTTTTTCTTGTTCTACTATAGTAATTATTGATTGGGCAGATTCGATTGTTTTGAGTCTGATGCCTAAGCTTGCTGGTAATACGTTTTCACGGATTGCTTCAGCTGTGATAGGATTCGTCTTCTCGTTGTATTTGCGAAATTCTGTTAGAGCTTCTGTCTCCGAGGTATATATAACTGACTCAATATTTTCGAGATTTTCTAGTTCTTCCTTCTTTGTAAGAATTTTTGCTTCTTCAACCCCGGGTTTATAAAAAATATATATATGTGGGTCATTTTCTATGGATTTAAGCACCAGATTCAAAGTAAAAGCAAGTATGAGAAAGACTGTTGCGACGACAAAAGAGAGCGTCATAACGGCTACCGATGCCCAAGACAGCCACCCGCTTCTTTTGATTTGCTTTAATGTTGTTTTGAGAGCCCGTTGTA
>JAYRWD010000007.1:0-29688 GCA_041918255.1 Candidatus Dojkabacteria bacterium
CAGGCTTCTTTCCCCAAACCCTGGATCGCACTCTCGCAATAGTTTAACACTACGTGTTAAAATTGCTTCGTGCTCTCTCAGGGCTTCGCATATCCGAGCATTATACGCAATCCAAAATATTTTTTTCTTGAGGCGAATCAAGGGTAGTCTTTATAAAAGTCAATGAGAGAATGAAACAATCAACTGCAACAAGTAAGGCAATAAAGATAAGCTTTCTATGGTTAGTAGCGGAAGCTATTATTTGGGTTCCATATCGTAGCCTTATTTCATATGATAGGACTTTAATAGCTATTTTATATTTTTCATTCTTTAGTTTTATTACCGTTCTACTCTTTAAAGATATATTTCAAAACTTAATTTCTAATACCAAGATAACTAAATTTTCATTACTAATTGGATCATTATTAATTCATGGGGGAGTTTATTGGTTTTGCAATAACCATCTTACTGCACCTAATGAGTTAATTGAGAATAACCCTGCCTCCTATATTTTAGTAAACAACTATTTTCTACTTGGAAAGCCATTCGATATACTATTACAACAAGTAATGATTATTGTTTTGGTGGCCAAACTTATTCAAGAACAAATTAGTTTGAGGACAATAACTTCCATTGTGGTAATTATCTTTGGCATTGCTCATCTAGAAGCACTCAGGCGTATGGAATTGATATATGCGTTAATACTAACTTGTTCAACGGTGCTTATGTCGTTATTTATTCCTCGTCTAATTTTAAAAACGCAAGATGGTTTTCTATATAGCTTTATGCTTCATGTTGGACTTGTAGATATTGCAGCACTATTAGCTTGGACATTATTTTAGTGTGAAAAATCAAATTTATAAGAATTGAGGAAAGCCTATCATAATGAATAAGAACGAAAAATATTTTTTGAACTCACTCCGCTACGCTTCGTGCCACGCTGCGCTCTCCTCCTTTTAGTCGTCGGGGCGTATAACAGCGGATATACGGTTCAGCCCTCAGCTCGGGCTTCACCCAAATTTTTCTTTCGCTACGCTACAGAAAAACTTCGTATATCCCTGACGTTGTACAAAATGACGCTACGCTTTCCTTTGGCTTCATCCCCGCAAAGCGGGGATTCTCGCCAAAAGAACATTTTGTACAATGCTCGGATCTGTTTGAGGAAAGAAGCCAAGCAAACGTAGCCTCACTTCGTACAACTAACAGATATGCGGGAAAGAATCCTTACGAGCTTAACAACTTCTTCAGGCTTCTTTCCCCAAACCCTGGATCGCACTCTCGCAATAGGTTAACACTACGTGTTAAAATTGCTTATGAAATTCAAAATTGACGACTCAATCTTTCAACAATTTCCATCACTAAACATCGGAATTGTTGTAGCCAGAGGAATTGATAACACAGGCGAAAGCCCCGATATTCTCTCTATGCTTTCAAAACAATCAGACACAATAAAATCAAAGTTCGATCTTGAGACATTAAAAGAAGTTCCTAGAATTAACGCATGGAGAGAGGCATATACCGCATTCGGCGCCAAGCCTAAAAAGTATACATGCTCTGTTGAAAATCTTTATCGTATGATTCTTGAGGGCGTACATCTGCGACACATTAATAAAATCGTCGACATATACAATTACATCTCACTCAAACATATGGTTCCAGTTGGTGGCGATGATATTGATAAAATTGATGGTGATATTATATTGCGTTTTGCCAAAGGTGACGAAAATTTTATTCGCCTTAATTCAGATGAAATAGATCACCCGAAAGAAGGTGAAGTTGTATATACCGACGACAAAGAAGTATTGTGTCGCAGATGGAATTGGCGCGAATGCGACAAATCCAAAATGACGGAACAAACCAAGAATATAACGCTTGTAGTAGAAGGGCTTTCGCCTGTTTCGAAAGGAAATATGCAACCAATTGTTGAAGAATTGAGCCAATTAATTAAAAATTTTTGTGGCGGAGAAATCTCAATTCATATCTTAAATGGAGAAAATAAAGAAATCGAGATTTAAAAGGTGGGGCTTCTGCACATCGTACAACACGGCATAGCCGGTTCGCTCGCTAAATAAAAATTATTTGTTAACATGTAAATATGAAAAAAGAAAACTACAAAATCATAATTGCAATTCTCGTAACAGCTATTGCTGTAGGATTCGGTGTATTCATTTGGACTAATCCACAAGAAAATTCGGGATTTATTGCAGGTTCATTGAGTTATCCAAGTGAAGGTATTCCAACAGAGATGCAAGTATGTGCAAAAAATATAGATACCGAAAAAGAATATTGCACAAATAATCGAATATATGACACAAATGAATACACTTACGGAGTAGGTTATAAAATGGAAGTGCCAACAGGAGATTATCAAGTATATTCTTATCTACCTGATTCTCCAGATTGGAAAGCATACTATTCTAATTATGTAGTCTGTATCGATAGTGGCTTGTACGAGAATTGCAATTCACATGATATTATCACGATTAGCGTATTGAGCAATCAAGTAACACCAAACATAGATCCAGGAGATTGGTACAAATAATTTTTACGCTCGCTCACCCAAATTTGGTAGTGGTGAGTGCTGGCGCACAAATTTTACCACTGCCAAACTTCGGCTATGCCGAAACGTTAGGCAAAATACAAATGACCAAATAAGTATTGTGGAATGAATAAAAATAACTATAACAATTTGATTGATCCTAAGAAATACGAAGTTTTTATTTTGCGTTGCCCCGCTCATGTGCCGTTTGTGTTTGCCATCCATCCATGGTTTGTGTGCAACGAAAAAGGAAAAATTTCAAGATGGGAAGTATTGTACAGAGCAAATAATGATAAAAGCTGGGGGCACTTACACCTGAATCGTTATTCGCCATTTAGTGGGATTGAAATTTTTCCTTTTTTGGTAAAGTGGCAATGGCACGGTCGGCTGATACACAAAATTGAGGGAGAGATGGCAAAAAAAATGATAGACTTCATCAAAATGAGCAGAGAAAATTATCCGCATTTAAAAAGTTATTCATTGTGCGGAACGAATAGTAATACTTATACGCAATGGGTACTAGCTCATTTTGCTGAAATCGGCACAACGCTACCATGGAATGCTTTTGGAAAAAACGCAAAACAAAAACTTTAGGCGAAGGCCATTTTTACATCGCACAATAAAGCACATGCGATTCAGAAATTTCTCATTTTTTAGACTTTTTAATTACGGTGTGAGAAATTTCCTTAACCCAAATTGCACCTTTCTATATTAAAGTCTAGTGACATAATTAAGATAGTCATATAAACAGACATTTTGCGAGTTAAATCAGTGGCGCAACTTGCATGTGCCGATACGTTAGATGAAATAAATTTTAAATATTTTTAATATGGAACCAAATATTGAAAAGAAAGCAAAAGAATTAGCACATTATGAGATAAGCTGGTGGAAAGCACATCATCGGAAGCAAAAAGAACAACTTGTAGATATGATGTCGAAGCTTTATGAATTGCAATTCGGAATTTCATATGCCAAAGCTAAGTCAGCTGTTTTATTAAGAGCTGAAGCAGCAGACTGGCATGATAAAGCCGAAGAATATGAGGATAAAGGTGATCAAAAGAGTGCAGATGTATATTGGGCGAAAGCTGAAATTTGCATAATTGAGCATTTCAAATTGCTCAATTAAAAATATTTAAAATTTACTCTACGGATTTGCTTTTCGAGGTACGGTGGAAGAAAGAACGAATAGAGGACTTCGAGGACACTACATAAATAAAACCTAATGAAAACAAATCCTCGCCCTTCGGGTCGCAGAATATGGTATATTTGGCTCAGAAATATGACGCATTTAAGGATTATTGTTTGTCATATTTCTTCGACCCATATCCCAGCTCTCTCTTTATAAACCAGTATGGTGTCGAGGTCGGGACATTAGATATTCCTAAACGTTACGAAAGACAAAAAATATGAGCCACTTCTCAAATATCGGATTTGAAGTTAACAACACAGAAGATTTTGTCACGTTATGCCAAAAAATTATTAGAAAATGCGTGAGAATCCAAGTAGAGGGCGGAGCTTACTTTCAATACTCTGATCCATCTGGTGCTGAACTTTGGATTCAAGCAAATGCAAGAAAGGATTTAATCGGTGCTAATCCTTACTTTCAAGGAAAAAGCAAAAGGATTGTTTCCCTCTCTAGCAAACATAAAAAGGAACCTTCCGAATTGGATGGATATTTTATATGTGATGCATACTCACGAGACGACACAGAGAAGAGAAATGCACTATATCCCTTTGTCTTTGATCTACCCAATGCACAGACACTACCAAAAACTAAACTTCCTCTTACAACTGAAATACAATTAACTGCATTTGCACACAAAATTGAGATATTTAAAGACGAAAAAGAATTTAAAGAAAAAGCAGAAAACTATAGCAATATGGCCTCAAAATCCTTTATACCAAATGGTCTTTTTAATCCCGATAAGACAGAAAGGGCTACAACTGAAGCTCTTGCCATTTTTATTGGAGAAGTGAAAGAGGCTCAAATTAAAACAAATTCTTTCACTAATAACAGATTTCATTGGATGTTGGTAGATACATATGGCGGTGAAATTGATGTTGTGACAGATAGTGGGAAATTAAACAAAGAACCACAAAAAGGAAATTTTGTTTGGGGTCAATTCTGGCTTACAGGAAAGCTTCTTATATCTCAATACATTTTGGCGGGATAAAAAACTTGATATACTACCTATAATTTAAGAATTTGCTATGAGAAGAGAGATAAAAGAGTTGATTTCAGTAGAAGCCTTCAGGCATTTGCTTTATATACCCTCGATTATTCTCAAAATTGAAAACTGGTATCCCTTCCTTCTAAATTATATTGGCTTCCAAAACAAGGCCATTGAATATAGATTTAGAAATGGTACCAAAATCAATACAGGGGAGGGCATCGATGCTGCGACTATCGCAGTAGTCTTTGTGAAAAAAGATTATGGCGACATTAAGGATTCCTCCACAATAATAGACATAGGAGCAAATATCGGAGTTTTTGCTGTTTACGCATCAACGGTATCTAAGAATACTAAAGTGTATGCTTACGAACCAATGCCAAGGAGTTTTGAATTATTACTTAAAAACATCAAAATTAATAATCTAATAAACTCAATTATTCCATTCAAATTTGGTATTGCGGAACATAACGAAACAAGAAAATTATTCTTAGGATCTGGATCTCCTTTTCATTCCTTATATTTAGATAACAATGGTGAATATGTCGAAATTGATTGTATAACGCTTAAAGATATCTTTGACACGAATAAGATTAAAGCTGTAGATATTTTAAAAATTGATTGTGAGGGAGCAGAGTTTGAGATATTGTACAATACACCAAAAGAATACTTACTAAAAATTAAAGAGATCCGATTTGAATATCATAACCAACAAAAAGAGAATACAATACAAAAGCTTACAAAGTTCCTTGAAAATAGTGGATTTAAGATTACCCTCCTTAGAAAAAACACTGATACTTCTGGTAATGCTTGGTTCATTAGAACAACCCAATTTCAACCCTAGCCGAGCCTTCTCTCACTTGGTTCTGTCGACAGGCTTTATTCCTAGGATCGGGATATCCTAATGAATAAAGGATTAAACAAAGAACCACAAAAAGGAAATTTTGTTTGGGGTCAATTCTGGCTCACAGGAAAGCTTCTTAATTTGCCACGATCATAAAAAGAATTATGCGATATATTCCATTTTCTATCTACTTATAGTAATATCTGTATATGTGTACAACAGCAGCAAAAAAACTAAATGATAGTTGGTTTCTTCTTAAAACTAGAGATCCAGTGTCTTGGATGAGATGGGACGATGAGATGAAACGTTTCGATACCAAAATCGATAAATTTAAAAAATTGATTATCCAAAACCCCGATCCACACCAAGATGGTTATTATGGCGGAATCAATGAAAAGGGCGTAGCTTTTGTTTCAACTTTCGTTAAAGTTGCTGAAAATCAAATTTCCTATATTAGACGACCTTATGTAAGGTTGATATTAGATGCTGCTACTGCAAAGGAAGCAGTCGAAATCATCAAAGCTTTTAACCCACGGATTGGTGGGAATATGTTTGTCGCAGATTCAGAGGAGTATTATATTGAGAAAGTTAGTGAACCGATGGTGAAAACAAACCACTTTGTTAGATTGCCAAAGAGAAATTTAGGTTTCGACGAGGAAAAAAATTATGAGAAATGGTCTAACGACCATTTTGCTAGGGCAACAGAATTGATTTCATCAGCGAACAGCTTAGAAGATTTTGAACAACTGTTACGTGATAGAGAAAACGCTGAGAAACGAACTGCGATCTGCACAACCAAAGCTGAGGATGAGTGTTACACTTATTCCGCTTTTATCTTCGATACGAAGAATAGAAAGGCTTTTTATTCACAAGGTAACCCACTAGACAATGAGTTTAAAGAATTTGGGTTTTGAAGTAAAACGACACTGTTTATAACAAATTATATGATGCCTGGATTTTGTTCAACTACCCCATAAATATAGCAACAGCAAACTTTTATGTTCATAAACTTTAGCTAATTTAGGAGAGTATATTATGAAAGACAAAATATCATTTATCAGTGCTGGTTTAGCAATGATAATAACTGGTCTCATATATACTGTTGCCTTCGAGTATATCGAGCAAGAGGTCCGACAAATGGGATTAGTTGCCATAGCAATCGGCTTTGTATTAACCGCTTTTTCACCTTTTTATAAAAAAAAGAACATAAAGTATCTAGCTGTATTTTCTTATAGCTTAATTGCTCTAATCCAATTTCTACCAATTCTATTATGGTCACAAGATTTCACAGTTACAGATTCCCCAGTGTCTTTGCATGGTAATATCTTCTATACTATTCCCCATTTCTTGATATTTCTTACTTGTGTTTGGGCAGTAGTTTCATTATTAAGAAATAATTAATTTATTGACATAGTAAGCGATGAGCCGAGGACGCTTTTATTGTATAAACTTATCCCAGTCTTATGAAAAATACTGAAGCTTTCAAACAAGTTACTACCATAAGAGGCGCTCAAAGGCTTGTAAAATCCTTCGCGTTACGGAATAAGTGGAAAGATATCCCGAATGTTGATAAATTTGATCATCTCCATGAAGAATTGATTGAAATGTCACAGTATCTGAGGTACAAATCTGAAAAAGAACGCATTAAGTTTGTGAAAGAAAATAAGGAAATTTTCGTCGATGGGGTAGGGGATCTTTTCTTTGGCCTTTGCAGACTTGCAAATCAACTTGGAGTTGATATTGAGGAGGCATTCCGTTTAGCAAGTAAGGAAATACTAACAAAATACAACCACAAAAATCCGGAGAATAATTTGGTAAAGTCTGTAGATTTCAAGTAACTATTAACCTTAATTTAATGCAATTAGCGTGCGCTTTTAGGTCGCTTGCCCCACTGCGTTCTCACTTCAGTTGCTTTAGAAAAAAATTATAGTAACCTCCGTTCGGGTCTGCTAACTCAGCATATCTAATTCATGCCTCAGTCCGGCATTCTCCCATATCCTGCCAAAAATTGATAAAATACCTAAATGAGTTTGGCAGGACATTAGATATACTAAACGTTATTATAAAAACAAAAACAATGGACTATAAATTTGAGGATTATAAAATTCAAATTGTTGACTCAGGCAATTTCACTGGGAAATTTGTTGCGTCAATTGAAGAACTTTATAATGTTGTTTGCATTATAGACAATAAAACAGAAGCATCAGATAAATTGCGAATATTGTTTGACAAAGAAATTCTTCGATTAAAAGACGAAAAACAAAAAATTCCCAGACCTGATAGTGGAAAAGCAAAAATTACATTTGCATCTAATGACAAAATTGTTGCTTTGCGACCATTCATAGACGAGTTTTGGGATAAAATACTTGGGACTTCATATTCTACATCTTTCGTATCTGATGATAGTTATTTTCACGATTGGGAACATTATTTAGACAATGGGAAGGAAGAGCTAATAAAAAAAGTCAAACATACTTATTCCATTGATATCACTTCGATTTACGACAGACCAATTCATGAAATATTGACAACGATAAAAAATAATAAATCACTTCTTGGCAGATTGACAAGTATGCTGAGAAAAAATAACAACCGCTAACATGCAATATGGCAAATATAACTTTCATCACAGGCAATCAAAATAAGGCAGATTACCTATCCAAATATCTTGGTCATCCCATAGATCATGTCAAACTTAATTTAGATGAAATTCAATCCATAGATTTGAACGAAATTGTGGAACATAAAGTAAGACAAGCTTATGAGCTAATAAAAAAACCTGTTATTGTTGAAGACGTATCTTTAGAATTCGATGCCCTTGGTGGATTGCCTGGACCTTTCATAAAATTCTTTGTGGAAAAAGTTCCGTTTGAGGTAATCTGCTCGATGATCAATGGATTATCAAGGAAAGCAACTGCAAGAAGTGTTTTTGGCTATTTTGATGGTAACGATTTAGAGTTATTTGAAGGCAGCTTAGATGGTAAAATTGCAGAAACTCCATCTGGTAATAATGGTTTTGGTTGGGACAAAATTTTTATTCCGCAAGGTTATACCGTCACTAGAGCTTCTCTCGATGAAGAAGATGACAAAAGAACATGCCTAAAAATGAAACCATTTGCCAAATTACAGAAGTATTTGAGTTCAAAATAATATTTTATAAAATTTGGGTATATTGTGATAGTGACAGATCAATCTAAAAGTGTCCACAGACTAAAAAATAGAAAAAAACTTACAAAAATTCTTTCTATCGTTTTGTTTCTTTTTCTTTCATGGGTAGTACTTACAAAAGCAGGATATATACCGAACTTTCTGAACCTTGAAATATTATGCTCTAAAAATGAAGGTTACCCAGGGTTTTCATGTTTCCCAGACAATAATGATTCAATCATAGTTTATAAACCAATAATATACTTATATCCTACACAAAAAGAGAATATTCAAGTTCGGCTTGATTTTAATGGCAATATTATTGCAGATTACCCAGATTATAACGTGCAAACAAAAGGCTGGAATGTAACTGCATATCCCAATGGAAGAATTATTAATCACTCGGATAATCAAGAATATAGTTATCTATTTTGGGAAGGAAAACAAAAAGAAAAGATCAACTGGGATCTTTCAAGAGGTTTTGTTATTAGAGGTAAAGACACAAAAGAATTTCTCCAAAAAACTCTTTCACAAATCGGTTTAATACCAAAAGAATACAACGAATTTATTGTTTATTGGTATCCCCTAATGCAAAACAATAAGTATAATCTAATTCATTTTGCAGAGGAGCAATATACAAACACTGCTCCGCTTACCATAACTCCAAAGCCAGATTCGATTCTAAGAGTCTTTATGGTTTATAAGCCACTTGACGAGGTTATAGAAATAGAAGAGCAAAAATTAAAATCTTTTGAAAGAAAAGGGTTTTCAGTTATCGAATGGGGTGGAGCCAGAGCGGAATAAGCTATACAAATTTAGATTACTAAAATGAAACTTTTGGTAACTTCTTACAAGGATCCTGATTTGGATGGAACTGCTTGCGCTTTTGGTTATGCCGAATTTTTGCGTAAGAATGGAAAAGATGTAGTGGCCACTGTATTTGGTAAAACACATAGAGAAGCTCGATTTGTGTTTGATAAATTCAATATTCCTGCCTTAGAAAACGCTGAAGATGTAGTCAATAATGTTGATGGAATAATTATTGTTGATGCAAGCGATTTGAGGTGTATATCGGATAAAATTGAACCAGGAAAAGTTATTGAAATCATTGACCATAGAAAAATACATGAAGCACATAAATTTCCAAATGCAAAAGCACAGATCGAGTTAGTTGGTTCAGCAGCCACTTTAATAGCCGAAAAGTTTTACAGTAACAAAACAACGATCTCTCAAGAGTCCGCCGCACTTCTTTTTTCAGCCATTGTTTCGCATACCATAAATTTCCAAGCCAATGTTACAACCGAGAGGGACCATAAGATGGCAGATTGGCTTAAAACTAAGTTTTCTCTGCCACAAAATTATGTCCATGAGATGTTCTTTTGCAAATCGGAATTTAGAAAATCGCTAAAAGAAACTTTCATCGAGGATTTCGCAATGTTTTGCTTCAACAAACATTTTATAGGAATCGCTCAGCTTGAAATCATAAACGTTAATGGATTCATACGAAAAAATTTACTTGAAATAAAAAGTACTCTTTTAGAACTGAAAAGAGAAAAAAAACTGGATTTTATCTTCTCAACCTGCATTGATTTAGAAAAAGCATTTAATAAGATTGTTGTCATTGATGAAAAAACGCGATCACTCATAGAACAAGCACTAGTAGTTAAGTTTCGAAACGGAGTTGCTAGAAGAGATGGAATTCTAATGAGAAAAGAGATTGTACCTGTAATAAAAGAAATACTAGATGCAGGTAAGCTCTCCTGATTAGCAATTTTCAACCTTTTCCTTTGCTAAAATTAAGGAAGCCAGCGGAACCTCTTATGCTTATATATACTGAAATGTCGTAACTAGTTTAAAAATAAATTTGATATTTATTAAAATGGAGAAACGTATTATAGTTTGTGGAATCGTTTGCAATGATAGTCAAATATTGCTCGGTAAAAAAGCGAAGGGTGTTCCTCCGTATCCTGATGTTTGGCACACATTAGGCGGTGGCGTAAATAATGTTGAAAAAGCCGAACGGTTATTATTGGATAATGAGTATAATAACAAATATTTTCTAAAAGAATTGAGCCGTGAACTGGAAGAAGAGGCTAGAATAAAAATATATAATCCTGTAAATATTTGCCCGAGATATCGGGAGACCCCACGCGAAGCGGTAACAGAAAATAAACATGGCATACTAACTAAATATATCTTTTTAGAATATATATGCGCCTTAGACACTAGCTGTGGCAATGGTACACCAGGTGACGATATTGCCGAACTCCTATGGGTTGAAAGGGCAAATCTCAAAAACTTTAAACTTACACCACCGAGTCAAGAGATGTATCAAGAATTAGGTTGGCTATAAACAAATAGGATTAATTTTTTACATTATCCTGCAAGTGATATCTTGCTCCTCTAGTTATCAAATAAACTTTTAGTTTACGTACTTATGACCAAAGAAGACTTAGGGCAAATCGTAAACTATATTGTCAACCGTGGCATCGAAGCAATCCACGATAATACGGATGAAAAAGATTTGCCCATTGACTACATGGGGATTTTTTCTAAAGATGATGCTGAGTTTACGAGAATGGAACATCTTCTTAGTACTCTAGGTAAGCCGGGAGATAAAACGGCCTCCAAATCAGGTCCAACTTTTTTGTTAGACGAACCACTGAGTACTCCCGCTGGTTTGCTGAAGGTAATTAAGGTTAGAAAATCCGATCCAACCAGACCCCAACGTGGGGCTCCTGACTTTCGGGTCAATGATTATCAAGCATTCAAAGAAAAATATTTCTTAAGTGGAACAAATTCCAACTTTTCGCTAATAGTTAGGAAAGAATACGAGATGTTAGAATTAAAAGGGATTGATGTTCTAGTTTACTTTCCGAGTAGTCATTTTGATATTCGACAATTATAAGAGAAGAATTTATTTCACTAGCCAAAACAAAACTTTTGATACCCTCATACTTTGCAGAAAATTTTGTTCGGCTGATAACTTGAAAATAAAATGAAGCAATACATATTATTAACTGTAATAATCACGATTCTACTCATTTTTGGTCTTACTTGGCGCGATCAACAAAAGGTTGATCCAGCCTATGCATGCTCAGAAGATACCGACTGTGTGCATTCATGCGGAATGAAATGCATAAATGCTGAGTGGGCTCAAAATTATACAGACCCGTGTAACAATATTCGTGGGTATGATTGTACGTGTGTAAACAACCAATGTTTTAGCGACGGAAAGCCCCCAAGAGTTTAAACATACTCTGTCAACGGTGCTAAATGGTTTAACAAAAAGAGGTTTTAGGTTGATTAGATTTGATGAAGAAAAAGGTACTAGTTATAAAAGTAAGCCAGGAACCTGGGATCATTATATCTCTGTTGCCCCTCCATGGTTATACATATGGGCCAAGAAGGAGAAATAGAAAATAATAGTGGGGGTATTACATAAGATATTAATTTTGTTTAATGGATAAAAAGACGGAAAAACGCATAAAAGAACTAGTGAAAGAGGAAATATCAATCGTTCCTTATGATATATTTTGGCCGAAATTGTTTGAAGACGAATCCGCTTTTTTGCGCAAGAAATTGCCCAAAAGCCTAATAGGAAGAATTGAGCATTTCGGTAGTACTGCTGTTCCGGGTCTTTCGGCAAAACCAATTATTGATATCCTAGTGGAGGTTTCAAGCCTTGAAGAAACAAAAAAGCATATAGTACCTATCTTAAAAGCCGAAGGATATGAATACTTCTGGCGTCCAGCATTTGGAGATGATGGACCGCCTTATTACGCATGGTTTATCAAACGAAATGCTGAGGGGAAGCGAACACATCATATTCATATGGTAGAGGCTAATTCCGAATTGTGGGATAGGCTCTGTTTCAGAGATTATCTGCGGCAATTCCCCGAGGAAGCACAACGCTACGACAAGTTAAAAAAAAGATTGTCAGTGGAACATGCAAATGACAGGATAAAATACACCGAGGCAAAGAGTGATTTCATTTTATCAACCACGAAAAAGGCTAAAGAGTACTATATGCACTCAGGTCATTAAAAAACCACTGAAATTTTCATCGATTTAGCAAGTAAAGAAATACTGGCAAAATACAACCACAAAAATCCGGAGAATAATTTGGTAAAGTCTGTAGATTTCAAGTAACTATTAACCTTAATTTAATGCAATTAGCGTGCGCTTTTAGGTCCTTATCATACAAAGAGTTTGTATAAGAACCAGTTGTCGAAAATAAAATTTAATCCTTTCTCTTGCTTTATGAAAAAAATAGTAACTGGCAATTTTGATCAAGAAAACGCTTCACATCCAGAAACAAAAGGATGGTTTTTGGGCTGCTTCATGACTAAATACCCTGAATTTTTAAGTGATGATGTGGAAATGAAATGGGCTAAGCACAAAAAAGGTGATATAAAGCCTGGTTTTTTGGCGGCAACAACTACAAAAACATTCGTCATTCTTATTGATGGAAAGCTTGTTATTAGATATCCTGAACTTCATGAAACAGCTAATCTTTCAGCGCTTGGTGACTTTGTTTTTTATGATGCAAGTCAAACTAGCCATGAAGCAGAAGCATTGGAGGATAGCCTTTTGTTAGTTATCAGATACCCATCTAAACGAAAGGATTAAATTTTACATCCGACAACACGGCATATCTGGTTCAAAAAAGACTTTCTAAACTTTGTAAGAGCCCCCACTTTTTAACAAGATTTATATACAATAAATAATTAGCAAATCATCATGGCAAAAATAGCAATAGATGTTGTCTTGTTACCTTCAGAAGAAATGATGAATAAGGCAATTGAAATTAATAAAGAGTTACTCAAAGATAATGAAGATAAAATAATTTTAGATAAAGAAAAATGTTTGCCCCATATTTCTTTATGTATGGGTTGTATTGAGGAAGATAAAATTCCAGAGATTAAAAAAGTTCTTGATGAAATTTCAAAAGAATTTTCGCAATTCAATTTACAAGCTATTGATATTAAAGCAGATATTATTCCAACAGGGAAAAAAGTTTCTGGATTACATATAAAGAATCAAGATGAATTGCAAAAACTGCATGAAACTATAATGAAAAAATTATGGAATTATTTATCTTATGATGTTAAAATTTCAATGTTATTTTATCCTCCCGAAGTAGAAGAAGTAACTCTTTATTGGATAAAGAATTATGCAAAGAAATATGATAATCCTTCATTATTTCATCCACATATAACTACTGGATTTGGTGAAACCAATAAATTTCAATTGCCCATTGATTTTACTGCTTCCAAAATTGCATTGTGCCAATTAGGAAATTATTGCACTTGTAGAAAAGTAATCATTTCTTCTGACTTAAGTTGAGTTTGCCCTTAATGTTTGAATATTATTGAACTTCGTTCTCGATGTAGCTCTTTTCTCGACTCACTCCGCTACGCTTCGTGCCACGCTGCGCTCTCCTCCTTTCAGTCGTCGGGGCGTATAACAAGGGATATACGGTTCGGGGCTCGGCTCGCCCCTCTCCAAAATTTTGCTCCTTTCAGCCGCAAAATATAGTATATACCTGATGTTATATGAAATATGCTTTTCTTTTTTGGGCTATCGCCCAATTGTTTTAAAAAATTTTAAAATTTCTTTTTACTTAAGGGTCTTGCCTAGATAACTAACCCTAAAACTGTTAGAATTTCTTCATGAAGGAATTATTAGGTCTTATCGCAGTCGCTCTTACTATTATTGGGCATTTACCTTACATAAAAGATATCATTAAGGGTAAAACCAAACCACATGTTTTTACATGGATAGTATGGGCGGTTGTAACAATACTAGCTTTCTTGGGTCAATGGCAAAAAGGAGGCGGGGCTGGTTCGTGGACAACAGGAGCAACAGGACTAATAACTATTTTAATAGCACTTTTATCATTAAAAAAAGGTAGCAGAGACATTAGAAAGTCAGATAAGTTGTTTTTTATAGCTGCTTTAGTTTCAACGGCTCCTTGGTATTTAACAAAGGACCCAACGATATCAATTGTGATTATTACCTTGATAGATGTATTTGCATTTATACCAACTATCAGAAAAACATTTAAATCACCAGATAGTGAAACCTTTTTTACTTATGCGCTAAACATCTTACGACATGGCTTATCTATGACAGCTTTAGCTAATTACAACCTCGCAACCTATTTGTACCCGTTATCTTTGCTAATAATGAATGGCGTAGTAACTTTTACTATTATTAAATATAGAAAGAAAGAGCATTGATGGTTCGACTTCGCTCACCACAGGCTGGCTGAGTAATATTCCTGAAGGGTGGGAGGTAAAGAGAATTAATTACCTTGTAACCAACATTGTGAATAAGGCCTTAGATTCTAATGAGAATGATTTTATTGTTGCTCTAGATAACATCGAAAGTTGGACGCGTAATTTTCTGTTTCCCGAGAATCAAAAAATGCCCGAAGGTGATGTGATATTTGGTAAGTTACATCCATATTTAGCAAAAAATGCTACTTATTAAACAAGATGGCTTGTGTGTTGGTGAGGCATTAGTTTTTAGGCCCAAAAAACCATTAAACATGTGGCTGGCTGGTTAGTGGCCACATCGACCGTGGCGAATTGCCAGAGGTGAAAGAAACCAAATTTACCCTCCTTGCATAAGACTACTGGAAAAGTACCTTATGCTTCAATGTATAAACTCTCACCTCAAATAAATAATCACTTAGAAGGATTAGTTCCGTCAAATTTCTCACACAAAAATCATTTTTTTTCCTTTTTAAATCCTAATTGACTATGAAAAGTATTCTATAGTTATTTCCAGACCATTAAAGATAAGCTTAAAACCAGTACTTTTTACAATAACTTTTAAATATAATTTTCTTCTACAAGGCAATTTACATTTCCAGAAATAGTTGTTAATGTATATACAATTTTATTTCTTATCCTTACCTAAAATGCCCAAATTGCCCGATGGGTTCCGTTTCGGAGGTCGGCTCTTTATGGTTGCGCTTATTATGTTTTGTCTATTTTTTATATCAATATCTACGTCAAAAGCCGAAGATGTAGAGCCGCCAATCTTGCCCGCAAATTATTCTATAACACTCGACATTACTGGCTACTCTTTGGACAAAGATATAATAAACGCCCTTGAACAAGGCGTTATTTTAAACCCAAAATTTACCTCCACTCTTCCGGGAAGTAAATTTCACCTAGTTGGATATAGATTGAGTGATGATAAAAATTGGATTATGCTAAATATCAGAGCCCTGGATAGCAAATACGATTATGAAAATCCCAAATCTCTTGTGCGAGTTCTAGGGCAGAAACTCAAGGGCAAATGGATTCTTGCTCCAGAATCCACACGAGATTATTATAAACTTCTCGAAAAAGCCCCTTTAGAGTTCATTCCTCAAATTTCGAAAAATATTTGGAATGGGAAGGGCGCAAAAAATCAAACCCAAGCAGTTACTTATAAATTTCCCTGGGAACGTGGCGCGGTATGGAGGTGGTGGGACAGGGGAAGCTATCCCACGTGGCATGGCGGTAAAGCATGCTCCGCTGGTTGGAATAGCGAATACTGCGCCGTAGATTTTGGAACTAGTGAAGAGAATCGCAAGGTATTGGCATCAGCATCTGGTGTGGTAAATATTCGTTGCATGAACGATCCTGACATGAATACAGTTAATATCGGGATTACTGATGCTAATGGTGTTGAATTAGAATACTGGCATATCAATCATGGTAGCGTAAATCCCTCTTTAATTTATGAGGGCGCCTACGTTTATCAAGGTCAAGACCTTGGCGACGCATGGGTAGGTAGTTTACCTAAAGATTGCGAAGGTGGCTATGCTAACCAAACTTCAATCAATAGTCATGTGCATATGTTCCTACCCACGTCCGGTATTAACATTGATGGCTGGGATTTCAAATATAAGCAAAACTTCGCTCAAAAAGAGGGAGAGAAGCGTCACGCAGGGAGATCGTTCGAATCGACAAATGACTCCATTGAATTCCCACATTGGGTCGAGAGGGTCGAACTAGGAGACACGAACTATTCAAGATATACCGGAAAGATGGACATATTACCGAATGGAGACTTTGTAACTTCAGGCCTAAAAAATAACAATAGGGCGTTCGTATCAAATTTTGATTATGATGGATCACTTTTATGGGAAAAGGAATTTTATGTCAATACAGGGTCTTCGGGCATATATGACATCGCATCAACAAATAACAACTCTTTTCTAATTGCCGGGTTTCAATATTCGAACAATAAGCCAATAGGATGGATTGCACTACTAGATAACGATGGGAATATCATCAATCAAAAATATTCCCAAAATATAGAGTCGTGGCGGAGTATAAAGTTTAACCAAACCTCAAATCAGATAATGTTAGTTGGAAGAAGGTCCGTAAGTCCAAATTATAGGGTAGTAATTAGCTCACTAGACAGCGAGCTAGAGGAAATCCAAACATATGAGATCGATGTGGGTTCAACTCTATATCAGTATGTTGAGCCAGTCCTGGATATAACGTATGAAGGAGAAGTTGTCATTGGTGTATTGAACAAAATTATACTATTGTCTACCGGAGGAGACTTGTTAGGTGTTAAGAATCTAACCACATATATTAATAACAACACTTTTACACTTTATCCTACCGACATTCTTGTTGACAAACAAAACAATATTCTTGTTACTGGAGATACTGATCCTGGGACATATCATAGGGGACGCACATTTATAATTAAACTGAATTCAGATCTTGAGTATCTTGAATCAAATACATTCAGATTTTACGATAGCGGAGGGATGACTGGCGTCTTTATCCTGCCCAATACGAACAGCGACGGATATATACTTGGCGGAAATATTGACAATACGCATGGTGGGGTATATTACCATACCTTACTGTCTCTTAACAGCAATTTAAACATCATTGGTGAGCACAAGTTATCTACTAATGTGGTAAATTATTTCCATGTACTACAAGATGGACAATTACTCGACGACGAAAGATTAGCAATTTATGGATACTATTACCTACCCCACACGAGTACATGGGCTCCATACCTTTGGACAGTTGATCAGACAGGTGTAATGTATTCCTGCGAAGACACATCTAACTCAATTGTAACCATAACCGAAGATGGGCAGATAACCCTTGAGAATGTGAATGTAACCGTCGGACCTCTGAGCCTTGACAATACGAATGCAACTTCTGAAAGTGCCCTAAGTGGGGCAACATCAGGGATGTTGTGTTACCGATAGAAATTATATATACAAACTTAGATTGTATTCACGAAAGATTTGACATTGCTCTCTGATCTACATATACTATTTTTGACATTAACTTTCGCACATACGAAAGTAAGGCAATGAACTATCTTCATTGCCACTAATTTATATTATTTATATTTAATTATATGAGTACAACCAAAAAAGGTTTCACCTTGGTTGAGTTGCTTGTCGTGATCGGTCTTATCGGTGCCTTAGCCGCCATCACCATAGTAGCTATCAACCCAGCCCAAAGATTCGCAGACGCGAGAGACGCGGAACGACAATCCGAAGTATCAGCCATGGCTAATGCTTTTGCTGCCTGGTTAGCTGCAAGTAATGATGTAGCCGATCTAACTCTAGCTGGAACTGATCCAATTGCAACATGTGGTACAAATCCAGGAAAAACAGTAATCGGAACAGATGGTCTAGATCTTGCTACTGCTAGCACAGGTCTAGTAGCGAAAGGTTTTTTGAACTCAGTTCCGCAAGATCCCACTAATGGGACTGTTGCCAACACTGGATATACTATATGCAATACAGGAACCAGCTATACTTTTGGTGCCACACCCGAGGGTACTGGAGTGACTACTATTGCAATTACTATATAAGTGGATACTTTATAAATATTACGAAGAACCCTCACTTTTTCTGGGGGTTCTTTTTTTCCCCTTAATCCGTATCCACTCATCTTGTAAAACACTCGAAAATTTTAATAATTTTACTTTCAATGAGGTAATGTTTAAAATAGATTTAGCCAATTTAGTTATGGTTTGTTTGACATATGAATACTTAAAATTATCTTTACGAAGCTACCCAAGATATGACCACTGCCACCCAGCCACAAAGTCCACAACCGGTTCCGCCTCAGGGACAGTCATACGTTGACGATAATTTGCAAGTCGATCCAAATCTACCTGTCAGTGAGGTAGTGAAAAAACTTGAAAATCCAGACCTACAAAATTCACCAGCAGAGCCTGAAGTCCCGAGCGTAGACGTAACTAAGCTGCTCGACGAGATTGTTGAAACCGCCCTAAATGTTGGTGCCTCAGACATACATATAGAACCAACCGAGCATAAAATGCAGGTAAGACTCAGAATAGACGGAATATTACAAAAATTTTGGGAATTTGATAAAAATATTGAACAAAGTTTAATTTTCAAAGTCAAAATAGCATCTAAACTACGAACAGACGAACACTTTGCACCACAAGACGGAAGAGTACATTTCAAATTCAAAAACGATAGAGGCGTAGATACTAGAGTCTCTATATTACCAATCACCCATGGCGAGAAAGTTGTAGTTAGACTGCTTACACAGGAAGGAAGGTCGTTTTCACTTATAGATTTAGGTGTAGAGGGAAAAGAACTCGAATATGTTCAGAAAGCTTACAATAAACCCTATGGTACAATCCTAACCGTAGGTCCTACCGGGTCAGGCAAAACAACAACTCTATACGCAATTCTGAAGTTATTGAATAAACCAGAAGTAAACATCACCACCATCGAAGATCCCGTAGAATACAATATCGAAGGAGTCAATCATATCCAAATCAATACAAAAGCCAATCTAACTTTCGCGAGCGGATTGCGCTCTATACTCAGACAAGACCCCAACATAGTCATGGTTGGCGAGATACGAGATGGCGAAACCGCCCGAATAGCCACAAACGCGGCAATGACCGGACACTTAGTCCTTTCCACTCTACACACAAATGATGCAATCACAACCATACCGAGACTCATAGATATGGGCATAGAGCCATTTCTAATAGCTTCTACAGTAAATCTCATTATTGCCCAAAGGTTGGCACGGAAATTGTGTCCAAATTGCCGTACACCCTACATCATCAGTCAAAACGACTATAACAACCTTGCCCTGATGCGTCCAGACATGGCCTCGCTCTTGAAAGTAGGCGAACAATTCTTCAGAGAACAAGGTTGCAATCTATGCCATAACGGTTTCAAAAGCAGAATCGGACTATATGAGATATTACAAGTAACTGAATCCATTAGAAAAAACATAATGTCAAATATAAATATTGACCAAATATACCAACAGGCGCGAAGAGAGGGATTAGTTCTCATTGTTGAGGATGGAATCCGAAAAGCTCGAGCTGGCGTCACAAGCTTATCTGAAGTAGTTCGTGTAACCGCGCTCAAAGTCTAATAATGCTAGAATAAAGATATGATCCTGCAAATAACCAAAACCAAAAGCATCAAAATTTTCCATCATGTTCCCGAACTCCTAATCGGTCTATCAATAAAACATCTCGCGACCATGTTGAAGTCTGGTTTAGATCTTGCCGAGTCACTCGAAATTCTGTCAAACCAAAATTCCGACCCGTTACTTACATCGGCGTACAAGGATATCGTAATAAACGTAAGAGCGGGAAATACCCTATCGAGTTCGATGAAAAAATTTCCTGCAGTCTTCGACGATATCATAGTTTCTATAGTTGACATCGGAGAAAGGGGTGCGACGCTCGAAAAGAATCTTCTCTACCTAGCAGATTATCTCAAACAAAACTATGAGATCAATAGAAAGATCAAAGGAGCGTTAATATACCCCGCTCTAGTACTTTGTTTCACCGTAATAGAAATGCTGGGTGTTGCTTTCTTTATTCTTCCAAAACTTGAAGAATTATTTGCCACATTTGATTCACCTCCTAGGGCAACCATAATCATTATAAATTCAGGGCGCTGGTTGCGAGAAAATATCGTTTATCTGGGTATCGGATTACTCGTATTTATTATTATTCTAAAACAATTTTTCAAATCCCACGCAGGAAAGAGATTCAAAGACAGGATGGTACTCAAAATGCCAATATTCAAAAATCTTTCACGGAATAATCTGATTGCGTCTTTCTCACGAACGCTAGGGATACTTATGGAAAGCAGTATACCCATTTCAGAAGCGCTACAGATAACAGCTGATACAACAGTAAATCATGTTTACAAAAATGCCATTGCGCAGGCTTGTGTTTATATAAAAGAAGGGCATAACCTCGCCGAATCGCTAACCAAATATGGTGCAAAGTATTTCCCAGATACTTACCTCAAGATGATAGAGATAGGCGAAACGACTGGAACACTGGAAAGTAATCTACAATACCTTCACGAATTTTATATAGAAGAGGTAAAAGATATCACAAACAATCTTACGACCTTATTAGAGCCGTTGTTAATGATAGTAATCGGTCTATGTATCGGTGGTTTAGCGCTAACAATAATTCTGCCTATTTTCCAGATGGTAGGTTCAATAAAAGCATGATGAAAATACAAGCAATGACAGCTATAGAATTGAATCTGGCGCTAGCAATTTTCCTAATTACTGCTGGAATTGGAATGCCCATAGCCCTAAACAATGTGCAACGTACCAAACTATCTGAGATTACTTCGCAAATTACCTCTCTAGTTTTCTACTATCAGCAAAACGCTTATGCAGGAAAAGCAGGACAACTATACGGGGTCGATTTTGAGGAAGATGAAGTCTCTTTATTTTCCAAGGACCCCATTACTGGCGATGAGCTCGTCCAAGAAGTAACGATTTTACCCCAAAATACTACAATCCAAAATATTTCTTTAAATCTTGTGAATAATAATCGCATCCTATTTGAGCCCGGAGATATTACCCCGAGCGACTACGGTACTATAGAATTTACAGATGGAGTAAACACTTATATACTTGAAATTAACGCCGAAGGTTTCATAGATTATTATCAGCTGGAAGAGATATAAAATTTTAGATTATTTTTTAACAATTGATGAGAAAACAACCAGGTCACCAAAAAAGTTTTTCATTGATAGAAATGATTGTTGTTATTGGTATTTTTGGATTTATCATATTTAGCCTTGGACTTGGTATACAGTCAGCCTACAAATCCAGCAGTACCAGCGAAGAAAGCGTACGCACCTCACGATACATTGAGGAGGTAATCGACGCGATACTTTTAAACAAAGAAGACCTATGGCACTCGATCATTGTGAACACTGATGACGGACCCAAACATCTTGTATTACAAAACGATATGTATGAAATTAGTGATGGATATGGCTATAGCGATGACGGCGAAATAAAGATATCATTTACCATCGATAATGTAGAAAGATTATCTGGAGGACAAATTACTGGTTCGGGAGGTGAACTAGATATAAATTCGCGTTCAGCTACCGTCACCGCAGAATGGACCGATTCCTTTGGTGGAGAACGATCGTTATCTCAAACCATTTATATCAATAATTGGTCTACACCTTTAGAGGCCGAAACTACCAAGGCTGATTTCGAAGATGGAAGTTTAATTGATTCTGTGATTATTACTGACGAGAATGGTGGTGAGATTAGGCTAGATACGCAAGTCTATCCTGACTGGTGCTACAAAAGTTTAGAATATACCTATGATTTGGCAGGAGATGCCACTTCAAAGCTTGTATACGCTCGAGAGACTAATCGCGTAGGTCTATCAAAAGGAATGGGCGGGACCGGAAACGCGTTCACGAAACTTGGTATCACATACGAAAATATCAAACCCACAGTATCGCAAGAAATCGTCTACGGCACTAATACCGTATATGACATAAGCCTGCAAGGCAAATTTTTCTACATGAATAGCTCCGTGCTAAGTAATGAAGAATTAGACGTATTCTATATCGGTGGCGGTACACCGACAAACCCCGTCGCAACCTACAATTTAATATCTGAAGTGAATCAACCTAGAACTACCGAAGTAAACGGATCATGGGCGTATATGGCCATGCTCAATAAAATGTACATTATAAATCTAGCTTCAATAATTGCTAAAGAATCCGATCCTAGCTATCAAGGAACTTGGATAGGCGCCCTACCTCTTGCTGGTACAGCACCGACAATAGCAAACAATGCGGTAACAGGTCAGCCAACCCCGCGCACGAATAAAATCATCGTGAGAGGAAACTATGCATATATTATTTTAAACAATGACAGATTCGAGTTTGCTGTCGTAAACGTGACGAATCGAGCAGTACCCGGAAGCCCTGTATATACCGATCTGGACATCAACGCTCAGAATCAAGATTATCTAAACACAAATGATATTTACGTAACCGAAGACGGCAATATCACCTTTGTAGCGGTTACTGATTTCAATAATGCAAACCATAACAGTCTGAAGATCCTTAATACAACTAACAAAACATCTTCCGCTGTCTTGCTCGGAAGCTTTGATCCAGGCAATTTACTGATAAACGGCCTTGCCGTGATAGAAAGCGACAATGCCGCAGTATTTGTAGGACAAGCCCCGCATGGTTTACCCGCTTCAGAATATCAAGTACTTGATATTAGCGGTCTCAAAGAAAACCCAATTACAATTCCGAATTCGACCTGTTACAGTTTTGAGTTCGATGAAGGGATAAGTGACATAACCGCGCTTAAGTCTGAAGATGGTTTAAATTCATTTGCCTATATGACCACGAATAAACCTAATGAAGACTTTATGATAATTCGTGGTGGGCCTGTTGATACTGGAGGCGGTGGTGGTAATGTTGCCCCAGAGGGTCAATATGTGTCTGGCGTTATTAACTCCGGTCAGGATAATACTAGGTTTCTCACTATTGGATGGAATACCGTGATACCAGCACTGACCACGGTCAAAATTCAAGTCCGTACTGGTTTTAATCTTGCGACTGATTTCGGACAGGACGATCCTTGGTATGGTCCAAATGGACTAAATTCTTTCTACGTGACAGATCCAGGAAATTACATTCCAGAAGAAATTGCTCTGGGTAAATATATACAGTATAAAATTGATTTAGCCTCAGAAGATGAAGAGATAACTCCAATCGTAGAAGATGTGAACTTTACTTTCGAACGTGTTTACGTCACCCCCACACAAGCGCCAATGGAGCAGGGACCCGCGACAATCCAAACATCCACCCCTACGCCTAATCCTACCAAAAAAGAAAAGACTCCTTCAGAAATTCAACAAAATGAAAATGAACAATAATAAACCAGCGCTTACTCTAGTAGAAGTTATAGTATATCTCGGATTATTTGCGATTTTATTTACTAGCATCATAAGTTTTACGATAAATGTCTCGAGCATTAACCAAGAATCTTTGCAACGGCTCGAAGTCAGTCAACAAATAATGTTTGTTTCAGAACATATCGGGGATAGCGTATTGCAAAGTCTTGGTATAAATACTGCCGAAACGATTTTTTCCACACAACCAGGACTACTTTATCTAGATACTCCTTCCGGGTATATCACATATAGGGTAGATACGCTTGATAATCGTCTTGTTGTAAATCGAGATGGAACGCAGAATTTCCTCACAAGCGAAAGATATTCTATAACCGACTTTATTATCGAGCCTATCAACTCGCACGCTGGTGAAAAATCTGGTTTTAAAATATCCTTCACTATTACAAGTAAGAATTCGAACGTTTCAAACACATTTGAGTACAGTTATTTTATTCGTTAGCTTTGCGTTAGTGTTGATGGAAAAAAGAAAAAAAGCCATGCTAGCCTTGCCGACATTAATTCTGGCAATAGCCATTCTAAGCGCTCTGACGATTTCTTACGCTATGAACAGCGTTAGGGCCGTGAAAAATACTACCAACTTTCAAACCAATTCTCTGGCCATTATCGAGATAAAAGCCTGTGTAGAGGAGGTAATATATCGGATACGCTACAAACAATTTGATACTGGGACGTTAAATATACCCCTCGGAGACACATTTTGCATCGCGAGCGTTACAAACTATAATGGAGACACAAATATAAAAAAAATTGAAGTCGAGGTTTCCCTGAAAGGAAACGAATATAAACAATTTCGCTATCTAAATGTATCTGCAGAGCCATATACAGTTTCAAATCAACCACCTTACTAATATGAAAAACTTTCTACATGATTTGTACCAGCTCCGAAAATATTTATCTGTATTTATTTTTTCCATGCTGTTTTTTTTATTAATATTCCTCGGTTATCAGAAACTTTTCTCGTCAGATACAGCGGTTACTTTAGCCGAGCAGACATTAGTTATTCTCTTAGCCGGTCATTTTATTTCTCTCATTTATATGAGTTGGGATGATATAAAAGCATTCGAAATTTCAGATTTGCATTCTCTTGCCCACGTGCTGATTTTGCTGATTTTGAATTTGTTGGGCTATATAATTAGTTTTAAAAGTTCTCCATGGAGCGGATATGTCATTAACCCTTTTAATAATATTTTGGCTGGAGCATGTTTGGGATTGATTTTCTGGTTAATCGTGAAACTAACGGGTGGAAAAGGAATGGGAGAAGGAGATATCCGAATCGCAGCAATAGTAGGTCTGGCATTAGGACTCAAACTATCGATTTTAGCCTTTTATCTAACCGTTTTCATAGGTCTTCTTGTTGGTTGTATATTGGCTTTAAGAAGGGGTGTTTTCAAAGGAACTTACGTTCCATTGGTTCCATGTCTCGCTCTAGGGGCGGCGATAGCAACCTACGCTCCGCAGATAGGTACATATTTATTTCATTTAATTGGGATTTAAAATATATACAATGTTTGATAAAGCAACCGCGAATATTGTTAAACTCATGAGCATAGGTGCTGGCGATCGACTTGTAATTGTTACCGACGAATCACGGCAAAATATTGGCTCTGCGATTGCCGCATGCGCGAAATCGAATGGCGTCAATATTTTATATATTAAGCTTGAGGATTTCACAGCCCGTCCTGCGAAAGATTTCCCGATTACCCTTAAGGAGAATATCACAGCGTTTGATCCGACTTGCTCTATTTATTGCGCTCAGGCGTTACCCGGTGAATTTCCGGTATTTAGGGGTCCGCTAGTCAATTTATTAACTAAAGTTTTACATTGCCGACATGGGCATATGGTAGGTATCGATGAACGTGTTATGTTAGAGGGGATGTCAGCCAATTATGATCAGATTATTACTAGAACTAATCAAATATTTGAGCTTGTACAAGATGCAAAACTTATTGAGGCTAAAGGAGATGAGACCGAAGTACGAGTTGAATTGTCGAATAAACGCTTTTGGGTTCCTAGTACGGGTGTGATCGATAGTTGGGAGAAGTGGAGTAATCTGCCCGATGGGGAAGTGTTTACTTGTCCCTTGCGTCTTGATGGCAGAATAGCGGCTCGAGTGGTTGGTGATGAATTCACTGCTAAATATGGAATTCTTGAAAATCCGTTAGTCGTAACTATTGAAAATTCGTTTATTACTGATATGCAATGCGAAAATAAAAAACTTGAAGAAGAATTCAGGAACTACGTGAGCAAATATGAAAATGGAAATAGAGTAGGGGAATTCGCTATCGGAACATTAGAAGAATTAAAGGCATTTACTGGAAATTTGCTGCAAGATGAAAAATTCCCCGGTATCCATCTTGCATTCGGTCACACCTATCCAGATAAAACTAATGCGGATTGGGATAGCCAAAGCCATGTTGATTTGATTCCAACTAATTGTTCTATTTGGGTGGACGGGAAGATGATTATGGATAAGGGAAAGTTTGTAGTTTAGAGAAGATACAACCCAATTCATAAGCGTAAACTTCAGGTAATAACTTTTAGGTAAGGATTTCTAGACATATGGCAACTATATTTTTGGTAAGACACACAGAATATTCCAATCCAGCAGGAATTATACCTTGTCGACTTCCATTAGGACTTTCCACAAGAGGTATCCAGCAGGCTCAAAGACTTCGGGAATTTTTTAGCATAAAAAATATTTCGAGAATTTACACCAGTCCCGTAGAACGATGTGTACAAACTGCAAATATTATTTCAAATAATAAACTTGAAATAATTAAGGATCTCCGATTGGCAGAAACATTCAGTGTCTGTCAAGGAGAGAGTGAGAAGCCAAATTGGAAGGAACAGTTATACGACAAAGTAACTGAGTTAGGTGGCGAATCTCCTAATGATGTTAAAGACAGGATGATAGACTTTTGGGAGAATACTAATTTTGAATCCGGTGATAGTTATATTATTTGTTCACATGGAGATCCTCTTTATTTTCTATACCAATATTTAAGAGGTATTGCAATCTATGTTGATAACAAGGTAAATGAACCCGAAGGATATCAAAACAAAGGGAGCGTTCGAATTGTTGAATACGTCAGAGAAACAAATTTGAACATTCTACCGATTATCGAAAACGAAAATTTAGAGAACTACTGAGATGAAAGGGTACTAATAATTCCTTGACTTTCCTTCTTTCATCTCCTTATCCACATACTGCAACAAAATAATTGCGATGTAAATCACTCCACCGCTAATAAGTTTTATCATCGGAATTGTCTCATGAAAAAAGATATTTGCCAAAATTAATCCCACGAGGATTTCACCCGTCAGCAGAATATTTCCAATGGTCAAATTTGCTTTTTTAAATCCCTCGACAAGCAAGTAAGTAGTCACCACATTCAGTAAGCCATAAATTACCAGCAAAGAAGCCAATTTTGTGTCCCCGAGGGAAAATATTTCCAAATTTATATTATTCAGAATGGAAAAGAATATCCAGATAAGACTCCCCACACACGCTGCCAAAAGTCCCAGATGTTCGGGTCGGAAATTCTTAGACAATTCTTTTCTCGCTTGATTATTCAACACATTCAGTAAACCCGTAATACACGCGAATATTGGACCAACAATACCCATTCGTTCCCCAGTATAATAAAACAAAGTTAATAACTCCAAAAGCACAATGGTTATAAGTCCCAATTTGATGTAATGAAACTTGACCTTGTTGATTTTCCAATCTAGGAATACCGAAAAAATAACCGTTGATGTATTTTGAATTAATAAAACTAATCCTAATTGACTAAACTTAAGCGATAAATTAAAAAATAATAATGGCAATGAGCTACAAATGGCAAAAGCAATTAAAAGAAAATTGACTTTAACGTGCCTGATACTTTTGAAAGAGATTAACAAAAACACTGCCATTTGAACTAAATTTACTGCTAATAAGATTTCGACGAGACCATAACCTATCGAAAGAGTGCGAGCAAGTACTCCAAACGATCCAAAAATAATAGTTGTGATGAGTATTGGTAAATAAACCCCCATATTGATATACATATAATTTTGCAGATTATATCTAAACATACTATAATGGATCAATTCTTTATATACATATATACTCATGCCAAATATCTTTTTTACTGCCTCCTATCCCGGAAAAAAGAAATATCAGAAGTACTATGATTTAATTCTGGAAACACTAGAAAAGAATTGCGACGTGGTTATCAGCCCAGAAAAAAATAACTATCTCGAGTATCTACCAAAAGGTCTGAGAGAAAAACTTTCAAAAGACAGATACGAATTACACTATGCAGCCATTCGTCATGATATCCAATATTCTGACGCGACAGTCATAGAGATCAGCAACGAAGACTTCCAACTCGGACACGAAGCTACGCTTGCGATTCAGTCAAAGAAACATGTCTTATGCCTTTCACTCTATGAAAACTTCGAAAGAAAGATAAAGAATGAATATTTTCACGGTGCAAGATATAACGCAAATAATCTTGACATGGTCGTTAAGGATTTTCTGGAAAGCGTGCAGAAGAAAAAACTCCAAAACAGATTTAATATGTTTCTCAGCGACCAGCAACTTTCACATTTAAATAGCTGCGCAGAGCAGAATAACAAAAACCTATCGGAGTATGTACGGTGGTTGATTGAGAAGGATATGAAGAAAAACTCAGACTAAGCAATCCTCCTATAATACTTAATACTTTAAAGAATTGGACTACCAGTACCACTTACCAACGATCTTTCAAAACTAACGTTTGTTGAAGTGAATTACTTCTTAGCTTGTTGAACCTGTTTTGGTCTTAACCCTCTTAGATAGGTAAGAAAACCATCACACGCTGCCAGAGCAACAAACTTTGGAGGAGCACTTCCATCAGCAATGGCCATCCCAACACCCGGACCGACTGTACCTCCAGTGGCAGAAGCCACCAAGTTAACAATAAAATGACTATATGGTTGTTGTTCAGATCGATCTAGTGCTAAACTATCTTTTTCTCTGACTATCCATTCTCCAGCAAGTTGTTCAAATTCTTCCCTTACAGTGTTTATATCACCATCAGTAATAACCTTTCCGACAGGTAATCCATCATAAATTGCGCGAACAGCTCTCAGACTTTCTGATACAACAATAGGTATCAATGATGATGGCAAATCCTTGAAAAAAACATTTTTAAACGCAAATGGAAGCTGGAAGTTTACCGAATCTTTCTTAGCCTTAAAGGCCTGGTCAATTCTATAATCCGCAAGCAACCTCGCCGCCTCTTGATAAAAATTAAATACTGCATCCTTACCATAATTTGTTTCAAGCCATGCCATGATATCAGCTCTAGGAGGCTCTTTAAATAGACCATTTAAAGCATTAGCAATAGAACTTCCTGCTCTATCAAGAGCTTCTTTACCAGGCTTCTGGCCTTGAGGTCTTTGCCAATCAGCCACTACTTCCCCCAGCTGAGCAAGCGAAGGTGAAAAGCTTTGAAATGCTCCTTGAAAAATTACAGGATCGACCATTCGCATTGCCGTTGTCATAGCAACAGCCTCTTGGTCAAGTGTTCCGACCGTACGTAACGAAACCTCTTCAACACTATATGTTGGGGTTTGTTCTTCTCCAGAATTAATCACTTGCTCCATATTCTCTATCATAGGATCATGCTCTGTGGCCGTATCTTTTGATCTAGGTACTACAATTTGTTTTCCAATTGATGGCGCGCATAATTTTAATAGCGAGCGTA
>JAYRWD010000008.1:0-16356 GCA_041918255.1 Candidatus Dojkabacteria bacterium
AAGCAGGTTGTTAAAAAACTTATGAGAGAAATTAATGTGAGATTTAAGTTTAAAGACTCGGATAGAATCTACTCTCTAAATCTTACTCCGCACTAAATGGATAACTCAGGAAATAATTCTCTCACAAAAAACAATCCTGAATTTCCAGAAGGTTATAATGAAATTAAGAAAGAAGAAGTCCAACAAAGAATTAGTGTTGCCCTGCCCTACAATTCATCGCAACCAACTAGCTCTATTGTGTCTATGGGGCAAACAATGTTTCATCCCAAGCCGCAAAATCCGGAAGGTCATCCGGGTATTGATTTTCAGTGGGGATTAAGCAAAGCGATTGACATTATTACTAGCAATGACGGAGAGATTATATTTGCGGAAAAAACCCCAAGTCATGATAAATTTGATGTTCATATTAAATCGGGAAATTACACTATTGTCTATGCAGAACTGGAAAATATTGATAGTAGTATCATCCAAGGATCAACGGTGGTTTTGGGACAAAGAATCGGCGAGCCGGGAAAATTTGATAACAATCATTACAATATGCACTGGGAATTAAGATTGGGTACTGAACGAATCTGTCCACTGAATTACTTTGATCCTGCATCTAGAGCTAGAATTGAAACAGATTGGGCTAATACCAATTGGCCGGAATTAAAAAGAAATGCCCCTGATATTTGCAGTGGAGATTATAAAGAAAGCGACGAATAAAATATAATTTTGTTTATGAAAATTATCGAGATACCAGGGTATTGGCCAGAGCATGATAAACCTAACCCCCTCCCCCAATCAAATTCATACAACGTAAAGTAAACCCTACATTCTAGAACGAATCGCTACACTTAAGTAAATTATTTTACAGCCTCGCACTTTATGAAAACTCTCTAGATGCATGAGAAATTCTTAAGTATCGCTTTTTGTATTAAACAACCCTGAGTGCGTTTGACAGCAAGAAACGGCTTGTAGTATAATATTCTTGTTCTTTAGAAAATTATCAAAAGCATTGATAGAGAAATAGTAGGAAATGTCTTGTGACATCTGAGATAAGCTGGTTGGAGCAAAGCTTACGTAAAGTGTTTCTGAATTACCCTCTTGAGCTGTAGGTCAAACTAAAAATAGACTGTGCCGGGTTCGCTCCGTAATAGCGAGAGAATATTTCCAACTGTATGGAGTATTCATAACAAGTTTTTATCGCATCAGCATTTTAAAGCGATAAAATAAAACAAGGTGGTACCGCGTATAATAACGCCCTTGTAAGTATCTGATTATTCAGGTATTTGCAAGGGCGTTTTTTGTTATCTATACCTTTGCATTACTCCTGAGAATCAGAATTTAATTATGCCCAGGGGTGGCAGAGCGGTCAAATGCACTAGACTGTAAATCTAGCGTCCTAGTGACTACAGAGGTTCAAATCCTCTCCCCTGGACCAAGTATTTATATAGGAAAGACAAAATGAAAGACTTTATAACAATAACAACTGAATTAAGAGAACGAGGAATCGACTTTGAGGAAGTTCATTTTTCTGACGTTGTTATTTCTGCAAGAATTAGTGACACATCGAAAGACCACAATTTCAATCCCCAAAATGCAATCAAAACATTGCTTATTAAAACTTCAAAGGGAATTAACGGAGTTGTACTCAAAGGCGATGACAAAATTGATCAAGTTAAACTAAAAGCAATCGTAGGGAAATGGAGTGTTGTTGATAAACTCACTGTTGAAAATGAATTAAAAATGGTAGTTGGAGGAATATGCCCATTAGTACTAGATTTTCACATTTTGATCGACAAAAATGTGCTTAAACTTGATATTTTAAGTATGGGAGCTGGTGACGTTTCTAAGGGTCTAAATGTTAAAGCTGACGTATTCAAGAATAGTTTAGCCGACTTTGAGATTGTTGATATTAAGAACCCCAATACAATTTTACAGAAAGAAGATAATGAAAAACTTAATTTAATAAAACAAAACCTTAACGAAATTATCGGAGAAGAAGATTTAATAAAGTTAATCGAAAATGGTACACCTCTAAATCACTACATCGGTTTCGAAATCTCAGGACTTGTTCATCTTGGAACTGGGCTTTCTTCAATGTTGAAAATAAGAGATTTACAAAAAGCAGGCGTACATTGTCGTGTGTTTCTTGCAGATTGGCATACTTGGATTAATGATAAACTTGGTGGTGACCATGTACTGATTAAGAGAGTTGCAAAGGAATACTTCCAACCAGCTCTAGAAATTTGTGCAGAAATTGTTGGTGCAGACCCAACGAAAATCGAATTTATTCAAGGCTCAGATTTGTACCACAATAACGACAAATTTTGGCAATCTGTTGTCGAAATAAGTAAGAATCTAACTCTATCAAGAGTATTAAAATCAACTTCAATAATGGGAAGAGATGAAAGAGACTCGCAACCTTTTGCGTGGCTTGTATACCCTCCAATGCAATGTGCAGATATATTTACAATGGGTGTTAATATTGCACATGCAGGTACAGATCAAAGGAAAATACATGTTATTACACGAGAAGTAGCTTTGAAACTTAAAGTTCAAAATCTTATAGATATTAATAATAATGTTATCAAACCCGTTGCGATTCATCACGACCTGTTGCTTGGATTACAATCACCTAAAGTATGGCCTTTACCAATTGGAGAAGAAAAAGACTCTGTCCGCACGCAAATGAAAATGAGTAAATCTGTGCCAGGCTCGGCAATATTCATTCATGATAGTGAAGACGAAATTCGAGACAAAATAAAGAAGGCATTTTGTCCCGAAAAGGAGATAGAGTTTAATCCTGTAATAAATTGGGTTAAACATTTAATTATGCCACTAAAAGAACATATTAAAATATCAAAAGAAGCAAGATTTGGTGGCGACATTGAAATAAACGACTTCGTAGAGCTCGAGCAAGTATTTCAATCAGGTGGTTTACATCCAATGGATTTAAAGAATGCTGTTGCAGATATCTTAGTTGATATTCTCAAACCTGCAAGAGAAAGGTTTAATAATTCAGATAGTCAACAGTTAATAGATTTAATCAGAAGCATTGATAAAAAGAGATGAAACAAACAACTTTAAAAACACAACCTTTGAATAATTCCTATCAATATTATCTTTTCTATTGCGGAGGCTAAACTTCAATACTTTTTGGTATTTTGAACCCTCCAACGATGGAGGGTTTTTTATTTTATTTGATTATTAATCATTATGGAAACTATTACAGATACAGAATCGTTAGTCTCGGGTAATTCACAATTAGGACTCAAAGGAAGAAGCCATGATATATTTCAGGTAGAGTTCCACTTTAACGGTGAACCAAACGAAGTAAGAAAAAGGCTAGAGCGTGCTATTAGAGAAGTATTGACTCCATTTGCCTTACTTGGTAAAGGTTGTATGCCTGTTATCGAGGATATGGGGGGATTGCCAGTTTTATCAATCAATCAGTTGAAGGGTTCCGTGGGTGACCCAAGGGCAATAAGTAGTGTTATTGGAGGAATTGTAAATATCGGACCGAATACCTTTTTAATGCGTTCTAGAAAAGGTTATGTCTGGGACCCTGAAAAAATAAATGTTAGAGATGTAAATGGGAGGAAATCCGTAATTCCCTTAAACGAAAGAACTCAGAAGCACCTAAAACGAGGAAACGGGATGATTGGTGCAGGGACTACCTCTCCCAAAAGATTGATTAGAGAGTCAGTCCAAGGTGATCGACACAAGAAAAGATTACAGGAACCCTTGTTGGATACATTAACTACACAGGATATTGCTAATGCAGGGGAAATCTACTTTACCCATTTGGATGGACAGAGTGATTCAGCTAAGAATTTACATAGAGAGGCTCGTAGAGAGGCTATTCGCAGAAGGTTAGGACAAAGATGGTTGTCAAAAGCTGCGCGTGCCGTAGAAGCAACTGATTTACCAGTAGCGAATCCTATTGAACAGTTCATACTTGGGAAGACAGTATTACGAAGAGATATTCATTCAACATTGGGCCCATTCGAGGTTGCTCCTGATTGTGAAATTAGACTTGATGACCGGGTTGTACAATCAATTGGAGCATTAGTATCAGAAAATGTAGCAAGGTTTTCTAGACTTGTGCTACCTAATACCGAAGGCGATCCAGAAGCTTACGGAAATTGCGTAAGAGATGAAAACGGAGATATTTCTGAACCTTTTTTTCAATTAGACCTTGCAGGACTATCAGATGAAATCGTTAAAGGATTTAGAGGCGAGTCAGAAGAAAGCTTGTTAGAGGTACTTAGATCTAGGATCTTTGAATTTGAACCTTCAATTGCTATGTATGAACTTATTCAAAAGGTAGGTGGAAATGGACGAGTATCTGATATGTTTCGGGAACACTTAGAATTGTTGAGGCAAAAATCGGGTAGACCAATTGCTTTACTTGCCCCTACTGAACAAAAATTACAGGGAATGCGTGAGTCCGAGTTTGGGAAAATTGGGACAACAGAACTATCAGATGAAGAGATATTCAAAATTTCAGGCTTTGATACGCTTATGGGGCCCGGGGATTTTAAGCGACACTTAGAACAAAACAATGGAGAGTGTAGATTCCTGTTATATATCCGACCTTCTGATCCAGTGGTAAAATTAGTTGATCCTACTCAGAAAGTAGCGGATCCCTTATTTAATTCCTTACGATTTAGGAAATTGGCTAGACAAAATGCAATTACTATCAATGTTGATAATCCTCAATGGCAAGTTGGTGACCCAAGAAGACTAAAAGATACCAAAGCTGTTCTACCTGAATTAGGTTTAGCACATGGTGTTCGTACAATCTCGGATATAGTTGATGATTCAGGAAGTATTAGTCAGGATCTTCAAAAATTTCTTACAGCACATAACCTATCAGAAAACTCGCTTCTTAGAGTTAAGCCAATGCAAGGTGTTTACGGTGGATATGGCCAAAGAATAATTCGTCTAAATAATGCTCCTGATATAAGATGGTTGAATGAGATGTTGCAATTAAGAGGACCATATATTTTACAACCTGAAATTGAGCCCTTAATTGTACACGACTCTGAATCAGGAAAAAAATTTGCTGCTATGGATCGTTTATTCTTTTCTATGGTTACTGGAAAACCTATTTTTATGGGCGGAATAAGGATATTGATACCGACCGATACAACAGAAGCACAAAAAGGGCGACTACATGGTACTGATAGAATGATATCTGTACCAATTGTTTAAATTTATTATATTGCTAGATATGAATGAGAAAATAATAAAAACAGCAAAAGATTTAATAAAGATACGGTCAATATCAAAAAATCCTGAAGGGTTGAACGATGCAGTTGATTTGTCACTATCTCTTTTAAAGGGTTTTAGGATAGAGGTTTTTGAATTTAACCATGTAAAAAGTATTCTTGTGTTTAATAGGGATAAAAGACCAGAAAAATTTAGACTAATTCTAAATGGACATTTGGATGTAGTTCCAGGTAAAGACTCAAATTATAAACCGACTATCCAAGGAAACAAATTGTATGGTGTAGGAGCTTTAGATATGAAAGCAAGTACTTCTTGCTTAATTCACGTATTTAAAGATTTAGCCCATAAAGTTAAGATTCCGATTGCTTTACAACTAACTACAGATGAAGAAATTGGGGGATTTTGCGGTACAAAGCATCAAATAGAAAATGGAATTAAAGGAGATTTTATCATAACAGGCGAACCTACAAACTTAGGTATTGTAAATCAAGCCAAGGGGGTTCTTAATATTGAACTATCTGCAAAGGGTAAAACCGCCCATGGCGCTTACCCATGGAGAGGTGAAAATGCTATCTGGAAAATGAATGATTTATTAAATTCAATAAATAAAATGTTCCCTACATTAGAAAAAGAAAAATGGGTAACAACTGTAAATCTAAGTAGGATTCGAACAACTAATGAATCTTTCAATAAGATTCCCGATGATTGCACAATATCTTTAGATGTTAGATTTATACAAGGCGAACGTGATAAAACTATTGAAATAATAAGTAGTTTACTAGATCCTGATATTCAGATGAAGATCATTGTGGACGAGCCTGCCATGTTTGTTGACGGGAAAGATAGAAATATCAGTGCTTTACAACAGGTTGCAAAAGATGTAACAGGGAAAATTCATCGTTGTTACGGTGCAAATGGCACTTCAGATGTTAGACATTACTCGAGAATTAATACTCCGGGGATTGAATTTGGTCCAATTGGGGAAAATATTGGAGCAGATAGTGAGTGGGTTGATATTCGTAGCCTCGAGCAGTATTATCAAATATTAAAGCGGTTTATTTTGAAACTAGACTCTGAAAAATAGATCTTAGTCAGTAGAGTTAAAGCGGATGAAGTTTTTTATATCAATTAATTGATCTAGCAAGGTTTGAATAAGTGACCTCGCTTCCCGCCAGTTAGCAATATCTAGTAACAAATTGAGGTCTTTGGGAAATACTCACTCTATTTGGTATCTTTGATTTGTGTACTGATCTTCCCGTTTGTTTTATTCTCTTCTTCCTACCACTTCTTAAATATTGATAAACTTTATCTTCTTTACAAAACTCATCTGCATATACAAACGCATAGATTGTTTCCATACAGACTCTATCCTCCATACCAAGAAACTTCATCCTCCCTGATATTTGTTCTGGCGACCATCCTACTTTTAATCTTGAGATTATGAAATCTCTGGTTTGTGAGTGTAGTATCTTTCTTGCGTTTTTACTTGAGTTGCTCCTTGCTATATCTCTATCTATTTGGGCAATATCTGCGAAGTATCCGTTTGGTGTTCATCTTTTTCTTATCTCGCCACAGATCGTAGATTTATGAAATCCTAGACGATCACCTATTTGTTTGGGTGTATAATTTTCCCAAAGTAATATTTCTATTACTTTTCGATCCGTGGCGGTTATTTCTTTTGTTTTCATAGTAAAAGATTATACCGTCGCGATTCGTTTTAGAACTCAGACTAGCAATGCCCCAATGTCCTATAATGAAGAATGGATAGATAACTTTCGTCTATTACAAACCTATGAACAGTTCAGGAGTATCCTCGAAGAATAATAAAGGTATTAATAAAAACGGAAGTTCTAATGAATTATCCACTCGGCTGGATTTGCCTATCCGAGCGATCAGATCATAAAATTCTGGAATTCGGATTAATTTATAAATATTCCAATAACACCTTATATATTAATTCTTGAACTAATGGAAAATACAAATAATAGGCTGAAGATTTCAATAATAATACTGTCGTTTCTATTCTTGGTAAGTATAACAGCGATTTATCTTGTTGTATCCCAGAAATCAAACAATACCTCTACACTAATCGCAACTAGAGATGCGGAATTGACAGAAGGAACTACCACAGCAAGTACGTCACAAATCACGAGCGAGAGCCTCGAAGAAGATAATGGCAATATTTACTCTAAATTAGAAAAAGCATTAAAGGAAACAGTCTATCCTCCAAAGTATAGAGTCTATGTATTAGAAGGATATGTTGCATGTCTTAATTATCTGCTTATAGATTTTAATGGAGAAGAGATTGAACAAACAATCTTCAATAACGGACATAAAGACTGCGCATTTAAAAGCGGTACCACAACGAAAGTAGTGAATGGTGAGGTAACGTATTCGCTAGACGGAATAAACTGGCAAAGCGGTTCGCCAAAAAACTCAACTGGCTGGGAATTTCCTAACCCTATCAGATTCAAAGTAGAGTCGGTAGTCCCATCGGGAGAAATAAATGAACAAGTAATCACAGGGCAGAGGCCAGAAGATAGTAAAATTCATGTGGTTTATGATAGAACTGATCCCCGTTGGATAGATCCTGTTACTAACGTAGAAAATCTTCCAGCTGGCTATGATTTTGGTGATGAAGCCAACCTCGCGCTTTCGAAAGCTGAATATCATATGCAAACCAAAAGCGGTAAATGTGTTCTCACAGATGACTTTGCAGAAGGAGAATGCCATATAGAATCCTGGTATTTCGATAAAGATTTCGGAATGATAGCTAATACAAGCTTTTCTTCAGCAGATTATGGACAAGAGGTTATATATGATTTTTCATATTAACATTAGGATCCGTTGAGTTTTATAGATCTAATGAAAAGATTATTCGGAAACCAAAGAAATAACTTCAGATACCGCTTAAGGAATAAAATTTTTTCATGCGGATACATTAACGCATAATGTGAATATTACATCTAGTGACGGGAAAATATATCTCAGAAATATGGATAACAAAATGGGATATTTTTCAAATAATTGAGATTTGATTAAATAGTCTTATGACAAAAAAAGAAATTGCAGCTGGTGTGGCGCATAAGCTACCCTCAAGTTTACAAAGTACTTTATTATCTGATCCAACAATGCTAGTAGCATGGGAAAATATTACACCGCTCGCCCGCAACGAATGGATCTGTTGGATTACCTCAGCCAAGAAGCCCGAAACTAGAGATCGCAGGTTAAAGATAACGCACGAAAACCTTGTGGCAGGAAAACGCAGATCATGCTGTTGGGCTGGTTGTCCTCATCGTTAAAATACATATGCAAGTTCAGTTTCAAAAATCACCAATAATCCAATGAACATGTTCAAACCTACCAAAGCGAAATCCGTAGAGGAATATCTTGCGACAGTACCGGAAGAGAGGAAGGAGGCGTTTCTTGCTTTGCATAATTTTATCCAAAAATCGGTGCCAAATCTCAAACCGTATTTTGCCAGCAATATGATTGGGTATGGATCGTTCAAGTACAGAAATTACAAAAAAGAGATAATTGACTGGCCAATTATTGCTCTTGCCAACCAGAAACAATACATCAGCATCTACGTCTGCTCGGTGATTGACTCGGAGTATGTGGCGGAGAAGTACAGAAAAGAGCTCGGTAAAGTGAAGGTCGGGCGGAGCTGCATCAGTATTAAGAAGTTAGAGGATATAAATTTGCCCACACTTGATAAAATTCTCAAAGAAGCAGCCCAAAATCCCGGGCTCATAAAGTAGAAAACCTAATGCCTAGACAATTTATTCAGCTCCCAAAATACATACCACCCGATCCCCAGAGGAACGGTTAACAAAATCCAACCCTCATACGGAAACAAAAATAGCATAGTTAAATCAATAATAACCCACTGGATTATATATATTTCAAGTGTTTTTTCTCCGCAAAAGCTGATAATGACCAAGATCTTGTGCACAAAGGAATTATTCTGCATTCGAACATAATCAAAAATATAGATTAGCAGATACATAAAGGCAAAACTAATAGATATATAATACAAATCAATAGGATACATGTGCCATGAAGGTCGTAAGGATCCACCTGCATTTCGTATCCAAATCCCAGAAAAAAGCGAAGACAAAGTAAACAATAGCAAAAATACTTTCTTGTATTTCTCAAAACCAAACATTGCAATCAGATATCCTAGGAGATATGGAAGCAACCAAAGAGCGATTGGAAACATCACAAAACCATTAGAATACAAAAAATCGGTAACTAAATTTGCTGGCAGTTTAATGGAATAATTCACCAAGCATACAACCCCGACCAGAAATACAATAATAATTTTCTTGTATTTATTTCGCGACAAAAGTAGAAAAACAGGCGATACTATTAAGTACACTCCAAGAGTAACGATAATAGTAATCGGCACATCAAAAGCCTTCAGGGAAAAGATTTGTAGCAAATCGTATATGTCACCCTTACTACTAACCAAAGACGCGAAAAAGGGTTCTTTAAAAAAATCATACACCAGTAATTTCACAATGCTGTAGGCGAAGTAAACACCTATCAGCAAAAACCCCCTTTTTACCAATTTGAATGAGGAGACTCTTATGCCCTTATCTTTATAGGCGATATAAACTAGACTTCCCATAAATGCGACAAAGAATAAGACTCCGGGAAATAGAATCTCTTTGACATCCGTAAGAACGTTCGAAAATCCCCTTATACCACTCCAATCAATAATATGGATGAAAGTTATCGCTATAATTGCATATCCCTTCAAGAAAGACATATAGGGGTTCTTTGTGGATTTTTTGTTTTGTTCCGCCATTTTCTGAATTCAAAAATTACCTGTCCCCTACTCTCTTCGAGACAACCAATGAATAGGATGACAAAATATGATTTGCTAAGAGTAGTCGCATTCAATATTGAATTATATACCAATCAGGATTTTCAGACTGCTACAACTTTTTTTCGCATGAAACACTTATAATGGCTTTGATTTAATGTTTTTGTGATGAACAAATCTAGAATTTTAGTATCATTCACATTAGGACTTGCTGTTCTGTTAACCTCATTCTTTGTTTATAAAAATCTTCGAGAGATCAAAAGCTTTGTTGAAAACAGTCGCGAAGGGACTTCCACAAATGAAAGCGCATTAATTTCAAAAAAAGAGCAAGCCATTAGTGAGGAATATCCCGAATTCGATAACTTCGAGGATCAATCTAGTTTTGCTGGTCAGTCAATAAAGATAGAAAAGGTTGGAGATGACCACTACTTCGCGTATATAGTTCTCGGCAGTGGGGTGCCCATTGTCAAAGCGACTTGCTTTAAGGTTGATCAAATGTTTAAAGTTTCTATAATTGGTACCTACCCAGATACTCCCAACTTAACCCTTGGGATTCCTATGAATATAGACGCTCAAACATGCACGGGTATTCAGTAAAAATCTGATGTTGCGTGAGAAATTATGACTGCAATTATTAGATATCTATTTTTATATACCAGAACTGATCTCCCGACTTTGTGCTAAATTTCCAACACCCTATAAATTAGTCGCGCTTATCTGTCCGCTTCCAGCAAAAGCTTCCCCAAGTGCAATAATGCCCTGCCCCCCTTGTTATAATCAAAACACCGGGACAAATTAAGTTTCATATACAAACTGATTATCTTTGTAACTATGAATGCTTCTTATAATATTCAATCTCCTGTCTGGAAATACTCGGGCATGGACGCATGGCATTTCCTAAGTATCGATTTAGCTACCTCGCAAGAGATAAAAGAAATTCAAGGAAAACCCAAGAGGGGCTTTGGATCCATTCGGGTCGAAGTAACCATAGGAAAAACTAAATGGAGGACGTCAATCTTCCCGGATAATAAGACTAAAACATATCTCCTACCCGTAAAGGCGGAAGTTCGTCGAAAGGAAAATATCAAAGAGGGCGATGTGATAAACTTTAAAATTGAAGTAAATTTTGACTTTTGGGTATAGATGAAGCTTATACGCTTCAATAGATGACAAGTATTAATATCAACTCTGGATTCGCTTAAATTAAACCTAAAACCATCAACTCTTATGACTTCAGAGATTAAGACAAAACTCATTTTATTTGATATAGGCGGTGTTCTTATCGAATATAAAGACGTTTTCAAAACCGCATCTTCAGAGCAAGGATTCTCAATTGATCTAATAAACAAAACATTTGACAAATACGATTCTGAAATAACAACGGGCAAGATTACTCCGCAACAGCTGTACGAAATTTGTTTAGACGAAAACAACATTCAAGCGGACCGGAGTTACGACTTCCTGAATAGTTGGTTAAAAGATTATGTTTGCATCAAACCTGCCTTTGATTTTGTGCAACTATTAAAGAATCAATACATGGTTGGCATATTCTCAAATATCTACAAAGGTATGGTCCCCAAAATGATTCAGGGTGGCCTTCTGCCGAAAATTGGGTATGATTATATATTCGAGTCGTGCGAAATGGGTTTGCAAAAACCAGATAAAGATGCGTATGACTTTATTATGAATGCAACACAGCTTGAGCCTGACGAGATATTTTTCATTGATAATAAGGTAGAAAACCTTCTTCCAGCGATTAGGCTCGGTTGGAAAACCTTCGAATTTTTACGAGAAAACCCAAACGCAAGTGTGAGTAAATTGAAGGAAATATTATTATGAAATTCTCTGTGCCCGGAAAATAAAATATCAAAGAGGGCGATGTGATAAACTTTAAAATTGAAGTAGATTTTTACTGCTAAAGGCTTTTCATCTAACTTAAAACGGCATATTGAAGAGCCTACCAATAGAAAATATATGGGTCTTGCCTAGTTTTTTTTGAAAAAACAATCTTCTGACTAGCATCTAGCTCTGAGACTAATCCCAAATAAACCCTACTACCCAAAGATGAAACAAACATTACAACATCTGTTTTGAAAATATTGATATAGGTGAGATAATTAACAAAACATTTGTTACAATGAACGAACATATTTCCTTATTACAAAAGGCAGGTCTTACCGAACTAGAGGCAAAAATATACTCCTTGCTCCTAACAAAGTCCGGGCAAAATGGGAACAAAATTGCCAATAGTTTATCCTTGGACAGATCCACAATCTATCGCTCCCTAAAATCGCTATCAAAAAAGGGGCTTATTGTATCATCGAACGAATCATACAACTGCCAATACTCTATTAATGACATCAATGCCCTAGATATGCTCATTAAGAGGAAATTAATAGAAGCCAAAGACGCGGAGAAAGCATTTTCTGATCTGATCAGCATACTGCCCAATATCAACGCTTCCAATCTTATCAATCTCAAATTTAAAGTTCTCACAACCGAGGGGGCCATAAAAAAACTTTATACAGAACGAAATGTTTCTGAAGAGAGATTGATACGTGAGATAAGCAGTGCCAGAGTTTTTCCGGGCATTTCGGATCGATGGTGGCATAATCAAATTATGATACGTCGAAAAAATAAATCATTTTTACATCAAATAATTGATCGCTCCAATGAGGACGCAGTATTTCTTAGAACAAATAAGGCGCAGTATAAAGAGGTACGTCGACCACCCAGCGATCTAACAATAAACGCCGGAATAAACATCTTCAATGATATCGTATCCTTTCATAACCCATTCCTAAAAAATCCCACAGTGCTGATTATCGAGGATAAAATGATTGCCGGACTTATGCGGGACATGTTCGACTTTATCTGGTCACGCTCGGAATTAATCTAGACATAAAGAACAACAATGAGACGATACAAATTCCCAAACCCTGATACAAAGATTTGTTTCTCCATCGGGCATCCAGTTAACAAACAAAAAACGCTATTTATGCATAACGCTGGGTTTGAAAGTCTAGGTCTGAACTACCTTTATCTTACCCAAGATGTTTTACCTGAAAATCTAGCTAGCGCTCTGGCAGGATTTAGACTTCAAAATATTGGAGGGTTGAGTGTAACGGCCCCCCACAAGGTTTCAGTCTTAAAACTTTTAGACAGCCTAACCAAAGAAGCTAAAGAGATTGGCGCCTGTAATACAATTGCACTAAAAGAAAGCAAACTTGTCGGACACAATACTGATTTCTCGGGAGCGATCGAATGTTTAAAAACAAAAACCGAGCTGAAATCTAAAAAAGTACTGATTCTTGGGGCAGGTGGCGTGGCTAGGGCAATTGTTTATGGCTTACTTAAAGAGAAAGCACATATTACTATTGCCAATAGAACTATCGAGAAAGCCAAGGGACTTGCTTCGAGTTTTGATGTCAAATACTCCGACATAAACAATCCTGAAATATATGAAGAATATGACATCCTCATAAATGCCACCACGGTAGGTTCAAAAAGGTCGGAGGACTGTACATGTGCGCTTTGCAAAGCTTTATTTTCTCCAAACAGAGAGCAAACAAATAACGCTTTCTCTCTCTTTCTTCCAGACAAAATTGCTCTAGATGTTGTATTTATACGCAATACAACTGAGTTCACAAATTTCGCCCGATTAGCAGGACACAACGTAGTCTATGGTCACGAAATGCTAGTTGCCCAGGGAGCGATCCAGTTCAAGCTCTTCACTGGCTGCGACGCGCCACGGGATGTAATGTATAGTGAATTGAAAAGCAATTTGGAGGATTGGTAATACGACGGGAAGACAGAAACTTATAAATATCGCAAGAGCATTTTCCGCCCTAGAAATTCCTAGCCACCGGGAGGGTGAACCTTGTGATCTATTTTTATGCCTCTTGACAAAGTTAGAAGAATCTAATATGCTGTTAGAAAGATCTAACTTATTTTAGTTTTTTCTATTATGATCTTAAAGTCAAAATTCTTTGCCATACTTGCCTTCCTTGGTCTTCAGATTATTCTTATATATTCTCAGCTTATAACCCATGCGTTAAATGACGATTTCGCACGTAATTACGCAATTCGAGAATTTCTACTCGCTGAAATTTTTTTCACTGGTCTTTTCGTCGCCACTTTCAATAGATTCTTTGTCTACCATCAAGATGACGAACGTGTTTTAAAAATTAGGACTAAGGTTTACGAAATAGAAAACATGTTCTTATTAATTATCATGATTGCCTCTTGGCTGATGGATAACCGAATAATATTAGCTTTGGGTATTATAGCGTTATTGCTAATAGAAATATTTTCCAAATGGATAATCCAATATATAGCCGAAATAAAATGATGACACCTACAAACTGCATTAAAAAACTTAGATTCGAAAGAGGAATTACCCAAGAACAACTTGCAAACGAAGTCGGAGTAAGGCGCGAGACTATAGTTTTTCTCGAACAAAGTAGATACATGCCCTCACTACATCTGGCCTACCAGATAGCAAAATATTTTGGAAAAAGCATTGAAGAAGTGTTTAGCTTTTAGGAGAGATTAAACGGCGCAATAGCTAGATCATATTGTATGGAAAGATCTGTGATCAATTCAACACTCCTCTAGAATTTGTCTGATCATTTCCCTTAACGCCTTTAATCCTTTATATCTCTTCATAGGTGTCAGGCACATTTGTTCTAGAACTATTTTTTGGAGCCTCTCTTTATCTTGATGTAATACCTTTAAGGCTTTTTCAATCCCCGCGGTTCGCAAAACCCCAGAATCAATAATTTCCTCTATAGCCAGTAGATCAGAATAAAATAGTAATAAATCTGCTATAGAATAAGCTTGGCCGGTGGCTCTTAACTTCTCATGTATATGATTGATGCGACCAGAATGAACTTCAGGAACTAATTTCTCTGCCTCTGGATTTTCAGGATCTAGCATGTTTTGTTCGAATTACTCTTTGTACTCTTCAATCGTTACCTTTCGCCGGTTCAAAATAACAGCCAACACAAAAACCGCTATCATAACAACCTGACACGAAATACACACCGGACAGACAACGTTTAGCTGAAATAATTCGATATAGGTTAATCTAAGGCAGAACAATAACCCAAAAGTTGTCATTCCAAGCATCAACTTGTTTTTCTTGACATGCGCGGCGATAAAAATTACAACATAACCGATTAACCCGTATAGCGGAGTGGATATTCCAAGGGTTTTAGCAACCGGCCCGGATATAACCGCGTCGCAATTCACCGTCTCGCTGATATTACATGGTTGAAACTCGGGCTGCGCTATTTGTTGCCAAAGCAGGTATATAGACAAAAGAACCCCAATAAAAGAAAGCGCTTTTACCCATTTATATTTTTCCATGCTTAGAGGTTAATAATTATCAGCCAATATTACCATACAAATAATCCATTTTAAAGAACTAGTCTTTCCAAACTCAGCAGTACAAATATCTGTTAGATAATTCGTCAATAGAACAGCCATTAATCACCCCTGACTAGAGCATAAATTTGCTAGTTCATCCGCAAAGCCCACCTCTACAAAACTCGAACCTTCCATTTGAGAGGCGCTATATACTTTTAGTACAAAATTCGGAGAATAAACCTTTGTAATATCCCGAGAATCAAAACTCAATGTCCTATACTCCGCCATCTCGCATCCTGTTGCACCCTCTGCTTTTCTATAGATTAAAGCCGATGTAAACGGAGGTATTGGTAGCGCCATTGCATTTCCTAGATATAGCGCGAAATCATTTGATTTAGCACACCCTCCAAATACAACATTAATCCTCAACAGATCGTCTTCCAAATAGGCACTTTTGACAATTACGTCATCCGAGGTAGGAACTACACCGTCATCACCGATTAGAACGACAGGATAAATTGAATCTTGATCAACGACATCAGAAACCAGTACCCGCCCTGACGTTTTTGGAGTATCAGGATTAACCATATCAGCTTTTCGCCATGACTGGTTCCTTAGGATAAAAAATAACAAAAGGATATTTAAAATCACCGAAACACCAATTGCTATTAAATATTTATTTCCTTGCAATGTGTTCACTGAGTTAAAAATAAAAGATACAATAAAAAAAGTAATTAGCTGGTAAGTGCCTAATCTTTAGCAATAAATAATCTTGTATTTATGTGGCAAGTTTTTCCTTCACCTTCTCAATTATATCCTGTAATTTCGTATCGCTTTTCACAAGATAATCGGTAATACCGTACTCGATAGCTTTCGCAACATCCTCTGAATTACTTAGATTAGTCAGAAACATCACCTTTGCTGTCTTCCCCCAC
>JAYRWD010000009.1:0-17493 GCA_041918255.1 Candidatus Dojkabacteria bacterium
ATAAAAATTAAACCATTATCCGAATTAATTGGTGCTTTCAAAACAACATCTTAGAAATGTATACACCAAAACGGATTGCTAAATTTCAAATGGCAACGTTCATTTTATGACCATATCATAAGGGATGACAGGGCGTTTAACAATATCCGTCAATATATTCTGGATAATCCATTAAAATAGTCGATGAAACAAAATAACGCATTGACCTTCGATTTTCTGTCGTCAATTATTTAATATATAATCTATCAATTAATCTAAGAAGAATAACCACAACAATTTTCAAAATAATAATATCAACTTGAACTTTATCAATCTAAATGTAAATCAAAGCATGCAAACGCTAATAAATCAATTTATCGATGCTAAGAATACATTTCTCATAACCCTAGACCATTTCCCGAAGGAAAAACGCTTGGAAAGGTACTTCGGAACTTGGAATTTGAAGGATGTAATAGCTCATTTTTCCGCTTGGAATATATACTTTACAAATTGCCTAAAACTTCTAAAATTTGGTAAAAAAATACCTCATTGGGGAAAAATCAACGAATTCAATGAAGCAGAAATCAAAAAGCGCGAAGATTGGGGCTGGGGAAAAGTATACGCCGAATTTAATAAATCTGGTGATGCGTTCATTCAAGAATTTATGACCCTTGAAACAAACTTAATAAGAAAGCAACTTTGGGACGGAAAAAGCTATACTCCACTTAAATTATTCATGATTAATCTTCACCATTATCAAAAGGCTCAATTAACCGATATTAAAAAATTACTCAAAAAATGGGAAAAATAACACTAAATATATTTCAAACTATTTTCTTTTGTTCCAGGTTCAGTTTTTATCCTACAATAAATTTTTAAACATATAATCTAACTACCATGAAAATTACACCACTTGAAAAACAATACCTGCCAAAAATCGAATCAGCAGATGAACTAATGCCCGCAATCAACATTAGCGATCTACCAAAACATGTTGATGAGGAAGTCACCCTCCATGGCTGGGTCTATAATAAAAGGGGATCGGGCAAGATCCAATTTCTAGAATTTAGAGACGGATCCGGCGACATACAAGCGGTTATCGAAGAGCCTAAAGTTTCGAAAGAGACATGGGATGCAACATGTGAAATTACCATCGAATCTTCAGTAGAATTGCAAGGCATAGTGCGAGAGGATAAACGTTCACCCTTCGGATTTGAACTATCGGTAAGCTCGCTTAAAATCATTCAAATCGCTCCAGAATTTCCTATTGGTAAGAAAGAACACGGACCATCTTTCCTTATGGACAAAAGGCATCTATGGGTTCGCTCATCCAAGCAAAGAGCGATTATGCTACTTAGAGATGAAGTTTTTTTTAGTCTTACAAACTTTTTAAGGGACGAAGGTTTTGTGAGAGTTGATACTCCGATTTTTCAACCAGTATCGTGTGAAGATACTTCCGAACTATTTAAGGTAGACTATTTTGGACAAAATGCCTACTTAACTCAATCCGGCCAACTTTACTGCGAGGCAATGGAATTTGCACTAGGTAGAACATATGATTTTGGACCCGTATTCCGTGCGGAAAAATCAAAAACAAGGAAACATCTTACCGAATTCTGGATGATGGATGCCGAACTGCCATTTACGAATCTGGAGGGTTTAATGGATTTCGAAGAGAAAATGATAAAAACAATTATCTCAGACTGCCTAGAAAACAAAAGCAAAGAATTGATCTTATTGGAAAGAGACCTAACAAAACTTCAAATGTATATTTCAAAACCATTTGAAAAAATAACACATCGAGAGGCCATTGATTTATTGAATACAAAACTTGGGTGTAAACTTACCAAACTTGATGATATAGGGGCTCCGGAGGAAGAAAAACTTGCTGAGGTTTTTGACGTTCCACTTTTTGTAACTGAATGGCCGGCGGAGATAAAGGCGTTCTACATGACTAGGTTTAAAAACAATGATGAGGATATGGAAAGAGTTAAAGCTGTGGATTTAATTGCTCCTGAAGGTTTTGGCGAGATTATTGGGGGATCGGAAAGAATATTTGACTTCAATAAACTGCTTGAAATGATAAATAAACTGGGATATCCTCATGAAGATTATGAATGGTATTTGGATCTGCGCAAATACGGCTCAATCCCTCACGCTGGGTTTGGAGTAGGTCTAGAAAGGATGGTCAGATGGGTGAGCGGAGTACATCATATTCGTGAAACTGTACCATTTGCGAGGACTATAAATAGACTGAAACCATAAGAAATTGAAACAAAACACCCCACAACTGTGGGGTGTTTTGTTTATTTTGCAAGATCTACCCGTGCACTATCTCAATCATTATCCTATTCTCATCATAAGTATCCGTATCAAGATACACTTTGTAGTCGGCTGTCTCGGTAAGAGTGAATTCATAGACGCTCGTGCTACCTGTCCGAGTGATATTTAATTCTTTTACATTAGCAACACCCAAAGCCGAAAAATCCCGATATCCCACACCATTTTTTGGTAATGAATCGTATTTTAAATCTTCAATGGTAAAAGTCACTGTCAGCCCATCAGCTGATTTTGAAACTGAGACCGCAGGTACGTTCTCATCGGCCAATTTCAACATATAGGTGAATTTAGTAGCCGCATCTTCAAATGAATACCCAGAAATTGCAGCTAGCACCTGCCCATTAGTATTCGACTGGATCTGCAAGGTGCCTGTTTCATCCGTATTTTCTGTAGGAGTCACAGTCGCATCTACAGTTGCGGTTGGCGTAACCGTAGGGGAAGCCTCAGGCGTAGTAGTTGGGGTAACCAATTCCCTCTTTACCGGTTCCTTTATATCTAAGATCAATGTATTTTCATCGGTTCGCGCCAAATAATCAGTAGTAGCATCAAAAACTAACTGATAGACGAGCGTCTCATTAGTCGATGTTGATGTTTTCGAAATCGAAGCTAGAACAGAGCCATCCACAACAACCGAACCACCAAGCTCAAATCCAGATTCATCAGCAGTTGTTTTTCCAAAAGTCAGCTCAATTTGCTGATTAACATTGCGATAGTTTACATCGATATTGGGTACTTTAGTTTCAGCTGTCTCTCCAGCAGTGAAGGTAAAAGTTACTCTATAAAAGCTCTCATATGGCTGTCCAAAGACTGACTTCAATGTATAAGTAGCTTCGCTTGTGTTTGAAAATTTTGTATCTTCAGCCACATAATTTGCAACAGCTGGCGCATTCTCAACCGACACATCAGCTAAAACAATTTGCGAGAGAACGGTATCTGCAAGAGTTGGTTCGGGAGTCGCCTCGGGAGTTGGAATTTCAGTAGGTGTCGGCGTTGGCTCTATTGTCGGTTGGCTTTGTTTAATATTACGTATAAGATATGCCCCACCCAACGCAACAGCCAAGATCACAACAACCAATAACACAATGGCCCTTAGCGAACTTCCATCTCCTTCCCCTTCCATATCTCCCAGACCATGTAATTTGGTTCTATCAATTTGTTTTAACTTTCCTCCTAAACCCTTATCAACAGGGGTGGTAAGATTGATTTCCTTGTTAGGCATTTTTGTGAAATATAAAAGTTAGAAACTAGACAAAGAGCGATAATTTTTGCTCAATTCAGTATAAATCAGGATTTAATCTAAAGCAAATTGAACCATCTTTATTTCATAGAAAATTGTGAGTTTTTTGGTACGCATCAACCCACCCCTCAAGACAGTAAATTTAGGTTGTTGCTCCATCAATCTCGCTATGAATTTTCATTTTACACATCGAAAATTTGAAATACGACTGGACCTATCGTTCAACTATAACAATTTATTGTTGGAGTCCTTTTATATGATGAGGTTTTGCTAAGGACGAAAAATTGAATTTCTATGATAAAATATACATCATCCTTTGTATAGTTTTCATCAACCATATGTTAGATCAGATAGAAATCAAAGGCGCAAGAACTCATAATCTCCAGAATATCGATATTTCGATCCCCAAAAATAAGCTTGTTGTTATCACCGGACTGTCTGGCTCAGGAAAATCCTCTCTTGCTTTTGACACAATCTACGCAGAAGGACAAAGGAAATATGTTGAATCGCTTTCAGCCTATGCCCGACAATTTCTCGGGATTATGGATAAACCAGACGTAGACACAATAACCGGATTATCACCAGCCATCTCTATTGACCAGAAAACAGCTGGCCATAATCCCCGTTCAACAGTTGGTACTATCACTGAAATTTATGATTATTTAAGACTTCTCTTTGCTAGGGTAGGCCATCCCAGAAGCCCGAGAACAGGTAATAGGCTTGCGAAACAATCCGTACAACAAATCGTAGACCAGCTTATCAATTTGCCTGTGCAAGGGCTTGAAAACCAAAAATTAAATTCTGTCCGAACCGATCTCAAAGCTATAATTCTGGCACCGATTATTAAAGCTCGAAAAGGTACATACGAGGAGCTATTTGCAAGGCTTCTTTCGCAAGGATATGTAAGAACACGGGTAGATGGCACAGTCTATAATTTGGAAGAAGAAATTAGATTAGACAGATTCAAAAAACATAATATTGAAGTAGTAATTGATAGGGTAATACTTAAACATCAGCTTCAACACAAACCTGAGGATGTCAAACGCTTGACCGATTCAGTAGAAACAGCCTTGAATTTGGGCAATAGAGAACTTATAGCTAGCATAGAGTTGAGCGAAAAAACTACGGAATGGAGAGATATACTTTTTTCTGAAAAATATGTCGATCCTGCCACTGGAGAGTCTTTTCCAGAGGTAGAACCGCATACTTTTTCTTTCAATTCCCCTCACGGTGCTTGCAAAAATTGCAATGGATTAGGGTTTATCAGAGAAATTGATCCAAGTCTAATAATCAATCCGAAACTTTCTATCTCTGAGGGAGGGATATACCCATGGACAAATCTTGCGGATGATCCTACTTCCTGGTCTATGCAACTTCTCAAATCAGTTGGTGATTCAGAAGGATTTAGCACAAAAATCCCCATAGGTCAGATAACCGAAAAAGCGCTTCAAACTATATTCTTTGGTGGGAAAGACAAAATTTATAAATTCAATTACACACGAAAGCTCGACGGAGCCGAAAAAACCTATCAATCAAAATTTGAGGGGGTGATCCCAAACCTAATGCGCAGATACTCTGAAACCGAATCCGACTACGTGCGAAGAGAAATCGAAAAATATATGCACGATAAAAATTGTGATAAATGCGGAGGACTAAGATTACAAGATCACGCGTTAGCTGTAACAATAAATGGATGCAATATAGTTGATGTCTCCGATATGTCTATCGAAGAAGCAAAGCACTGGATCGATAGAGTTGAACAAACAAAAAGGCCTGAAGGCGAACAACCCCGGTCCAATTCATCTCTTGTCACTCATCTCAAATTGAAATCAATCAACCCAACAAACGATTTGCTATCCGCACAAGAGCTCGTTATCGGTAAACAGATATTTCGAGAAATCCAATCCCGCCTAGACTTTCTGCTTTCGATAGGTTTGAACTATTTAACTCTCTCTCGTACAGCCAAAACTCTCTCGGGCGGGGAGGCTCAAAGAATCAGACTGGCATCACAAATCGGCACCGGACTAACGGGAGTACTATACGTATTAGACGAACCCTCTATCGGACTTCATCAAAAAGATAATTCTAGACTTTTGAAAACCCTTCAGAGACTTCGTGATATGGGAAATTCCGTATTAATTGTAGAGCACGATGAAGATACTATTCGTTCAGCTGATCATATAATCGACATTGGCCCGGGAGCTGGCGAGCATGGAGGCAGGGTGGTAGCTCAAGGTCAGATAGGCGATATCATAAAGTCCACGGAATCTATCACCGGTCAATACTTATCCGGATCGAAAAAGATTGACCGAACTGAATTGAATAAAGCAGCTTTGAAATTGGTGCCGAAATATGAATTAAATTCGAATAATAATTCTGGCCCAGCTATTACTTTGAAAGGAGCTAGCCACAATAATTTAAAAAACATTGACGTGTCCTTTCCGATTGGTAAATTTATATGTGTCACCGGGGTTTCGGGATCAGGTAAATCTTCTCTAATCAATGAAACGCTTTATCCTATTCTGGCTCGCGACCTTTATGGTTCTAAAGTGAATATAGGGACTTATTCAAAGATCGAGGGCGGAGAACTGATTGACAAAGTCGTGAATATTGATCAATCAGCTATTGGACGAACTCCGAGATCAAACCCCGCAACTTATACCGGTCTTTTTGCCCCAATCCGTGAAACTTTTGCGAAAATACCAGAAGCCAGGGCACGTGGTTACTCAGCTGGGCGTTTTAGCTTTAACGTGAAAGGTGGCAGATGCGAAAACTGTAAGGGAGATGGAGTATTAAAAATTGAGATGCAATTTTTATCGGATGTTTATGTGAAATGTGATTTGTGCGAAGGTAAAAGATACAACCGTGAGGCTTTACAAATTGACTACAAAGGGAAAAGCATCGCGGAAGTATTGGATATGACTGTGGAAGAAGCTCTAACTTTTTTCGAAAAAATTCCAGCAATTGCTAATAAACTCGAAACTCTCTCAAAAGTCGGGCTTGGTTATATACGTTTAGGTCAGTCAGCAACTACCTTATCCGGTGGCGAGGCGCAACGTGTCAAGCTAGCGCTTGAACTGAGTAAAAGGTCAACAGGTTCAACGTTATATATCCTAGACGAGCCAACTACTGGATTGCATTTTGAGGATGTGAGAAAACTATTGATTGTCCTGCATTCCCTTGTTTTGAAAGGCAATACTGTGATTGTAATAGAGCATAATCTAGATGTGATAAAAACTTCTGATTTGGTGATTGATCTAGGTCCCGAGGGTGGAGATAACGGTGGAGAGATTATTGCTATTGGGACCCCGGAAGAAGTAGCAAAAGTAAAAACTAGTTATACCGGACAGTGGTTAAAAAAAATTTTGAACCATTCTGATTAAATTATTATTTACAACCTCTTTGAAAGTATTAGGGATCGACATAGGGACGGCTACGACCGGCTGGGCAGTATTATCGAAAGAAAAAGGTATTCTTACGCATAAAGTATGGGGATATGGGGTTATAACCACGGCATCAAAAATACCTATGCCAGAAAGACTAAATCAAATCTTTAATGATCTCACAGTCTTAATCAAACGTTATTCGCCCGATCATCTTGCCGTTGAGGATATTTTCTTTTTCAAAAATCAAAAAACCGTTATTACGGTTGGGCAGGCAAGGGGGGTAGTACTGCTTGCGGGAAAAAAGAAAAAATTGGATATATTCAATTACACTCCATTACAGGTAAAGCAAGCGGTCACGGGATATGGGAGAGCGGACAAAGAACAAGTCCAGATAATGGTCGCGAAATTGTTGAAGCTAAAGGAGATTCCAAAACCTGATGATGCGGCAGACGCTCTGGCAATAGGAATATGCCACCTCAATAGTCAGCGCGAACCTGTTAACTCTGTTGCAAAGCAATAAGAGGTTTGATTAGTTCAAGAGAATTTCACATATCTTATCCACCAAAGTTGAATTACCTCCTACAAATCTAGGTTGCTCAACCTCGGGAACTTTCAGATCGACAACCTTTCCTCCTGCGTATTTAATAAGTGCCTTTCCCGCAGCTATATCAAAGGGTTTTGATCCATGTCCCCATATACTTACAAACCCATCTAAACCACCACTTGCGACCCAAGCACATGAAAGCGCGCCTTGCCCAAGCAACCTTATTCTTCCTACCTTTAAATTAAACTCGGTAATTTTTTTATTCATCCAATCTTTGTCTGTCTCCCAATTTTCTTTTCTTGTGGCTACATCTAGTGATATCATCGCCTTTTCTAAATCGGTTGTATCACTTACCTTTATGGGTTTACCATTTAGAGTACTCGGAATACCTTCAGCTCCAGCATACATCTGATCCGATAGGGGATTATAAACTACCCCGAGTACAGGCTCGGTTCCTCTAATAATTCCAACTGACATTCCAAAAAGTGGAACACTCTTTGCAAAATATTTTGTCCCATCTATTGGATCAACTAAACAAATATATTCCTTTTTACTATCATTCAAATCGGTATGCTCTTCTAAATCAAATCCTAATTCTGGGAATTTAACCGAAAGTCTATCATATATAACCCTCTCAACTTGACCGTCAAGAGCAGTGACGATATCAACATCCGTCCAATTCTTATCCTTCTGACCGTAAATTTTTTCAAAATTTATTTTCTCTGGATTCAAAAAAGCATCTCGTAAGATCTTACCTTGTTCCAAAAGAATAGTCTTTACTTCATCTAGAACGCTCTGATAGTTCATAACGTAATATTTAATATATTAATTAACTCCATCATATTATAGATCGAATAATTAGCACGTTCATCTTCACTACCGAACACTACTCCGATACCTCCAAGGCGTTGTCCTATTTGACAGTCTTTTGGCCAATTATCACCTATGTAGGCGCATTCATCTGGGTTTAATTTATATTTTTTCCATACTATGTCGTAGTATTTGATAGACGGCTTCATAATATTGGTTTCATCCGAGGTCACTAATAAACTAAAGCTTTTCCTTAAATTAAACTTTCTAAGTTTCATATTGGCATACTCCCGATTATCTTCTGTAACCAATACCTTTATCAGTTTAATTTTTTGATCAAAAAATTCTTTCGTTCCACTAGTTAGTTCAATTGTTCTATTCAATTCACTGCGAAAAATTCGAATTACCTTATCAATATTCACAACTCCTAGATTTTCCTCTTTTAGAAGAACACCCAAAGAAAAAGCAAAAGTTCTTTTTACGGGGTCATTTTCTATTTTTAATCTTGAAACAATCTGGCTCCATTTACCCTCAAGGGAATCTTTTGGAAAACCAGTTGAATCTGATATATACGTTAACCCTTTCCTGTATGCCCCATGAGCAATCTGGCTTGTATTGAAAATTGTATTATCCTGATCAAAGATAATTGCCTTAATTTTATTTATCATAAGATGAGCCGCTTAAGATTTACTCTAATTTGGCTTGATTGTCTTACCGGCAGGAATTACAGCATCGATGAAGACTCCTGGTTTTGTAATTATGTTATCTCCAATCACCACGTTTTCACCTACGACGACCCCAAATCTACTACGATGGGTATCTATTTTTTTACCTTTAACCATGCTTTTCACAGTAGCATCACCATTAAGAAAAGTTTCACTTCTAAAATGCTCCCCGATATTGACACTTCTTCCAATTATTGAACTTGAGACTCTACTCATTCTCCCTACCGAAGTATTTTCCATAATTACAGAATCGATAATATGGCTACCCTCCTGAATGGTCACACCTCTGGCAATATCAGAATCCACGATTTTGCTTCCTGCCTTAATTACGACACCGGGACCAATATAACAACATCCATTTATTTCTGCGCTTTCCTCGATCGAAACATTTTCGGAGATAAATACACCAGGACCCCATTTCGTTGTTTGTGGGAATCTCTCCATCATAAATTTTGAAAGTTGACTACGTATTGTTAATATATGCCAAGGATATTTTAGCGAAGGTATATATCTTTTTCGGTCTATCTCATACATAAAAACATTATGATCTTTACTATAAAGGTTTATCGCTTCAAAATTAGGGTAAGTCGCATCCATCACAGTCTTTAAAACCTCAAGCCATTCAAGCTTGCAGATGTCGCAAAGGGTACGTCGATAAAAGGAGGGTTCTTTACCTATTTCAGGTTTTTCAACCATATATCTAATCTTAAAATTTTCATCAAAGCTAATAGCTCCATAATCCCAGATATTTTCTTCATATATTCCAGGTATAATCCCATCTACTCCATCTTGAGAAAACTTCTCAAGTAGCCGAGAAAGAATATCTCCAAAATTAAAATAGTATGGATTTATGACTATAAAATCTGTATGTATCAGATGTCGAGCACTCATTATCGCATCTGCCTGTCCTTTAGGTAGCTTTTGGATTGCATATTTGATATTAACCCCCAGGGCTATCCCGTCACCAAAATATTCCTGTATTTCTTTTCCCTTCTGACCTATGATAAATATAAAATCCTTAATACCTACATCCCGAAGCTCTGTTAGGGTATAAAAGCATAAGGGTTTGCCATGAATAGAAATCATAGCCTTATGGCCCGATAAATTCAAGGGATACATCCGACTACTCTCTCCAGCAAGTAATAAAAGCGCTTGCATTAATTGAAGAATCTTTAAAAATTTAATTCTTTTAAATCTAATCTGAACTCATAACCGTATGATTTGAATCCAAATTTCAAATAGTACTTGTGTAACTTCTCACGCTCGAATCTACTTGTTGCAATAAGTTTGTAACAATTTCTAGACTTAGCTTCATTTATAATTTCCTTTATAAGGGCCGTCCCAATTCCTTCTCCTCGACTTTCCTCTTCGACATATAGATCTTCAATGAATCCATAGGGTTCTTTATGTAAGTCATTATAAATCAAAAAAAGTGAAACACGACCAACTTGTTTCCCATCTCGTTCAACGAATAAATTTATTGCTCTAGATTCGATTTCTCTTTTATTTATTAACATTTTCTCTCAATAAAGCTATTAAAGTAAAATTAGCTACCTACCAGTAATCTAATTAATACCCCTTATGGTTTCGTACAAATTACTTCTTCTTAAGATGTCCCTACCTATGCGCTTTACATCCTCATCATCTTTCACATCCACTTAAATTATAACTCTGACCTGGTAAATTTTATCGAAATTATCTTCAAAATGTTTTTATTTCTGTTCAATTTTAGGCATCAAACAGTTTATATTTTTAGTTATTTTAGAAATATCTACTTTGTTCTTTTTAATCGCAAATATACTTTTCTGATACACATATGAATTCCTATCAATGTCGTAATCAAGCACAATTCCTGCCCCTACCATACTACCAGCTCCTATTTTTACCCCTGGCATAATCATCACCCCAACCCCAAATCTTGTATCAGAACCCACAATAGCTCCTAATTTACGGAGTTTCGAGTTTATTTTCTCTCCTTTTACTTTAACAAAAATTTCGCCCTCATCAAGGCGCAAATTTCCAGTAACCGTATTTGACCCGAAAGATACGTTACTTTCAACTATGCTATCGCCAATATAGTTCTTATGTGTCCAGACATTTCCGTATATATATGTTCTAACAATCTCGGTACAATATCCAACAACAACATCATCACCTAACATTGACTCTCGCACAAGTGCGTTATTACCTATTACGCAATTCTTCCCAATATATGCAGGTCCACTTATCACAGCATTTTCGAATATCTTTACACCTGATTCGATTACCACATCACCCTTTATAACAGCGCTATTTGCTATTTGGGTATCTTTCGAAATTTGCTGACCTTTAATTTTGCTTAAGAAAAAATTCATTACATCAAGCACATGCCAGGGATATTTGATCGTAATCCATCTTTTATCAAATTCCAGCATTCGAAACCTCTCTCCACCATTCATCATATTTGTTAAAGCTACCTCGTAAAGGTCGTCATTATCTGAAAAAGATTTTGCGTAAACTTTTCTTAGCATTCCCACACTAGAGAAGTAGTCAAACACAAATTTGACAAACTTAGAAGGTTCGTTGCCCTCACCAGGCTTCTCAACTACCCTTGTTACATAATTATCCTCATCCAAAATAAGATAGCCCCCGGGAAAATATTTTTCAACCTTATATCCTGGCAACATTGATTCTTTCTTTACCCTCAAGTCTGGTAGTAGCTTCAAAAAGTATTCAAAAAGTTCATCATCAAAATAGTCGTTCATATTTGCTACAAGCAGATCATCCCCATCATCCAAATCTTCAATTCCAGTCATCGTGGCACCAGCCATTCCTTCCCCTTTCTGAACCTTTACTTCAACTTTATCGTGACGCACTCCTAGCATTCCTTCGATATCAGCAACATTAGCCTCATTAGTAACAACAATAATTTTCTTGATTTCTAGAAATTGTTTATATTTGTCAAGTTGGTATTGTGGAACCGTTTTTCCAAGAAATCTATACATATTTTTTTCTTTAAGTGGGCTAAAGCGTGAGCTGCTTCCACCTGCAAGAAAGACTAAATTTAAACCTTCGCCTTTTGTCACAACTAATCCAATTAAAAATTAAGCAATATCCTCAAATACTTTATTTAATACCCCTCCAAGTTTTTTACTATCATGCCTCACTAGACTTCTCCTTAAGACATCCCCACTTGTGCGCTTTATCTCCTCATCACCTATCACATCCGCACGGATTATAACTCTACCTTGATTAATTTTATCTAAATCATCTTCAAAAGGGAATTCACTGCTTTCTTCATATTTTCGCAGAATTTCAGTTGGAATCGCTCTATTATTCTGAATTATCACATCCATCCTGCATTTACAATATTTCTCTACTTCCTTGACAAGATCGGATGCCCTCATCCACCATGTCTGGGATTCATTTGTCATCAAATTTGTCACCAAGACCTTTTTAGCTTTTGAATTCGATATCTCATTTGCCAAATCATCTACCACTACATTAGCCAAAGTGCTAGTGTATAAATCACCCGGACCTATTACTATAAAATCAGCCTCACGCAGTGCTTTAACTGCTTTGGGATTAGGTTTAGCAATGGGTTCTGTAGTTAATTTCTCCAGTTTTCTTCTTACCACATCCTCTTGACCATCTATGATATGCTCACCCGTGACCTCACTCCCATCATCATATCGGGCACGCAGCCGTACATTATCGTAGGTAACAGGGATTATTTGTCCTAAGACGTTGAATAATCCACATGCTGCATCTATCGATTTTTCCTCTGACCCGGTTATATCCGAAAGCGCCATCATGATTAAATTTCCCAAAGTATGTCCAGACAATCCATTTCCCTTGTCAAAACGATAAGTAAAGAGTTCTCGAAATAACCCGTTCCCTTCTTTCGCAAGAGCAATAATTGATTTGCGGACATCACTAAATGGGAGCAATCCAAATTCATCACGGATTACCTTCTGACTTCCACCATCATCAGTCATAGAAACGATAACTTTGATGTCCAGATTTGTGAACTCCTTAATTCCGTTCAAAACCGCCACGGTGCCGGTACCGCCACCTATCACAACGACTTTTTTGAGTTTCATAAATTGTATATTAAAGAATACGAATAAATATAAAAAAACCTTGCGGTGACCCAATAGACTTTACGCGAAACTCGATAAAGACAACAACTGCGTGTCACACTGAGCTCGTCGAAGTGCGACACTATAATATCTTCAGCCTTCGACACGCTCCCCGAACAAAGTTCGGGACGGGCGAGGGTGACATGATAAATGTAGTTTTGTATAAAGTCTAATTTAAAATATCCTCCGCACTTACCTAGCAGCCTACGCTAAAAGTGTACAAACATAGTGACAGAGTAAATATAATCTTACATCAAATCTTATTTCTACTCTTACGCCTGATTATGATCAATTATTATTTCACCGTGACACTTTTAGCAATATTCCTAGGTTTATCTACATTATTTCCTAATTCTTTTGCCATATAATACGCCAAAAGTTGCAACGGTACAATATTCATTATCGCGTCGCATTCACCGCAATTAGGGATCTGGACGAATTCGTCAAAGCTTTCGTGCGGTTCCTTACCAAAAACGATTGCGCTAGCCCCTCGAGCCTTGATTTCATGTACAGCATTGAGCGCGTCGTGATACGATTCACCCGAGGAAAGAATAAAAAGTACTTGCACCCCTTTCTCCATAAGGGTAATGGCGTAATGTTTTAGATCTCCAGCCGGGATAGAATGCGCGTGAATATATGACCCCTCAATAATCTTCACCATAGCTTCGCGTGAAATTTGGAGATTTTGATCCTTAGCCAATATGAAAAGATCTTTTTCTTTACAAAGTTTCTTCGCGAGATCTTTAAGCTTAGACTGCACTGTTTTATCAATTAATAACTTTCGGATTTCCTCTTGCGTTTTTTTCAAATTTTCTAAGCCTTCCTCATATTCACCTTGAGCGGTTTTCGCCATCAAATACCCAAAAGCTATCTGGGAGGTAAAAACCTTTGTGCTCATAACGCATATTTCAGCTCCAGCGTTCGCCATAAATTTGTAATTCGAAATTCTCGACATTGTAGAACCCGGCATATTCACATATGAGGCAATAGGGATACCATTAGCCTGTACCCGTTCCAGAACTTCCAATACATCGGCTGTCTCACCACTTTGTGAAGGAGCATAAACTAGATCGGATTTATCCAAAATATTTATTAACTCGCTAGACTCCGCGCCCACAAATCCTTGCGCCCGAAGTTTGGCATATTTTCTAAGATAAAAAGCCGTCTGTGCGGCGGCAACTCCAGCAGTGCCAGACGCTATTAAATAGATAGCACGGGAAGTTTTCAGAGCTTTTGCGAAAGATTCTAATTCTTTTCTTTCTTGTTTTATTACCTGTTGAATCACAAAGGGAGTTTCATGAATTTCTTTTTCCATGAAATACTCGAATCCTTGTTTGTCTAATTTTTGTGACATGACCTCTAGTGGCTCTGGGCTAGATTTTACTTCCTTGTTTGATTTGTCCACGATAGAGAAAACACCATCCTTGATATGTAGAAACCATCCGTTTTCTATGACAACGATTCTTTTGACCCATGGAGATAACGAAAGAGCGTCAGAGGAAAGATAGCATTCTTCAGAGTCATCACTTAAACCTATTACAAGGGGTGAACCCATTTTCGCCGCGTATATATTTCCTTTTTTATCCAGAATAGCTACGGTGTTTCTACCTCTGATCTGTGAGAACGTTTTGATAAGCGCCCCCATGAAATCACCTGCGGACTTTAGATTTTCCTCTATCTGTCTAGCTATTACCTCGGTATCGGTTTCGGAGAAAAATTCATATCCTTTTCCCAAGAGAGCCAGTTTCAACTCCTCAAAATTTTCGACTATGCCGTTATGAGCTATCACAAAATCCTTCTTTGTTGAATAGTGTGGATGAGCATTGGCGATCGTTACGCCCCCATGCGTTGCCCAGCGTGTATGTCCTAAGCATATCGATGCCTCTCGTCCAATGGACTTTAACAAATCTTCTGGATTTCCTATTTCACCCACAGCTTTCTTTACCTCAATCTCCCCATTTTGAATAAATCCTAAACCCCAGGAGTCGTATCCGCGATATTCCAATAATTTGAGTCCTTTCAACACTGTAGAAAAAGCACTCTTGCTCTTTCCAGAATAAACAAATATTCCGCACATATAGTTTTGTTAATAATTACAAATTTTTTTATTACTCCTAAGGGTACCTGAAGTTTATCAAAAGTTGTCTGAAATAGTAACTTTGCTTGTCTCAAAATGTCACGATTTGGGGAAATAAAATCAGAGTGCAATGCAATACTTTATTGCCTTGCAACCGAGGTTTCGGTCAAGTAAGAAAGAGGTTTTTTTTATTGTCATTCTAGTCCGCCAAGGGCGGATAGATAAGTTAGCGAAGCGAATACATTCTGAATCCGACTACGTTATAAGGAAAAGAGAAGTAATGACTTAAGGAATTTGAGATTCTGGCGTCGCTTCGCTCCCCTGACTGCGTAGGCAGGCCAGAATGACAGGGAAGAGTACGCCAAGCCCTAATGACGTTCTATTATGTCTTTCTGGCAAGCGAACGTAGTGAGCGCGTCCAGAATCAGATTACATGGTGAAGAAGACAGACTCTGGATCTATCTGTCGATAGACAGGCAAGCAAGAAAGATGTTCTTTTTATTGTCTTTCTGGCAAGCGAACGGAGTGAGCGCGTCCAGAATCAGATTACATGGTGAAGAAGACAAACTCTGGATCTATCTGTCGATAGACAGGCAAGCAAGAAAGCTGTTCTTTTTATTGTCTTTCTGGCAAGCGAACGGAGTGAGCGCGTCCAGAATCTCCCTTCCTAAAATCTTTATGGTCTATCCATAAAATCGGTACTCAACTAAATTCAAACACTCTCTCCAAAATGTCTAAATAACCGGGACTGTCAAGATTCTGTTTTTATAAAAGATAAAATAATTTGTTTATGTTTTTCATTTAAAATTTCCGCATTACTTAAAAAATTACCTCGCATGCATCTCTTCTTGGAAGGAAAGTTGAACTATTTTACGTTTGAAATTATTTTCTGGGATGCTATGATTCAACATATTCTAATTAACTTATCTACGGTCGTGAAAAACATGAAGACTGAGCTTACAATCAAGGAGGTTGCATCAGAATTAGGAATTCATTGGCAAACCGTTAAAAACTATATTGAACGGAATGAATTAAAGGCGCACAAAGTTGGAAAATACCTACGAATTCTCCGCAAAGACCTTGATTTCTTTATTTCTGCTTCCCGGCAAACTGACAAGACGATCGAGGTTGAATTGAGATACAAGGTCCATAACATCAATGTAATTCGGAAAAAATTGATTGACCTCGGGGCGCGACTTACTGATCAAAGCCATATTATTGATCACTGGTTCATTCCTATTGATATTATGACTTACAAACAACAAGTGGTGTGGTTCGACGTAAAACGAAATACCGGCATGCGGATCAGAGAATATCGCAATGATTCTAATTCTAAATTATCATCTGTTACACTTGATACCAAACGACTTACGCTAGCGCTTAATCACAACACCTTTATTGAAACAAGCATGAAGGTAGAGAGTTATGAAAAGGCTAAAAAATTCATCGAAATGATTGATAGGAAAGAATTTTTGACTATAGATAAAATCCGCCTTCTCTATAAATATGACCAGTTTACTTTTAGTATCGATACTATTAAAGACTACGGCAGTGGTGTGGAGATTGAATACATTGGTAAGCCAGACTCTAGAAGTAAAATCCTGAGTGAAATTGAGTCTCTGGCAAAAAAACTTGGTTTGAAAAATTCAGACAAATTTGACAAAAGTTTAACTGTGGATGCGATGGAAAAACTTGCTAGGTATTGATTCCTTTCTCCACGAAGAACTACTTATTTGTCTAATTTTGCCATTTTTCCAGTTAAGAAGGAAGGCAACAAATGGCGTGTTGAAAATTCAAACCAGTAATAGCTGGTTCAATTTGGTCTACCTATTTAATTAAGTAACACCCCCCACGAAGAGAGGGAGAAAACACGCCTCCCTTTTAAGTCTTAGATATTAACAATCAAATGAACTTAATGTAACTGTGAAGTAGGATATAATATCTTGCATACTGTCTGGAAGGATAGCCAAAATATCAAAACCTTTTCTTCTGTCTACAAAGAGTGGTCTTAAAATATGGAGATAATATCATATCTATTATCATCACCGAATGTCTTCAACAAAATTTTCCCCAATGCCATCAAAATCTCGTAGAAGAAAAATTTTGTATATATTCCTTTTCGTTTTATTAATAATTATATCTGGTATTGGCATCTATGGAATAATTAATGGAGAACTGGCTGAAAAACTCAGTTTTGCATCCGACCAAAAAGACAGGATTGAAGAAACCAAATCTGTTTACTGTTCCAGCAAAAATTGCGCGAGGGAAGAATCG
>JAYRWD010000010.1:0-12315 GCA_041918255.1 Candidatus Dojkabacteria bacterium
AAATAATATTCGTGAATATATACGGAGCAATCCTCTGAATTGGTCTTTAGATAGAAATAACAAATAGGGCCAGTATTATTGATTCGCCTAATTCAGAAACAAGGCAGAAACTTGTTAGATTTATAGATATTTTCAAGCAGCCACATCGAGAATTTTTAATTTATTGTGAAAACCGGAGATTATTTTGATTTGGCTTTGCCGAATCCTAAAATATTTTGCAAACATGCGAATTATTTCTCGGTTTGCTTTTTCTCCCTCTGACAAAGCTTTTACGAGAATAATGTATGAATTGTTTACCGGGTCATATTCGATCTTATTTTCTTTGGAACGTGCTTTAACCCTTATTGTTATTCGCATTGTTATCTAGGAATAAATTCAATGGCATATACTCTTCGACGGATAATATATAATACCCTAGAGACTAGAAATAATTAAAGACTATCATCATACAAGCATGATCCACATTGCCATTATGAAAAAGTCATGGTGCTTGGTAGATAAGATTCTCGCTGGCGAGAAAACAGTCGAGAGCAGATGGTACAAGAATAAATCTAGGCCATGGAATCAGGTCAGGGCAGGGGACATGATGTATTTCAAAAATTCCGGAGAGCCAGTAAGCGCGAAGGCAACTGTGACAAAAGTTAAGCAGTATGAAAATTTAACCAGAGCCAATATAAAAGAGTTATTGGCGAAATATGGAGAGAGTGATCTTGGGACAAAGGATATCAAACAAGAGATTCGAGATTACGTGAGTGGTAAAAAATACGCGATTTTCGTTCACTTCAAAAACCCCGAAAAAATTAAACCTTTTCAAATTCATAAAGAGGTATTTGGCAATATGTCAGCGTGGCTGTGCGTTGAAGATATTGGAAAACTTGAAAAAAATGATTTCTAATGATCGGTGGGTTTAGCATTTCTTGTATAATACAAGTATGTTCAACATATTTAATTCCAAAAAACTGGTTGTCGTTGCAGATGACATGGGATTATGTTCCTCTGTCAATAACGGTATTATGTATTCTTATGCAGAAGGATTCGTAACCGAAATTTCCCTTATGCTAAATTCACAAGCTACAAATGAAGCGGTTCAAATGATAAGGGACAGAAATATTCAAAGTGTTGGTATTCATTTAAATTTAAATAATTTAAAAGGCGGACATCATATTAGTTATAACGAGTATAAGAAGATTCTTGCGGAGACAGACGAAGAGCAATTAATCGATGCAATCAGCAACGAACTTTCTGAGTTTGAAAATAAACTGAATAGAGTACCTTCGCATATAGCTCCACATCAGGGATTACACGGAGACTTACGTATCTTGAATTATCTAATAACTTACGCTAAAGAGAAAAATATCCCAATACGGATACCGAGAACCGCCTTGGCAGGTGACATAAAAGGCGAAAACTACACAGCTGAAATTTTATTAAAGCGGAACAAAATACTTCAAACAGATTATATTTTTAACGAAATAACCGGTTCGGATATCAAAAAGGTAAAGGGAAATATTTTACAAAATCTCAGAGGCGTTGATAGCAGAAAATCAGCCGAGCTGTTCTTGCATCCTGGATTTGTTGATAAAGAATTAATTGAACTATCTTCCCTTACCTATGAGCGTGCTAGGGACATTGCAATCCTAACAGATAGGGATTTTTTCCTACAAATTAAAAAGATAGGGTTTAAACTTGTAAACTATTCACGAATATGAAGAAAAAACTCATAGTCACTGCAATTGATTTTGGCTTATGCGATTCGGTAAATGAGGGAATATTGTGGTGTTTGAATCACAAAAACAATATCATTACCAACTTGGCGCTGATTCCAAATGCTTTGGCAAGTCAAGACGCTGTTGATAAAGTAAAAGGATCAGATTTAGAAATATCCCTGAATACGACTTTTACAACGGGTAGACCTTTAAGTCCGGATGTTAGCTCGTTAGTTGACAATCAAGGAAATTTTCTAAAAGTAAATACTGATAATTGGGATTTTTCAGCTTTAGGACAATACGAAAAAGCGGATCTAAAAGTTGAATTGGATGCGCAATGGGATTGGTTTATTAAGCAATTTGGTAAAAAACCTGGGGCATTGCTTAGTAGAAAAAATGAATTTGCCGATCCATTATTACTTGAGTTATTTGTAAATAAGGCAAGGGAGGAGAATGTTCCGGTTAGGACTCCAGTTTGGAGGTGGCAAACGAATTATTCCGCGCAATCTTATGTCAACCAAAGTAAAGTAAAATCAACCACGGGCGTTTTTGTTGGGATTTTAGATTGGAATGAAAAATTTGGTTATGATCTTGAAAAGGACCTTGAAAGGCTAGTGCATGATATTAGCGATTCCCCGGGAGAATATTCTGAATTATTGGTATATCCAGGTTTTGTTGATAGGACTTTATTTAAAGAGAGCTCTGTAAATTGGCAAAGGGGGCAATTTTTGAAGGTTATGCAAAAGGGAGAATTTACGAAAGCTATCAAAGATAACTTTGAATTAATATCGTTTAAGGATATAAAATAGCTCTAACATTGATGTTAGCAAAAAGGGCCTGGCGTTATGGTAGTTTGGTTTTGGGTTGAATATATTAGTCAGTCTTTCTCAGATTATTCTGCTGTCAATTTAACTCGTAATTTTTTTATTGGCGCTTGAATAATTTGCCCTACTCGTGCTCTTGTGAGGTTAAATTTATTCGATATTCTTGCCCTCCACTGAATTCTAAACTCTTCGCCGCGACCATAGATCCAAACTCGCAGGCTTTTGCAATCTTTAATCCTTTTAATAACCCATGAATCAGTCCGGCTCGGTAAGCGTCACCGGCTCCTGTCGTTTCAATTATATGTTTAGGAATAAATGGTTTTATAAATTTCTTTCCTTTTGATGTGTAGACAATGCTTCCTTTCTCGCCTTTTGTCTCGATCACAAATTTTATCCCTTTCCTCAATAAATCTTGTATGGAATATTTTAGGAGAAATTTTAGCTGTTTTATCTCTGTTTCGTTTCCAATGAAAATGTCAGATAAGTTGATTGTTTTTTCGAGAAGCGCTCTATCGTACATGATTGATAAAATTTGGCCGGGATCAAAAATAATCGTAGCAGAGTGGTTATGTTTTCTAAACTCGGTAATATGATTCAGGATACTTTTTCCAGTGCCTGCTGAGAAAATCGCGATTTTTACCTCCGTCATTTCTTTTGGGCTTAATGTGGATGAAAGCGCTGTATTTTCGATGGGAGAGTAAGCGTTTGGCTGCCAAACGCCGATTTGTTGTCGTTTCTCGTCCGACATAGAATAGAAACTAGCTGACCAATCGCTTTTATTTATCTTCACTTTACAATTTACGCCAACTTTTGATAAGTGTTTAGCGTAATCTTGAGAAAAGTCTTTCCCAGCAAGTGAAAATAAAAATGGATTGTCGCCCAGCACGCCCAGTCCATATGCGATGTTGCCACCCGTACCTCCGAAAAAGTGTTTTTTGTCCTTGGCCGTGAACATCATATTAATTGTATCTAATCGACCCTGTTTGATGATCAGCTCGTCCTCGATTCGGCCATGGATGTCAAAGATAATATCGAAACCGATTGAGCCTACAACTAATACTTGTGACATAGTTTAATCTATGAAAGAAAATTTTACGTCCCTTCCTCCCAACTTGCTAAATATTTCTTCTGTTCCGGAGTTAATTTGTCGAATATTACTCCTAATGACGCAAGCTTTAATTTCGCAATATTCTCGTCCACATCTTGAGGAATTACATAAACTTGATTTTTCAATTTACCTCTATTTCGCAACATATATTCCGCGCCTAATGCCTGATTCGCAAAGCTCATATCCATTACAGAGGCTGGATGTCCCTCGGCGCTTGCTAGATTGATCAACCGCCCATCCGCAAGCAGATAAATCTTTTTTCCATCACCGAGAGTAAATTCTTCCACAAACTCTCTAATTTTGCGTTTTGACTTCGCAAGTTCGTTTAGACTTACTTTATTAATTTCAACATCAAAGTGTCCGGAATTGCATACTATGCATCCATTCTTCATAAAACTAAAGTGCTTTTTATCAACTACGTTTATATCTCCGGTTAGAGTGCATACAAAATCAGCAGTTTTTACCGCTTCAAGCATAGGCATTACACGAAATCCATCCATTACGGCCTCAAGAGCGCGTATGGGATCTACCTCTGTCACTATGACGTTTGCTCCTAGGCCGGAAGCTCTCATAGCAAGTCCTCTACCGCACCAGCCATATCCTGCAACCACGAAATTTGATCCGGCAAGTAGTCTGTTTGTAGCTCTTATAATCCCGTCAATCGTACTTTGTCCGGTTCCATATCGATTGTCAAAGAAGTGTTTTGTCATCGCGTCATTTACGGCTAAAACTGGAAATTTAAGAGCTTTATCCTTTGCCATAGCTTTCAGACGTATTACCCCTGTTGTTGTTTCCTCCGTACCACCAAGTATTTCTGGAATTAGATTCTTTCTTCTTTTGTGAATTTCGGATACGAGATCCGCTCCATCATCCATAGTTAGATTTGGCTTGGTGTCCAACACTGCGTTCAAGTGTTTATAATAAGTTTTATTATCTTCTCCCTTGATCGCAAAAACTTGGATTTTATGGTGTTTAACGAGCGAAGCAGCCACATCGTCTTGTGTAGATAGGGGATTTGACGCGCAAAGAGAAACATTCGCGCCTCCTGCTTTTAGCGTAATCATGAGATTCGCAGTTTCTGTGGTTACGTGGAGACAAGCCCCCATTCGAAGTCCTTTGAAGGGCTTATCTTTTGCAAACCGTTCCTTAATGGAACGAAGTACAGGCATGTCTTGTTCCGCCCATTCGATTCTAAGTTTTCCCTTCTCCGCTAATTTGATATCTTTTATGTCGTAATTCATGATTAATAATCGTGATGAAATATGTGAATGTAGTATAGCATTGATTGGATTGGGGGATAAGGGTTGTTTATATTTGGGTCCAGATTTGATTTTTGAACGGTTTGATAGATTCATCCTTCGACAGGCTCATCCTTCGACAGGCTCAGGATGACATATGGGATAGGTTTAGAGTATGTGGACTGAATTGAGGTAAAAAGACAAACTCTTTTGTTTTCCCTTATTTCGCAGAATTATGAGATAATATACAGTTAAAACAAAGATTAAGTATTTTGAATATAAATTTATGATTGTTACTAAGCCTCAAGGGTTGTCGAAGCCTACGTTGAAAGTTATCCCAATTAGTGGATTGGAGTTTGTCGGAGCTAATTGCACAGCTATAGAATATGGCGAAACTTCAATAGTTATCGATGCAGGGCTTGGTTTTCCTTCGCTCGAACACCTAGGAGTAGACTTCATAATTCCAAATCTCAGCTATTTCAAAAAGAACGCAAAGCGTATCCAAGCTCTGGTCATTACACATGGACATTTGGATCATATCGGTGCCATACCATTTGTAATTGAGGCCATGGGTTTCCCGACAATTTATGCTTCGAAATTCGCGTCATATTTAATAAAAGCCAAGCTAAGAGAGGATTTCCCTGAAGTTGAGTCTAAAATTCGAATCAATTTAATTGATGAAAATTCCGCGCTGCAATTTGGCCAGTTAAAAGTTGAATTTTTTAGAGTTAACCATAGCATTCCAGAATCAATGGGAGTTATTTTGAAGACACCCGCCGGAAATATAGTACATACCGGCGATTTTAAGTTTGATAATGCACCGATTAACGAGCCTCCAGCGGATTACGCGAAAATTGCGCGCGCTGGTTCGGAAGGAGTATTGTGTCTACTATCTGACTCAACCAATAGCTACAAGGAAGGACATTCGCTATCGGAAAGTGAGATTAGCCGAAGACTAGAAACGTTGCTAGCTGAACTGAAAGGTAGGGTGATAGTCGCAACATTCGGATCAATGGTAAATCGCATCATGGAATTGCTTAAAATTGCTCTGAAATATAATCGAAAAGTTTTCGTCAGCGGTCACAGTATGAAAGTAGCGATTGAAATTGCTCGTCAAACTGGGTATATCAATTTACCTGAGTCACTTTTTGTAAATGGAGCGCAGATAAAAAGCATTGCAGATAATCAGCTTATGATTTTAGCAACAGGTTCTCAAGGGGAACCAATAGCCGCGCTTGGTCGAATGGCTAGAAATGAACATAAAGAGGTAAAGATCCAAAAAGGAGATACAGTAATCATTTCCGCTTCAGTTATTCCCGGAAACGGAGCATTAGTCCAAGAGATGATAGACAAATTGTCAAAGTACGGGGCAAATGTTTACCACAACGAAATAATGAACTTACATACCACAGGGCACGGACATAAAGAAGAACAAAAACTTATGATAAACCTTGTCCGGCCGAAGTTTTTCCTTCCAATTCATGGTTTTCGCTCGTTTCTGACCGAACACGCTAAAACAGCTCAGGAAGTTGGCATCAAATCAGAAAATATAATCATGGCGGATGATGGAGATATTGTCGTATTGGATTCTACGAACTGGAGAAAAGCAGGGAAATATATAGCGACTCCAGTGAATGTGTCTGGTACTGGGGTTGGAGACGTCGGTAATATTGTGCTAGAAGACAGGCAGCAACTTGCAAGTTACGGGGTGGTTGCTTTCTCAGCAGTATGGGATTCGACGAATAAAAAATTAGCTCATAATCCTATGATACAGTCTAGGGGATTTGTCTTTGTGAAAGAGAGTCAGACTTTGATCGAAGGCGCGAGAAAAATTATTGCGGAGGGTATTCATCTTGGTCTTACGAAAGGAGAAACTATAATTAATACACGAGAGAAAATTACTCAGGATCTGAAGAAGTATTTTTACCAAAATACTGAACGCGAACCTGTAATTCTAGGGATGATTGATGTCTTGTAACCCTGAAGCCATAGAGGTGATCTCTTGGCGCACTTCTTCCAATTTACAATCAGATAAAAAAAGACAGTCTGTTAGACTGTCTTTTTCATTTTGTGGCTGAAATTGAATGCTGTTTTCAAGATAGTCCATGATTTCCCACAATTTGAGACAAGAACTTAAAATCTTGTCGCAGAGTGTGTCTAACACAGCGGGTGACATGGATTATTGGGTCTAATATAAAATAATTATAGATGCTTCGAAATGGTCTTTGTTAAAGTCGAACACAGTTTTCGTTTTTATTTCGTTTCGATATTATTATTATATAATACATTAAATATTTTAGCAAATATTCTTTTTATTATGCTGGCATTGGATATTTTCCAATTTACAAATGTATTTTAGACGTGTAGAAAGATAGCGGATTTGCAGACATGTTTTTAAAAATGATTTATGTTTTTCCGGAGGGATTACACCATAATTTTCCAAGTCTAAGATTAATTCATTACATGAAAATATTACTTTTTCAAGAATGAAATAAAGGTTTTGATCATACATGATTTTCTTCATATAGAATAAGTTTGTATACAGTATAGAATAAAAGGTTCAATATATCAATGATCTTTCTATTTGAATATCGAAGAAAATGAATTATTATCAAACAATATGAATGTCAAAAAGATAGGCAGAAAAATAAAACAGGCGCGGGTAGAGGCTGGGCTTTCTCAGGCAGCACTGGGAGAGAAAATTGGTGTGACATGGGAGATGATCAGCCGGTATGAAAACGGTAGAAGTAGCCCACATAAATATCTTGAGGAAATGTCTGAGATACTGCATAAGCCTTTAGTCTACTTTGTAGATGATGAAACTTATTTTCGACAGAGCGAATTGGGGGACAAGGTAAATGATGTGATGATGGGTTATTCCTCTGGGGTTTCATATATGGCGCCCCTGTTTGACACGTACGAAGAATTCCAACAGGAAGGAGCCCAGTCCACACGATCTTTGCGGTATGTGGTACCAGCATGGGTAGCACAGAAATTTAGGAAGGTATTTGTTTTTCGCACTAATGATATCGATGTAAGCGAAATTGGTTTATCAGCCAGCGATGTCTTGATTGCAACAGCAGATTTTGAAGATAACGATGGAAAGTACTGTCTGTATTATGAAAAGACTAAACGAAAAATGTACGTGTCTAAAGAAAATAAATCAGGGACCTGTCTTGGAAAACTTATATATGCGGAAAAAAGGTTCAATTCGTAGCTTTACGTTGTTTACTGATAATCTTCGCTTTCGAACTATTTCAAAAGAAAAATTCCAAGAGTTACCCCAAACCCTAGTAGAGCGAGCATAGCGTTGTTATATGGATTGTCTAACCTTTCTAGGGTTTTACCCATTAAGCGTTGTATGGAAAATAGCCCAGGTTGACAGTTTTTCATCTCCATATTTCAAAAAGCTGACTTTTGATTGAAGGAGCTAGAAAAGAAGGTGATATTGTATCTAAAGTTTCTTAGAAAGTTTATTAAGCAATAGATGTTGCTACTTTAGATAAACGAATTAGTTAGGGAACTTGAGGTTTAATGGTTGCTAATCTTTCCCAGCAAGCTTATTCCGTACTTCAGTCCTTTCTGTTTCCAAAGAATTTAATAGTTGCTCAAATTTACTTTCCAGCCTTACAAAATCAGAAAGTGTCTGTGAAATTTTCAATTGTGTAATAAATGCGTCAGCTTCATCTGAAAATTTCGTGATGGATTTTTGCTCAGTTAGTTGACTATTATATTCACCCAGGAGGGAGTAGACTTCCTGAAGCGCTAATGTGTATGGCTCCAGGAAGCTCTTGAGGATTAAACTATGTAATTCCTCCGAATGCCTTGTATTCATTTGGGTAAGATTTTCGACAGCTTTTTCGAGATCAGATTTGGCTCGATTAAATTTTTCCTCGTTTAAATTATCTGTCGCATAATCATCAACGCTAATTTTTGAAAGATTAATGAGGGTTGTAGCGTCTGAAAGATCGTTCTCAATTTGAATTAGTTTTAGCTCGCTATCCTTCGAGGTCATGTTCTTGTATTTCTCAAATTGCTGTTGTCGCGTTTGAACGTAATCATTCATCCGGGTAACGACTTCGCGCATTGAATTAGTTTGATCTGAACTGGTGAGATTTTGTGCGGGCACCGTGTTTTTGATGCTTGTGAATATCATGAGCAATGCCACGACAACAACAGAAAAACGGTAGAAAAGTTTATTTTTATTCATCAAGTTAGTTATTAACAGGTGAAGATAGGGGTGGTTCGATACCGCTAACTAGAGCCTTTATTGCATCAAGTTCTTTTGAATATGTTGTGAAATCAGCTTTGTTTTCATCGAGCTTTTTTTCGAGATCTTTTGAATTGTTCGTCTCGAGGGTATTTTGTAATGTTTTGTTTATTCCTTCGACTCGATCGAGAAGTTCTTGTGGGTTTTGCTTAGGTTTATTGTTGAGCGAGATTAAACTAGAACTCACGATTACTACGGAACCTATTACAAGAAATAGCATACATGAAACCATCAGGATTAGCATTAGTTTTCGTTCAAAGGGCAACGTTGTAAACCATTGTTTGAGTTTTTGGTGGAGTTTCATTTTTTGGGGTGTTTTTGGCAGATCAAGGGTAATTTCTTCCACGACTGAATTGTAATATTTTCTATCTTATTATATATATCTTTTGATGAAAAATAGCAAGATTTTTCTGTACAAATAGTTTTGTGTCGAGTTATAATCTGAAGTAATTTTACAATAATTGCTACAGTAAAATAACCTAAACAGAAATCGGCCCTAGTCTGAAAGGTCGAAAGTAAATGTGACTTGTTATTCCACAACTTAATAATTTGATTTTGAGATTGGTTTAAAATTATTTTTAAACTGAATTAGGGTGGCACCGCGAGAATTTTATTTCGCCCCGCGCAAGTTATTGGCGCGGGTTTTTTTGTTTAATTTTTAGTTTTTCTTTTAATGAAAACACGAATTTTATCGGATGAACTCTCAAAATATGTCGGCGAGGAGGTATTGTTGCGTGGGTGGTTGAATGCGATCCGCGCGCTGGGCAAGATTAGTTTTGTAATTCTACGCGACCGAAAGGGTTACATACAAGTTGTGGTTGCTGATAAAACTGAATTTCAGAAGGTGAAGGACTTGCAGCCTGGGTCGATTCTTTCAATTCTTGGTAAGGTACAGAAATCAGCTCAAGCTGAATTGGGTTTTGAAATTGTGGATCCGGATATTACTGTTGATGTTAGTGTGAATGAGCCAGCTCCGGTAGAATACGTGAAGGCAGACATGAAGGCTGATCTAGAAACTATTTTGGATTACCGACCTATTACTCTACGGAATGAGAAGATTCGTTCGGTTTTTAAAATTCAAGCTGAAATCGCTCACGCGTATCGGTTGTACATGCATGACATTGTGGGCGCTACTGAATACTTTGGCCCGGGTATCATAGGTGCCTCGTCTGAAGGTGGTTCGGAATTTTTCAATGTGGATTATTTTGATCACAAAGCTACTCTCGCGCAAAGTAACCAGCTTTACAAACAGATGCTTGTTGGAGTTTACGAGAGGACTTTTGCTATTCTTCCATTTTTTCGTGCTGAGAATTCGAATACTGTACGTCATCTAACTGAAGGGAAGCAACTGGAATTTGAAATGGGTTTTTTTAATTCTTGGACTGAGGTAATGGATGTGGAGGAAGGATTTATTAAATTTTTGGTAAAACATTTGAAACAGAACGCGTTGAATGAACTGAAGGCCGTTGGGACTGAGTTTGTCTCCGCGCCGGAAGATGTTGCTTTTCCTAGAATTTCTATCAAAGAGGCGCAACAACTTTACTTTGAGCGAACTGGAATTGATGAACGTTCGGAAAATGACCTAAGCCCAGCTGCGGAGAAAGAATTATGTAAATACGCAAAGGAGAAGTTCGGTACTGACCTGATCTTTATCACTGATTGGTCGGTGGCAAAAAGACCGTTCTACTCATTTCCAAGTGAATCCGAGCCTACGCTAACTAATACTTTTGACTTGCTCTGTGCTGGAACCGAGATTACCTCTGGAGGTCAGCGTCGGCATACTTATGAAGCGATGGTGGAAGGGATCAAAATGAAGGGGATGAATCCAGATGATTTTATTGATTATTTGAGTATTTTCAAATTTGGTATGCCTCCGCACGGAGGATTTGGTATCGGGCTTGAGCGACTTACTATGACTATTCTTCGGTTGCAGAATATTCGTGAAGCCTCTCTCTTTCCTTCAGATCCTAGGCGGGTCGCTGGGGTTCGAATCAAAGCGAAGACGATAACTGGTAGCGAGAACATTCGAAACGAGATTATTAATCGGTTGAAATCTAATTCGATGGAATTTGAACATAAGGTCCACGAACCTACTCCGACTTCCGAAGATTCGGCTCGGGTGAGGGGTACGAAAAAAGAGGAGGGGATCAAGGCAATTATTTTAGTTGGAAAGCAATCCAAGCAGAATTACCAATTTAATGTTCCTGCGTATTTGAAGCTGGATATGAAGAAAGTAGCTGGTATCGTGGGTGAAAAATGCGAATTCGAGAAACCTGAGTTAATCGAAAAGAGATATGGTATCATTATCGGCGGCGTACCACCATTTGGCAATCTGCTAGGGATGAAGACTTATTTTGATAAGAAAATTCAAGAAACCAAACGCGCGGCTTTCAATTGCGGGCTACAAACTGAGTCGATTGTGATGGGGAGTAGTGATTTGATAAAGTTAGTAAATCCGGAGATGGTAGAGTGCGCGTCATAGAAAAGGAAGGTTGGGTTGTATGCCAATTATTCTGGCTAACAGGTCGTGTTTGTAAAGATTATCTCAGCGGACATCTAGAAACGCACAAGTGTAATTGAGAAATTTTATGATTGGGTATAAAAAATAATTAGGTACCCGCATTAAATCTTTGTTGAGTGCATTGTCGAATTTGCACGCCTGCCACAGTAATTAAACATGCTCTTCCCTGGTCACAAACTTAATTAGTGACAGGACAGATATCTTGTTGATTACCTACCTGCTGAACTCCCTTAGGGGCAGGAATGTCTCCCGATCCAGAAATGCTTGTCATTAGATTAGTTGTAAAAGATAAAGACAATTATGTAAGTGCAGTATTTGAAGTTGTTCCTAAACTTAAATAGCTTGCTTCATAAAAAGGTTAAGCTATTGTACAACGAATTCTTCAAGGGTTTTCTATGCTTATTCGTCAATATATCTATTTCTTGGGTGTATTAGAAAAGGTAAAAATAACAATAGTAGTTGCTATCTCTAATTAGGATGCAAATGTATATATAATAATTATACCTAAATTCTAGATTCGGTTGCAACACTCAATATTGGTAAAGCCCCTTATTCTATAATTTATCTACCTCTTTTCTATCCCGAACTTTTTTCGGCTATTTTGCTAAAATACTAGGTATTATCTTTTCAACCTAAAATGCTCCAAAT
>JAYRWD010000011.1:0-10473 GCA_041918255.1 Candidatus Dojkabacteria bacterium
CATTATGCTGAAAAAGAGGATGTACATAGAGCTGAGTCAGCGTCAAGGAGCCGACGCAAGGTTGATATAATGCATATATATATATAATCCAGATACTAATTTAATATAAAATATTATTAATTACGATGGGTATTCTTCTATCTGAACAAGCTCAATTATTAGTATGTGATGTTGAAGGTGCATGCCTTAAAGAAGCATTACTTACTTTGGCCCAAAGACGATCGGGTGCAGTCAAAATCGATAATACACAATTGGATCCTCTTTTTGATGATACTTGCAACGGAAATGCAGCTTGTGGATTCCGATGTCTCAGAGGTGTAATGTCAGGCGCAATAGTTAAGTTGGCTGCGACTAAACAGTCCCCAAGTAACTAACAATAGAAATGAAACCACCTAAACCAATCTACATGTTATTTATACCCAACCAAACATCCTCCACCCTATTCACCCTCATTTCCAGAGCCCCTACAAAAACCCCACTACAATAATTCAATAAATTCTTCAACTCTAACATTGCCTCTAAATTCCTAAATTCAAAATTCAAGCTTCCTAAATATAAAAAAAAGCCAGTAAACAAACTTCGCATTAAATACTCAATAACCCACGAAACGGATCCTCTTCACAATCCCTTTTTAAAAATCCTAAAGTTGTGTAATACCCTCATTCATTTTCTGTTAATTTACAATATCTGTGGTATCTTTTAAAATAACACATATTTATTAATCAACTTCAAACATGAACATCATCATTTTCGCTGGAGGATCAGGCAAACGCTTCTGGCCATTATCCCGCAAAGCCTATCCCAAACAATTTCAACCCATTATCGAAAATAAGTCCACTATAGAACTTATGGTCGAGCGAATCGCCGAGAAATATGGTTGGGATAATATATATATGCCCACTACCGAACTATTAGTTTCACTAGTAAAATCTACTTTCCCTTCCCTGCCGACTTCAAATATCTTTACCGAACCAACGCGAAGAGACCTCGGAGCCGCGGTAGGATTAGCCATGATAAAGATGCGCAAAATGGGTTCTGGCGCAGAACCAGTCGCCATATTATGGAGTGATAGTTACCCTACAGACGGAAAAGCTTTTCTCGAGACTCTAGAAGCTTCCGAGAAATTAGTACTCGAAGACCCAAATCGTATGGTATTTCTAGGCGAAAAACCCACCTCCCCAAACTATAATTTAGGTTGGATTGAGCTAGGTCGGAAGGTTGGGAAATTCAATAAACTTGATGCTTTCGAACGACAAAGTTTCAAGTACAGACCCGACCCCGATACAGCCAAAGAATGGTTTAAACAAGATAAATATGTTTGGAACACCGGATATCATATCAGCACACCGGATTTTATCCTATCCAAATACAAAGAATTCAGACCTGATATTTACAAACAGCTCGAAGAAATCGAGAAGGCCCTTGATACCGAGCATGAGAATGAAGTCTTGGGAAAGATATATCCCAAAATTGACGCTGTACATTTCGATAACGTAGTTGCAGAGCATCTCCCACCAAATCAAGCGGTTGTACTGAAGACATATTTTAAATGGAGCGATCCAGGGACGCTCTACGCGCTAAAGGAATTTTTACAAGAAAAACCTGAGGATAATGTAAAGAAAGGATTAGTCTACGATTTTGAGACAAAAGACAGTTTAATATACAATTTCGTAAAAAACCAAATGGTCACTACCATCGGACTTGAAGGATTCGTAGTGGTGAATACTCCCGATGCCTTGCTCGTAGTGCACAAAGATAAAGTAGGTGATATAAAGAAAATGTTAGAAGAATGGGAAGCTACCGAGCTTGAAAAATATACTTGAAGATCCAAATAATCAATAGACCTATGCAAAACTCAGCAAAAGCAATAAATGGGTATCGTACCTGAGCCCTTAATATTATCACCCTGAGTTAAGCCTGCCCCGAGCTCTTGCCTGCCTAGGCAGATAGGCAGGTAGGTGTCGAGGGGTCAAAGGAAAAATTTTAGTGTCACCCTGCCCGTCTGCTTCTAGCAGAAGCCGGTCGAAGAACAGTATGCAGTGTTGCCACGCTTTGCTATACTCAGGACGACATAGAAAATACAATTTCGAATAAAGTCCAATAAAAAAAACATATGGTTTACACGCATTCAAAATTCACCGGATACTACTCGAAAGTAGAAATACTCGAAGAAGCCGGGCAGAAAATTGTCCAAAAAAGAATAATCCTGCCACTCTCACTCGAATTAGTTCAAGAGCTAGAACAACGCATCAGGCTTCAGAGAAATGCGCTCGAGAGTTTTGGTGTGCCGATCCCCCATCTCATCAGCATAGAGGTGATCAAAGCCGAAGAAGGCTACAATCTCCTCATTCGCGAAAATTTCGAAGGACTAGATTTTGCGGATGTAGTTGACGACAGCAATCTTGAATTCTATCTCGATCATATGCTGGACGATGTATATAAGCCATTACTCAAATCGACTGTAGAGCAAAATCTAACAGCTGGAGTAGATACCGCTGTGCGAAACTTTGTATACAGAATTCATTCCGGCAGATTTTGCTACGTAGACTTCATGCCACCGAAGGTATATTACAAAGGTCACTATTCGCAGGAAGTTCCCGAGATAGACGGTCCGTTTTATGATATCCGTATGCTTTGCCATTATGACCGAGCTGGTGTTATCTATGTCCAATACGTCAATTTAATAAGGCTTTTCCCTACCAAGAGGAAATTTATACAAGGAAAGATCGAACAATTCCTCGATCGATCTGAATTGCAAGATCTTAAACACTATATGGTAAATTCGCCGTTTTATCGCCTTACCAATGCTCAAGAAGCAATTAAAACCATCAAGGAATTAAATGACTGGAAAGGCATAAATTATTATTATCTTCGAGAGGGCATCTGCATTGCCTCTGAGCTCAACTCAGAATTTAGAAAAAGACAATCGGAGATGTTCGATCTGACGACCCACGAACGGGACGTAAAATCGAAAGAATACGGAAGTCTACCAAAAGCTAGATTTGAAAAAGTGAAAGATGAGACAATAAAGGCCCTACAAAAAATATAGTGGAAAATATCACAAGGCTGCACACTCAAACGCCTTTGATTTTTGTAATTTGTGTGTCGAGTATAGAAAATTGAATCTTATATTTTGATTTAATAGTATTGATAATTGTTAATTGGTAATTGATAATTGATAATTGCTAATTGCTAATTATTAATTGATAATTGCTAATTGATAATTGCTAATTGATAATTGCTAATTGATAATTGCTAATTGATAATTGGTAATTGATAATTGATAATTGCTAATTGATAATTGAACCTTTAATTTCTTAACTTTTTCTACCTTACAATAAATGGCACAAGTACCTATTCTTGAATATCACGCAAAGAAAATCCTATATAGGGAACTGGCTAAATACCTGCCAAAGTTTCCTGATGTCTATACTGGAGTATTGGTGGATGGAAATAATTTAGAGCATTTCAAAAAAAATCCCCCTTTTGCCTCAGGCGAGAAACTTGTGGTGAAACCTGACCAATTATTCGGGAAAAGAGGAAAAAATAACCTCCTCGCGGTAAACGTTTCTTGGGATGATGCGGTGAAGTGGATTGCAAAACGAATGAATAAAGAAGTTACAGTGAAGAAGAACGAAACTGACGAAGGTATCACGGGAATTCTCACCCACTTCCTAGTCGAACCTTTTGTCAAAAATTCCTGTGAATACTATCTGGCTATGAAAACCGGACGTGAATACGACGAAATTTTTTTCTCTGAAGCTGGTGGAATCAATGTCGAGGAAAACTGGGATAAGGTTAAAACTATGCATGTTGAATTCGTTCTTGAAAACAAAAAGGATTTTAAGGTTTATTGCGACAAAGTCGCAATAAACCTTAGACTAGATACAAATTCGTTTCTTGTACATTTTATAACAGCAACATACTTAATATTTAAGGACCTAAGCTTTACCTATCTTGAATTTAACCCTTTCGCGCTCGATTCAATGGGTATCCCAATTCCACTTGATGCTGTAGCGAGGGTTGATTCCACTGCGCAATATTTGATGGAAAAAGCATGGAAGGTAGATTCCCTGTCTATCGAATTTCCACAACAATTTGGCACTTTCACAAACGAAATTGAATCAAAGGTGGAAGAGCTCGACGCCAAATCTGGTGCCTCCCTAAAATTGTCTATTTTGAATCCCGATGGAAGAATTTGGCTTCTTACGGCCGGTGGGGGTGCGAGCGTAATCTTTGCGGATACGGTTGCTGATCTGGGTTACGGAGAATTGCTCGGAAATTATGGCGAATATAGTGGGAATCCAAGTGCCAACGAGACCGAATCATATTGCGATATGCTTTTTGAGGCTATGTTCAAAAGCAAAGCAAAAGATAAAACACTGATCATTGGTGGTGGTATCGCGAATTTTACTGATGTAGCTTCAACTTTCGTTGGAATTATAAAATCTATTGAGAAAAACAAAGAAACGTTTCGTCAACAAAAAATAAGAATATTTGTGCGAAGGGGCGGTCCGAGATACAAGGAAGGTCTTGCAATGATGAAACAAAAACTTGAAGCAATGGGTATCAGCGCCAGTGTAAACGGGCCTGAGATGCATATGACGAGAATTATTAAAGAGGCTTTGGGTTAAACGGATTCCCTATGTGAAAATGAAGATAATTTTTTGTCAAAAGTAAGGATCTTTCCTTGTGTTAAATTTGATGCATAGAGAATTGAGTAGTCGATTATTGTTAGATTATATTTGCTTTTCGTCATAAACTTTCTCAATCCGCTAATAAACTCTGTATCAATTGATATAAATTGCGGTGATATGAGTTTAAAAAAACTGCCCACAGCTTTGGAGAATTTATCACTTTGATTCTGAAAGATGAGTAATTCTAACGTAACGGTATGAGGTATGAAGATTGGCTTTCTGAGATCGATTTTAGAATAAATATCAATAGCAACTTTGTTATTTATATCCGTAAGGTTAAGCAAGGCACTTATAAAACTTGTGTCGAGAACATACCCGCTAAAATTCTTCATCCCGAGATTTTCTGATAAGTTTAGCGCTATTTCTCAACTTGGGTTCTTTTATCATTAGCCTTTTAATATTTTCAAGACTAGAACTTTTCTTCAAGGATACTCTTGGTTTCTTATGAATGCTTGTGATGATTACCCTCGGTTTATTGTAACTATACACGAGATACTCCAGCTCTGGTTCTCTAAGGATAGATTCTAGTACTTCTCTGGTATTTTGTTTGAGGTAGGTAGAAGAAACTTTCTTGATCATGTTGTACAACTTAAACAATATGTAGATATTTTAATGTGCTCGTACAAATTTGTCAATTTGTCTGAAAACAAATTGATCTTCAAGAGTAGGCTAACAACTAATGTCATCCCGAACTAAGCTTACCCTGAGCTAAACCTTCCCCAAACTCCTGCCTGTCTGCCTACCTGCGCCTGCCTACCTACCTGCGTAGGCAGGCAGGCGCAGGTAGGGAAGCAGGAATCCAGTTCTGATTATCAGACGAAAAATATGAAATTACAAATTTGAAAAAGCGCGCCTTTTGTCAAAATACATGGATCCCCGCCTTTTCACCTACATAGGTAGGCGCGGGGATGACAACATTACATAGTACGCCTTGGTGATTATATTTTATCTCAGCATCAGTGGAATAAATCAGTCATAACACCCCTTCAATTCCCCTCTTATCTTAAGAGGGGAAGGAACTTGGTTGTCATGCTGACTTGCTCAGAATATGCTTTCTTTTCCCCTCCGTCATTCTGGGGAGCGAAGCGACACCACCTGCCTGCGCAGGCAGGGAATCTCATATCGTACTAAGTTGATTAAATGGGTAAAGTGTATGGTCGTGGCACAAGTTGCATTATAAATTGATTCCTAAAGAATATTTCAAAGGTTAGCCTTGCGTTTTCTCCCATCCCATTGATTTGCACTGGATTATCCCCCAAACAAGGAGGTAAGGGATCTGTTTCATTTAATTTCCCGGGCACATTTATTACCCCAGTTGGTTGCCCTAGCGAATTTGTACTAGATGACGCCCAAGGAGTATTCGCTTCTATTCCCGGACATTTATTTTGGAAAAACGGGCATTGTTGACATCTTTCACCTAAAGCAGTATTCACTTGTTTTTCGAATTCAGGTACTTCAGTCTGTGGACCAAACTTAGGTGCAACGCCTAATTGAATTTTAATTTCTCCCTCTCCATCAGTGATTCTAGGTGTTATCAAAACCTCTGCCATACAACCGATGTATAAAATATAAATCTTGCAGAATTATATATATATATACCCTTTTCGTCAATCGGGTGCCTTCTTTTTCTCTTTCCCGTTATAATATGCCTACAATTTTTCATCCATCTACCTGAAGCTGAAGATATAATTTCTCAACATAAAAAAACATGAGTGATAAACCCAAATCAATTATTTTTGATCTTGATATGACTTTGCTAGATTCTTACAACACAATAGTGAAACGCTATCAACTTGTGGGGAAAGAATACGGAATTGATGTGACAGAAGAACAAATCCGTGATCACTGGGGAAAGCCTACAGGAGTTTTTATACCATCAATCCTGGGACACCACGCTACTATAGAAGAATATGAAAGAAAGTTGATAGCAAGCGCCAAAATGAACGCTTTTGAAGGCGCGATACCTTTATTAAATCAACTAAAGGAGCGAATGCTTGTTCCTCTAGGTGTGCTAACTTCTGCTTCAAGGGCGCTTGCTATAAATGACCTTCTTGGTCTTGGTTTTGATCCGGACAACTTGTTCCTGTTTGTTCACGGATGTGATAATACTCCGGAAGTAAAACCTCATCCTGATGTTTTTTTGCCAGCGATAGCCGAACTAGCTGCGCTCGGGATTACTAGAAATGAAATTTGTTATGTCGGAGACTCAACCATTGACTATTTAGCTGCGAATCGTGCAGGTCTTGATTTCGATGCAGTCACTACCGGGTTTCACAACAGCAAGGATTTTGAAAATGAGGGTGTACAGAAGGATAAAATATTCTCAACCCTTCTTGAATGGGGTAAAAAGAGATTCGGAATACGTTTGTAAAAAATATCACAGCATATCTTGCCCATGGAACGAAAATCGATTCGGGCTCACTTTACATAAACCAAACCCTAGTAAGAGACTTCCCAATTATTTATGCAAAACGCAAAAAAAGTTAAACCTCAAGATTGTTCTCGAAGAATGTTGCTTGTACAAACCCATACTCATGCAAACCATCGTAGGCACCTGGCAAATTCCTTTCTCGACAGCAATTATCTTTTCCTAACTGATGTCCACCTTCGGGTGGAGTCGTAACACCCCTCCTTTATGTCACCCCTGCGCCAAGCAGGGGTCCAGTCTTTTGCTTTACTATAGCTATATTTCTCCGACAAAAATCCTAGCAGTCATAACACCCCTTCAATTCCCCTCTTATTTTAAGAGGGGAAGGAACTTGGTTGTCATGCTGGCTTGGCTATCTATCGACAGATAGAGCCAGAATCTCCTACCACCACCTCCTCTCCGTCTTTCTGGGGAGCGTAGCGACGCCAGAATCTCATACCTCTACTTCCCCTTCGTCTTTCTGGTTTGCCTATTCCTTGTGTCACCCCTGCGCCTGCCTACGCAGGTAGGAAAGCAGGGGTCCAGTCTTTTTGCTTTACTAAAGCTATATTTTCCCAACAGAAATTCTCACACTCATAACACCCCTTCAATTCCCCTCTTATCTTAAGAGGGGAAGGAACTTAGTAGTCATCCTAACTACCTTGCCCCTCCTTTGTGTCACCCCTGCGCCTGCCTACGCAGGTAGGGAAGCAGGGGTCCAGTCTTTTCCCTCACGTTTGACAAATAACAACTGTAAAACTAGCCAAATACTAGTCCTCCCCTCGTGCTTTCTTCCCCCCTTCCCCGTTATAATACATTGTTAAAATAAAATTAACACATATGAAACCATTATTTGACAAAACCACAACCGCTATTTTCTACAACCAGCATCCTAACCCGATACAGCGGATGCTGGATTTCGACTACGTTTGCGGACGAAAGACACCCAGCGTTTCAGCTATAGTCAATCCCAACCAAGCCGGACAGCACAAAGTCTTTTTCGGAACTAAAGAAATTCTTATCCCTGTTTACAAAACATTAAACGAGGCCTGCGAAAAGCACTCCGAATCTGATGTACTAGTGAATTTCGCCTCGGCTCGAAGCGCTTTCGATGTTTCAAAGGAAGCAATCCAGAAGTGCCTATCAATCCGAACTATACATATCATGGCAGAAGGGATGACCGAGAATCAAACCCGCGAATTAATCCGACTGGCGAAAGAGGGCAAGAAATTTTTAATCGGTCCTTCAACAGTAGGCGCGATTATCCCCGGAGCTTTCCGAACTGGCGAAGCAGCAGGATCGATGCAAAATATAATCGATAGCAGACTATATCGCCAGGGATCGGTTGGTGTAGTTACGGTTTCTGGGGGTATCTCAAATGAGGTGTATAACATAGTCTCACAAAATGCTGACGGCACAGCCGAAGGAATCGCGATAGGAGGTGACAAATTCCCCGGATCGACTCTTCTCGAAAACCTGCTTAGAATCCAAGAAAATCCGCAAGTTAAAATGCTAGTTTGTCTGGGTGAAATCGGTGGAGAAGCAGAATATGAAGTCGTGGAAGCGCTGAAACAGAAAAAGATCGATAAACCCCTTGTGATTTGGGTTACAGGAACCATAGCCTCACAATTCAAAACAGAGGTACAATTCGGGCACGCTGGAGCCAGATCAGGAAACGAAAGGGTTTCCGCGCAGGCGAAAAATAAAGCTCTTGCCGAGGCAGGCGCGTTTGTTCCAAAAAGTTTTGATGAATTTGGTGATAAAATAAAAGAAATTTTTGACACAAAAGTGAAAAATCAATCTTCATACACACCACCAGACGACCAAAAATTTTCCACTCCACCGATGGATTTCAAAGAAGCGGTAAAACAAGGAATTGTGCGCAAAGCTACGAATATTACATCGAGTATTTCCGATGAAAGGGGTGAAGAACCTACTTATAACGGCAAGCCAATTAGCGACTACGCTGACAAATCGATCGGACATTTGATCAACGCTCTTTGGTTCAAAAACCAATTGCCGGAGGTAGCGGAAGAATTTATTGAATTATGTATCAAACTTGCCGCCGATCATGGTCCAGCTGTCTCGACAGCCCACAACGCTATTGTGACTTCACGAGCTGGGAATAGTGTGATCATGTCGCTAATTGCTGGGTTGACAACTATCGGACCTAGACACGGTGGAGCAATTGACGGAGCAGCCGAATGGCTTTTGGACGCGGTGACAAGGAATATCGATGGTAAAACCGTGGTGGCAGAACACAAAGCAAAAGGTCAATTGATAATGGGAATCGGGCACAGGATTAAAACAGCTCAAAATCCGGATAAGAGAGTTGAAATACTGAAAAATTTCGCGAACAAGAATCTGAAATCACACTCTTATTTGTCAAAAGCTCTAGAAGTAGAAAACGAAACCCTGAAGAAGAAGAATACTCTTATTCTTAACCTTGATGGAGCAATAGGTGCTGTGTTTCTGGATATTCTGGTTGAATCAAATATGAACTTTGACGAAATTAAAAAAATTGTAAATATCGGGGCTTTAAACGCGCTATTTGCTCTGGCAAGATCTATCGGCATGATAGGCCATGCGCTAGATCAGAAAAGAATGGATGAGCCAATGTACAGGCATGATACAGATGATATCCTATACTGCTGATGCTGTTATTACTGTAACGTTTGAGATGGATTGTAGTGATATAGTTGATAACCTCTTGTGATCCCCCTATCCGCTTCTTTCTCTGTAACAACAGGTTTTCGATGCGCTGCCAGCTCCCTGGCAATATATAGACACAGTGGCATAGCCCTTTGAGAATCGGCGATGTATTGCCCCTGTTCAACTTGCCCGGACGGTGGAACTTCTGCATACGTTCCAACAATTTGACTTGACTGTGGGAGCATCTTCGGACATGTTCCATGTGGGTGCGTCCTCGTGCAACCTGCACAAACCACTCTAAGTACATACCCCGCAAGCTGATCGTTAGATGTAAAACCTGTTACTTTTCCCTGACTATCCCAAATTGGATAAAGAGGTATTTGGTCAGGTGTACAGACTGGCATTCTTATCAAATAATTATATTAATTACATAGCGGAAGTATATATATATATACAAATTGTCAATAAGGGGAATTGTCGCGGTAGGAATACAAAAATCGTGTCTGCCCTAGAGCATTCCGGTCCGGATTAGTTGCAGAGTCGAAAAATAACACCGCGAAAAACTCCAGCAGTAATTTAAGAACGAAGATGATACAAAAAACGAACCCAGTAGGATCCACTTTCCACAACCTAAACCAGCCTCGTCTTGAAATAAAAATATCAGACACAAAAGATTTTCGATCCATGAACAACCAAACCTACCAACAAAATTTCCCC
>JAYRWD010000012.1:0-19123 GCA_041918255.1 Candidatus Dojkabacteria bacterium
AAAGTTCAAGTTGATATTATTATTTTGAAAATTGTTGTGGTTATTCTTCTTAGATTAATTGATAGATTATATATTAAATAATTGACGACAGAAAATCGAAGGTCAATTCGTTATTTCGTTCTATTGACCATTTCACAGGATTGTTCAGAATATATTGACGTATATTATCAAACGCTTTAGCGTCCCTTATAATGCGATCATAAAATGAACGTTGCCATTTGAAATTTAGCAATCCGTTTTGGTGTATACATTTCTAAGATGTTGTTTTGAAAGCACCAATTAATTCGGATAATGGTTTAATTTTTATCGTGTCATTTGATTCCAATTCCGGGGGGAAATATTCGATTTCATCCACACGCGGGGATATTTGATTTTCGATTTGTAAAATCCCGTGAACATGATCCGGCATTACGATGTATTCATATAATTTCACATATTGATATTGTTTTGCAAACCATAACCATTGATCTTGAACGACGTTACCGTATTTATTCAAAACCATTTTTTGATTTTTTATTTCACCGAAATATTCTTTGCGATCTTGAACGCAAATTGTGACAAAATAGAACCCATCGCTGGCATAATTGTAATTACCTAAACGGTTTGGTTTTCGTTCTGGGTGATTTTTCTTTCTATGTAACATTTTTGGGTATTATTGGTATTCATAAATTAATATTTGCTAGGCTGGGAGGGTAGGATTTGAACCTACAACCCTTCCGTTAACAGCGGAACGCACTGCCTGTTGTGCTACCTCCCAATAATAACGAAAAAACCCCTTACGGGGTAAATTGTATTGCAAAATGACAACGCAAAACCCCGAATTAATCGGAATTATTATTAGCGTTGTTATTATTTGCAAGTATTTTCATTATGTATTGATTAAATCAAATTTTCGAGTATAAATCAAGGGCAAGTAGAAGGTCTATCTATTCCCATCAACACGGACATTTTTTATTTGGAGCAATGACACATGAAGGGTTTCTACCTTGAAAAAACCAAATCCTCAAGATTTTTGAACATTCTCTCAATATAAGCAGAAAGCATTTCGTTTGAATAATAATCCTCAAGTATTTCAAAACCATAATCAATAGTTATGGGAGTCTTCGGACCAGTTTTTTTTAATTCATTTATATCCGTTGACATAAAAAGTTTCCCAGTTACAATGAGATCATTAAGTCCCATAAAATAGGGTAAGTCGCTTATTGTTGCGTCTGTGATCATTTCAACGGTACTGATATATACAACACCATCAATTATTTTTGCCAGTAAATAAATTGGTATCTCCCCATCGTTTAAAGCTATTCCGAAAGCAAAATATTCTGCTTTGCCATCTTTTTGGAGATTTCCTTTAAAGCCTTGTGATTCCAGGTCTTTGATCAAAATTTTTATGTCCATATACTTGTGAATAAAGAATTAGATATTACACTTATATGTTAGTATGTCGCAGATATCTATTACAAGCAAAAAATATCATATAAACAGGAGTGGGCAGTTATTATTTTGTACCTCTATTAGTCTACTATTCTGCTCAACAAGTATTTCCAACAGAGTATTTTCAATAAATTTCAACTTATATACTTATATACTTTTTCGTCTTTTTATCCCTACTACCGTCAAAGCACCGACAGTTAGAATGCTCGCAACTCCTATCGTGATTGCCCAAGTTAGATCTACACCAGTTCTGGCTAGAACGTTTCCTGTTACATTTTCGCTTTTGAAATAGTTCCCGAAATTACATGTCGCGAGCTCGGATTCTGATAATGAAACCAAACAGTATGGTGGGTTAATAGGATAAGTCTGTACCCAATTGGTTTGCAATATTTCCTCAAGACGATAATCGCCTTGATCAAGCTCGATTCTATAATATCCATTCGAATCAGTGGTAAGTATCTGGTTGAAAGTAGTATTTGTCACACCTATTACTTTAACCTTCCAACCCGGTATCCCAGCTTCGCCAATATCCCATAGACCATTTCGATTTGAGTCATTCCACTTGGCTCCTTGCACGATTGATTTGCCATTGCTGTCGAGTTGATTGCCAAATCGTAAGCCGGAGATATGCTCTCCTCTATCTAGACTCACGAAGTAACAGTATGAATCATCTATTCTATGACCGGATTTTGGATATGTTTGGCGCAAGTTCGGTTCGTCTTCTTCGCACACATAGTAGTCTCGGGCTGAGAGATTATCGAATTTGAAATCCCCGCTGGAGTTGGTACGCATCGATTCGATCAGATCATCGTCGTTGGAATAAAGATAAATTGTCCAATCGCTGATTTTATCTTCGCTGGAGTCCTTTATGCCATCCCCATCACGATCCAGAAACTTATATCCGGCTATGTATTCATCATCGTCATCGTCGTCGTCTTCTCTAACGTTTCCAAAGTCTAAACCGTTGATTTGCGCCCCTTCTGAAAGATTCACGGTATAGCAATATAAACCGTCAAGACGAGAACCACTATCAGGTTCGGTTTGATCCCAATTTGAGCGTTTCTCTTCACAAACCCAATATTGACCTGCGGCAAGATTTTCAAAAGAGTAATTCCCATTTGTGTCAGTTTTCTCAGATGCGACCACACGGCGATTTGTCAAATCATCATATAGGTAAATGGTCCAATCTTTCAGTTCATCTTCTCTGGTATCTTGATTACCGTCTTTATTATCATCTTCGTATTTGATTCCAGCGATGGAGGCGGTTCGAATCACATCATTTGGTTTGTAGTTGCCAAAATCAACTCTCAGAATTTGGTCATTCAATAGATTTACAGTGTAACAAAGAGACCCGTTGTGTATGATATTGCCTTGTGCTGGTTTCGTCTGTATCCACCCAGATTGCATCGTCTCACAGACGAAGTAAGCGCTCGCCGTAAGGGATGGGAATTGGAAATAGCCATCGTTGTTTGTGTTAGTCCTTTCCAGAATACTCATATCAGGGGCAAGCAACAATATTTCCCAGTCGGAGAGACCAACTTCTCCAGTGTCCCAGGTTCCATTGTTATTCGCATCATTAAATTTGGAACCTGTAATTTTACTCTCAAAGATTTGAGGATCATAATAGTTTCCAAATGGGAAAGAATACGATTGATCTAGAGATTCGGTGTCGATTAAGTAACAATAGTTTCCTTCATGAATCACGATTGGAAGATTAGTAGCGATATTAGGCTCAGTTTGATTCCAGTCTCCAGATTTATTCTGAACTTCACATAGATAATAAACACTTGGATATATATCGTTAAAAGCAAAGTTTCCATACGAGTCAGTAGTAGTAGTCAAAATTTCTTCCTCTCTTGAGTTTATAAGTTGTATGACCCAATCTTTCAGTTTATTCTCGTTTGGTGAATCGAAAGTTCCATTGTTATTTGAGTCTGAATATTTGAAGCCAGCAACACGATAACCATTTGTTCGGTTTCCGAAATCTATGTCTTCGATTATATGAGACCCGTTCCCTATACTGATCGTATAACAGGCATTATTGCCCGGCATAGTCTGTGTCCAATTTGGTTGAATAACTTCACAGATACTGTATGTTCCTCGGTCAAGTGACTCAAGCTTATAGTATCCATTAGATCCGGTAACATCTGAAGTTTCGCCTTGGTCGTATATCTTGTTATTATTTGTGTCTATGAAGATTTTCCATCCAATTAGCCCCGGTTCGCTATAATTGTCATAAATATCTCGTTTTCCATTTCGATTTTCGTCATTAAATTTCATGCCTGAGATGGATCCAACTTCAAAATTTCCAAAAGAGTAAACCAGGTCGCTGTTATTAGCGGATAATTGGATCTCGTAACAATATCTATTATCTAGCGTAAATACTGGAAGCGATGATTGTGCGTTTGGTTCGGTCTGTATCCAATCTTCTGGGTCTTGTACAGCCTCGCATAAGCCATAAAGTCCAATTTCTAGTGCGTCAAATGAGAAATTACCATTTGTATCTGATGTTTCGGATGAGGTATATATCCATTTGTCTAACTCTGTGTTGTGTTTATATAATTCAAATCCAAACTCTTCGAGCATGGGTTCGCTATTATCGCGTTTGGAATTCTTGTTTTCATCAGAATACTTAAGTCCATTGATTGAATACGGTATCGGTTCATCTTCTACTTTTTCATTAACGAAAGAAAAAGTATATTCCATAGTACCCTGTTCGAGTTCGAATACATAACATCCGCCCTCGGGTTTAACTATGTTCCATATTTCTAAGTCAGGCTTTTCACAAAGAGTATACTCGGCATTATCCGAGAAATTTCCAAGAATATGATCTCCGAAGTCAAATATTCCCTCGCTGTTAGTAATGGCTGTCTGCTTAGTCCCATTTGGTTCGGTTAGTTCTACTAAAATCCCGCTGATTGGTTTTTCAGGCTCTCCAATACCATCATCGTTTGTATCTTCAAATTTTGTACCATAGATTGAAATATACACTGGTAAAGGCAGTCGGCATAAGTTTGAGCAGGAATCATTGTTGTTGAAATTCCCATCATCGCATTGTTCTCCAGGATTAATGTTGCCATCTCCACAATAGGAAGTACAGGCATTACACTGATTTGATGGTATTAACGTTCCTAAGCCACAAACAAAGGCATCTCCTCGCGCTGTTGTTTCGCAAGTTTCGTTTTGTTCGCAAGTGTGGTTTCCACATGTTGGTAAGGGCGTCGGCGTAGGTGTTGGAGTTGGCGTAGGAGTTATAGTAGGCGTACAATTAGTGAACTTGAAATCTAGATTCACGACATCGCCTTCGTCGCTATCTAATCCACAGTAAGAGTATGAGCCGGAAAATATGTTCTCATTGCCGTACCCATTCGGATCCAGTGATTTATTTTGACACATTGCATTTTCGTGTCCAGCGGTTACTTGACAATTAGTTAGCGGGTAATTATTGCAGTTTGTTGCAAAGTTAGCGCCAATTGCCTTTGTGTCGAAGTTGGGAACCAAAGCTGAATAAGGTTGTCCTGTGTCTGAGATTATTCGGTTAGCGGAGTCAGGGTTAACTTTAAGCAGACGGACATCAATCCCGTTTGTAAATTTTCCTAAATTTGAATTCCACCTATAAGGAACACTTTGGGAATATCTTCCGTAACTTCCGCTTGATACATTCCAGTCGCAACCGTCTCCCTGGGGGTCGTCTTGGCAGGCATCTCCTATGAAAGAATCGTGTAAGTAAAGATCAAATCCCGGAAGGTGATATTTCGGACCGTTCCCATCCTGACAATAAACTTGACCAGAGACTGTAACCGGATCGGGTCGTATTTCTAAAGCAATTGTATTGCGGCATGATGGGCATGCTTCCGCGTCGGAACCGCAGACGCTATCGGGATTTATATCTGGATCCCCTTCGGGATTTCCGGTACACCATAGCCCGTCAGTATCTTCTACATTTGCCACTATCATTATTTTATTTATATCATCTGGAACATTGGGCACGGTCCAGGTGTAACTATTAGTTGTTTGGTCAAGTGCTAATTCAACCCAGCTGTTATGTGGGTCTGCGCCGATGGGAAGAGTACAAAAGTCAAATTCGGCATTATCTTTCCACTCGGTCCAGTAGTAATCAATAGTCGTAGCTTGATTTTGAGGATCAGAAGGATAAGTCGTAATTGTTGTCTGGTCTCCGTTTCGAACATGTGAAGGCTCTACATCGATCCCACTACAAGTTGGTGAGCCAATAACTCTGCATTGAGACCACTCCATTTCTGTGGGGTTGGAATATCCGCTAGTGCAAGTCCAGTCTGGACCAGCAGTAGTTTTCGAGCAAGTGTCATTATTTGAGTCGTGGTAAACGAATTCGGCTTCGCAAAAAGTTGTGCCATCAAACCTATCAATCTGAACCTCTTGGCATCTCATATCAACTGGAGGATCATTTAAATTATCTAGACATACCCTGTAATCATAATCACCCGGTAGTGCTCCGAGTGGGCAATAATAAGTAGATGTTCGATTAAACGAGCATGAATCAATAGTATTTGAATCGCTTTTATTTTTGGGTGGTTCTATAATGGAGGCAATCGGAGATGGTGTTATTAATTTGGTTTCGTCAAATTGTCCTATTACAGAAACTTTTTCTACATCATTTTTGCTGAGGACATTTTCGGTTTTTTGGGCGGGTGTCGCCACAACAAGGATGTTTAACATGAACAAAGAGACCGTAAGCAAGACATTCAATCCTCGCACGGTTATTACCTTTTGCATAATGATGGATATGAAAAATACAAATTATATGTCATATTATACATCTTATAGTAGTACTTATGCAACCTAGTGAAATGTTAGAACTATTATTTGTATGGTTTGAAATAAAGACCAGTGGAAAATTTTACAAAACTTAATATAATTAACCAACAATAGACTTTACGCAAAAGTCCATTTATTTTTAGTCGAGCCCAGCGTAGGATCAAATATTTTATTCACAATATCCTTTTGAATAAATTTTTACGTAGGATAAATTTATTTTTGACGTTAGTGTCGTTAGGATTTTCTTTCTATCTTGTGCTGTCACCTATATTGCCACAGATAGAATACTATCTGCAGGCTAAAGATAATACACAAAATGAAGGGGTAGCTATCACAGGTTCTCCAGTTGTTACGCCACAGATAAGCGTGGGAACAACTGAGATGATTAAAGCTGAAAGTGAAACTAGGGATAGGGGGCAGGTTCCCATCCAAGGTAATAAACTGATAATTAGTAAAATAGGTGTTAATGGGGTGATTTTCGAAGGTAAACAACCTGAGACTTTGAATAAAGGTTTTTGGCACAGGCCCGGTACAGGAGATCCTGAAGTCGGAGGCAATTTTGTAATCACTGGACATAGATTTATGTATTCGAGCGGACCAAAGACTTTTTATCATCTTGATAAGCTCATAATAGGTGATGTGATTAAGGTTTTTTGGAAAGATATGGAGTATAATTACCAAGTATTTGAAATTCAAATAGTAGAGCCATCAGAGCTCGGGGTAGAAGCTTCTACTCCGGATTCGATTCTTACTTTATATACATGCACACCATTATGGACAGCCAAACAGCGACTAGTGGTAAAAGCGAAATTGATAGATTTGAATTAATTAAGTTAATTGTTTTAACGATACTAATTATTGTACAATTTGTAATAATTGTTGAATTACGGTCAAATTACTCTAAGAATTTTTTAGATTCTCTTCGGGCTTCTTCTTCGGGAGAATCAGCACAAGGCGAGATATAAATTAAATCGTTACGTTAGTATTCACTAGTTTAGTTTGATTGCATTCAATATAAATAAGTATCTCAAATGGAAAAAAAATCAGTTAAGATCATCGTCTATGGCAGAGTACAAGGAGTAAACTTCCGAAACTCAACATTGACTTTCGCAGAATCACTTGGTTTAAATGGTTATGTGTCTAATTTACGAGACGGAAGTGTTGAGATCATAGCGCAGGGCAAGGAAGAGGCTATTGAGGAATTAATCAAATGGAGCCAACATGGTTCGCTATTCGCGAAAGTGGAAGGTATGAGCTATAGATGGATAGAATCAGATAGGGAATATAAAGATTTCAGCATTTTGCGAAGTGGGAGCTTTGTAGAAGATCAAGCTAAGAGCTTTTTGCATTTGGGAAAGAGGGTGAAAGATAGATTCTTAGGATTTGACAAGACTAAAGTAAAAATTCCCTCGCACGTTGTGATCATCCCGAACGGAAACCGGACATGGTCAAAGCTACATAATTTGAAATCTTGGGAAGGCTATTGGCATGTTGCTAAAAGATTGGATCGGTTGATTGATACGGCTAAAGAATTTGATATCAAGCATCTCACTATGTGGGGCTTTTCTACTGAAAATTGGAAACGCAGCAAAGAAGAGATTGATCAGATAGTTAAATTGTTAAACGAGATGTTAGATAAATTTTATCCCAAATTTGTAGCGGAAAAGGTCAGGTTTCGACATTTAGGGCGGAGGGATAGAATTCCGACAGAATTAATGGACAAAATTAAAAAGGTTGAAATGGCCACTAAAGATTTTGTCGAAAGGTCTGTAAATCTTGCTTTTGACTATGGTGGACGAGACGAAATACTTCGAGCTATTGACAATATAATTAAAGAAGGTAAAACTAGCATAAGCGAGGATGAATTTTCAGAGCTACTAGACACCTCTGGATTGCCTGATCCAGATTTGATTATTCGTACTGCTGGGGAAAAGCGTTTGAGTGGTCTTATGCCTTGGCAATCAGTATATTCAGAATTCTATTCAACAAACGTGCTTTTTCCGGATTTCGGACCAGAACATTTGAGAGAGGCCATTTTAGACTTTAACTCGAGAAAGCGAACATTTGGAGGGGATGTCAATCTAAATAAAGTAGATTTGGCAAAGACAGTCCCGAAACTTGTCGCTTAACCAATTGCCGGCTTTTACGGAGAAATGTTTACAACCTCCATATTCGACCTGTTTACTAAAGCGTATGGGTTATCTACAGCTTCCTTTCCTCGTCTATGAGTTTTGAGGCGTTTAACAAAGCTTGTCCAAGCTTTAGAATATACTTCAACGTATTTTACGATACCTATTCTCAACGCCACTCGCGGGTATGGTCTCTCACAAAGTTTGATTAATAGCGATATGTACCATGAGTTTTACTTGCTTCCGAGAATAAAGTTTCTTAAGTGGCTCACATGTCTGGATTAAATTGCTTAAACTTATTATCATATATTGGGATTAATTCACAATTACAGGTAATGAAAAGACTAATGTTTTTGGTATTGGGGCTTTCGCTTTTCACGAGTGTAGCTTATCTCTACACAAACCGCTCTGTTTTTTTTGATCTTGGCAAAGGCAAATCTTCGATCTTTTCTGCTCGAAGAAATGATCTTGAAGCAGATTATGGCGAAAACGCCCTAGTTGTAGAGCGTGGTGGAGACACTATTTATGAAGGAAATAAACTTCCTTCTGACGCGCGATTGGAAGAGATTATACCGATAATGCCTCCTTCGTCAGTATTACAAAGTGTGAAGGATACTCAGACCTCGAAGTTTAGAAATTTGCTTATAAATTATCAAATTACTAAAGACTTAAATAGTGCTAGACAACTAGTAATAGAAGGTTTGGCTAAGAAAGAATGGAATAGTATCAGCGAAGGAACAAATGGTTTGGTGTACGCGGAAAAGGATAAAATAAAGATTAAGGTGGGATTCTCAGAAATAGGTAGGGTCTCGACTATGGCCACTTTTTCCATTGTTTACTATAAGTAGTATTTGTTGCAAGCTTTTGTAATATTCGCAAAGGATATTTTTGTCCGGATTTTGTGAAGTCTAAACTAACGTGGGGTGTTCATTAATTTGTGATATTGTTTCAGCTAGCCTACGTTTGAATTCTGGCAAGACCTTTGCCAAGAGTATTTCCTTTTCACTTTGGTTGAACTTGTCAAGAACATAGTCTTTTCCCGAAATTTGTTGTCGAAGCTCTTCTGCTCTATTCTCCACTCCAATTCGTATTCTCCAAAAAGCTTTCCCAACATATTTTTCAATTGAATTTATTCCATTGTGCTCGCGAGGTCCTTTCGCCATGCCTACTTTGAGTTCGCCAAACCTTATATCTAAATCATCGTGAATTATAATCGTATGCTGGGCTTCGATATGATAATATTCGAGCACTTTAGAGATCGCTTGTCCAGAATTATTCATATATGTATCGGGCTTTATCAACAATAAACTTTGGTCTTCTTCATCAAATTTCGTAATGGAATAGACAAATGCGTTGAGCCTGAGTTTGTGTTGAAACGACCCACTAGGAGCCATACTTTCGAGAAGATAATCCAGCGCGATAAACCCAATGTTATGACGGGTGTTTGCGTATTCTTCTCCAATATTTCCGAGTCCGGCAATTAGGATCATATTTTGTGGGTTTGAAAAAGAAACTATATATAATATAGCTTAATTTGGGTCGAATTTTCTCGGGAAAATTATTTTTTTACTTTGGTTTTCGTTGCTTTGGTTTTTTCCGCAACAACCGTTACCGGTTTAGTGGTTTCCTTAACTGTTTTTGCTTCTGTTTTACTTTTCGCAACCGTAACCTTTGTCGCGACCTTAACAGTTTTATCTTCCTTGGTCAAAACAACATCAATAAATTTTTGACCTCGGTGAAAACCTGTCATTCGGCGAAATTTAACCACACCTTCTTTTACCGCGAAAATTGTATAATCTTTCCCCATATCTACATTTTTCCCAGGATGAAACTTTGTGCCTAACTGTCGGATAATTATATTCCCTGGATATACATATTCACCTGCAAATTTTTTGACTCCACGGCGTTTTCCGACAACGTTTACTGTTCTTTTAGCAGCTCCTTGTGACTTTGTATGTGCCATTTTTAGTATTTAAATTTTGATATTAGTGGTTTTTAGTCTGGTTAAATGAGCCCTTTGACCCCAGTGTTTACGGTATCTGGACTTTGCCCTGTAGATTTTTGTATGTATCTTCTCGCCTTTTGTTTGATCTAAAATTTCCATCTCCACAAAAGCTTCTGCTAGATTTGGTGTACCAACCTTTGTTACCCCATCTTCGTGGCTGAGCAAAACTTGGTCGAATTTAATTTTCGTACCTACCTCACCTAAAAGCCTGTTGACTTCGATTATTGAATTTGTCCATACTTTCTCTTGTGATCCATTGATATTAACAATTACAAAATTGTTGGATTTTACCTCTTCTGTTGATTTTTGGTTTTTTTTGGAAGCAGACGCCTTTGGCGTTGCTGGTTTTGTTGTCTTTTTTTCAGTTGTCATCAATATATAATTTACGAGTTTAACGCAGTTATTATACATTGGCAGGGTGAAAATTGGCAAATGCTCTCTGCATTTAATTTCTAGATGCTGTAAAATTGATCTCGTCCTAAGTTATTATAGAAAAATGATCGAAAATAAACGTAAGATTTTTATTCACGCAACCTTGTCTATTCTTCTGTGTTTGATACATTTTGTGATTCTAGCCGTATATTTTTTTAGGGGTTATTATATCCCAGAACTAATAGTAAGTTTTTGGCCGTATCTGGCACTTTTTCAGATTGCCCTATCAATTATTTTACTCTGGATATGGAAGAGGAATAGCCATATTATTTTTTTCAAAGTAGCTATTATTGTATCGTTTGTTTTCTCTTTGGTGGGAATTTATATAACAATGAAACCTTATGTCTTTGCTTCAGTAAAACCTCTGGATATTCATTTTTCAAGTGAGAGTACGCTCGATGTTTTTGTTTTGAATATCCATAGGCATAACGAGCAGGTTGATTTGGTAGGGGATTTTGTGATGAGTCATTCGCCTGACATAGTTGCACTGATTGAGATAACAGCGGAACAATATGTTATTCTAGAGCCGCGTATTAAAGAGGTTTATCCTTACTCGAACGCGGAACCCTCTTTATTTAATTCCCAATTAGCTGGAAATCTAATTTTGAGTAAATATCCAATTTCTGATACCTCTATGAAGGTTATTGATGGGAAGTATAAAGGTTACGCTTACGCTGATATTGATATCGATGGAGAGATTTATAAATTTTTTGTTGTGCATACTACTTCACCGGTTAGCAAAGAAGATTGGCAGAATAGACATGATCAGATGCAGGTTCTAATGGATGATATAGGGAATAATTTGACCAAGCCTGTGTTTGTAATTGGCGATTTTAATATGACTCCTTGGTCGGCAGATTATCAAGAATTTCTAGGTCGATTTAAAGGATATTTGAGACCGATCGGTTTCGGGTCAATGCCAATATTTACATGGTCACCTTTTAAAAAGTATTTTCTTGATGCTCATATCGATCATGCTTTCATCCCTAGGGGGTATGATTTATCAGACTCTGACCTTTCGACTTTTGCTGGCACAGACCATAAAGGTTTGGTATTTCAGGTTGTGGATGTGCGGAGTTATATAAAATAAATTTATTTTTTATCAATAGGTAAATTGATAGCACAAGGTTCTCAAGCCCCTTTATTTAGCCTTGTAGACCAATCGGGGAATCAATTTAGTCTTGAATCTCACAGAGGTAAATTTGTTGTCCTATTTTTTTATCCAAAGGATCTGACTCCCGGCTGTACCATCGAATCGTGTTCGTTTCGTGATGAGCATGCGGAATTGTTGAGAGCTAATGCTATTGTGGTGGGAATTGGCGGGGGAACTGAAGATTCAAAAGTGAGATTTGCCACGAAATACGCTTTGAATTTTCCACTATTAAATGATCTAGAGAATAAGGTGGCTAAGGAATATGGGGTATTCGGTGAAAAGTCTTTTCTTGGCAAAAAATACATGGGATTAAATCGGGTTACTTACCTTGTTTCTCCTAAAGGGGAAATAGCCTATGTGTGGGAGAAAGTGAAACCTATTGGTCATGCAAAGGAAGTCTTGGATAAGATAAAGGAAATGGGCTAGTCTTTTTTCCTTTGTGACCGTATGATTTTGAGTTTGAGGGATGAATTTAATATTTTCGGTGTATCAAGTTGTTTTATTGATTTTCTTACAGGTAGACAAAGTGAATGGGAAATCAATATAATGGTATGCTCTTTTAAAGACATGAATAGTTATTATGGACGCTTAGCTCAGCTGGCTAGAGCATTTCATTTACACTGAAAGGGTCGGGGGTTCGAATCCCTCAGCGTCCACAGAAATGGATTTTCCGGCGAGTCAGAAATGGCGTTCGGTTTTCGGCTTCGTAAAAAATCGGCTCGGACATCGCTGTCAGGCGAAAAGAAAAATGTAAAAATTGTTAATGTTCTAAAACTTAAATGGCCGCACTTGTGTACTCAACTCGGATTCCTCCAAATTGTCCAATGCGACCATTAAAAAAGGAATCCGGCAAAGTTGAGTATAAATAAAATATATCAGATTTTTCTAATAAATTACAGGCCAATTTTTAGTTGGAAATCAAAGATGTTTGTGATATTATTGCGAGTAATGAAAGAAAAGAGAGACTTTGTTAGTCCAGACGATCCCGTTCTTATTGAAGTTGCTAAGGCAATAGATATCTCGAAAATATCTTCTTTGGAAACCCAGAAGTCTATCGAAGAAATGTTACGTGTGGCCTATGGGGAACAGGTTGACAGAATGAAACCTCTATTGGTTGGTTTGGCAGCGCCACAGGTCGGTATTTCTAAGAGGATTATTTTGGTTGATGTTGCCGCGAAAGGAAGAGGTGAGGTTGGAGATCTTCGAGTTTATATTAATCCCGAAATAACTTGGACGTCTGAAGGAAAAGGCGAATGGTATGAGGGGTGTTTTTCAACTAGTAGAGTTTGTGGTATTGTCTCAAGACCAACAAAAATAAAGATAAAAGCTTTTACTAGAGAGGGACAATCAGTTGAGGAAGAACATGAAGGCTATACTGCTAGAATTTTTCAACACGAAATAGATCATCTAAACGGGATCGAATTTGTTAGCCATGTTTCTGATGACAGCAAATTACATTGGGTTGAGAAAGAGGAATTTCCTCAATATAGAGACAAAGAGGGTTGGAGGAATTGGCCAAACAAGTGTCCGCGTGAGAAATGGGAGCGAATAAAAGGAATTACAAAGTAGTTTTTCCTTGCTCGCCCGAAGGGCGAGAAAATCGCGCGCGCAAAAAAGCGGAGGCCACGCGAAGCGGGGCCGGAGCTAAGACGATTCGTTTTTGAAATCAGTCCGAATTTGTTCGTAAACAGCCCACCATATTTGATATGTTAAAATTATAGTACATGCGACGGTAGTTCAGTTTCCGCCATGGGCGGACCAGCCTCTGGCTGGGGGTTGAGTGTCTCGTTAGTGGGTCAAAGATATTTGGGAATTTAATGGATAAGCCCTTTTTAAAATATGCGACGGTAGTTCAGTTGGTAGAACGTCTCGTTGCCAACGAGAAGGTCGCCGGTTCGAGCCCGGTTCGTCGCTCCAAGATTAGTATGCCATTGTACAAAATACTCAGTTTTGTTAAAACCTTATCATAAATAACAAGGTCCGAGTTATCTCTCCACCACTACCCCATTTTTTAGACTAAACATCCTATTGATGCCTACCTGTTCGACAAAGTACCTATCATGCGCTATGAGTAGAATAGTTCCATTGTATTCAAATAAAGCGTTCTCTATGACTTCCTTTGTCCTGATATCAAGATGGTTTGTCGGTTCATCCAAGATCAAAAGATCATTCTCATCCATGGAGAATACAGCGAAGGATAAGCGGGCTCTTTGACCTGGACTCAAATCAAGTAATTTGTAATTTTGTAAATGTTTAGAAAAAAGAAATCGCTCCAATATACCGAAAGATTTTTGAAATTCTATTTTCCCAAATTTCATTACATATTCCCTTACCGTTAGGTCATAGGGCAAATGGGATTGGTTTTGAGAAAAATACTTCCATCGGACATTTTCACCTATCTTAACGCTTCCACTCTCGGGTATGAGCTCACCTATGATAAGTTTGATTAGTGTTGATTTACCTATACCATTGGCGCCATAGAACCATGCTTTATCTTGTCCATAGAGCTCGAAACTAGATTTTTTAATAATAGTTTTTTTGCCATAGGAAAACGATAAATCTTTAATTGAAAGCACGGTTTTGTTTTTATGAACACTACCTTCCATGTTTATTCCAGCGAGATTTTTTTCTTTGTATTTCGTCTTCTCGTTTGTCTCGATCTCTCTTTTAATTCTAGTCTTTATTGCCTTTAATTTTGAACTTTGTTTCTTGCCACTAGAGTGCTTTCTGACCATGGTAAGCATTTCGTCAAACTTCTTTCTCTTTTTTTCCTGCAAAGTATATTCTTTATCTCTCCTGTCAATCCATTCTTTCTTCTGTTCGACATAATGGTCATAATTTCCATGGAATATATGTAATGTATTTTCATCTATTTCAAATATTTGTTCTACTAAGTTGTTTAGAAGCAATCGGTCATGCGATATTATAATTACGATACCATCAAACTTTTGCAGAAACTTTTCCAACCATTTGATTCCGTTTATATCAAGATGGTTTGTCGGCTCATCCAAAAGCAAAATAGTTGACTCTTCGATGAGTAGTTTACACAAATAAAGTTTTAACCGTTCCCCTTCACTGATCGTGGAGATTTTGCTGTAATAATTTAGAGCGTGCATACTTCCCGCAGCTTCTGTTGTTTCCGAATCAGTAAGTTTGATACCGAGTTGTGAAAGTATCAATTTTATCTTCCACATATCGGTCGAGTGATCGGGAACGAGTGACTCTAGGTATTCACCTACAAAGAGATTTTCGTCAAGATCAAATTCCTGGGGGAGATAACCTAATTTTTCCTCGACAATAGTTATTTGACCTTCATCCGGCTCTACAGAACCTAAGATACTTTTCAAAAGTGTTGATTTACCAGATCCATTTAGACCTATGAGCCCAACCTTTTCTTTGTTCCCTAGTTTGAAGTTTATATTTTCGAACAAAAGTTCGGAGAATTCAATTTTGAGATTTGTTACTTTCAGCATGTCTATATCAAGTGATAAATAATACGTTGACACCTGCACTCGCCATAGTTAATAGGCGTGCAAAAACAGGCTGAAAGGTTAGCTTACTTCAACTGAAGATGGATATTGAGGATTTTCGTATTTGTTGATCTCCATTTTATTTGGTTAAGCTTTAAATTATATCAATTCTTATATTTTCCTCGCAAGAAAAATTTCTATGGCCGATTATCAACATAATCATAAGTTGGTGTTAGTTGTGAAGCAGTTTAGAGGTAGAGATTAAATTCTAGTATCAAATTCGCTGTGGATATATGGTAGGTTTATTCAGATAGTTGTTTCGTCCCTGCCTTTGGCAACATACCCGAAAGTGGGAAAGAACATGAAAATACAGTATCTTCGCCTTCTTTTGATGTGAACCATGTTTTACCTCCTCCGTTATCAACTATTTGTTTCACTACATACAAACCTAATCCATTGCCGTCTGTATCTTGCTCTTGAGCATTAGAAGCCCGAAACATTTTTTGAAATATTCTGGACTGTTCACTTTCTGGGATAGGATCGCCATTATTGGATACGCTAAAGATAATATCTTCAATCGTTGATTTCAGTGTTACCCTAATTTTGCCGTGGTCTTTGGTGTATTTGATTGCATTTGAAATAAAGTTTTGGAATATTATGCGTAATAGTTTTTCATCCGCAGGCACAATCGGCAAGTTGGATTCAAAATCTTTGATAACCTCATGTTCCTTTTGGACTCTGCGCGATTCCATTTCAACCAGTACTTCGTCACAAAGCTTCGCAAAATCTGTTGGTTTGGGTTCAATGATAAAAACACCCATTTCGATTCGAGAAATATTCAAAAGGGAGCTAATTAATTCATACATTCGTTTGTTCATTGTGTAAATTTCATTTAATACCTTTTTCTGTTCGTCTGAGATTGTACCATAATCGCCCGCCAGGAGCATTTCTAGTGTCCATCTCATTGCACCGATGGGGGTTTTTAATTGATGAGAAGCAAGGGAAACAAACTCAGTTTTTTCTTTGTCAATTTCTTTTTCTATTGTAATATCCCTGAAGATTTCAATTGATCCTGTGATTGTCCCACCAAACACAAAAGGCGCTACGCTAATCCCTACTGGGAAGCTGGTTCCATCTTTGCGATAATAGTAATATGTCTTGCCAAGTGAAATATTTGTTTCTTGACCCGAGAAAAGTGCCATTACCATTGGTCGTTGACTCAAAGGGATTATATTATGATCCTCATCAACCATTTTTAAAACTTCCGTTATGGTTTTTCCAATCATTTCTTCTTTTGAATATCCAAGCATTTTCGTCGCGGCTTCATTTACGAATTCGATTATTCCTCCAGAATTAGTCGTGATAATGCCCTCTCCTATCCCCGCTAGGATGGCTTCATCTTTTGCCTTCGCGATCAGGAGCGTTTGCGCCTGCTTCTTCACATCATTCAATAGTTTGGTTTGTTCTTCGGATTCTAACCTTTGTTCGGTGACATCAAACACTACCCCTAGTATATTAATCGGTTCATTGTTATTACCACGTTCGACAATACCGTTTAATTTATGATATCGAACATCGTCATTTGGCAGAATGACACGAAAAACGATATTGAGATTGTTCGCGCTCTTAAGGGCCGTCTGGAAAGCTTCGTCTGTAGTTTTTCTATCTTCGGGATGAATTGCTTTCTGCCAGGATTCGTATGTGGTCGCAAACGTATCCTTGCTCACCCCATAGAGGATGTACATTTGATCATTCCACATAATCTTATTATTTGCTACATCCCACTCCCACACTCCAATCCCCGCGGATTGCATGACAAGCTCCAGTTTCCTATTTCTCTGTTGTTTAGGATCTTGTCCCATGTCCAGACCGCTTGCGTTAGGGTTAAGAAATGGGTTTTGTTGCGGATCTTGTGTCATATTTTTTAGGTATCTTCGTGGAATAAAAAAGTTTTTATAATACTAAATAAGCAGTGATTTTGAGATGTTTCACATTTAGATTAGAAGCTTTTTGCCTTTCGAAGAATTTTTTTGCTTCCCTATTTATTTTTTCTGAGATTGATTGTTTCACTGTTTTTTGTAGTCAGTCGTAAAGACTTTTTTTGTTTGTTTTTATAATCACTAACGGCTAATCATATACTTAAATTGTATACTATTTCAGGTTAGGTATGAATATGAACTATAATTAAAGTAGGATTTTTGCTCACGCAAAGTTAAATGGTTGTGGGCTTAGCCACATTGGACACTATATTTTAGATGTTTTTATCAAAATGAATTTTACAAATCTCCCTAAACTTCGAAAAGGTGATAAAGTTGCTATTCTCTCTCCTTCATTTGCTGCTCCTGCACGTTGGCCCCATGTCTATGAGTTGGGATTGGAGCGAATCCGGGATGTTTTTGGTCTAGAACCAGTAGAATTCTCTGCCACAAAGAAATTGGGCGCGAGTAAAGAAGAAAGGGTTCGAGATTTGGTTAATGCTTTTGAAGATAAAGAAATAAAAGGAGTTATTGCCTCGCTGGGTGGCGATGATCAGGTGACATATATCAAGAATTTGCCCAAAGAGGTTTTCGGTGATAATCCTAAGCCATTCTTCGGCAATAGCGACAACACTCATTTCATTAACCATTTGTGGTTATGCGGGGTACCATCATATTATGGTGGTCATGTATTCACTGAATTTGCGATGCAAAATCGGATGGATGAGTACACGATTAAATATTTGAACTACGCGTTGTTTCAAAGTGGAACTTTTGAAGTTCAAGCAAGTCCTGAGTTTTGCGACATTGATCTTGACTGGTCGGATGAAACATTACTGAACGTGAAACGTAGATATCAGGAAAATGAAGGCTGGTATTGGGACGGTTCTTCTAATGTTTCGGGTATAACTTGGGGGGGATGTCTAGAATCACTAGATGAATTGTTGAGACACGGTATAACAATTCCAAGTCTGGAAGAATTTGAAAATATTGTCTTATTTGCTGAGACAAGTGAGGAAGTACCTTCCCATGAATATGTCAGAAGAGTTTTCAGGGCATTGGGCGAGCGTGGAGTGCTGGCAAGGCTACGGGGGTTGATCATAGGAAGGCCAAAGGCTTGGTCTTTTGAAAATCAAAATACAGACGATTGGAAGGTTCAATACAAAGAGGCTCAAAGGAAAATGATCGTTGATATTGTTCGGGTGTATAACAGAGAGATTCCGATTATTCAAAACTTTGATATCGGTCATACTTCGCCGCAGATATGTTTGCCCGTAGGTCGTGAGATCTTCATTGATGGCAAAACAAAGCGGGTGGAGGTTGGTTTTTAGCTAAACGAAAAAGATATGGATTGTCTTATACTACTTCGTATTCAATTTGTTTGCTTTGATTTAAATAGGGTAGGATTTTCGAAAGTGAATAAATGAAATAATTTGAGTTGTTGTGCAAGGATGTTAGAATATATTCTTAAGATTTATTTCTTATCATAAAAGTTGTGGTTGAGGATAAAGACGAACCTATAGTAGAGGAAGATAAATTTTCATATCCCCCGGCTTGGAGAAAACCTGAGTCTAGAGAAGAAATGAATGCACTTCCTTGGCCAACCGTTGACGGTACCAGTCCTTTGAGACACGCTAGTACTTCGTTAGGATCAGTTCGGTATCGGGTCGAAAATGGGAAGGTTGCTGTAGTTCGTGTAAATATATTCACGTTTAGACCTGAGGTTCTAA
>JAYRWD010000013.1:0-22636 GCA_041918255.1 Candidatus Dojkabacteria bacterium
AATATTTATGCGTAAATTAATAGTAGCTTTAATATTATACAAAGACTGTACGGTGCTTGTTGAAGAAAGAAAAAAAACTAAAGTATTAGACCCTGGTAAAGTTGTATTCCCTGGTGGTCATGTCATGGAAAATGAGTCTTTAGAGGATGCATTGAAACGTGAGGCAAAAGAAGAGCTAGGTGTAGAAATTATGGAAGCATTTCTAGTTCATCAACTAGATGTGAATAACGGGAGCGAAGATCAGCATGTCTATTGGTTTGGCTGTGAAAGCTTTTCGGGCGATATTGTTCCTACCGAAGCAAACCAAGTATTTTGGATAGATCCAAATGAGACGAGTAAGTTTTCATATCAAGAAAGTATTGATGCCCTTCAGGCTTATCTTGAGGCATCTGGAAAGCGAAAAAGTTAGAAGATAAATAGATGCTGGAAGCTATTTCTTTAAGAATGCATACTAACTTTTAATATTTATTAATATGTTAAGAAAGGTGAGAAGCTTGTTATTTTTATCAGCAGGAATATTGATGATTTCCCTAATATCTATTTTGAGTTATAACGCGGGTTCTCTTGCTCAGAAACCATTTCAAGAACCGCTAACAAGTCTAAGTGAAAACAAAGATAACCAATGTGCGTATCTTGATAAGGTTGATAGAAGAGTACTAGAAGAACAATTTTTCGATCCTTCAAGGCTAGAGCATGATATGGAAATAATCAAACTAACAAAAGATTGGAAACAATATGAAATTTCTCAAGTAGGTATAAAGTTTAAGCTACCAGAGTCCTTTGAACAATATGGTGAATTTAGAACACGAGTAGAACCGTCAGAAAAGGGTTCTGAACTTTGTTTTTCTTCAAGCGAAGAATTTCCCGATGTTGATATTTATTGGCATAGTGATTGCAATAGAAAAATGACAAGATCGAATGATGAATTTATATTTGTCGGTGGAACTGTTACAAATGACTTTGTAAAAGGGGTTGATGGTAGCTTTTTTACAACTGTCGGTTATAAGGATAAAGGTATTAAGGAGTTTTATTTGATTGGGCCTGGAAACTTAGAATATAAGATGGAGAGGTCTTGGGAATTGACTTCTGAGGTTACTAATGATTATGGTGTGAAGATGTTAACAGTATTAGGTCAAGATTTATTTTATTGGGGCGGACCATATCCAGGTACTCCTGGTAGCGACTATATCGGGGTGATTGTAAATTTACCCGAGAAAGATAAATATCAAGGGATAAACTTTGCTATGAAATTGGACGAAAAGCATGATTTAGAACTTTTCAATCAAATAATTTCTACATTTGAATATATCAAATAACTATTTGATAAAAAATATTTTGTGTTGCTATAAGATTTGAAATTTTCAGGATAAATATATGCTAAAAATATCACCTGTATTCAAGGAGTCGGTTTGTACTGTTCCGAGAATCTTGCAAAATGTAATACATTCTTGGTCAACTATTGCTTTTCATTGGTCAATTTTGGCTGAAAAGTATCGTCGTTTTTCTTTAAGATACTTTTTAAAATATCTAGGTGATTGTTTTTTTCTTACTTTTTCTTTTCTATTTCTTTTATATTACCGTAGCCCAAATTTTGTTTCTGTTAGATATCAGTCGCTGACAATACTTTTAGTATTAATTTTTTTTCGCATTACTTTCGGTATATATCCAACAAATTCAAAAAGAAATATAACCGAAACTATTTTATCTCTTCTTTATATTATTATTGGAATTCTCATAATTGGGAAACAAATACACTTTGTTTTAATTAAGCAAGCAGTGTTAAGAGTTGATCCAATAATTATTCAAGATTTAGGACAGCATTTTATTCTGGGGTTTACTGATTATAATGAAATAACTGAAATTGTTAAGTTGGGGGGAGTTAGGGGGGTATATTGGACCAAGAGAAATTTCAGCGGTCATTCCAAAAAAGAGGTTAGAGCAATGATTCAAGACTTGAAGCGCATTTATAAAATTCCGAATCTTCGGCAACTTTTGATAGCAGTTGATCATGAGGGGGGATTCGTTTCGAATGCCCACATGGCCGGAATGGTAAGCACTTCGGTATCAATTTCTGAATTACTAAACGACGATGACATACTCGACAGAGAGGAAATGCTACGTATAGAAAATTATTCAAGAATACAGGCAGATGAGCTTTCATACTTAGGGATTAATTTAAATTTTTCCCCAGTTGTAGATTTAAAATATCAAGGGGTTAATACTTCAAATACTTTGAGTGCGATAAGCCTCAGGGCAATTCATGATAACCCTAAAATCATTACAGAGGTTGCTAAAATGTATTCGGCAAATCTCTTAGCACAAGGCATTCAGCCAACATTAAAACATTTTCCGGGAATCGGACAATCAATCTCAGAAACACATACTGAAAAAACTTCAGTTTTCGATAAGAGTATTGAGGATTTACGAGATAATGATTTTATCCCTTTTGCTGAGGTATCAGATCAATTACCTGTTTGGATTATGCTAAGTCATATTACGGTTCCATCTATTGATCCAAACAATCCAATTTCAATTTCAAAAGAAACCGTAGAAATAATTCGAAATGAATTTGGGTTCGATGGTGTTCTCATTACGGATGACTTTTCTATGAATACAATATATTATAGCGATAAGGGACCTGTTGAATCAGCTCAAAAAGCAATTAATAATGGAATTGATGTTATATTGATTACAAACGATCCTGAGCTCTATTATGTTATTTTATATAATCTTATTTACAACTAAGTCTAATGCAACTAGCCTACAATATAAGGCCGAGAATATCATATTTTTATGGTAGTACCTTGTATTAATTATTAATAACATTTAACGTGAAGAAATATCTAAAAATAGCTGTGCTGATCTCAATTTCTGTTTTATGGCTCTCAGGAATACTATTCTACATGTCATTAAGCAGATTTGGTCTTATTAATTGGTTCCAGAATAAAACTAAGGGACCCTCAGAAACGATCAGTAATTTTACAGAAGCACAAGCCTATTCTGAGGTTTTAGGTTTGAAGGAAGTTCGAGATTGGATGGCTTTATTTGATGACGCAAATAAGATTGATACGTTGGATCGTGGAGCGCCCCGATCAGAGACAAAGAAAATTGGGGATGGCTTATATTTAACCCATTTCTTTGAATCTTATCCTGATCATATTGTCACCTTTAACTGGTATCTTGTGAACCTTAAAGACAATAGTACTCAAAAATTTTTTCAAAATTCAAACCCAACTAATACCTTAGATAATTTTGTTTTACCTGATGAAGCATTTGATGCCGATATTGGTAAAAGAAGTCAACGATTTGTTGAGATGTTAAAGACCGTTATATCTAACTCTAATTATTTGAAAATTCCATCAACCGATTTAGAAGTAAAAGTGCCCAATATATTCGAAGAAAGTGAGAATAGAGAATCACAAACAAATTCTGATGTGATTCTTTTGGAATTCAAAGATAGAGAGACAATCGAGTTTAACAATATTATCGATTGTGGCAACATACTTGAAACCGTTAAGTTCAATAATTATCCTAATGACATTTCTAGGTGCATTAGGACTCTATCAAAGTACACAGCTGATCAGTATAAGATTGCTGAAGATATAAACGTATCTCATAATTTTTTTGTTCATAAGATTAATACTGATCAAAACATAGAAGACTGGTTGTTAGATAACGTTTCCTACCAGGGGGTGACACTAAGAGAAGATAAAGAATTTGATGCTTTTACAACAAGGCTAGTAGGTAAGCATATTTATTACATCTTGAATGTTGCTTGCTGTGGAGGCTATGAAATGAATTATTACATGGAATACTCTGACCCAAATGGCAAAAAATCAATTTTGAAGTTTGGCACGAACGACTATGGTTTAAATATTGAACAACAAATTGCTCGAGGTAATGTTCTCCTAGATGTTATTCTCGCAACTTTGAAAAGCAATACCTAGTTCCATAATCATTTAGTTTTATTATGAATAAAATTTAGTTAGATAGCATAAATTCGCATGTTTAAAATATCACCCGTATTTAGAGACGCTGCAAAACTTTTCTTTAAAGATATGCAGACTTTAAAGAATATGAAAATAATGGACGTGGTAGAAGTCAAAAATAAGATTAAAACGAATATGTCCGATGATAATCATAATGGGATTCCGGATGTTATTGAGCAACAAATGACAGCAGGATCTAGTACAAAGTTAATTATAAACGGTGCTCAGTATAGTAGCTGGGATGAAGTGCCCCAAGAGCTACAATATTTAAAGGAAGTTTTGAAGAATAAATCACAAAAGGTAGATGCCTATATGCCAATCTCGCGCACTCAATATCCTGTTTCTAGCTTTCGAGATACTACGCATTCTGACCAGAGTCAAATAAATCAAGTTCCAGAAGTCAATTTAGCCTCTTCCCCAATAAGCTTCAAGTTTATTTTTGGGATGATACTGGGAATGGCAATTATGGGGTTCGCGCTTTATGTCTATTTCTCTCTTTAAATTCAATATTTATAACTCTATCTTGAAGAATATATATTACAACTCAAAAAGCTTGTAAAATACTTAATATATTACTTCTTACACAAAGCGTATGAGTAGTGAAGTTTTCGTTGTCAGTTTGACATGCGCAGTATTATCAATGGTTATTGGAGCTATCTGGTACGGACCCTTATTTGGTAAAAAATGGATGGAAGTTATTGGAGCCAACCCAAAGGATTTGGAAGAGAGAAAGAAAATGCAACAAGGAGCTGGAAAGCTTTATTTGATACAGTTTTTGTTAACATTTTTTCAAGTTTTGGTCCTGATACACCTTATTGCCGATACTACAAAAGTAAGCGGTTTCGAGCGAAGTCTTTGGATTTGGGCTGCATTTGTTATGCCTGTAATAGCTGGTACAGCAATGTGGAATAATGATTCGGCTAAGATCGCGTGGGCGAGATTTCTAATTCAGAGTGGCTATCAACTATTTTTGTTTATTATATTTGGTCTTATTATAGGCGCGAGGTCGATAATAATTCCATAATGAGTCGTTTAAGTTTGATACTATCTAACTTTATTATATATAAATATGGGAAATTTGAGAAATAATAGAATCGCAAGAATCATTGTAATACTCCTACTTCTTGCTGTGTGCGTATATTTCTATTTAACGGTTTAAGATAAATGAACAAATTATTTTCAGATCTACTGAAAAAAATGTTTGATTTCAGTGGTTCAACTAGTCGTAAAGTGACCAAAGGCGTTCTCGCGCTTGCAATAATTGCTTTGCTGAGCGCCTTGGGTTTAGAAGTGGGCAAAACCGACTTTGACTTAGGTAAGCTTCTTTCTGGTTCATCACTTTCAGAATCAAAGGTGATGCGAGACAAAGAAGGAAATGTAGTGACCGAAGGTGGAAAGTACACAGATGAATACAATTGTGAAGATTTTACTACACAACCTGAAGCACAAAAATTTTTTGACAATGCCGGTGGACCGAGTCAGGATACAAACAGATTGGACGGGGACAATGATGGCGAAGCATGTGAAGCATTACCAAAAGAGTAAAAATATCCGAGAAAATAACTTATATTAAATCTCTATGAAAAAAATATATTTTTCTTGTTCAATATCTGGAACACGTCTTGCTACCGAGGATTTTCAGATGTTACTAGTAGAGCATATGAAGGAAATGGGTTTTAAAGTTTTGAGCGAACACGTTGCGATTTTTGATGAGATTCAACGTTTTAAGATATTGTCAAAAAACAGCAAAGTCGATATACCCAAAAGAGAGGGATTTGAAAAGGAAATCCGCGATATTGATACGAAATGGGTTGATCAAGCGGACTACATTGTAGCTATAGTAGACGGTCCAAGCCTTGGCGTGGGTATGGAAGTTGAGAGAGCTCTATTGCGCTCTCAGCGAGGGTTAGTACAGGCTCCCATCTTATGCTTAGTCCATGAGAACAACTATTTGAACTTATCCGCAATGATCAAGGGCATACAAGATCCCTGCTTTTATTTGAAGACTTATAAAGATACTTCGGAAGCAAGTAATCACCTCTCAAACTTTTTGAAGACAAAGCTTAAACATAAAAGCTAGTATTGATAAATAATGATTTATATTAAAACAAATATACATCTTCAGGGAAACATAATAAGGGTTGAAGATAAAATGCAAAAAAACTACATTTATGTATTGACCGCTCCAATTGGAAAACAATTTGATCGGGAATTCAAACCTGAACTTTCGCCAAAACAAATGTTGGAAATAGGGGTCTTTGGTGGCGTATATATGCGCGATTGTACTCGTGAGTTCCCCTCTGATTGGTTTACCTATGCGAAATTCGCAAAAGGGAAAAGAAATTCAAAACTTAACTTTTTTGGAGTGGATGCTAGCCAACCGTTGTCGGTATGGAGAAAAAAGGGCTGGATACACCCAGATGATCCTAGGGGATGGTTTCAGTGGTATTGCCGTTACTATATGGGTCGAAGACATCCCGATGACGCAAGACAAATTAAAAGGTGGAAAGCCATGAGAAGACATATAGCTCAAATTAAAAGAAACTGTGATACTCGCGATATGACTTGCAGACGAAAACAAAGACAGGCTTTGCTCCATTGGGCTTATGATAGTACTGAGATTTAATTTTATTATGGTTTAAAAGAGCTATTTACCGTAATTTCTCCGGATTGCATAATATCCCATCTCGCGGGGTTATTAATATAAAAAAGCCTTAGAAAGTGGTAAAATCATAGACTATGGCAGATATAATTTCGCAAGATAAAATTAGAAATATTGCAATTATCGCCCATGTGGATCATGGGAAGACTACGCTTGTTGATGCTTTTTTGAAACAGGCAAATCTTTTTCGAGATAATCAGGATGAAATGAATCAGGAGCAAATTCTTGATTCTGGAGAACTGGAAAGGGAAAAGGGTATTACTATTAAAGCTAAAAATGTTTCGATTAGATATAAAGATTATAAGATCAATATAGTTGATACTCCAGGTCACGCAGATTTCGGAGGTGAAGTTGAAAGAACCTTGAATATGGCTGAAGGTTGCCTTTTAATAATCGATGCTCAAGAAGGTCCGATGCCCCAAACAGAATTTGTGCTAAAAAGAGCCCTAGAATTGAAACTTAAACCCATCGTAGTCATCAATAAAATAGACAAAAAATATGCGAATGTTCCGAAAGTGCTGGATAAACTTCATGATCTTTTCTTAAAATTAGCCACAGAAACTGAGCAGCTTGATTTCCCGGTATTTTATGCAATCGCGAGAGAGGGCAAAATATTCAGTTCCCTACCAAGCGGTGATCTGACAATAGCAAATTCTACATCAGGTAATTTAGAACTTTTACTGGATAGTATAGTAAATAAGATTCCGCCTCCGCCAGGAGATCGTGAGAAAGGTTTTCAAATGCAAATAAACGCTCTTGACTTTGATAGTCATCTAGGACGTATTTTAGTTGGAAAAATATACAGGGGGAAGGTAAGGGTAGGTGATAGCGTTATTATACTTAGCGGTCCAGAAGAGGATGCCAAGAAAGAGTCTGGAAAAGTAAAAAAAATATTAGTAAAAGAGGGGCTTGATTTTGTTGAAATAGATGAAGTAGGTGCGGGTGATATCGCGGCGATTGTGGGTATAGAATCAATGTCAATCGGAGGAACAATTTGTTCTAGCTCAAATCTCGACCCATTGCCAAAAATCCAAATTTCGCCACCAGCTGTTAAAATTAAATTTGAAGCAAACACTTCACCATTAGTGGGAAAAGAGGGGAAGTATGTTACTGCTACCCAGTTAGAACAGAGATTAGAAACTGAACGAACTCAAAACATCAGTCTTCAGATTACGAAAGCTGAAGATGGTGGAGGATATTTGGTTGCTGGAAGGGGTGAATTGCAACTTTCTATTCTGATCGAGACTATGCGTAGGGAAGGATATGAATTTCAAGTCCGCAAACCAGAAGTGATTATTCGAGTAATTGATGGGAAGAAATTTGAGCCTTTGGAAGAGCTATTTGTTGATACTGTTGAAGAATATATTGGGACTGTTAGTGAGGAATTATCAAAACGAAAAGCTGAGATGATAAGCATGGAAACTGGTGATAATAAACAGACAAGAATGGTCTATAAAATTTTAACTAAAAATTTGTTTGGCTTGCGTAGTCGATTACTAACAAATACAAAAGGTAATATCGTTCTGAATCATTATATATGTGACTATATACCATTTACGCATCAGCCACCAATCTATCGTAAAGGAGTCTTGATTGCGTCTGATCCGGGTGTTGCAGCTGGATATTCTTTAAATACTGTCCAAGAACGTGGAGATTTGTTTATTACTCCAAGTACGCAGGTGTATGAGGGTATGATTATTGGAATTAACAAATTTGATCAGGATTTGGATGTGAATGTAACTAAGGAAAGGCAAAAATCTGGAGTAAGAATTAAGCATGACGAGATTACTCAAACCGATCTTCGGCCACCTATCCCTCTGACTCTTGAGTTTGCATTGGTTTTTATTGCTAAGGATGAACTTCTTGAGGTCACACCGAAATCCTTACGTCTTCGAAAACAGTTTCTGACAAAAAATCAGCGTGTTTGGTCGAAACGAGAAAATTTGACAGAATGGGCAAAGTCTCATATATAGGGATGAGAAACATTGTTTTGGTTTTATAATGGAGCTAAAGAAGGAGTGGGGTGAGGAAAATCCTTGTGCAGTGTATTTGTATGCCATATAATACTTCATACGTTGTTAATATATCCGAATGATTTTTGTTATTTTTCACGGTTCATTTGGGTCTCCTGAGGGTAATTGGTTTCCACAACTTAAATCCAGTCTGGAATCTTTTGGACAGAAAGTATTTATACCAGAATTTCCAGTCGACAACTGGGATAAAATTACAGAACTCGGTGTATCAAAGGCAGTAGTGAAAAATCAAAACTTAGAAAATTGGCTTAATGCGTTTGATAGCTTTTGGAAAACTTTACCTAAGAATCAAAAGATATGTTTTATAGGTCATTCCCTCGGTTGTGTTTTTATCCTCCATATTCTTGAAAAGTACAAGATAAAACTTGATTGCGCGATTTTTGTTTCGCCCTTTTTGGATATTCCTATGACTCCTGATAAATCTTGGCAAATAGATCTTGTGAATAAGACATTTTATAAAACTAATTTTGACTTTGATAGAATTAAGAATCAGATAAATAGTTCTTATAGTCTTTATTCAGACAACGATCCCTATGTTGACAGAGATACTTCGATTGATTTCGCTACAAAATTAAATAGTTCCGCAATAATGGTCCGAGGCGCGGTTCATATGAATAAAACAGCAGGCTTGTCAGAATTCCCATTAGTTCTGGAACTTTGTAAGACGCGGATTGATTTAACACTTTATCAAAAGTACTTAGCGCACAGACGAGAACTCTACGCTCTGGATTATGTAAACCCAAAAACAGAAGAAGTCATATATTTAACCCCCAAAGAAATTTTTGATGAGGGTGTGTTTAAATTTCGAAATCTCGAAAAATCAGGATTTTGTACCTATCCAACGTCTGTGGAGTTGTGGAACGAACAAAATCTTTATTTTCAACAAGCAAGACTCACTGCCCGTCGAATGAAAGATTTTACTAGAGTATTTATAATCACACATAAAAAAGAGCTTGAAAATGAAAAAATACGTAATCTGATAAAATTAGATCTTGAGTCGGGAATAAAGTGTTATCTTTGCAAAAAAAGCGATATTCAAAACAGTGTTTCAGAATTTGATTTTGGAATATGGGATGAGGAGTATATTTGTTTGGTTGAGAATGAATCTGGTAAACCTTCTCAAGTACGTTTAAGCAGCAGAAAGAAAGATGTTGAACTCGGGAACGAATGGAAAAAGATTATTTTAAAAAAGGCTATACGTATACTAAAGGTTGAAGATATCGATAATTTCTAATTTTATTAGTAGGTTTGTGTGATGTATTAGTGACGAACGAAAGAGAAGGCAGGTAATATTTTTTAACAACCCTGACGCAAAACTACATCTACTATGTCACCTTTAGCTTGTCGAAGGGTGGAGATACAGTCTTGTCGCGCTTCGATAGCTTCACGGATTTAGTCCAGGACAGGCAAGTGTGACACCTGTTCGTTAATTTCACCAAGTTTCACATAAAGTCTAATAATTCTGCACTCTGTTCTTATCTTTTCTAATTATTTTCAATGTAAACCTAAATATTATGGCGAATAGGCAAATAATATTGGCATCTTCTTCACCTAGGCGTAAAGAATTAATGGATAATTTAGGTATACAATACCTTATCATTACACCGATTTATGAGGAAATAATTAACAATAATTTTTCAGCAGAAGAGGTTGTGAAAGATCTGGCAAGAGGAAAAGCCGAGGCTGTGGCAAAAGAAAATCAAGAGGCTATTGTCATTGGCGCTGATACAGTTGTTGAATTTGAAGGAAAGATTCTCGGCAAACCAAAAGACACAAAACAAGCAGAGTCTATGCTCGAAGAAATCAATGGTAAATGTGTAAAAGTCGTTACTGGATACGCGGTAGTGGTGAAATCAGAAAATAAAGTGATTGTAGGATCGAAAGAGGGACTGGTGTATATGAGAAAATATCCAGAACATGTTATTAGTCATTATGTCCAAAGCGGTGAACCAATGGATAAAGCCGGGGCTTTTGCAATTCAAGGAAGAGGCGGATTATTGATTGAAAGGATTGAAGGAGATTACTTTGCTATTGTAGGTTTACCGATTTATGAAGTAGTAACAGCAATTTTAAAACTTGATCCTAGTTTTATTGAACGGTATTAGGGTGCGCTATTCTACAAACATAGAAATAGTCTCATCTATTTGTCTAATCGCCTCATTTGTTTTGGTTCCATTGAAAAGTTTTGTTTTCGCTAAACGCTTAGGAAGATCTGAAAAATCGAATGATTTGTAAAATCCGTAAGTGACAAAATATCCTTTTTCACCTAAATATTTTGCTAGATAAGCTTGTTCATCCTGGTTCGGAGCGGGTATCAAAACACCCTTTTTTTCTAGTTCAACTATATCCATGATTGTAGCAAAACCTGATCTTGTTACAATTACTTTAGCGCGTGAATATAGCTCGTCTCTAAATTTTCCAGTTACATTTGAATATATTTCATTTCCGTCCTTGTCGAATTCGTGATATCCGTTCTCGATATCGCCCAGTACGAAAACCTTCTTGCCATTTAATTTCTTTGCTTGTTCAAAAAGTCTCTTGAAAAACATATCTTGAAGACTAGTTAGGTATCCGGATTTGCTAAAAATAAAAAGATAATCAATATCTTCAACAATATTTACCTTAGAAACACTTGAAATAATACCAATATATTGAGAATTAAGTTTTTCAGTCATCCAATTATGTGATAATTCGCCTGTTAAGTTATTTTGTGGATCAGCGTAATCATTGATAAAAACTCTACTGTAGTGTTTATAGTCATTAAAAATTAAATGATCATTTACCGACTGAAAAAATTTGTAACCTTGAGGCATCTTAAGTTGAATATAATGTGTCATTAGAAAACAAGGAATCTTTTTTGACCAGCAACCGTAACCTTGATCAGCAAAAATAAAGTCAATCTTATATTTATTTACTAATTTATTTACATAGATATGTTCAAATTTTGAATGAACGAAAGATTTGATATAGTCCAAAGCTAAATATAAATGAAATTTTAATCCAGTGCCTCTTAGTATTTCAGGGTAGTCCGGGAAATCAATAAATTCGACGTTTGCATCTTTAAGTTCAAGTTTCAAAAATGCAAGGGCTTTGCTATGTGACATAATGTAAATCTTGTTGTTTGGGAGAAAGTGTTGAATAACACGTAGAGTACGGGCTGCATGACCGAAACCGAGAGAACAAACGCAAAAAAGAAATCTCTTATTTTGTACCATTGTTTATTTTATATTTAAGAATTTTTTACCAAAACCGTAAATTACTACCTTTATGCAAATTTTTATATTGTCTATCGAGATATCATAGAAAATATATGGTAATTAAAGCAACAGTGTTTTGATGCGAAAAAGACAGAGTTAACATTAAAAAAGGGATAAAGCACGCTCTATCCCTTTTAAAAGTATTTGATAAATCGAACTTATACCGGGTTCGTCTTCACAGCGAGTGTAGAAACGATTTGAGTCAATAGTAACTTCTTTTCGCTAGTTAACGCATTTGAGCTAGCAAAGCCGACTCCATAAGCTCGCCCGTTATCCTCTAAGCAGAATCCATAATAGTATACAGTTTTTCCTCCATTATCATCAGCAATCATACTAGTTGATCTAGCAAGAACTTTATCAAATTTATTTTCAAATAAAGAATTACTTGTCAAATCATCAATACCCAGAAGCTTGGGTTTGCCAAGAGGATAGTCGTTATCTGGTCCAACTGTATCAAAACATGTTCTACCCTCTGCTAGTTCAACTAGGTATAAGCCCAATTCGGGTTCAAGAGTTATTGTCGAACCATCAGCTGAAATCTCACTTAGTTTAACAACATTGTTATTGTCATCTTGTGTTTCTGTCCATGTATTTGGATAATATAAACTCATTGTAACTTGTGACTCAGGTACAAAGTCTACTGGACTAAATATTGACCAATTATTTGTGGATGAAGGATTTACCTTCAGTTCTAGCTTTTTCCAATTTGTGGTGTCGGGCTTGACCATTGCTTCGACAACTTCCGTAACTTCGGGTGTCTTCTCCGCTTCAGACGTAGGCTCATTCTCATCAGTAGTCGTAGGTACTGATGGTTTTAAATATTTGTAAGCTCCAAATGACGCAAGTACTAATACTAGTACTAATATCACTGATGTTTTGCCGGATGCTTTCATCCTATCGCTCTTTTTTGTATTGAGCATAATTTAAAGTTAAATTAAGTAAAGTACAAAATTATATGCTTTTTGCGGAAGTTTAGTCAAAGTGTCGAAATTTTGTTTAGATTGGTAACGGCTTTTGTGTATAATCAATTTATCTCAAATTTTAACATTACAAACAAGCTATGAAGGAATTCACAAATAATGTCTTTAAATATATGATTGGGCTGGTAGTGGTAATATTGCTACGTCTGGTTCCACATCCTCCAAACGTGGAGCCAATTATGACCACCATGATGCCTTTTGCCAAAAGGTGGGGGGTACTTTCCGGGGCATTCTTTGCGGCGGCCAGTATAATAATTTACGATTTGGTGACAGGAACCCTTGGATCATGGACATTAATAACACTAAGCACTTATGCTTTGCTCGGATGTTTAGCGGGTCTCTTTTTCGCTAAAAAAGAAAATACTCTCAAAAATTATGTAATCTTTGCTGTGTTTGCTACTCTAATTTATGACGCCATAACGGGGATTGCTATGGGTGTGTTGATTTATCATATGCCATTTGAAGAAACCCTTATCGGTCAAATTCCTTTTACTGTAAATCATTTGTTAGGAAATATTGTCTTCGCAATTGTTTTGTCACCGGTTATCTTCAGGTGGGTGGTAGAAAATCCCAAGATCGAAACTTGGGCTTTACTTTCACATTTTGATATTAGAAATTGGTAATTACCGAACTGTGATTAAACATCTTTTTCTATATAATAATATGCGTATAGCATATACTTAGAATGTTATACTATTTTCATTTTGGGAGAGACAAAGAACTTGCGAAAGTTGAATTGTGTTCGCTTCTAGGGAAAAGGAAAGTTGAGTATACAACTTCTTTCGAAAACGAAAATGGACTTTGTCTTGATATCGTTAGTAATGTAGACATTTTCGATTTTTCTGAACGTCTAGCCGGTACCCGGAAAATATACAAAGCAATTTTTTCGGGTGCAATTACCACGCAGAACTTCATAGAGCATATAGAATTTTATTTCCCAAAGAATTTTGAAATTTCCGTGATTTCTTTAGATGAATTATCGAGTACTTTGACGCTTCTTGTTTATGATTATTACAAAAAATATATTAAAACTAATAAATACCGTGGTACCGTTAAATTAGGAAAAGCTGAAGAAAATGCGGTGATTGATGAAAAGCACATGGAGTTAGTTGTTGCGAAAGATGGGGCTGAGAAAGTGAGAATATTTCAGTTAGTTGCTGAAATTGATTCAAAACAGTTTAAATTTAAAGATACGGCTCGACCACATCAGAAATTTACTCATGGGACATCCTTTAGATTGGCACGCATGATGGTCAATATGTTAAATTTGCCCCCTGGTAGCGTCGTTTTGGATCCATTTTGCGGTATCGGGACTTTTCTCATTGAGGCGATGCAAGCCGGTTACAATGTAATAGGTGTTGATAATGACCGAGTAGTGGTTGAAGAGTGCAGATCAAATGTGGATTGGGCTAAAAAGACATTTAAAATTGATCAAAAGGCTGAGATTGTTTGCGCGGATTCAATTAATGCGTATTTTAAGGCGGATGGTGTAATTTTCGAGCCCTACATGGGTCCGTTTTTGAAAGAGCTTCCTGATAGAAGTGAGGCTTCAAAGATAACTCGAGACCTGGAATCTCTCTATAAACAAGTTTTTCGAAATCTGTCTACCCAATTAAGCTCAGACACTCCTTTGGTATGTATTATGCCAATTATCGTGACTAATCAAGGGAGTGAACATAGAATTAGCCCAAATGTATTTACAGATTCGGGTTTTGTAATACCAAACTTTACTGAAGGACAATCTATTGGGCTTGCAAACCCAATAAAATATATGACTCCGTCTGGATCAAAGATAGGTAGGGTGATTTGGAGGTTAAAATTGAAGAAATGATTTGATTTAGGAGCATATGGCAAATTATTTTATTATATTGAATTATTAATTTATCTTTTAATTATTCATCCTTGACAACAACAAAATTTGTGGCAGTTTTGAATAAAAAAATTGATGTAGGTAAAGTTATGAATGCCTTAGCCCATATGACTGTTGGACTAGTAAGAGCATATCCTGATAAAGATATGGGAGTAATAAGCTACAAAGATAAGGATGGAGGAGATCATTTTGCTTCCAAATGGCCTTATATAATTCTCAGAGCGGACAATTCTAACCAAATTAGAACACTAAGAGCCGAATTAATAGAGAGAAAGATTCCTTTCGCTTCATTTACTAGCGCTATGACCGTTGGGGACTGGGAATCACAAGTAGAACGGTCAAAAGCAATGTCTGAAGCTGAGTTGGAGTATTTTGGCATTTGTATGTTGGGGGAAAAGACTGAATTGGAAGAGTTAACCAGGAAGTTTTCATTATGGATGTAATATGTATACTAAGTCGAATCAATCCCATTCTGTGCTTATTCTTCCCGGATTGTCGGATCGAACCTCTGGTATTGCACTTGTTACTAAATGGTGGAGAAGGTACGGTTTGCAACCTTATGTTTTGAAAGTGGGATGGCATGATGAGAGAACGGATATCCGCAAAAAGCTAGATACAATAATATTAGAAATTGAAAAATTTGCAACGCATGGTTTAATATCAGTAGTGGGCACAAGCGCGGGTGGAAGCATGGCATTAAATTTGCTTTGCGAAAGATCCGATATTGTTAATAATGCTGTAAATATTTGTGGTCGCCTGAGAGCTGGTCATCATAATTGGCGTGCGTTAGAAAAAATGTCCTCGACTAGTAAGCTTTTCAGGGATTCAGTTTTGATGTTTGAAGCTAGGGAATCGAGTATTTCAGGTAATTTGAGGTCTAGAATTATGACAATATCCGCAATGTTTGGCGATGAATTAGTCCCGGCGGATACCAGTTATTTACATACAGGGTGCAATATTAAGGTCCCGACCGCGGAACATGCGTTTAGTATTGGAATGTCGCTTACCTTTTTTGCGAAACCTATACTTGATTTTATTAAATTTGGGAAAGAGAAGAAGTTTGTATGATTCTAATTTTTTTAAAGGTAAAATGCTAAAAAATCTTTATTTAATTTTCAGAGAAGGATCCAATAAAACGACATTTAAGCTATTGAAAGAATCGGCTGAAAAAAGAGGAATTAAGATCAATGTTTTTTTCTCTGATAAGTTTGATTTTTCAGCCAAGTTTAATTTAACTGAAGAGGATGGGCTGTATAGAATAGGTTCGGATAAGAAATCATCTTTAGTTGAAAAGTATTTGATAAATTCCAACGTAACAAGTTTGTATTCTAATTATCTTTTCTGTGTGGGTAAATTAAATAGAAATACAGGCAGTAGTTTAATACATCAAAAGTATGGACTTCCTATAATAAAGACAATTCTTTCTATAACTAACGATCGTGAGCTTTTGAAAAGATATTCAGAGTACTTGGATGGTTTCCCTTTAATTATCAAATTTATGGGTGGATCCCATGGGGTTGGTATTATTAAAATTGATAGTTTTGATTCATTAGTATCAATAGCCGATTTTTTGTATAAAAATGAAGGCAATTTTATTATGCGAAGTTTTATTAAGCATAAGGAACAAGCACGCATTATTGTTTTGAAGGAGAAAGTGATTGCTTCACACACCAATATTGTTACAACCGATTTTCGAACTAATGTGGGTGATATTGATTTAATCGAACGTAGGTTTAATAACTATGATGAAAATATCCGGAAGATTGCTGTCAAAGCTGTTAATTCACTTGGATATGAATTTGGTGGTGTAGATATACTATTTGATGAGAATACAAATGAACCGTTTATAGCGGAAGTTAACTTTCCTTGTTTTTTCGCAACTACTCAAAAATTTAGTGGAGTGGACATATCCGGAGCAATAGTGGATTATTTAATCGAAAAATCAAATAGAGTGTTAACCACGGATTAGTTCAACAACTGAAAAGATTATTTTTTTCAACCCCTTGGTTTCTTTCCCTAACCGTTAATTTTACTCAGAATAGGATATCTTCGTACATTTAACTGAATTTGGTCTGGTCTATGCTTTCTTCATTTTTTCTTGCTAGAATATTCTGTACCAACTTTAACTTTAATGAAGGATTTCGTAATTGGAGTCTTACTTTCACTTGTTCTTGGAGCTCTTGGCATAGGATTTTTTGTGGGTCAATACAAAGCTCAGGAAAAAGCCGAGGGTACTTTTAGCGCTAAAGCATCGGAGAGTCAGCAACAGACTCAAGAACTATTGTCTTCATTAGCTCAAAAGAGCCAGACTATAAACTTTTTACAGGCTGAACTGAGCACGATAACTGATCGCCTCCATGATTTGGCAACAGAAAATCAGAAACTAGGTGCAACTGTTTTAGGCATTCAAAGCGAAAAGGAACAGTTATTTCCGTTCCAAGTACCCTCAAATGGCACCTCAGGGACATTCAACGGTACTTTCGGAGGTAATATGTATGGGTTTCGACATCTGGGAATAGATATCTGGACAACCACAGATAACAGTGGAAGTACTGGTACACATAGGGGAAATCCGGTTTACGCCGCTTGTTCCGGAGTGGTGGATAATCGTGATCCAGCGAATGGAGGCTTAACCATAAAGTGCGATCCAATAAGTCATGATTACTTATTGCCTTCGTATGAAGTTTATACTTACTATGGACATATGGGAAACGCGATATCAAAAGAACTTTATCATGTGGTTCATCCTGGAAAACGTATTCAAATGGGGGAATTAATAGGTTATCAAGGAGATTTGAGTTCGTATTTTCCTGAGATGCGAAACGTGCATCTACATTTTTCGGTTTTTTCCGGTCTATCAGAAAATGATAAGAGGGGTGGTGCGTATAACCCGTGTTTATATATAGGCGGGGATTGCACGAAAGCTGGGGAAGTTTTCAAAACACTAAATGCACAATGAAAAATTATCAGGGTTTATTAGCCCTGCTTAGTTTCGCATGAAGTCTAATGTTGTAACTCTAAGTAAAGTAATGCATTTGTTTGAACTTACTTTTATGATTTTTTCTTTTTCGTCTTTCCGGCTTGCCTGTCTATCGACAGATAGAGCCTGAAAGACAATTAGGAGAGTTGGGTGTGTGACACAATGTTATAGATAGCTTTGCAGAGAATAACAACACCCAAATGCTAAAGATAGCGGAGTAGGCCTTGGATAAAAATTAGAGCTCTAATATTTATCAACAAGAGACAAGGAAATAGTAAAATAGATAAGAATCAAGGTATAATCCAAGTCGATCAATTATGAATTTAACTCTTACTAAATTTTTCAATGGCACTTACAGCAAATATTGAAAAGGGAATGGTAATAATAAATAATAATTCTCCTTGTCTCATTATTGAACGCGAGTTTTACAAACCTGGTAAAGGAAACGCTATCATACGAATTAGAATTAAAGATTTAAAGAATGGGAATGTAATATCACAAACTTATCGTTCTGGTGATAAAGTTGACGAAGTCGATGTCACAACAAAATCAATGCAATATGTTTATTCAGATGATAAAAACGCCCATTTTATGGATGCGGAGACATTTGAACAGGTGGAGGTTAATCTAGATTTGATACCTTACAAAGAGGATTTTTTGCATGTGGACGGACATTATGTGGTTTTAATCTACGAAAATCAAGCAATTTCGGTCAAGCTACCGCCTAAAATTACACTCGAAGTTGTTGAAACATCAGAAGGAGCACGTGGTAATACTGCAACTAACGCTACGAAAGAAGCCAAACTCGAAACTGGGGCTACAGTCCAAGTGCCACTTTTCGTGAAGACAGGGGATAAGATAATAGTAAATACAGATATGCACGAGTATGTTTCCAAAGCATAATGAACAAAAAAAAACTTGGCAAAAACTGCGTGAAAATCCTGGTCTTTTTCAGCGGTACTTTACGAAAGAATACATTATTAAGGCTATCAGAGCCTTTTTCGAAGCAAAAGAATACCACGAGTTAGAAAGCCCTATACTAACACCTGTACTTCCACAAGAAAGGTATCTCGACCCGTTGATGATCCAGTCTGAATTCAACAATGAAAGCAAATCAAGTGAAATGTATTTGATCCCATCCACCGAAAGATTTAATAAAATTATACTTGCGGCAGGTTTAGGAAATCATTTTGTCGTTACAAAGGTTTTTCGTGGACTAGAAGAAATTAGCCCAAATCACAGCCCAGAGTTTACTATGTTAGAGTGGTACACGCTAGGATCGGACTATATCGGATTGATGAAAGAAACGGAAAATCTTTTGCTTTATGTCAAAAAATACGTTGATAAAAAATTAAAACAAAATTTTATACCCCAATTTACATACCAGGGGCGCTCAATTTCTTTGAGCACACCATGGTATAGATTCAGCGTAGATAACCTCTTGAGAAAATACTGCAAAATATCACTTTCCCAAATATTTACGCTTAAAAAAATAACGGGATACGCTAAAAGTCAAAATATAAAAATACAGACAGATGATGATTGGCAAAGTATATTCGAATTAATTTGGAACGAGAAAGTTGAGTTGAATTTACCAAAAGATAAGCCCGTTTTTGTATATGATTATCCGAAGCAGATTTGCCCTTTAACTAAGACTAAAGACAGCGACCCGAATGTATGTGAAAAGGTAGAGTTGTATATAGCTGGTAAGGAAATAGCAAATGGCTATACCGAGCTTCGTGATTTTCGTGAACAAAACAGCAGGTTCTTGATCGAACAACAGGCGAGAAAAATTTTGGGCAAAAAATCAATATCATTTGATCACGAAATCATACGGGCCTTAGAAAGCGGTATTCCACCTGTGGCTGGTATGGGACTTGGAATAGATAGACTTGCTATGATCTTTGCTAATGCTAGTTCTATATCAGAAATTAATTACTTCCCTGCCTCTGAAATGTTTGAATAAATCACGATGAACAGTATTTCCTCAAATGATAATACAGCTGATGTCTATGACGTAGTCTATGACTTCTATAAAGGGGAAAAAATTACGTCAAAAGAAATCAAAATGATCCAATCTATAGTACCATCAGGCTCTCAGATATTAGACATCGGTTGTGGCACAGGTAGACATCTCATCAAACTATCAGAATTGGGCTATAAGATTACTGGAGTTGATAACTCTCAAGGTATGCTAAATGTTTTGAAAAGAAAATTGAAAAACGTTGATGTCTTCAATGTGTCATTTTCTAACTTTGTAGGACAGGATAGACTTAAGAAGTTTGATTTAATCGTATTATTTTGGAATACATTAAATGAATTAGCTCTCGGGAAGGATGAACTGACCAAGTTTTTTGAGGGAGCTAAAAAAATCTTAAAGACAAGCGGAAAAATATTAATAAATGTGGATGATGTCAGCACGTTTGATCCGGGTAAGGTGCACTTTGAGCATAAGGTTCAACTCGATGGCTACGAATATTCTCTTGAGTGGAAGGTAGTCGAGTTCGATAAAACTAGACAGGTAACAAAGGCTTTAGAAAAAATTACTAAAATATCCTTATCAGATCATAAGATTGCTAGAGTGTTTGAAACTGTCATAACGCAGCGGTGGTGGACCAAGAAAGAAATTGTTGAGAGTGCTTTTTCACTGTTTAAGTTAAGTGAGGAGTATCACTTACCCGATTCAGAGGAGCTATATTTGTTATTCGAGTTAAAATAAGTTTTAAAGAGCTTTTTCAAGAAGCTACAAAGAATAAACGATTTAGTTGATAATCATTAAGTTGATGTGTCATACTAAAAAAAGATAAAAGTGTTTGTGTGTCTTGAGACTCTTTTTTTATTTTGATTTGCAAACAAAGCTAGGCTTATCAATTTCAAGATTTTATAATATAAAATTTATTAAACATGTTACAAAGAAATGCTTAGAATTAATTACAAAACATTTGCTATTGTAGCTTTTTTTGTACTTTTTACCTTTACAGGTTTACTTTGGATAGGATCGCTTAAAAGAGAAATTACCCAAAGTGATATTACTAAGCAGATTCCAGAGCCTGCCATAACAGTCCCCTCAGATTATGATACATTCATCAATCAAATCTACTACTACGCAATGGATTTACCAAGAGATTGGAAGCAGATCGAGCATTCATCTAATTTTGGAAACCTTACGACTTTTGCAGCGCAAGATGGTAGTATTCTAGAAATTGACTCTAAAGAAGGAAATAGCCTTGAAATAACTGATTACCTTCGGCAAAAGGATTTCCCTGAAGAAAAGGATCTAGGTAAAAGAGCCTCATACGCATTAGTAAGTTCAGAAGACAAAGTTATAAATACCTACTCGTTGGTTATAAGGGAGGAGCAATTGCTTGAGGCAAATCAGTTAGTAAAAAAAATTTACGGGAAGAACGAAGCACGAAAAATAATATATGAAATTACGGTTTATCCTTCGAGTGAAAGCAAAACATATTCTGAGGGTGATGTCGATGAAAATATCGAGTTGGTTTTGAATAGTCTTCGAATGTTTTGAATAGTCTTCGAATGTTTTGAATGATTTGCGTTTCATTTCAAGTGACGTATAATAGCTTCAAAGTTTAACAATACAGATATTGCCTGAACATGGCTCTTAAGATTCAAGATACAATTTATGGTGAAATCAACATTGACTCTCCTGTTATTGAAGAGTTAATCGCGTCGATTCCATTTCAAAGGTTAAAAAAAGTCACACAACAAAGCGGTTTGAATTTAGCAAAACCAGGATATTATGAAACAACTCGCTATGAGCATTCAATCGGTGTTTGGTATGTATTGTACAAACTTGGCGCTGATCTAGAGACCCAAATTGCTGGGTTATTGCACGATATAGGGCATGCGGCTTTTTCTCACGCTACAGAAATAGCAATTCAATCAAAAAGTTTTCACGAAAATAATCTACACCTTATAAAAGGTTTTGATTCAATACAGCAGATACTTGATAAGTATGTTATAAAATTGGAGTCTTGTGATTCCATTCCAGCAATTAAAAGGGATGTACCAGATATTGGAGCAGATCGTTTAGATTATTCAATTCGAGATTTTGGGGCAGCAACATTATCCTATGATGATTTAGGTAAAAGTGTGTTAGAAGATATTAGCCTGAAGAATGGGCAGATATATTTTTCAGATGTAGATATCGCTCGTGCATTTGCTAAAAGAGGGCACCTGAGTTTGATGGTATCTATTTATGATCCTTTGCCGATGGTGGTTGAAAGCTCGATTGTAGCATTGATTCGTCAAATGGTGGATTTAAAGCTGATGAGTTTAGAAGATTTGATGACTGATAATGAAAGAGTATGGAACTTAATAAATTTGCACCGAGCAAAATTGGAAGAACAGCATTTTCAGGTTTTCGCTCAAGATTATAAGATTGAACCAGTAGAGCAAGGAGAACATAATTTATTTCATTTTGGGGGCATGAAACGTCGTTATCTCGACCCGGCGGTTCTCTCCCCAAGGTTTGAGAATGGTGTTAAATTGTAACAGCTAGATCCTAAGTTTAAAAAAGAGCTTGAAGAGTTTATTGAGTATACAAGAATACGAGACGCTGGTACCTACTGGAAAATAACTTTTTTAGGACCTAAGAAAAGCTAGGTATATATGGTCAAGTCCCTAATTTTTCAGACAAAATTTAAGTAAGGATAAGGAATAATCGACATATTGTTTTCTCTAGCGTACTTAATTCGACGATTTCTGACCTTAACTTTACGGGATAATTATCAGAGTTAGTAACTCTCGGGAAAGGTTCAAACATTTGGTGCGAGGAAGTAAATTGATTACGTAAAAACACTCTTAAATCGTAGGTGAGCAATGAAGAAGATGGAAATCTAACC
>JAYRWD010000014.1:0-3177 GCA_041918255.1 Candidatus Dojkabacteria bacterium
CCTAACAATAAGCCGATTTCATCCTTGATGCCAGGCAATAATGGAGTAAAAAAGGCTAAATCCTCTTGGCTAGCAACCATATCCTCTCTAGTATTATGACCGGCGAAGCCAACAGATATACGCCCTTTTAGCCGTGGTTCATTAATTAAAATACCCTTCACCACACTTGAATCAGCTCTCTGGTAACATAATAAGTTCCCCTGACACAAAATCAATGCGTAAATAATAATTTGCAACCTGGAAGGGTCTTCTTCTAGACAATTTTTCCCATACCTATTTGCGAAATCGCCATATTTAAAGATAGTTTTAAAAATTCGTCCGATATCTTTACTCACGAAAACATCCTTTGAAAACTTTGCTAGCCTAAACCCATTTTGCTTTGTGATTAATTTTTCGGTTGGTACATATAGTGACGTTTTTTCTATCTTTGAGATTCTTTCTTTTTTCGAGCGAACATATTTGGGTAACATCAGTTGAATCAACTCACCTGAAAGTTTATTTTCCTCTTTTCGCTCAGATTTCTTAGATGAAGAATAATGCTGTTTCATAGGATATTTAATATCTTAAACTATAGCCTAGTTGACAATTTGTTAGAGATTATATCAGCATATTGAAACTATCCCTACTCCGCTAGCCTAGAGAGAGCCTGATTAAGTTTTGAACTATCCAGACCTAATGTACCCACTACCAACCCATCCAAATCAGTAATAGAGAGTAACTGATCCACTTGTTCCAAAGCTACACCAGCACCATATAACAATGGGATTTTCTGCGCTATATCATCCCCAAATCGATCTTTCATGGTTACCTTAATAGAAGACAGAGTCTTCTCAATATCATCCACATTTTCAGAACGGTTCGTACCTATAGACCAATTAGGTTCATACGCCACGATAAGATTTGCGGTCGCGTGACCCATCGCAACTTTTAGCTGATTTAAAGTAACCCCAATTGCATCATCAATAGCTAGCTTTTTACTTTCACCTATCAAAAGTATTGGTGTCATAAAATTTCGTTGAACTGCGAGAACCTTTTTGTTCACATCTTCATCTGTTTCATAGAAATTGTTTCTTCTCTCCGAATGACCGACTAACACATACTTACACCCAAGTTCGGCTAGGGAAACCGGTGATGTCTCACCAGTACAAGGACCAAAGTCTACAGTGCAACAGTTTTGACCTGCTAATTCATAGCCCTTTAGCAAAACTTCCTGAGCCAAAAGACCCAAATGCACAAATGAAGGTGCCAATATCGTCCGAACATGCTCATTAGGATGCATTTCATCAAGTAAAGTTTTATTCTTAGAAAAATTTAAATTCATTTTCCAGTTTACGACAAGGATTCTTTTAGACATTTCGTTTAATTAGTTTAAAACGTAAAATTTTAGATTTTGCTAAGTTAATTAAATACGTTAAGATAATATTATCATAATCATTTATTTATTATTGAGCACATTAAATGCAAATATTCAATTCAATTGAAGAGGCTCAGAAAGCAAGAGAAGATAGTTTCTTTGTCGCAAATCTTGCTTATACTGCAAATCTTAATGCTAATCTAGAACTTCGCCGATATTGTCATAAAACATTAATGAACATAGCACATGAAAAAGGTATTTATCTCGCAAGTGATCATGAACTATATATGGCAATGGGGAGAGGTGAAATCACCAACATTTCTATTCCAGCTCTGAATGTTCGATCAATGACTTATGACCTGACCAAAGCAATTTTGGAACTAGCGGACAAATACAAAGTGGGAACTTTTGTATATGAACTTGCTCGATCCGAAATGGGGTACACAGCGCAATCACCAATGGAATATGTTTGTTCTATTCTTGCCGCAGCTATTGATTTGGGCCACCGGGGACCACTGTTCGTTCAGGGCGACCATTTCCAATTTGACGCTAAGCAATATGCTGAAAACCCGCAAGCAGAAACACAAAGAATTAAAGAACTCACACAAATATCCATAGAGGCTGGTTTTTATAATATTGACATAGACGCTTCTACTTTAGTTAATTTAGATAAAGACGATCTAAATGAACAACAAATCGAAAATTACACAAGAACGGCCGAAATAACAAAATATATTCGATCAATTGAGCCAAAAGGAATTACCGTTTCGATTGGCGGTGAAATTGGCCACATAGGTGGTAGAAATAGCACCGTAGAGGATTTCGAGGCTTTCATGGCCGGTTATCTTAAAAGTTTAGAATCGTCGAATTTAACTAAAATTAGCAAAATAAGCGTTCAAACAGGAACAAGTCATGGTGGCGTCCCGTTGGCAAATGGAACATTAGCAGATATTGATGTGGACTTTTCAGTATTACGAGATATCGGCAAACTAGCTAAAGAAAAATACAATCTTGGGGGAGCTGTTCAACACGGTGCTTCTACGCTTCCAGATGAATATTTCAATGAATTTGTCAAAGCTGGTGCTGCAGAGGTTCACCTGGCAACCGAAATGCAGAATATAATTTACGAAAATCTTCCAGAAGTGTTTGTCGATAAAATAACACAGTGGATTCTTGAAACCAAGCAGGATGAACGACAAGAAGGGTGGACGGACGAACAATTTGTGTATAAACTTCGCAAAAAAGCGTTTGGTGCTTTCGAAATGGATCTGTGGACTTTGGACGTACAGCATAAACAGAAAATAATAGATGCAGTATCTAAAAAGGTGGAGTTCTGGTTTGAGAGTCTGAATGTATTTAATACTCAAAGTTTAGTGAAAAGATATATAAAATAACTTTTGCGAAACAGAAAATTTAACTTTTTACACCAAAATTATGCCCCAGAAACTTGAAGAATACTTATCATCAATTGACATCGCCGCAGGTATTGGTTCAATAATGCGAACTTTAATAACTAACGTGATTGAAATTAGTAAACTAATTCGATACGCTCCCTTTGATAATATACTTGGCAAACAGGCTACTACCAATGCTTCTGGTGATCATCAAAAGAAGCTGGATGTGATCACAAACCAAATGTTTAAAACTGCTTTATCGGCAACAAATGAAGTGAGTCAATATGTATGTGAAGAGGAAGAGATACCAGTAACTCTGACCAAAGAGGGGCAATACATAGTATATATTGATCCTCTAGACGGTTCGTCAAATATCGAATTCAATGTGCCAGTCGGTTCAGTCTTTGGCATTGCCGAGAATAAAGGAAC
>JAYRWD010000015.1:0-30150 GCA_041918255.1 Candidatus Dojkabacteria bacterium
ATGAAATAAAAATCACAACTATCAGTTCTTGCCACGAAACAGTCACTAAACTCCCAAAAAGAAGGCTGTGCAGATTAATCCCAACATTTGGTTTTAATGAAAATAAAATACTTGCCAAAGCCAGACTGGTTGATAGAAATATTGCTAAGATGCTATCCGAAAAAATCCTTCGTTTAGATAAAATCAACTCAATAATCACTGCAGAAATCACCGCAAAAAAAATCGATCCCCACATAGGATTGATATTTAATAAAGCCGCTATTGCTCCGCCCAAAATTCCAGCGTGAGAAAGAGTATCAGAAGTCAACGCCTTTCTTTGCACTACATAAAATTTCCCTATGAAAGGTGCTGCAAAAGCCAAGACAAACCCAGTTATATAAATTCTTACCAAAAAATCAAAATTCTGCATTCAATAAACTGTTTTAAAATTTTAATTAATAAATTTTAAATTTCTTATTAATGTTTATGCACAACGTATTTCACATGCTCACCATAGAGTTTTAAAATATTCTCCGCATTAATAAACTCTTTCGAAGGTCCAACGCAAACCAATTTCCGATTTAAGCATAAAACCGTTTTGACTTGACGAGCTATAGCCTCAATATCATGAGAAACCAAAATAATTGTCATTTTGTATTTACTATTCAAACCCTCAAGAAAATCATAAAAATTGATTTCGGTTTTAAGATCTATCCCGGTTGTTGGCTCATCAAGAATAAGCACCTTAGGTCTGCTCACTAATGCCCTCGCTATCATAACTCTTTGACGTTCTCCGCCAGATAGATCGCTAAACATCCTACCTAATAAGTGTTCTAGATCAAGATCTCGGACAACTCGCGCATATTCATCAATAACTTGTGGATATTTACCAATTTCAAGATTAAATCTATTCCTTGGCATCAACCCACTTCGAATAACCTCCTCAACATTGGCGGGGAAATCTTTTTCTCCGGCTTTTTGAGGTACATAACCGATATTATTGGGATGCTCAAAAAAATATTCGATTTGTCCATTTGTAGGTTTTTCAATTCCAGCCAAAATCCTTATTAAAGTACTCTTACCAGCACCATTCGGACCAATAATTCCCATATAATCGCCCTCTTTCAGATCAAACTCAATATTCTCTAAAACTAATTGATTATTAATCTTATGTTCTTTAATGTGTGTAGCAATTATGATTTTATCGTTTCGCACTCCAATCCAACTAATAAATTATCTAAATTTTTCTGAAACCGATCAAAAAAGTCACCAGATTCCTCTTCCATTAGAGGCGCTTCAATTGGATCTAAGGGCAAAATATCAACTCCAGTTTCTGATGCTAATGTCTCCGCTAAACCCGAATTCGAATTAGGCGGACGGAATACAAACTTTATTTGATTTTCCATAATAATATTTTTTATTTTCTCTATCAGAGCCGGCGATACTTCGGACCATTCTTCATTAGGGATAATAACGATTTCATCCAAACCATGACTCTTCGCGAAAAGTCCAAAAGCACCATGTTCACTTACAAATACTTTGTGTTTACAATTTATCGCGGAATCCCTAAAACCTGTATCTAGCTCATTAATTTTTTTAACTATTTCCTCCGCATTCGCCTCGTATACGAAAGCGTTAGTTGGATCTATGAATCCAATTTTCTCGCTTATTAAAGTGATTTCCTTACTTAAAATTTCAGGGTCTAGCCAATAATGAGCATTCGTGTCTGTGTTATTAACTCCTGTCTCATCGCTGAGGACCAATACATTAGATTTATTATTCTCTCTCACCCATTGAACTGCCCAAGCATCAATGTTTAAACCATTTAGGATAACCATGTCTGCCTGGTTAAGATTTTGAATATCTGAAAATAAAGGTTCAAACTCATGAAGATTTGCTTTTGTTGCGTCTGGATAGGTAACTTTAGCACTCGTACCGACAATCATTTTTGTAAGCTCAGCATACGGATAAATAGATGTAAAAATCACCAGTTTTTCATTTTCAACTTTTATTTTAGTTTCAGTAAATTTTTCGAAATAGTTATCAGAAGTATGAACCAAATACCAGATTCCCAAAAAAAATATAAGAACAACAATGATTTCAATAAACTTCTTGAACATTAGCGAGTAGCGTAAGGTTAAATTTGCAAGTTTCTGCATTTTGGACAAACTCCGAAAAATTCTAAAGAATGTGAACTGATTCTGAAATGGGTTACAGTCTCTATCCTCTGTTCAAATTGCTTCATCTCCATAGGTTCAGGTATCTCGCGGACATCTCCACATATACTACAGAGTAAATGGTGATGGTGCGTGCTATTCGGTTCATAGAGGGTCTTGGCTGAGTCGAAAATAATTTCTCTTACAAAACCCTCCTGTCGTAGCAAATCTAATGTCCTATACACTGTAGCCCTATCAACATCTAGAACTTTTTTGTCAATTTTTAGCAATATTTCGTTAGCTGATTGGGGAAGGGAAGAGGAAAAAATTGACTCTATAATTGCCTTCCTTGATTTTGTAATCCGATAGCCTTTACTAACGAGTTGATCTAATACTTTTTGTATGTAATTCATAATCAATTTTATTGCGACTGTGTCGCAATTGTCAAGTTGTTGTGTATCTAGTGTATAATTTTTAAGCTAGCTTTAACTAGCAAAAGAATATTGCCGATGTGGCGGAATTGGTAGACGCGCTACGTTCAGGTCGTAGTGGGGCAACTCGTGGGAGTTCGAGTCTCCCCATCGGCATTTTCGGGATATAGTGTAATTGGCTAACACGCGCGCTTCGGGTGCGCGAGAGTCCGAGTTCGAGTCTCGGTATCCCGACCAATTCAGATATTTTGGATTTAGAGTACAGTAATATTCTTCACCAATAACACATCCAATCCATAATCAGAAGCATGTACTCTAAACCAGAAGGTGTTAAAATTAGATTTAAGTAAAATCATTTACGAAATTATTAAGATGAATGATACCAAAAGGGGTGAAATTGTTATCTATAAAACCGCGAAGAACGAGGTAGATTTGAAGGTGCGTTTAGAAAAAGAAACTATTTGGCTTGATACGCGACAAATGGCATTTCTTTTTGGAACACAGAGACCAGCTATCGTTAAACATATCAACAATATTTACAAATCAGCCGAATTAGAGGCGAAGGCAACTTGTTCCAAAACGGAACAGGTTGCCAAGGATGGGAGATTACGAAAAATTAATCTTTATAACCTTGATGTTATTATTTCAGTTGGTTATCGAGTGAATTCGGTTCAAGCTACTCAGTTTCGTATTTGGGCGACAAAAACACTGCAACAATATTTGATAAGAGGCTATGCTTTAAACCAAAAATACCTTCTAGAAACGCGAGAAAAATTTGAACAATTACAAACAGCTATCGGCTTTTTAAAGGAAAAATCTAAAAAAGGATCTTTTGCTGGACAAGAAAGTGAACTTATAAATCTACTTGCAACATATGCAAAAACGTTAACTACTTTAGACAAATACGATCATGGTGAAATCAATGAAACAAAAGGTTCAAAATCAAAATTTGTTCTAAACTATGGAAAATGCTTATGCATAATATCTGAACTTAAAAAGAAATTAATTCAGAAGAACGAGGCCAACGATATGTTCGGACATGAAAAAGATGGAAGTCTTGAGGGAATTATTACTGGACTCTACCAGACATTTGACGGAAAAGAATTATATCCAACCATAGAAGACAAGGCGTCGCATATTTTATACTTGATTATTAAAGATCATCCTTTTTCCGATGGCAATAAACGCTCCGCCGCTTTTCTATTTGTGTATTTCTTGGACAAATCCAATTATCTATATCACAAAAACGGAGAAAAGAAAATCAACGACAATGCTCTAACTGCTCTGGCGCTTCTAGTTGCCGAAAGTAGTCCAAAAGAAAAAAAAGTGATGATAAAAATCATAAAAAATTTAATTTCGGAATAGTTATTATTCCTTGCAACCAAGCCATGTTCAAAAATAATAATAATGACTTAAAGTATTATGCACTCTCTTTTTAATGATTACGTTCAATCCGTTTCAAATAAATTTGCTCACAAAGAGACAAGTGAGATGGGTTATCGTACTGATTTTGAGAATTTACTCAAAGCTATTTTTGAGTCCATCAATGTCCAGCCAATCGGCCACGATGACAAAGCTACAAACGGCAACAAGCCAGACTTTGTGATCAAGAAAAGTGGCGTACCAATTTTATACATTGAAGCAAAAGATGCTGGAGTGTCTCTCGATAAGGTAGAAAGGTCCGAGCAAATGGCTCGCTATTTCGGATATACCAACCTTGTACTTACAGATTACGTCGAGTTTCGTTTTTATAGAAACGGACTTCCGTATAGCGAAGCGATTAAAATTGCTGAATACGATTTAAAAGAAAGAACAACAAAAGCATTCCCAGAAAATTATGAATTACTAGCAAAAACACTTCTTGATTTTGCGCAGTCACACAAAGAACCCATCAAATCCGGTGCCCACCTTGCCAAAATAATGGGTGGTAAAGCCCAACGAATTAGGGATAATGTTGGCCAATTTCTTGGTGTCTCATCAGAACAAAACAAGGAATTGCTTCGCGTCTATGAAGCAATCAAAAAAATGCTTGTGCACGATCTTACGACAGAAACTTTTTCAGATATGTATGCGCAGACTCTCGTATACGGTCTATTTGTAGCTCGATATTACGATGATTCGTCAGATACTTTTTCTCGACAAGAAGCTCGCGACTTGGTTCCAACTTCAAACCCATTTCTCCAGCATTTCTTTGACCACATTGCCGGACCCAATTTCGACAAACGCTTGAGCTATATCGTCGATGAATTATGTGAGGTATTTCAACATGCTGATACCAAAAAACTCGTGGAAGAATACATGGCTGATGCCGACCCTATCATCCATTTTTACGAGGATTTCCTCAAAGAGTATGACCCAGAGTTACGTAAAAAAATGGGCGCGTACTATACACCACTTCCAGTTGTAAATTTCATTGTTCGTTCAGTTGATCCTATTTTGCAAAAAGATTTTGGTCTTACTCAAGGCCTCGCTGATACTTCTAAGCTTCCAGATGGAAAGCATACAGTTCAAATACTTGACCCTGCAGTCGGCACCGGCACATTTATCAGCGCTACCATTCGATTAATATATGAAAGACTTTTAAAACAAAAACAAGAAGGCAGATGGCCAGCGTATGTTCACAACGATCTTCTTCCGCGTTTACACGGCTTTGAATTGATGATGGCTCCGTATACTATCGCTCACCTCAAGTTAAGTCTTGCCTTCAAGCAAACTGGCTTTTGGAAATTTCACCGAAGGTTGGGGATATATTTGACCAATTCTCTCGAGCAAGGAGAGGCACAGCAGAACCTTTTGTCTTTTGGTTTTGCTGAAAGTATTGCCGAGGAAGCCAAAGAAGCGGCAGTGATAAAAAATCAAACACCAATCATGGTGGTGATCGGCAACCCACCATATAGTGTTAGTTCTTCAAATAAAAACGATTGGATTTTGAATTTAATGGAATCCTATAAAATAGATTTAGATGAACAAAATATTCAACCTTTATCAGATGATTATTTAAAATTTATCCGATTCGCGGAACATTTTATAGAAAAAAATAAAACTGGAGTTGTAGCGATGATTACCAGCAATTCATATCTTGATGGACGTATCCACCGCCAGATGAGAAAACACTTACTTGAAACTTTTGATGATATATACATTCTTGATCTTCATGGAAATTCAAAGAAAAAAGAAAAGGCTCCAGATGGTGGAAAAGACGAAAATGTCTTTGATATTCAGCAAGGTGTTTCTATAAATATTTTTGTTCGAAAAAATAATAAAAAGGAAGAGTTAAGTTTCGTTTACCACGCAGAGCTTTATGGAAAGCGTGAGGACAAATTTAACACATTAGATAAAACAAGTATTGAAAAAGTAGATTGGAAAAAACTTGATTATAGTGAACCTTACTACTTTTTTGTACCTAAAGATTTTAGTGAAAATCTTGAGTATGATAAGGGTTTTAAAGTAGACGATTTGTTTGGTGTGAATAGTGTTGGTGTTGTTACATCTCGTGACGGGTTTGTCATCAATGATAAAAAGGAGGTATTACAGAAAAGATATGAGGATATACTAAATCCCACTATCTCAGATAAGGATTTTGAGGACCAATATTCTCTAAAAACAAAGTATTTTGACCCTACTGTTGCACGCAAAAAGTCTCAATTAACTCATGATAGTTTAATAATTAAGTGTTTTTATCGACCATATGATGTGAAATATATTATTTTTGATACGAGTTTTATAGAAAGAAATAGAAAAGAAGTCATGCAACACATGATAAAGGCTAAAAATATAGCACTTGTATGTTCTAAACAAAGTACAAGAAATGCCATTGATAATATCCAAATTGTTGATTCAATAATTGAACTAAAATTTAATAGTCATGATAGAAATTCAAATATTTTTCCTTTATACTTATATTCTGACGATGGTTCAAAAACACCAAATCTAAAAAAAGAAATTGTTTCTGAGATAGAGAATATTACAGGTGAAGTTTCGCCAGAAAATATTTTGGATTATGTTTATGCAAGTTTACACTCTCCAAGCTATCGTGAGAAATACAAAGAATTTCTAAAAATAGATTTTCCTCACGTGCCATATCCAAAAGACAAAAAACAATTTTTTGACCTCGTCGAGCTTGGCACGGAGCTTCGAGAAATACACCTTCTTGAATCTCCAAAAGTAAATCAATATATTACTTCCTATCCAGTCGATGGATCAAATGCTGTAGAGAAAATTTCATATAAAGACGGAAATGTGTTTATCAACGCTGAGCAGTATTTTGGCGATGTGCCAGAAGTTGCTTGGAATTTCTATATTGGCGGTTACCAACCAGCTCAAAAATGGCTCAAAGATCGCAAAGGTCGCACGCTTTCAAATCCTGACATAGAGCATTATCAACAAATTATCGTTGCGCTGACTGAGACTAGTCGCATTATGAAAGAGATTGATAGAATAAAGCTATACACACCTACACTTGGTACTCACAATTAACCAAGCCAACATGCCTTTCGAGCTAGAGTTATGTCACTAGCTCTGTTATGATAATTAACTAAACTTAGGCTTAATGGACAAAAGTATGGCAAAAGTTCTCTTACGATAAATTATGATCACCCTAGTATCAGACAGGTCTATACATTGAAACCTAGTTCTAACTTTTACTTAAATTCTGACTATAAGATTAAACCACCTCGAATATACCTTTAAACCTTAAATCACTATGCATACCGAATTATCAAAAAGTTTGAATATAAATCCAAGAGATAATATTCTTATCTTCATGCCTCATCCCGACGACGAATCCGTTTTTTTGGCTGGTACGATAAGACAATTACTCAAAAGTAACGCTCAAGTAAGAGTAATCACAATGACCAAAGGAGAAGCCAGCACACTTCGCTACGGCCTCAAAAAAAATGAAGATCTTGGACTGGCGAGAGAAAAAGAACTAAAAAAGGCGTTCAAAATACTTGGCGTGAGTGACAATAAAATCTTGGATTTCAAAGACGGTGGTATGATTGAACAAATGGATGCGTTGAAAAAAACAATCACTAATGAGCTAAAAACTTTCAACCCTAAAATTGTTATCACTTTGGAACCAGATGGAATATATGGACATCCTGACCATATTTATCTTACGAAAGCCGTTCAGGAAACGGTTACGCCACCTCTTCGAATAATCTACACGACAATTCCAGAATTTGCTCTACCACCAAAAGCATCACATATGGCTATCAAAAAAGTTAATCCCTTAAAACCTAACCTGACTGTAAAATTAGGATTATATGATAAAGTCTTGAAAGCTAGGGCTCTAACCGCACACAAAACCCAATTTAATTTTGGTAATACAAATCCGCAGAATCACGATTTTTTCAAAGCTGCTAAATTGCTACATTTTGAATATTTAGTGGTATAAATATAGTTAACAGCAGGGCTCAAATTAGTTAAACTATAAAAGTATCCGAAAAGAAATTTGTTCGCGTTATAAATTTATTTTGATTCTAAACCTTCAAAACATTACTTTATATTTTTCAAAAATGATAAAACAAACCTCACCCTTTTTAGTTTTGTATACACCCAATATAAAATTAACACATCAGTTTTATAGAGAAATCGGGGGAGATATAAAAGAATTATCTGATGATAAGCTAGTAGTAGGCTTTGGTTTCTTGGAATTCCATTTTATCTTGAACACATCAGAACCTTTCGAGGGATATCGCTACATAACGATTCCTCAATCATACGGTCAAGGAGTTATCTTTTACCTAGAAACGGATAATATTGCCGAAGCGGAAAATAAAATTTTAACTTCTGGAGGGACTATTAAAGCACCCACATTTAATAATCTCTGGGATTGTAAAGAACTGCTTTTTGAGGATCCCAATGGATATAAATTTGCACTTTATCAATCCAAAACCGAATAACACAGTAAGAATAATTAAAGACGGGAGAGAATTTATTGTTTGCAAATAAATAACCGATCTGCCAAAACTATAAAAATCGCTGAAGAGAGAAAATAGACAATCGCAAAAAACGATAAAGAGGGGACGCGAATTGCCATCCCCAACTCTACTCAATAAATCCACTTTACTGAAGTGACTTCCATAAGGCTTCAAACATATTATTTATGCCGTTTACAATTTCTTGATCAGTCACCACTACTGCCATTGGTTTTTCTTGATCAAAAGAAATCAGCACAACCTTATCATTAAGCAAAAGCATATCACTTTCGCTTGCAGCGCCAGTAGCTATAAATCTTACCTGATTCTTTTTTTGATCCTTTAATTTTGCAGAATCTCTATTTGCTTTATTATCAGGCAAAATCTCGCGTGTCTTAACCTCACTGCTAAACAATTTTTGAGCAAATACGTTATCAAACCAATCTCCAATTACTTTCGAATACTCCGAAGATTGGCACACAACATCTAACTGTCCGTAGCTTAGGACATCTAGATATACTTCTTTGATGGCTTCGCGTCCATCAATAATCTGTGTATTTCCCATATTGGACAAATAATAAATAAATTAAGTACACAAAGATGATATACTTAAATATTCTAGCTACATAACCGTTGTCCAAAATGTCGACAAAAGAAAATGAACCAATAAACCAAGTACTAAAAGTGCTTGGTTTAGATGAAATAGAGATAAATATATTTCTTATACTTTCACAAAAAGGACAGCTAACTATTCTTCAACTTGCGCGAAGAACTAAAATACCCCGAACTTCGATCTATAGGTACATTGAGAAGCTTGAATCCAAGGGGCTGGTCGACAAAGTAATAGGAGATGACAAATCTTATATAAAGGCTCTTAGTTTCAATCGTTTGGAATTACTTGTCAAAAAACAACAAAGCGAAATTGAACAAGTTTCAAAGCTTCTGCCCACCCTAGCAAAAGAATTTAGATCCCAAGATTTAATCCAGCAACCAGAAACTAAGGTAATATTTTTCCGTGGGACAGAAGGGATAAAACAAATGGCTTGGAATGTACTTAGCGCGAAAACCGAAATATTGGGATACACATTTAGACCATTCGAAAGCATCTTAGGACCAGACTTTTACTTTATGTGGCAAAAGGAATTTATTGCTAGAAAAAAGAAAGGGAGAGATATATATTCATCAGAAGAACTAGAAATAGATGACGACACACATCACGTTAGAGAAAAATGGATAATACCCGCTAAAGACTGGAAAACAAGATTCATCAAACCAAGTTTACTAGATATCAAAAATCAACTAGATATATATGATGATGTTACAAGTTTTTACAGATGGTATGAAGATGAAGTATTCGGCGTTGAGCTACATAACATCCATATAGCACAAATGCAACGAGACATTTTCGAAATCTTGTGGAAGCTTTCTTCTTAGACGATCGAACCCGCAATTACATCTACCACCCCCTTATCCAAAGGACTCGGTAAAATATTACTAACATCGACATTGGAGACGTAACTTGCAAGACTTTCGGCAGCTTTCAATAACATAGAATCATTAATTTTCTGGACATTGTGATCTAAAGCACCTCGAAATATACCTGGAAAAGCCAGCACATTATTAATTTGATTTGGAAAGTCAGATCTTCCAGTTGCCACTATATATGCACCTGCTTTCATTGCTAAATCAGGCATTATTTCAGGGATTGGATTAGCAAGAGCAAATACAATCGGTCTAGAATTCATAGATCGAATCATATCCTGAGTTAAAACATTACCCGCACTTACGCCTATAAAGATATCCTTCCCACTAATTACTGCGCCCAAACTTAATTCGGATGTACTCTCTGAATCTAGTAGTTCAGCTAACTCCTGTTTCTCTTTAGTCAATCCTGGCCTCGTTTTATATATCAAACCCTGGGTATCGCAGGCCACAATATGTTGAATACCATAAAGTTTTAACATTTTTGCTATCGCCGAGCCAGCCGCACCCGCACCATTAATTACCACCCTAACCTTTTGCTTATCTAAATCGGCAACCCTAAGTGCGTTTATCAAAGCTGCCAAGACAACAGTTGCAGTGCCCCTCTGATCATCGTGCATTACGGGAATATTTAATTCATTGATAAGACGCCTCTCAATTTCAAAACATCTTGGTGCAGAAATATCCTCAAGATTAATCCCTCCAAAAACCGGCGCAAGATATTTGACAGTCTTAATAATTTCTTCGGAATCCTGTGTATCTAGACAAATTGGAAAAGCATCAATGCCAGCAAATTCTTTAAACAATATGGCTTTGCCTTCCATTACTGGAAGCGCTGCCTCGGGACCTAGATTTCCAAGCCCCAAAATAGCCGATCCGTCAGTTACAACAGCCACAGTATTCCCCTTCATTGTATACTTTCGAACTTCACTCTTATCCTCACTAATCTCTCTACATACTTGCGCGACACCCGGGGTGTAAGCCAACGAAAGGTCCATCTTAGTCAATAAAGCTACCTTACTCCTAATTTCAAGTTTACCTTTTAATTTTTCGTGCAATACAAGCGAATCTGAAAATATCTGATCCATATTTTTGTAAAACTATGAAATTAATTATCATCATTTACACTAACTCGGTGTAACCAAGAAAACTGTAACATGGTAAATGAAGTTTAGCATAAAGTCTATTATATCTTGCAATGTAGTTAAAATGTTTTAACGACCTAAAAATTATTAAAACCATTATCCAATTTTTTCAAGCCAATCAGACGTCAAAATTATATACAGAATAAATATAACTTGTTTTCCTAACTAATTTCTACTAATCTATACTAGAAAATATTTAGAAACTTTTTGCAGTTCTATTACTGCTTTATAATTTTATACTTAAAGAAATTATGCCTAAAAAAATATTAATCGCTGAAGACGAAAAACCGTACGCAAATGCTCTTTTTTTCAAGTTACAACATGAAGGATACGAAGTTCAAATTGCCGAAGACGGCGAAGTAGCACTTGCGCTCCTCAAAAAAAACCAATTTGACTTGTTACTTCTAGATATTATAATGCCGAAACTAAACGGTTTTGAATTATTAGAGGGTTTGAAAAAGGCAAATATCAAGATCAAAGTTTTGGTTCTTTCAAATCTAGATCAAGTTGAAGATATGCAAAAAGCCAAAAATCTTGGCGCTACAGAATTTGTTGCGAAAGCAAATACTTCTATCTTGGATGTAATAAACAAAGTCAAGCAATCCCTTCAAACTTAAATATAATAAATCTGCCTATGCAATATGATGATGAGTTTATCAAAAAATGCCTAATCGAGGGTAACTATAGCGACCCAGGAATATTAGCCAAAGCCGAAGAATCAGCCAAGAATCGTAGAAACTCCCTTCTTGATTTTTTACTTTCCGAAGGAATTATCACAAAAGACCTTCTTGGACAAGCGATAGCAGAACATTTTAAGATAAGCTATTCTGATCTAAACACAAAACAACCGCCAAAAGAATTAGTGCTTTTAATTCCTGAAGAATTTGCGACTCAAGCGCATGTTGTAGTCGTGGATCAAAAAAAAGAAAACCTAATAATAGCAACAGATGATCCTACACAGGCGGATTTAGTAGCAAATTTACAAGAGATCTTCCCTTCCAAAAAAATTAAACTATCACTTTCACTAACTGAAGATATTGAATCATGCTTTGCGAATTACGAAACTACTATCCAGACAACCTTCACAAAGATAATCGAATCTGGGACAAGCGTCGCTCCAGAACTACTTGAACTTATATTTACTGACTCAGTTGATCTACACGCATCCGATATACATTTTGAACCGAATTCAGGTGATATATTGTTGCGCTTTCGGATTGACGGAGTCCTAAGAGACATTGCCCACCTACCTCGAGATCTCTATGGAAATATTCTTAATAGAATTAAGGTACAAAGCGGAATTAGATTGGACGAACACAACGCCGCTCAGGATGGCGCTATGCAGTTTACAAAAGATAACACGGTCATCGATTTAAGAACGTCTATCGTTCCCACGATAGAAGGAGAAAAGGTAGTGTTGAGAATACTCAGTTCGTATATCCAAGGTCTTACTCTTGCCGAATTAGGATTGTCCGAGTCAAACGAGAAAATATTGATAAATTCATCGCATAAGCCATACGGGATGATTGTAGTTGCCGGTCCTACCGGTTCGGGAAAAACAACTACACTTTACGCCCTGTTGAAAATGTTGAACCAATCCTCGGTGAATATAACCACAATAGAAGACCCAGTGGAATACAAAATGAAAGGGGTAAACCAGATACAGGTGAATCCACAAACTAACCTTACTTTCGCCAAAGGTCTGAGGTCAATCGTAAGACAGGATCCAAACATAATATTAGTAGGTGAGATTCGAGACGCAGAGACGGCCGAAATCGCAGTAAATGCCTCTCTGACAGGACATCTTCTCCTGTCCACATTCCACGCAAATGACGCAGCTACATCAATTCCTCGCTTGTTGGACATGGGAGTTGAACCGTTTTTGCTTGCTTCGACCTTTGAACTTGCTATTGCCCAGCGACTTGTAAGGAGACTTTGTCAACAATGCCGATATAGTATTGAAATGGATAAATGCAAAGCCATACAAGATAGAAAAGATCTCAAAAAATGCTTTCCAGAAAAAGAATTCACACTTTTCCAAAGCAAAGGATGCAACACATGTGGGAACACAGGTTACAAGGGACGCACAGCAATATTCGAAATGATTCAAATAACTCAAGATATGCAAAATCTGATTTTAAAACATCCCTCAACACAAGAAATATGGGAACTAGCACGAAGACAAGGTTCTCGAAGTTTATTTGAAGACGGAATCGATAAGATTTTAAGTGGTATCACGACCATTGAAGAGTTATTGCGTGTTGCTGAACCCCCAAAAAAATACAAAAATGAAAGGAAATAATGTAACTCACAAAAAATCGCACGGATTATTTTTCACATTTGGAATGGGCGAAGAGCTTGGGTATTTTCTAGAGAATATAAGCTCACTCTTAGCCTCCGGTATCCCCATTCTGGAGGCTATCAATGCTGTAAATCAAGAGCTTCGTTCTTCACGTCTCAAGAAAATAATTAATGAGCTTCAAAGTGATATAGAATCAGGGAAATCTCTTTCAGAATCTTTGACCAATAGCAATTTATTTTCCCCGCACGTAAGTTCGCTCATCGATATAGGCGAAAAATCAGGAAGATTAATAGAAAACCTAAAGATCATTGCCGAAGAACAAAAAAAAGAACGCTCACTGCGTTCGAAACTGCGTTCCGCTTCAATGTACCCAATGTTTGTATTGTCCGTAACACTTATAGTAGGTATCAGCATTGCATGGTTTATATTACCGAAATTATCGCTAGTATTCGGTCAGCTAGATGTAAAACTACCCATTATTACAGAGTATCTAATAAAGCTTGGCGAACTACTACAAAAATACGGTTTATATATAATTCCCTCATTTCTTTTATTCATTGTTTTGATTTTTCTAATAGCATTCTCATTTAAGCGGACTAAGATTATTGGAGAATTCATTCTATTTCAAATACCAGGAGTAAAAAGGTTGATGAAGGAAGCCGAAATCGCGCGCTTTGGTTATCTACTCGGGACTCTTATATCTGCGGGACTTTCACCTATTGAATCTTTGCATTCTCTATCACAAGCTACTTCCTTGGCGAGATACCAAAAATTTTATACCTACTTAAAAGAAGCAATCACGGTTGGAGATTCCTTTAAGAAATCTTTTCAAAGTTATCGCAAAACACGAAAACTATTCCCTGTGCCAGTACAACAACTGATAGTTGCTGGAGAGCAATCAGGGACATTGTCACAAACGCTGATTCAAATCGGAAATACATATGAAATCAAAACTGATGAGTCCACTAAAGATTTAGCTGTTATTCTTGAACCTATTCTCCTTGTAATTGTTTGGTTAGGAGTGGTAGCGGTAGCCCTAGCTGTCGTTCTACCTATTTATAGTTTACTAGGAGGATTGAATCAGGTCACTGATGCCCCCATATCATCCAATACTCCCTCTAATGAAGCGATTATCGAGGAAACCCCATCAAAAACTACTGAAATTGAAACTATATCGGAAATACCTACTAATAAGTTACGAATCCTTCCATCTTCTACGGGATATATAAATTTGCTCAATACACCTTCACCCGGAGGGATCATTGTTGGCAAAGTTTTTTCTAATGAAATATATACAATTACAAGTGAACAAAATGGTTGGTATGAGATAACCTTTGAAAAAGATAAATCTGGCTGGATTGCGCAAAATAATATTTCAATCCTAACTAGAACAAATGAAATGTAAGGTTAGTTCTTTCACGCTTCTTGAAATTTTACTTTCAGTATCAATTATTTCAATTCTGGCTGGTTTAACTATGCCCCTCTATCAATCATTCCAGAATAGGAATGATTTAGATATCGCGGCTTCCACATTTGCTCAGGCATCACGGCGAGCTTCTATATTATCTAGGGCTGTTGACGAAGATACTAATTGGGGAATATATGTCGAAAATGGAACCCTCACGATATACAAAGGTTCTAGCTTTGCGCTTCGAGATAACACCTACGATGAAATCTATCCGCTTTCAACAAGTATGACCATCTCGGGAACCCGTGAATACAATTTCGCAAAACTATCTGGATATCCTTTAATTCCAGGAACCATAACGTTTACTTCTGTCAACAACGAAAGTAGAAATGTATCTATTAACACCAAAGGGACAATTATATATTAAAAAACGAATTAATTCGTTTTCAATTATTGAGCTTTTATTAGCTTCATCAGTATTTGCTTTATTGATGACAGCTTTCGTGGGAGCGTATCTCTATGGCGAAGAAGCAACCTTGCTCGCTGGGAACAGAGCACGGGCAGTTTTGCTTGCTCAAGAAGGTCTAGAAGCGGTACAAAATATTCGTGATGAAGACTACCTTTCTCTATCGGATGGAACATACGGTCTGAATAGCGCGGGGGGGCGGTGGACACTAGTCGGAACTCAGGATGTTACTGACATATTTACCCGTTCGATTTCACTTGTTACTTCTGCTGATCTTAAAAAGAAAAATTTAACTTCGGCGGTTACTTGGCAACAAAATCTTCAACGAACTGGAAATGTTACCTTAGTTTCAAAACTAACATACTGGCAAAAAGTTGGTTCCACGATAGGGGATTGGACCAATCCAAATGTCAAACTTGGTTCATTCGATTCACCTGGTGCACAAGACGCACTAAAGCTTCAGATACAGGGTAACTTTGTGTACTTAATAAGGGCTGGTGGAACAGAATTTGATATCTACAATGTTGTTAATCCGCTTTCTCCGACATTATCAGCAAGCCTTCTACTAAATGGTGTTCCACAAAATATCGCGGTTTCAGGAAACTATGCGTATATAGCATCCGACGATAATTCACAAGAACTACAAATAATAAATATTTCCAATCCCAATTCTCCTTCGCTTATTGGAAGTTACAATTCAATAGGAAGTGTAAATGCCTCAGGGGTTTATGTTGTTGGCAATTTTGTCTATTTGACATTCTTGAATAAAACAGCAGATCCCGAGTTAGAAATTATCAATGTCACCACACCTACCAGTCCAACTTTGGTAGGAGCACTTGAATTGGGATCAGCCTCATCAGGAAATGAAATCATAGTATTAAATAACTACGCTTATTTGGCAACATCAAACTCAGCACGCGAATTGATGATCATAAATGTTACCAATCCAGCATTACCCGTCCTCACTGGCTACTTAAATCTTGCATCCATAGCCCGTACTATTGAAGTGTATGCAAATACTGCTATAGTTGGTGCTGGAAACTTTATTTACACTGTTAATGTGACAGACCCAGCTTTACCCGTATCTTTGGGTTTTTACAATGTAGGGGGGCTTACAAACGATTTATCACTGGGCAACTCAAATAGTTATATATTTATTGCTTCGGCAAATACTACAAACGATTTAACTGTTCTAAATATTTCAAATCCGGTAGCTCCCGCACTTGTGGGATCCTTCGACTCTCTTGGAAATATGAATGGTGTGGCGTATGGTTCGACAGCTGATAAAGTATTTTCAGCTACAACTGCCAACACTGAAGAATTATTAGTGATAGGTCCATAATGAATGTTATTAGAAAAAATAATACAAAAGCCTTCACCCTTATAGAATTGGTTCTATATTTAGCTATGATCTCAGGCATAATGTTAACCATCTCATATTCATTAGCAACTTTGCTAGAAGCCCGAATCAAAAATCAAGCAATTGCCGAAGTGAACCAACAAGGACAACAAGTCCTACAAATCATAACCCAAATTTCAAGAAATTCGATTGCAATCAGGCTTCCAGTACCACAGAGTTCGTCAAATGCCATGACGCTGACAGTGCCAAATCCAAATGATCCAACAATTTTCACGCTTGTATCAAATGCGATTATGATTTCTGAAGGTGGTGGTACTCAAATTCCGCTAACTAATGGACGTGTTGTAGTTTCTGACCTATCATTTAGAAATCTTACTCGAACAAATACCCCTGGAACCGTAAAGATTCAATTTACCCTCACGCACTTAAATCCTGAGAACAGATCAGAATATGCGTTTTCAAAAACTTTTTATGGTACAGCAACTTTACGCTTTCCTTAACATGAATAAACAATCAGTCAAAATCCAACAAAAGCCAGCTTACATAGCTCTATTAAGTGTCTTGATATTAGGTGCGATCGGCACTGCAATTACTACAACATTGCTTCTGACCGGAATAGGAAATGCAAAATCAAGCTTTGTTTTTGAACAATCGACCCAGGCCTGGGCTCTTGCTAACGGATGTGCTGAAGAGGGATTACAAAAGATTCGAGACCAGGCTTCTTTTACGGGTACGGGAAATCTAACACTTGGTCAAGGTACTTGCACCTTTACAGTCACAGATCAAGGTGGGGAGAGCCGTACGGTATTCGCTCAGGGCACAGTCGGTACGATAACTCGAAAATCTCGTATCATAATCACTGCCATTAATCCATCGATTACAATATCAAATTGGAGTGAAGTTGCTAATTAGAATAAACCTTATATTTTATTTATTACAATCTATATCAAAACAGAAATAGAGGAAATCATTTATAATATTCTGAATCATAATTTAATTCTTATATTTTTAATATATGAAACAACTTTTGAACAAGAAAAGTAGGGGTTTTACGCTACTTGAAATTCTTTTAGTGGTTGCGGCTATTGGAATTTTAGCTGGGATAGTCATCTTGGCCATAAATCCAGGAAAACAGCTTGGTGAAACAAATAATGCGCGGAGAAGAGCTGATGTGAATACAATATTAAATGCAGTATATCAATACACCATCGATAACGGTGGTACTCTTCCGTCAAGCATTACAACGACTGCCACAGAAATTTGCGCGACGGGCGCTGGAAGTTGTGCAGGGTTTATTGATCTTTCTGTATTGACTACTCAAGAAAAATACCTAGCCACAATACCAAACGAGCCAAACAAAGTAAACTCCGATGGAGCGGGCTACAAAATACAGAAAACTACTAATAGTAGAGTGACTGTTTCAGCGCAATATCCTCAAGAGTCAGCAGTGATAAGTGTTACGCGATAGATTTAATTTATTATAACTTTACATATTTAATTAATTTATCATGAAAAATCCAAAAGGTTTTACTTTAATAGAAGTCCTTTTAGTTGTAGCTATTATCGCCCTGTTAGCTGGTATAGTGATTTTAGCCATTAATCCAAACAAACAGCTTAGCGCTACACAAAACGCGCAAAGACGTGCCGATGTAAATACGATTCTCAACGCTGTTTATCAATATTCTATTGACAATGGGGATATTCCTACAGCTATTCCAACAGTTGCTACTGAAATCTGTAAAACAGGTGGCACCTGTGGGAGCTTGGTTGATCTATCTGATTTAACTACAGATGAGCAATACCTAACCAGCATTCCATTAGATCCTACTGGTTCAAGTACAAATGGAGCCGGTTATGAGATTTTTAAATCGACAAACAACAGGGTAACTGTGGTAGCACCAGATGCGAAAGATACGACAATTAGCGTTACCAGATAATTTAAACTTAAATTTCTGTCATGATGGAGCCAACAGACAATAGGAACCACATTGGGAAAATAATGCAGATCAGGTCTATAGCGGAAGGAACTTTCGAAGTCAAATTAAAACTTGATGAGATTCTGAATTTTAAACCAGGTCAATATATTTGGATAGAATTGATGAATTCCGCAATTGACGATCCTAGAGGCAACAGGCGAGCATTTTCAATATCCTCGGCTCCATCTGATAAAGACGATTTATCAATTATATTTCGATCAACTCCAAGTCAATACAAAAAGACTTTTCTTTCATTGGAAAATGGATCGGAGGTGAAAGTAATCGGACCTTTTGGTTTTGCGTTCACTTTACCCTCTGATCCGTCCAAAAAACTATTTTTAATTGCCGGTGGTACTGGTATTACACCTTTCTTGAGTCTGTTAAGACATTTAAAGACTGAATCAGATATTAGACCAGTTACCATGATATACAACGAAGATGTTGAAGAGCGAATAATATTGAAAGATGAGTTGTTGTCCCTAAATGACCTAACACAGAACAAAAAAGTAGTTATACAGAGCTCAAAATTACTTGAGTCCTATATTCGTAATCTACAAGATAAAGAAAACTGTGTTTTCTATATATGCGGATCTCAAGGGTTTATCGACCTTGCACATCAGTTACTTTCAACGGAGGGGGTTTTTGAGAATCAAATGCATTTTGAAGGTAATTATCCAACTTCTACACATGTCTTCACGCTTTCAAGCTTTTTCGAACAGGGCAAAATTAAACTCTCTCCGGAAGAAAATGAATTTTCGCGCAAAAGAGGACTTCTTTTGTCCCAGCTTATAGAAAGCTCAACAAACCATATAGTCATAACAGATGAAAATGGTAATATAATTTTTGCCAATGAGGCAGCGCAGAGAATAACGGGTTTTACTCTTGAAGAAATGCAAGGAAATACACCTAGATTATGGGGAGGTTTAATGTCACATGAATTCTACGAGTATTTATGGGAAACAAAAAAATCTGGGAAATCCTTTACAACTGAAGTAGTAAATCGAAGAAAAAACGGTGAACTTTACAACGCCTCCGCACATATTTCTGCACTTCGAGATGACAAAGGTTCTATAGTAGGTTTTCTTGCCACCGAAGAAGATATTTCAGAAATTCGCAACGCGGAGAAACAAGCACGACAAAACTTAAAAGAATTGGATAATTTCTTCTCTGCATCTATCGAATTTATGGCAATTGCCAATACCGATGGTTACTTTGAAAAGATCAATCCTAGTTTTTCAAATATCTTGGGCTTTGATGAGCAAGAACTACTAACCGAGCCCTTTCTCAACTTTGTTCATAAAGATGATCATGAGTCAACTCAATCGGAGATTGCAAAACTCAAGGCTGGACAAGTTACGGTCAATTTTACAAATAGGTACAGAAAAAAAGATGGAGGTTACATTCTTCTTGAATGGAACGCGAAACCTGATGGAAATAAAATTTACGCGAGCGCCAGAGATATAACTTTGAAAAAAGAATATGCCGATAAGATCATCTCTTTAAATAGACGACTTGATTTGGCTACATCGTCTGCGCATATTGGTGTCTGGGAATGGGATATTAAGAAAGATTCTTTGATTTGGGATGAAATGATGTACAAACTATATGGAATCACAGCAAAAGATTTTAGTGGCGCGTATGAAGCATGGAAAAATGGTTTACATCCTGGAGACAGGGAACGCTCTGATAAGGAAATAAAAATGGCACTTGAAGGGACCAAGACCTTTGACACTCAGTTTCGTGTTATATGGCCAGACAACTCAGAGCATACAATTCGAGCCTATGGACAAGTTATTAAAGACCTTCAAAATAATCCTGAACGCATGATCGGAGTTAATTGGGATATAACAAAAGAGGCCGAAATTGACCGTCAAAAAACTGAATTTGTATCTCTTGCCTCTCATCAACTAAAAACTCCGGTTGGAGCAATTAATTGGGATATTGAAATGCTTCTAAATGGTGACTATGGGACAATTAATGAAAAACAGAAGCAAGTTATTTCAGAAGTATTTACATTAAACAAACGGATGGCTGACCTGGTTAGTAGTCTTTTAAACATTTCACGCTTAGATCTTGGAGTCTTTGTAATTGAACCCGAACCAGTTGACTTTGCTTCGTTATGCGATGAAGTCATACTCGAAATGGAACCACGTCGGCAGGCTAAACAGCATACTCTCACAAAATTGTATGCTTCAAATTTGCAATCTGTATCTGCCGATCCAAGACTTCTCAGAATAATTTTTCAGAACTTTATTTCAAACGCGATAAAATATACCCAAGAGAAAGGCGTTATTAAAGTAAAGTTAGAGATCAAAAATGAAGAAATAGTATTTACTGTCGAGAATAACGGAAGCCCGATACCAATTGATGATCAGAATAAGATTTTCGGTAAAATGTATCGAGCTAGCAATGCTCAAGAGCAGGATCCTGACGGGAATGGACTTGGACTCTATATTGTCAAAAAAATTGTGGATAGTGCCGGTGGGAAAATATGGTTCAGCTCAAAGCAGGGTGAAGATACTCTTTTTGGTGTTTCGTTTCCTCTTTCAGGAATGATTGCAAGAGCTGGAACTAAAAAGTTAGATTAATTATTATTTTTATTGACATAGACCTCAATCAACCTCTTACAATACTAGTTGTCGAAGATGAATACGCTTATCGTCGTATTTTATGCACACGCTTAAGTCAAGAGGGTTACATCGTCTTTGAAGCTGAAAATGGTCAAAGTGCCATCAATCTTTTAAATACCCTTAAACCGAACCTCATACTGCTGGATATAAGAATGCCAAAAGTAAATGGTCTTGATTTTCTAAAACTTTTACGATCAAAAGATGCATGGTACAAAACGGTCCCGGTTTTTGTATTAACCGTGGCTCATGAGAATGAAATACACGAGGATATAAAATCTGATCCAAACACCAGATATTTTGAAAAACTGCAAATTAGAATTGAAGATCTTATGAAAGTTATAGCAGAAGAACTGAAAAAGCTTTAGCGTAAGGATATGAGTGATCATTCGTTGTAATATTAACTTCAAAACACAAAAGTTTAATTTAATTCATTAACCTTAACATGAGCAAAATTGATTCAAATCTGGCTATTCTTGTTGGGTCTGTAGCACTTGGATATCTAATAAATAAACTATTTTATTTCGGCTTTGGACTAAGCCTATATATTATTTTAATTGCCCTTATTATCATTATCCTGATCAAGCTGATTGGGAAAAAACTTACTCACGAGAACAGTTATATAATCGCTCTAATGATCCTATTCGGTTTAATGTTTACACTCAGAGCAAGCTTTTTACTTATCTTCTTAAATATCCTTACTGTTGCTATCTTATTCATTTTACTCACCTCCTCGCTAAATAATACAAGTCTTAAAAATATGACTTTGCAGGATTTTCTTTTAATCCCACTTACTCCTTTGCTTTACTTTTTACCTCTTGGAGATGCTCTTAATGAATTTTTTAAATCACTTAGAGAAAGAAAATTTGAGAATTCAATAATAAGCCATCAATTGGTCAAAGGATTACTGCTTTCGATACCAATACTTTTTGTATTTATTATGCTATTGGGCTCTGCGGATCCTATATTTAAAAATTTTATTTACAGTATCTTTCACATTGAGCTCTCTCTCATATCAATAGCTAAATTTATATCCACGATATTCTTTTCTTGTTTCTTTATTGGCGCGCTCTCCTATGCGCTGACTGGTCGATACGGTTTTTTTACTGCCTATGAAAAATCGCAGCAACCTAACAAAGAGGTAACTGATAGTTTACCAAATCATCAATATTTGTACGTTATTATTTCTTCAGTTATTGTGTTATTTTTAGCGTTTATTGCTATCCAATTTCGTTACTTCTTTGGGGGAAATACAAATATAAATGCTGCCGGATATACCTATGCCGAATACGCTAGAAAGGGTTTCTTTGAGTTGATTTTGGTTGCTTTTATTATATTCTTTTTGATAAATATAATCGAAAGCTTAATTGTAAAAAAAGGAAAAAATCGAGAGCGTTCTTTCATAATTTTAAGTATTGTACTGATTCTACAAGCAGGAATTATAATGCTATCCTCCTCTATGAGGCTTTATCTGTACGAAACTGCTTACGGTTTTACTGTTTTGCGAATATTTAGTCATAGTTTCATACTCTTACTTGGTGTTCTATTCACTATATTATTGTGGAAACTCATATTCGGAATAACTTCACAAAAATTTACTATGTGTGTAATGGCAAGTATCATTGGATATGTGTTTATTTTGAATTTAATTAATCCCGAAGCTTATATAGCACAGAATAATATCAACCGTTACAAAGCCGGTCATGAGTTAGACAGCTATTACCTTGTACACTATCTCTCTGCGGATGCGGTACCAACCATACTTAAGAACTTTGACGAGTTGAGTTTAGATGCACAGCGGGATATCGCTTCGCCATTGTTACATCCTACTTATGAAGAAAAAACGGACAACAAAATTTTGCGTTTTAACATTGCTTACCTAAGAGCTAGAAATGCAATCGATTTGAAACTGGAGGCATTAGAACTATTGGACAAAGGATATTAATCAACAAATAAATTATCTGTTTTATTTACTAATCTTAAAATGTAGCTATGACGAAAACTTACCTATTAAACTACGTTTCAGCTCTACTATCTATGTTGTTATTAGATGGTATATGGCTCGGTCTTATAGCAAAAAGGCTTTACCTTGAAAAGATCGGTCATTTGATGGCCACCAATCCAAATTTTATTGCAGCTGGATTTTTTTATTTGATCTACATACTAGGATTAGTTGTATTAGTAACCATACCAAATATTAAATCAAACGGGAATTATTTACAGCTTTTACTTATGGGCGGATTATATGGACTTGTGTGTTACGCAACGTATGACCTTACCAATCAAGCAACCCTAAAGGATTGGCCACTTATCGTTACCATCATTGATCTGCTTTGGGGAACTTTTCTCACTGCGATTATTGCTTTCACAAGTGTTTTGATAACCAAGGCTCTAATTACTTAAAACAAAGTTATGCTTAATCTTTCGTATCTCTTACAAATTTATAAAGTCTTAAGCGTCGCTGTCTTGATATACATGAGTTTGTGGTTTGTAATTTCATTTGTTAAACGTAGAAACGATCTAGCTGATATAGCCTGGGGGCTAGGCTTTGTAATGATTGTTCTTATCACTTCATTTTTTTCTTATCCATTGAACGACAAAGCTACATTGATAGCAATATTAATCGTAATATGGGGATTACGTCTATCATTTCACATTTATCTAAGAAACAAAGACAAATCCGAAGACTATAGATATGAGCAAATGAAAAAAGGGTGGGGAAATAATTTTTTTCTAAAAACATATATTGAAGTATTTTTGTTGCAGGGCATTTTTATGCTCTTGATTTCTCTCCCTGCTGTTTATGCTATATTTTACCGACGATTATTCGAACAAAACGATTATGTAGTTCTTCTTGGTTTACTGCTTTGGATAATAGGTTTTTCGTTCGAAGTTATTAGTGATTGGCAACTTACGAAATTTCGGAAAACCAAAAGCAAAGGCGAAATATTACAAACTGGACTTTGGAAGTATTCCCGACACCCCAATTATTTTGGTGAAGTGCTTCTTTGGTGGGGCATATATCTATTTGCTAATACTAACACACCTTATTCCATTCTTTTACTTATCAGTCCTATCCTTATTTCTTTCTTAATCATCAAAGTCTCAGGTATTCCATTACTTGAAAAAAAAATGAATGAAAACCCAGCATACAGTCCTTATAAAGAAAAAACCAGTATATTTATTCCCTGGCCACCTAAAAAATAAATTGCAGTTTCAACCTCAAATTTTAATTATGTATTAGCTTCATCCTCTTCATCATCATCTTCTTCTACCGAATCTCGTTCAGTAGTTTTTTCAAGTTCATCGAAATCTCTGTCAATGGTTGCTTTTATTTTGGCAATACCTCTTTTTAATTCCACAATGATTTTATCTTCCTCCTCCGTAAGCTCTCGTTTTGATTTCGCAGTCTCTAATAGTTGTATCTGCCTCGAAAGTCTTGACTTTAATTGGTCAAGCTGATCATCTATGGTTTTTTCAGTCAAATACAAACCCTGTTTCAATCCCTTTCGCAATATTAGAAGTTTGCGCCACCCATAAAACCCCAAACCAATTACAAACACAAATAAAACAAACAAAGGTACGAAAACAACTAACCAGTTAAAAGCAATAGAACCAATCCTCAAAAGAGTTGGTTGCTTTACTAATATCGAAATGGGATCTGTAGGTAAACTAGTTCCTCCCTGTGAGTCAGAAACATCTACTGTAAATAAGTAAACCCCGTTTTCTAACTTTTGATCCGCCACAATACTAAATAAACCATCATCATGACTTATTCCATAAAATTTTAATGAACGTTTGCTTTCATCGATCAATGTTAAATTTACATTTAAACCAGGATATGTTTTACCTCGAACCACAAAAACATCCCTTGGATCAAGTACATCCGAATAATAGGTAATTTCAGGCCTCTGTAGTGGTTCAACTTCAATTTCAAATGACTTGGTAAGGAAATTCCCAGCTTTATCAAAAGCCTTAGCCGTCAAAACATTATTCCCTAGACTCAATTGTGTAATTTCAAATATCTTTGAATCCGGCGTATGCACCCAAGTCTGTTTCTCACCATTTTCAGACTCAACCTCGACTCTGTCAATACCCGAAACTTTATCTTCAACTTGAAACCCAACTTTTACACTTGACGCTGTATTTACCTTTCTTTCAAACAACTCTATATCAAACTTATTGGGAGTACTTTTGTCAATTTGTACTTTATAATGCGCTACTTGCCCCCATCCGTATTGATTTCTAAACTGTAAATGAAAATACCATACTCCATCTGATAAACTTTTAAATTCTTTGATTTTTACCAATTGCGTAGTTGCACTAGATGGAGCTGAACGTAAGTCAGCGTTTAATCCGAATTTAAGTTCCGTGACTCCCGGCGGAATACTCCAAGAGAACGTAGCGTCTGGGTTAGTGTACCATAGCTCCTGATTGGGATGGGTTACCGAAGAGATTATAGGAGCCGCTGGCGAAACTTGTGCATTGGTATTTGGCATTAGTTCATTACCTGTTGTTTCAACTGTACCAAGTATTAGATTCGAAGCTCCCATGCCAGTAAGAATATTTGTTCCATTGCCATCATTTGCTAAAACCGCGCCAGAACGGAAACTAATCGAGGCATTTCCTCCAGCTTTAACTCTAAAATTAAAGCTAATTATCTTTCCGGAAGCTCCTTGAAAACCTGGATTTAGCACAATTCCCTCTAAGCTTGCGCTACCTTGAGCGTTTGAGAAAGCAGGCTCCTGAACCCACAAAGTAAAAATTGAACCAGTTTTTGAAAACGAATTTATCTCCAGTTTATCACTCGGATAAGTGATTTCAGCCGAAGCCGCATTGACGCTTTGGTCAGCTGAAGATAAGAGTACAATAAGTACAAAGTTATCTCCCACTTCATATTTTCCGGAAGAAGGTGAAAAAAGAAGGGTAGCAGCATCGGCTACACGAATCGTGACTGGATAAAAAATTCCCGAAAGGGCAAATATAAATAGTATCTTTAAAAAAATTTTAAAAAATTTTGCTTGCATATCCATCAGCAATTTCAGAAAAAACATAAATTTATTACCATATATTACGCACAATTTAACTAAGTACTTGCTCCCTTCTAGATAATGACCTCCGACGATACTTTAAATATATAAATAACAAATATATAGCCAAAATATCCAAAATCACAATAGCATAAATTTCATAAATCGGGAATTTATTTTCAATAACTTTTGGTGGTAAAGACTTTATTAATTCATTTCCATAATTATCGATTGCTTTTACGAATATCCAACTTCCGAGCGATTGATCTTCAAGTAGATACGGACTGGTGCCTGGATGCCAATCACCGCTCTTTAATTCCTTTTTTTTATTCTCTAAAACTTCAAACCGATTTATTCCCGACCCCTTATCTTGTCCGTTAAATATTAAAGTCCAACGATTAGCATACAAATATTTCTCACGTGTCACAATCAAGTCAAAATCCTCAGGTGGATCTATATCCTGATCAATTAAACTATTCAGTTTCTTTGGACCTGAGCTAACAAAGCTTGTCAAAGATGCTTCTGTAACTTCTATAACCTTTCCACTTCCATCGTTTAAATATGCCTGAATGTTTTCTGTAATAAATTCTACTTTTCCCTCTTGTTGAGGTATAACGCAGAAAGATAAAATCTTACCCTCTTTTCCCTCAAAACCTCCAGGAACTATTCCGCTAAATTGTATATTATTTCCATCCTTTCGTGGTTTATCGATCCATAGGGTAATAACTGAACTACCTGTCTCAATCCGGCGTACATCCAGAATGCCCTGTAATATCTTAATTCGGCCACCTATGGCGTTTATAGTATCATCTTGAGTATCAACGCTTAAATTAACACAATTTTCTTCTCCTACGTATAACTGATCTGAATTCTCAGTATTAAACTTTAATTCAGTAGCATATATTGGTGTCAATAATATTCGCAAACCCGAGGCTACAAAGAGTAAGATAAGTATAAGAACACTTTTTTGTTTTTTGTAATTTTTCATCGTTAACCAGTCCAATAATATGCAATTATGCTAAAGTCGGACAAATCTATCCTGGCGTCAGAATTCAATGCGCTCGTCTCGATAGGTTTGAACTCTTCACTCAAAGATCTGTTATACCAATATGCCGCGATGGAAAAGTCAATTAAGTTTACTCTTAGGTCTAGATTTAAGTCTCCTTTTAGGACATTTGCAGGAAGCTGCGAGGCAACATTTTTAGTTCCAACTAAAAAATTTACTAAATTACTGTAATTCGATACTTCGTTATTTAATATCACTTTTGATTTAGTCGAGTGTTGGCCCATCTCCAGCGGAGTCGTATTTAAGTTATAAAGATAAACACCAGATTCATCAGAACTTGTTTGAGCGAATATTGTTTCCTGTGAGTTTACCTGAATTGTTACCTCACTTTCGGGAGAAGACTGACCAAATATTGCTAGATTATCTCCCTTCTTTACTTGGGACTTATCTACCAAGATTGTAGGGGCGATATAGATCCCGCTTATTTCTATTGTCGTTCCAGCGCTTAAATTCACGGAATAAGTTAGAAGAGCGGACCTTGTTTTATTGATATCTTCTCCATAAATAGAAAACATATAGTTACCTTTCGTCAGGTTGGATAGGGCTATACTAAACTTAGCGTCTGGTCCTGAAATTGTCTGCGCTATTATAATTGAGTCTTTCAAAAGTGTAACTGTACTTCCAGGATAGGCCCTTCCTAAGAATTGAATTTTAGCTTTCGCGGAACCCCCGCCTCCACCGCCTCCTCCACCACCACTTCGTCCAGAGCAAAGCGCGCTATTATAAGTACAGTCCAAATTGCAGGTTAATTCACCAGTCTTGTAACCTAAACTTCGGCATGTTTTGGTGTTCAAATCCGTATCATCACATTGTTCCCCTGACTCAGCAATTCCATTTCCGCAATATGGGTTAATATATATAGTAAAATTTGTTGACTGCTCAGCGACAACATTTGTAATTTTTGAATAACCTGAAATCAAAACAAGTAATACGATTGATAAAAAAAATATATATTTTAATTTAATTTGAAATAGGTGATATATGCCTGCCAACTCAATATTTTAAAACTTAAATCGCGGTGATGGTAATTGTCATATCTATAGTATAATTTGCCCCAGGCTGTTCTAATGGAATGGCTTGCGAGACGCCTATTGCTGTTAAATCCCAATAACATGCTGTCTCGGCAGATGCTCCTCCCGAAAGCAAAGTGATTGAGTCAACTACTCCCTCATTAAATGCTGAAGAAGAACCTCTGGTGATACCTGTGAGAGAACACCCATCTTGGGGAACTATAACGCTAATGGCGGGGCTGAAAGATAACTGTCCTCCCTTGGCATCAAGATCCGGACCATCTTCAGTGTCCGCGGTAGGATCATTGAAATCATAACTATTTGATCCTCCGTCATCCCATACAGCAGTAGCACCATTAGTAGCTGCTATGGCTAATGTCCATTGTGGATTGATTGAGTTGTTTGTGACGCGAATTTTTTGATCTGATGTCCCGAAAACACTTGTCGAAGTCTCGGGTACAAAACTGAATGAAACTGGATCCATATCTATGAAAGGACTTGCTACTGTCGCACCCAGCGAGTCAACTATATCTGTGGTAAGCGAACCTGCTGTTGCACTTGCGCATATTTTTTTCGTATAAGCGCTTGAATTCCCAATGTGAGCATTTGTTGTAGCGGATAAAGATGCAAGGGTAGTGTCATAGCCGGTGCAATTTGTATCTTGATAAGCTAAGGCTATTGAACTCCCGTTTGCGACTGAAAGACAGGCTTCGTTTGCATAATTAGATTGATCATTTTGCTCTACATGGGCATTTGTTGTAGACGAGAGTTTTGCTACCACCACATGCGTCCCGGAGCAATTATTTGATAGCCCAGCGACTCCACTACAGCATAGGAGGTTAGCATAATTTGATTGGTTTGGAAGTTCTGCGTGAGCATTTGTGGTTCCAGACATTCTCATAACTACCGTGCCCCCTACGCAAGTTGTATCTATAGTACAACTCAATGTACCAGCCAACACAACATTTGATAAATTCAAACTAAAGCAGATACTAGATGAAACAATTACTATAGTTTTGCAAAACTTTTTTAACATTTAGGTTATGAGAATCACTCAATCGTTTAATTCGAGAATAAATTTATAGTACTGCCCCAGAGTTTGTAATAGAACCATCTGGTTGGCTGTTTTCTGACTGATCGAAAATACTTTCATCCTCAGATTGTTCTGTGGAAACTGGTTCGAAGCCGTTTTCGGCCTCTTCGTTTTCGTCAGTTATGTCTGGATCTATCGGAAGGTTATAAGTATAATCTGCGACTTCATTATAATTATTCTCACCTAATACCTCACCTGTACCTGTTTCCTGTGCAGATAAAGGTGTTGCAATTGGGGTGATTTCCTCTATATTTTCATCGATTGTGAGGAAATACTCATGGACAAAAAATTCGGAATTCTTGATGTCAGGATAATTTCCAGGAACCTGAACACTAGTTTCGATTATAGAAAACGTACCCAAATCATTCACGAAGCATGTACCTAATCTAGATATATCACCTGAGTTGAGCAATAGTTCATCCCCAGAAATAGTTCCGCAGTATCCATTATTGATTAGCACATCAAATGGACTGAAAATATAATAATAATGTCCTGAAATTGGATTCATAACCCGTACCCGACCTTGATCAATCGCGTTTTGGACTGAATCCCGAATATCATAAACCTCACCGGTAGCTCGCTCATATATTTTAATAAATCTCTTTAAAACAAAAAAAACGACTCCTAAGATAATGAGGAGCATAAATAAATGTTTGTAAGTAATATGTATACCTCTCAATAAAATAAATAAATGTTTGTAA
>JAYRWD010000016.1:0-8976 GCA_041918255.1 Candidatus Dojkabacteria bacterium
AGGCATAATGAGAACAGAGAAAAATACACTAAGAATCGTGGCCCATGGGAACTTGTTTACAAGGAAAGATTCCACTCCAAAGCCGAAGCCCAACAGCATGAATACGCGATAAAACGTGCTAAGAGTCGAACGTATATCGAAAATCTGATTAAGCAAGTTACCTGCCTGCGCAGGCAGGGAGCATTCCGACTTCGTCGGAAAGGTTGCCGGTTCTCTACCTGAGGCAGACAGGGATCCCGGTCGGTCCCGCCACAAAATTTAAATGTTCTTCACATATATCTTAAAGTCTCTCAAGACAGGAAAATACTACATAGGCCATACGTCTAATATCGAAGAACGTTTGCTCAGGCATAATGAGAACAGAGAAAAATACACCAAAAATCGTAGTCCTTGGGAACTCGTTTACAAAGAGCAGCATAGCTCCAAAGCCGAAGCCCAACAGCATGAATACGCGATAAAACGTACTAAGAGTCGAACGTATATCGAAAATCTGATTAAGCAAGTTACCTGCCTGCTTGTAATCAATCTCTTATGCAGATAACATAGTCGTTGTTTGTGGAAGTATTAGCTAACCAGTTTTATAGAATTTATACAAAACCCAGTAAAGCTGACAAAAGAGTGTCCCACTGAGCTCGTCGAAGTGCGACAACATTGTATCCTCACCCTTCGGCGAGCTTCCACTAGAAGCGGACGAGCGAGGGTGACATAATAAATATAGTTTCGTATAAAGTCTAAGCATTTAACTATATCTCCCTCAAGATATCCCTAAGATCGTTAATTCGATAGTTTGATTCGCATAAACGAAATGCCCTGTCTGGACGTGAATATAAATACGTCTTTGTTTTAGATATTTTCCCCATTTCCATATCATTTGGAGAATCGCCAATTATGATAACAGAATCATAGGGTTCGTCACATTTATTTAAATACTCTTTTAATATATCTATCTTAGTTTTTATTAAATCCTTTCTATGATTATCGGCTGCGAACGCTTTCTGTTTAAAATATCGCGATATACCCACCGTGTTCATAAAAAACTCCAGGTGAGTAGGTTGAGTGTTCGAGATCAGAATCTGTGAATGGACCTGATGTATTCTATCTAGTACTTCACCTGCAAAATCATTAAGTCTGATATGCTTTGTAACAATTTCAGGCATACGCTTTGATATTGAGAGAGATGTACTCTGAAGATGAATGTGGGTTTCATGTGGTTCATTTGGAAGTAAATACTCAAAAAATTCATACCACCTTAGTCCGTATAATTTATGACAATCATCGATGCTTAAACGTTGATGAAAACCCAATTCTTCTGGTGCCTTATTCGAGATTTCAAGCACAGCGTACTCATTACCCTTCTCAAGGACCCCATGGAAATCCCATACAAAAAGTTTCATAGAAATAAAGAATAAGTAATATTTGATTATACTAAACGGTGCTGTTTTAGAACCAACGACTGAAACTTAATATACAAAACACCAACAGAACTATGTTCCCCTGATCACCTCTATGCGTTCATAGAAACAAAAGACCAATTGAAAGTTATTTATCTGCAAGTTTTGTATATTAATCAAACCTTCATAACCGATTTCCTATACTTCGCTACCCCCTCCACAATAATCCTACATGCTTTTCGTAGTTCCTCTTCCTTAAGTACATAAGCTATTCTCACCTCATCCACTCCCCTACCCGGGGTTGAATAAAAACCCAAAGCCGGAGCGAGCATCGTAGTTTCTCCTTCAATATCAAAATCAGTTAATAGCCACGTGGAAAATTTTACTGCGTCATCTACGGGAAGTTTTACAATAATGTACAAAGCTCCATCGACTTTCGGAATAACAACATTTGGAATCTGCGACAAAACCTCAACAACAGCATTTTTTCTTTTTTTATACTCCGCTTTAATCTCTTCGAAATATGAATCTCCAGAGTCCAATAAACCCATCACTCCAATTTGTTCGAGCATTGGCGAAGAGAGTCTTGATCTAGCTAAGTTCAAAGATGCCTCCATAACCCCTTTGTTTTTTGAAACAATACAACCAATTCTTGCACCACAAACGCTATATCTTTTACTTACAGAATCAACTAAAACAATATTATCTAGCATATTTGTAAGCCTCATTACGGAAAAATGAGGAGTCTGTCCATAACAGAGCTCTCGGTATACCTCATCACTAATTAGAAACAACCCGTGCTTCCTTGCAACATCTCCAAGCTCTCTAATCGATTCCTCAGGATATATTTTCCCAGTAGGATTCCCTGGATTAGATATTAATATCGCTTTCGTTTTCTCGGTAATCGCATCTTCAAATGCACTAACACCTGGTAGATCAAAATTATCCTCTATTCGTGTTGGTATTGGGTGCAGCTTAACCCCACAAACAAAAGAAATGGTTGCGTAATTTGTGTAAAAAGGTTCTGGTGTAATAATTTCGTCCCCCTCGTCTAGACAGGAGTAAATAGCAAACATCAATGCTTCCGAACCGCTTGTAGTGATAATAATATCCTCCGCGGTCACAAAAATATCATTCCTTGAATAATACTTTACAAACTTCTCTCGCAGATTTTTCATCCCTGCAGAATCTGTATAACTTATTACCTCAGGGAAATTTTCGACTATTTCTTTTTTGAAAGCTATAGGGGTTGGGATGTCTGGTTGACCTATATTTAACTGGTAAACCTTTTTCCCCTTTTCCATAGCTTTCGCAGCGAAACCCGATAACTGCCTTGTCGCGGACACAGGGAGCTTTCGCCCTCGTAATGAAGTTTTCAAGTTCAATTCATGAAAAATATGAACAATTTTAAAACATATTTAAAAGAATTTGAAAGGGCTCATATCCCAAATATCCGTTTTCTATTAACACCCATGCGCAAAAAACAAACACACTACCTGTATCCCATATGGAACAGTAGTATTAACTCAAAGAAAATTAACTATATAAGTCGATTTGACCTTTTTGTACTTCTTTGATAATATATACTCGTTATGCATAAGTAACCGTCAGACTCCCTCGCAATTTGATTGTTAGACACGTGACATAATACATAATCAGCGGCCTGGCAGGATTGTCCGTATAGAAGGGGGTGAAAGGGGCAATATCTTTTATTCTGCTCTTTCCGAAAATTTTCAGATATTCGTCTTTGCATTTCACCTAACGCTCGATTGATTATCTCTATCCCTTTATTTGCGCCATCAAGCCAATTCATTACCGAGACAGTGTCCGAATGGGGAAATGTTGTGCTATGATTTTATCGTTTACCTAGATTTTGAAATCGTATGCCTCAAAGGCCAAAAGAGCCTTTTATTCTTTCAAACAAAAAAGTAATCCGAGTATTGCTAATTGCCATTTCTCAAGCATTAGTTATGGTACCATTGAGTTTTATCCTCATCCATCTGGGAGCTTCAGAAGAAGTTTTCTTCCCCTTAGCTATCGCATCTTGCATGATTCCATTGGCACTTATCGTGGTGATTCCCTTGTTAATCTTATTTCAGCGCAAGAAAAAAAGTGCGGAATATGAAAAAGAATTAGCCAGCTATCAGCAAAAAAAAGACAACTATTTGAAAAACGTATCATCGATAATTTCCCTCGCCAAAGGAACTATAACAACTGAGGAAGCGGAATTTTGTCTGGAATATTTTGATGAATTTTCAGGCTATCCCAAAGGATTATTACTTGGTGAAATGGAGACACTTGAGAAATTCCTTTCTATCTCCAATAAACTCGGATTTGAGGTCGATATGAAGAAGCTCAAAGCTGAAATCGCACGCCTAACCGACATTATTACCCGAAATCGACAATTAAGTGAATATGATCTGAGTGATGAATGGGTTAAAATAGTCGAAGACATTTTCGAAAAACTTAAACATCTCACGCAAAGTCAAATTTCGCAATAAGTCTCGATATGCTGATTAACCAACCTCATTCATGATGAAACAGAAATTTTCATGTATAGAATATCAACAAGATAAACGCTCATTCGCAGATCAACAATTTTTGCCATTTCACTACCTTTTAATACTTACTAGTTCTATGAGGCAAAGTTTTAATGGGAAATATGAATATGCAATGATAACAAACAATAGCACCAAAAAAAGGCCGAAGCTCAATTATTGCTCAAAATATTTTTTGGATAAACGTAGATTTGAAGCCGATAAGAAAAAAAATATTCAGTCGTGGTTATTGATATAATTATATAAATGATTACGATAAAACATTGTTACAAAGCGTTTTCCATCTGAATAACGGGTGTGACATTCCCTCCATCGGACTCGGGACATGGAATGCCAAGGGGTCGTTTGTTGAAGAAGCAGTAGAGTATGCATGTAAAATAGGCTATAGACATATCGATTGCGCCAGCATTTATGGTAATGAAAAAGAGATCGGAGTTGCGTTTCGGAATATTTTCTCTACTAAAATGAATAGACGGAACGATTTCTTTATTACTAGCAAACTATGGAATAACTGTCATCGTTTTGATGATGTAATCAAATCCTGCAAGAAAACACTTTCTGACTTAAATCTCGAATATCTTGACCTTTATCTTATCCACTGGGCAATTGCTTTCGTACCCGGCAATGATAATGAACCTCTAGACACAGAAGGTTTTGCACAAATTGACAAAACTCCAGTACAAGAAACATGGAGAGCAATGGAAGAACTGGTTAGACTCGGACTAGTGAAATCAATCGGAGTAGCAAATTTTAATACTCAATCCCTTTTAGATTTACTAACCCATTGTAATATCCCACCAACGGTAAACCAAATTGAGCTTCATCCATATAATACACAAGTCGAACTTTTGCAGTTTATGTCAAAGCTCAAAATACACACAACGGGATATTCGCCTTTAGGAACACCTGGGAAATTGAAGGCAGACTCGCCAGTCTTATTAAATGATCCTGTATTAATAAATATCGCAAAAAAATATAAAAAAACGCCTGCCCAAATTTTGATAAATTGGGAAATTTCTAGAGGTTCATCTGTCATACCAAAAAGCATAAATAAAAAGCGCCTTGAAGAAAACCTTTGGTCTTTGGACTTTGAACTAACGGCTGAAGATATTGTTATGTTAACCAATCTAAACAAAAACCATCGGTTCGTAAATCCAGTAGGCTGGTGGAAAGTTCCGTATTTCTGCTAGAAATAAATTATAAGCTTCTTTATTGACTCCAAATATTTGCCCAACCACAAGCATATTCCTACCCATTCAACTAACCCTAGTTAACGGTCTTATGGCTTAGTCAACTTTATTTGATTTAATAGCAATTTTGTACGCAAAGAGTAGGAAAAGCATCGCAGTGAAAATGCATCCCCATATAAACGCAAAATAATTAGGTGAGGTTCTATCTATAAAACCTCCGCCCCAAATCAGAATAATCGAATAGGGTAAAATTACAAATAAAGACATAGTTGAAAGAGCCGTTGCACGATTTCTGCTCGATATATTTTTATTCACAAGCGTGGACTTCAAATTGATAAATATTGTTGAAGATGAAATCCGCGCTAGAATCAAAAATGCTCCAGCCAACGCCCCGACAAAGTTTGCTACTATAAATGATGACATCAAAATAACTGAACATATTATTATCAACGCCCGTGGAGCAAACCTCTTTTCAAGTTTAGGATAGAATTGCGAAAAAATAGCGCTCAAGATATAGCCGGTACCAAAGAGAATTCCGATATTTCCCGGAGTGAACCCATAATCTTTAGCTTGAGATAATCCTAGAAACTCACTGGCAACGTAATATCCGAGCGAAATTGTGATCAAAAGTACACTCAAGAATGTAATGTCTCTATTCTTAAACAGTTCTCTGAATCCTTGAACATTCTGTTTCACATACAAACTTAATGATAAGTTATATTTTTCAAGGTCAAGCCCCGGTTCTTTGACTTTAAAAATAAATATTAGACCAATGAAAAAATATACAGCACTTGTAAGTATATATGGTAAGAAGGGATTAATTTCATACAAAAACCCACCCGTATAGGCAGAGATAAAAAGACCTATCCAAGATAAAGTAGTAAAGTCTGATACAACAACCGGATATTCTACCTCGTTATTTTTTTCAACCATAGTATCATAAACAATAGCCTCAAAAGAGCCCGAATACATAGCTTTAGCAAATCCTTTCACTATCTCAAGACCGACGAAAAAACTAAAACTAGTAGAGAAAACATACATGAAATTAGTCACCGACCAAACCAAAAAAGAAATAATCAATGTAATACGTTTGCCAAATAGATCAGCAAATGCTCCGGTTGGAATCTCAAGAATCACCGACGTAATCGCCTGAATAATGGTTAGAAGCGCCGCCTGCTGATAATTTATTATCCGTAGGTAAAAGAAAAGCCAAATAGGAATTATGAAATAGAGCTCGCCTAGGAAGGAAGAAACATAAAAGGGTTTCAGATATGGATATTTACGGATAGAAGTTAGCATCTTTCGTTGTGTAAAAATATTCTTACTCTAACCCCCTACGATAGGCCTTTCCCCTCTGGGTATTTCAAGATTCACAATGTAATTCTCTCTCATAAAGTCAGCATGTCTCAAAAATTCTTCGAACTCATTAGAAGAATCAATCTTTTTAAATTTCAGTCCAAAGGATTTAGCAAAATCTTCATACTTAATTTCCGGAACTTCACACTGTACGCTGAACCCATGTTCCTCTAATTGGTCCTGCTCAATATTTTGAGGACAGTGATTATTAAAGATGAAAAATGAATTCTTAGTCTTAAACTTTTGCACCAAGGCTACTTCTTGCAAATTCATTAGAAAAGACAAATCGCCGGCAATGCTGAATACTGGTCCAGAAGGATTCCCATAAGAATATCCTACTGCTGTTGGGATGCTGTATCCGCAGACACCGGATTTGCCCGAGGTATAGAATTTTTGATTAACGTTTAGATCTAAATCACTTATTGAAAGATAGCCTGCGTTACCCACATCGGCAAAGTAAGTAACCTCTGATTGAATAAGTTTGGTTAAAGTTCGTAGATAATCCCCAGTTCTCGAATCAATTTGGTGTTTCTTAGGTAATTTATTCCATGGCTTTTTGATACTCTGAATCTGTTTGAGAAATTCTGTGGCTTCACTACAGTATCCCCGCAATGGATTAAAAACCCTCCCAATTTCTTCGCTATATGGATGGATTTGAATTATTTTATTCTCGACAACATTTCTGAACACTCGGTTTGAAAACGCCACGAAGTCATCGCCCAAAGCTATGACCAAGTCAGCTTCTTCGCAAGCTTGCCTTATATGATCAGAATTGCAATACCAATCTGTCCCCAAATAATTGTTTAGAATCGGCACCCTTCCTTTTGCGGCGTAGGTTGTGAAATATGGTGCATTGTCGGATAGCACGGTTTGGAGTAATCCAAAATCTTTATCTCGGTACTCTTTGCCAATAATAAAAAGTGGTTTTTTTGAGTTACGGAAATATCCCTCGAACTCTTTCAAATCCTCATCTGCAGGTATATTCTTGTTTTGAATAAAAAGATATTCTACTCTCGGGATCTTGTTAATTTTCAACTCTTCAGTTTGTAGCTCCGGTGGAATTGTGAGAGAAACAGGTCCGGGTCTTCCCGTTAAAGCGGTTTTGATAGCATCGTTGATATATGCAATAGCGTTATCCTTTGAATCTATAACAAAGCTAGCCTTTGTGCACGACTTCAGCAACGTTCTTTCGTCCAACGTCCTTCCTATTCCGGTATTTGAATGATATTCATTCTTCCCCAATCCCCCAGCAAACGGCCTACCCGCAAGAACTACCATAGGAACGCTATCGACATAGGCGTTTACTATGCCAGTAAGAGCGTTCGTGATCCCGGGTCCCGGAGCAAGTAACAGAATAGGCAATTTACCCGTAGCAAGCCAATATCCTTCGGCGAAATGGGCGGCGTTTTGTTCGTGTGAATTTAACACAAATTTAAATCCTTCTTCATGTAAGGCGATATTTAATTTCATGCCAACATATGAGGGAATCCCAAAAACGCTATCTGCGCCAACTTTTTTTAATGTATTAACTAAATACTGGTTAACATTCATTTCCGGTGGTTTACTAAAAGTTAAATATATTATTTATGCTCTCTCATCCCAAACCTCTTCTTCAACTCTTCCACATAATCCAACTTCTCCCACGCGAAAAATTCAATCTTTCTCTTTACTTTTTTCCCATCCTCTAACATTTCAACCTCTTCCACGTAAGGCTTACGACCGAAATGACCGTATGTGGCCGTTGGCAGAAAAATCGGATTTTTGAGTTTAAACCTTTTGATAATCATAGCTGGACGAAGGTCAAAAAGTTCACCTATAATCTTTGAAATTTCACCGTCGCTCAATACTCTACCCCCCGGATCTTTCACGCGAGCCGATCCAAAGGTATTCACATACAAACCTACTGGTCGAGCAACCCCAATAGCATACGCAACTTGAACAAGAATCTCATCGGCAATTCCAGCAGCTACCATATTTTTCGCAATATGGCGCATTGCATATGCCGCAGAACGATCCACCTTGGAAGGATCCTTTCCAGAGAAAGCGCCACCGCCATGCGCGCCCTTACCGCCATAGGTATCTACGATTATTTTTCGACCGGTTAACCCTGTATCTCCGTGGGGACCACCAATCACAAATTTTCCTGTGGGATTAACTAGAAGTCGAATATCAGCATCTAGCATCTTGCGATATTTAGCCGGCAATCGTTTGCGTACCTGAGGAAATAAATATTTGAGGATATCTGATTTGATTTTTGAAATCATTGCCTCTTCAGCTTTTTTCTTCGAAGCTGGGGCATTATCCTTAGGCATCACAAATTCATCGTGCTGAGTGGATATAACCACCGTATCGATACGCAAAGGTTTATTTTCATCACTATATTCGATTGTAGTTTGGGATTTACCATCTGGGCGTAAATATTTCATTACCTTACCAGCCTTGCGAATAGCAGATAATTCCTGAAGAATAATGTGAGAAACC
>JAYRWD010000017.1:0-3068 GCA_041918255.1 Candidatus Dojkabacteria bacterium
CCTTGTACCCAATATTTCCTTTGTATCTTATTTCCACTCCTAGATTAAGAGAGGGAGGAAAACAATCTTTGCTTGCGTCTCATATGTCCGCTGCATTTCATTTCCCCTCTTAGATTAAGAGGGGACTAAGGGGTGTTAGACCTATTTATCATCTTCTATCCGGGTCCAAATTATCAAAAATCGTATCAAGTACAGCTTCAATCTGATATTTTACTTCTGAATTCCAAAACCTTAAAATTTTGATTCCACAACCTTCCAAATATCTCGTTCTTACCCTGTCATAATCATATTGCCTCGATTCATCATGCTGGCTTCCGTCCAATTCAACCGCTAGTTTTGCCTTAGGACAATAAAAGTCGAGAACAAAACGCCCCACAGAATACTGTCTAACGAATTTGTACCCTCCCATACGCTTCATTCTCAGTTTCGACCACAATAACCTCTCCTCAGGAGTAGCATTATTACGCAATATTTTGCGGATGAGTTTTATCTCCGGATTGTTATATTTGTTTTGCATTTCTTAAGTAACACCCCCTCAGATCCCCCTCTTACACTAAGAGGGGGAGGAAAAAAGCTTCGCTTGCGTCTCATATGTCCGCTACATCTCATTTCTCCTCTTGGATTAAGAGGGGGAGGGTATGCTAAATTCAAAGACTCTCTCCAAAATGTCTAGATAACCCGAATTATCAACATTCCGCTTAACTGGCATCCAGTAAATGCATCCATCTGTTTCATCCATCATCTTTACCTCGGATAAAGTCACTTCTCCACCCAAATATTTCGAAGTTAAATCATTTTTAGTCTGGTGATATCCGCACGTCTGAAAAGGAATTAGTTCGATAGATTTCAGTATTTCATCGTAATAGTAAAAATTAGCGGCTATGCTTTGACGTGTTTGTAAAGTATGGGTTTGATCGAATATGAAATTCCCAAGACTATAGATTATCGGTTTGCCTTGATAAAACTCAATCGATTGAACCCAATGCGGATGACTTCCAATCACAAGGTCTGCTCCGTTATCAATCAACGCTCTCCCTAACTCCTGCTGATGCATCGTTGGCTTGTTCGTATATTCTATTCCCCAGCTCATGAAGACAACCAGATAATCAGTCCCGTATTCGTCCTTATATTTCTTTATCAATTCTAACTTTGACTGATCGATCGAAAGAACTCCATTTTCTGAAATGCTGCTGAACGTATTTGTCCCATAAGCATCAGGGTCGTTATCTTGCTCCCAATAGAAGTACGCTATGTCATCAGCTCCTATCAATCCTATCTTGCGATCTGCCAAATCAAAAACAGCTGGTTTCGTAGCTTCGGCGATAGTCTTTCCGGTGCCGGACGTTTTGATCCCGGACGAATTTAACTTTTCTATGGTATTTGGATATCCTTTCTGGCCGGCATCTCCTGCGTGATTTCCTGCGGTGCTGATGATGTCAAACCCGACTTCGGCAAGACCTGTTGCCACTCTGTCATCGCTTACGAACGTGGTGCAGCCTGTGCAAGGCGTGGGATCACCCAAGAAAGAATTTTCCAACATAGCTACTGCTATATCGGCTCCTTGAATATCCTCTCGCAAATCATCGAAGAGATATGTGTAATTATTATTTACGTTTAGCGAAAGTCTATCTACAGCTCGCGCTGGTATTATTTCTCCTGCGAAAAAGAAGCGTTGTTTCTTGGCATTGTCCAGATTACTGTTATTTGGAATTCCTTGAATCTGTTTTTCGACTTTGAAAGGATAATTTGCTGAATTGAAATTTTTTGACCAGATATTTTGTTCTTCTACGAATACTGTTTTGTACTCAGGGAGAACTTGCGAAGGGGAGAGGAGGACTAAATAATTTTCTGCTAACTTCGAATTTATCTGGCTCGCGGTGATGACTTCATCTATATAGTCGGAAAAATCACCGGTTATATCTTCTGTCTTAGCTATTTTATTTGGCCTAAGTTCTTCAAGGGAATAGTTGGTTTTGGGATTCGTAAATTTACTGACGAGGACGAAGTACTTGCTATCTGTATTATATATCTCAATTCTATCTACTAATTTTATTTCTTGTCTTGGGTTTTTACTTGGGTTTGCTAAACGCCTGAAGGATGACGAGCCGTGAAATATTAATCCAAGCGCAACTGCAAATATTACCAAGATCCCAATTATTGCTTTTTTCATGATATTTTAAATATAATTCATTGGATTTCAGAGGGCAAGAGAGGTATAAGGAATAAATGACAGAAGTTTGACACTATGGGGTGGATATGATAAAATATTTTATTATTTGTATTTTAATTAAATTCACAATGGAAACACACGTTCCCTGTCCCCTGTTATTACACCTTGCAAAATCAGCAGATGAGTTGCTTACAGATCCCAATCAACAGTATTTTTGGATGATAGGAAGAGGAATAAAGGCCGCGGCATTCCTACAAAAAATTTCAGCCTGTAGATATTACCGAGATGGAGAATGCAACGTACCCGACGAAGCAACACGTAAAGATGCAGACAGACTCATAGAACAAACAGCAGAGGTAATAGCAAATCAGCTTGCGGGAGAACTTACCAATCTAGGGCAAAGAGTACAAGATGATGTCTACGAAGGAATTGCATCTTTTTCCGCGGTTTGAGTCAAAACACTTATTCTTGGAAATCCACGACTCGAATAATAAATTAGGGTCTAGGGTAGATTAGAGGGGGTGGTTATAATTGGTATTCTGCCACAGTGATAAATCAACTACCAGAACGTGCACAACCTTTCAGTAACTAGCTTAAAAGCTTATAGTTTTCGAGACTTTTAGTTTAGACCTTATACAAATTTGCAATGGAACCACAAATTTTCCATCAGACTATACTTCCAACATTGGCTGGGTTTTTAACAGCATTCATGCCTTCGTTAGCTTTCTTCAAAAAACGTAGAGAAAATTCCCCAACCGAACCGATTGGGGAAGCTCTCACGGGCACTGCAAAATTATCACTCAAATATGCATTAATCCCAATGATAGCTACATATACTACAACCCTGGATCATGAGCTTGGACCAAGTACTTTATTCTGGGGTTTTAATTTTATAACA
>JAYRWD010000018.1:0-44085 GCA_041918255.1 Candidatus Dojkabacteria bacterium
AAAATAGTAAATAAAATCAATAATTAGCTTCAATTACCCACGAATCATTCCCAGTACAATCTGAAGAGTCTGTAAATATCATTCGTAAACATATGCCAGCGATTAACGAAATCGATTGTCCAGTAATACTACAAGAATAATTACTACCATTTCCAACAACAGCGCACGTAAGTGCAGTAGATGTAAATGAAGTACAGCTATTTGTTGAACTGTGAATAGTAAACGTGCAGGTGGTATTAGTTGCTGGAGCGGATGACATAATGGCGGTTAAACTCTTCAATGTTATAGCAAAAGGTATTATGAGACCTAGCGTTTGATCGGGTGAGCTATAGACACAACTTCCATCGGATGGATGGCAGAAGGCACTATTTATTAACGAAAGCGTACGAGCTGCTAATATAAGCTTTCCTGTAGGCGCCGAGCTAGCCCAGGTTGTTCCGTTTGAAGTTAAGACATTGCCCGATGTGCCTGGTGCTACAAATTGAACAGCGTTAGTGCCATTTCCAAGAATCACGTTATTAGCGGTTAATGAAGTAGCTCCAGTCCCGCCATTTGCTACTGGGAGGGTAGAGGTAACCCCATTACTCAGGTCAATCTGAGCCCAAGCTGGATTATTATTGGTTCCAGTGTTAGATATATATCGTGTTGCGCTCGCGTTCTTGGCTAATAAGGAGAAAGTGTTCGTAGCGGAACCATATATCAAATCCCCTTGTGAAGCGGAAGAAAGTCCTGTCCCGCCTTGTGTTACAGTAGCTGCTACATCACCTAATTCCGACCAGGTATGTCCGGGATTCGGAGCTGCCGCAAAAACAAAACTCACTACCCCATATCCTAAAAAAGCAAAACATAAACCCATTAATACCGTTTTGGAGTAAGCAATTAAAACTTTAGTATAACTTTGGTTTTTCATAAGAAGTTAACAGAAATCAAACTAAGCCTTTTTGCTTTCAATTTTCGGTACTCGAAGAAGCATACCTTCTGAGAGTGAAAACGGAGCATAAAGTTTATTCACCTTAGTTAACAATTTCCATGACACACCATACTTTTGAGCGAGCATATTAATATCATCTCCCGTCTCGCACCTGTATTCAATCCAAGTATTCGCTATCCACTTTCTCTGTTTGTATTTTCTATAAATCTGATAACTAATTACTACCATACCTAATAATAAAAATAATTCAATTACTATTGCGGTTGGCTTAGGTGAACTGAAAAAGAAGATTGGTGGAAATTCAAGAGTTGAAATTTCTTCAAGCGAGTCTTTACCAAGCTCACGAAGAGTTGAGGCGTCATATTCCATTACTACATATGACCTGTACCATCCACCCCAAAAGGGTTTATTCAATTCAAAATTCCAACTAGCTTTTTCGCCCCTCAGCAACGGATAGCGACCACCTAATTTGGAATAAGCTAATCCAAAAAGATATTTAGTATACACGTTCACGTTTGCATCAACCGAGACATTTCCTTCGTTCTCTACTTCGGGACGCAAAAGTATGCTTCCATCTTCTTTCTTCGTTACGCTAAAATCGGTGATCTTGACCTTCTTCACAATATCACCAGGTACAGTCACAGCCACTCTAATTGCTGCGCGGAAGGAAAGACTCACGCCTGATTTTTCGGTTTCATCCAATGCCTTCAGTTCTTGTATCACGATACACCCATTATGTTCGCCTACACTTACGTTTTCAGGCAAAGATAAGATAAAGGGGACAACTTCATGAGTTTTAGATGCCAATGTTACTTGAGATTTTGATAATACTATCCAATTACCAACACCTGTTTTCTCCTCTCTAAACTGTTTACATCCAAAGGCACCATCTGAAGAAACAAGCGAATCAACCGCATATACTAGCAATGTCTTTTCGGATTCGGTGTTATTTATGATCTGAACACCGTCATTAGTTCCCGCACCAGGCGAAAGGGAATAAATAAAGATTGACTCAGTACGAGGATTATCAGCTTGTGGATTTGCTGGTCTACCACCTATCCCACCATATTCCAAGGCAAAAGGATACGAGATCTTAGAAAAAAAAACCAAAAAAATACCAAATAAAGACAAACCTATTCTAAACTTATTCCAGTTCATAGCACTATAATGACTTAAGTAGCTGTGGCTGTAATCACCATGTTCACGTCATAATCATTAGCAGCGGGTTGCTGAGAGGGTATCTTTTGAGACACAGTTGCGCCAGTTAAATACCAATCTCCTACATCATCAGAACCAGCCGCTGCCGTTAGTAAAGTAATACTATCAACTGTTCCCTCGCTAAACGCTGTTGAACTACCTTTAGTTATATTAGTAGTAACACAGCCAGAACATTGACCAGTATTTAAAGTACCGGCATCCGCATTAATTGTCATCTGACCTCCGAGACTATCAGCATCAGCCCCATCAGTACAACCCGAACCTCCGGCATCATTAAAGTCGAAATCTGTACCCGCGCTATCCCAGACATCGGTTGTATTACTTGCGGCAACAGTTAACGTCCAGCCACCGTCAGCACCGTCAGGATTTGATACGTATATTCTTTGCGAGTTTGTACCAAAAGTACCCGTCGTAGTCTGACAACTGAATGAAACGCTTACAGGAGACATCGTAACTGATGGACTTGCAACAGTTACATAAGAAGCATCGACAATATCCGAACTCAAAGTGCCGGCGTTTATAGTCTGCTGAAAATTTGTTGTATCAGAGGCGAGTACTTTAGTAAAGCTTGGATAAATGACAGTGAACAATAATGCCAATAACACCAACATAGATACGGTTTTCGCCTTTAAGATTTGATTGACCATAACTGTGAACTAATAAAATAAACTGACGATTAAAAATATTAATAATAAATTACATATAAATTTTAATTACTCCATATCTTAATATAGCATAATAGTTAAACACATTCTACAAACTTCACCCAACATCAAACCTATAAATTAGAAATAATTTAAATTCATAACATAGAATTATCGAATCTATGTCATACTAAACTTTAAAACTTTCTTGTTTGTCTGGGTAACCGGGATGAGTAAAAAATTAAAGTTAAAATAGAATGTTATTGCGTTCCGAACTATTCAATTTGATATGAATTAAAAAATCTAAAGACAAAGTATGATGGAAATCATTTCTACTTATCTTCGGCAAACAAATCTTTACACAAATTTGATATCGCTATAGAATTTAGTTGCCTCTTTATATAATATTTTGTCATGCTTAGAAACTTTGAGCAGATATTACTAGACTAAATATAGAATATACAAATAATATATACCTGTCAAACTAATTATTAAAGTGACTAAATAGTAAAAACATATAGTATGCAAGCAATCACAAGCTTTAAATAAAAAATTTGGTTTTTAACTTAACTATTTGATTTTGTAAAAAGATAGTGGTAAGATAGCCACTGTGCATATATAACAACAATATAGCCAAATTACCTAATATTAAGCAATTATGACAAATACAAATAATAAAAATACAGGGAAAAAACTGAGTTGGTTTCTCTGCTGGGCAGTAGTTTTTGCCGACATAGGTACAAGCCTTTACTATGTACCTGGAATACTGTTTGGAGATGTCCAAAATTTGGCAGGACTTTTTGTAATACTAACAAGCATTGTCTTTGTACTTTTAGTAATAAAATATATTGATATCACTGATAAATACCCAGAAGGCGGAGGTGTGGTAACCGTTGCTACACATGCATTCGGTGAATGGGTTGGGTTGCTAGGAGGTATGTTTATTATTGTTGATTATTTTCTAACCGCTTCTATTTCTTCAGTTTCTGGTTTTGCTTATCTGAATTCAGTAATTCCATTGGGTGAATATGTATTATGGGGAGCTGTTATTGGACTATTGATCTTAGGATTTCTAAATATCGTAGGCATCAAAGAATCAGCATCAGTTTCAGCATTTGTAGCAATAGCAGCACTAATTGTAGATGTCGTTTTAGTAGTTGCAGTTTCTACCCAAATAGGACCCGAGGGATGGAACATAGTTTTCTCGAGCATAAAGGAAGTTTCGAACCTATCGTCCGTACAAATCCTTACTGGATTTGCCGGTGCTTTTTTGGCATTTTCGGGTTTGGAATCAATATCGCAACTTTCTCCAGCTATGGCTTTACCTAGAAGAAAAATTGCAACAATTGCCATGGTATTTGTAGTTTTAGCAATTTTCTTGACATCTCCTTTACTTACACTATTTTCAACTAACCTTTTGACAGCTAAGATACCAAGCGGTAAAGAGACAATTCTCGAATCTGTCAGCCAAATACACGAAAGAGAAGCTTTACTTGCCGAAATGGACTTACAAATAAAAGACCCAACGATAACAGAAGAGAAGAGAACCGAACTTAAAAATGAATACTTAAAACTTGAAATTGAGGTTGAAGAAGGTAAGGTATATTCCGAACGATTCATGTCTGAACTAGGCGCACAGTACGGAGGGAAAGCTCTTAAATTAGCAGTAGTCTTAACTGCGTCAATTCTCTTGCTTTTTGCCTCAAATACAGCAATTATTGGAGCCTATCATGTATTTATTGCTTTATCGAGAGGAAAATTCCTGCCTAAGTTTTTTGAAATTCACAATAGATCGTTTGATACACCACACTGGGCAATAGCACTTGCCGTTATTCCTCCTATTCTGATAATTATTGCTACTCAAGGTGACGTAACATTGCTAGGACAGCTATATGCGTTTGGACTTTTGGGAGCTTTCGTACTTTCGTCCACTGGAATGGACGTAATCAAATATCGAGAAAATAATAAAATTTCTGTATCGTTTTTACTCGGAATCATCACGAGTGTATCTGTCTTGGTGGCATGGCTGACAAACTTGTATTTTAAGGAACTAGCTACTTTGTTCGGTGGATCAATAACTTTACTAGGGTTATTGCTGGCTTACATCTTTAGAAAGTATCTGCAGACTCCAAGTGAAAAGATTAGATTTGAAGTTGAGCTTGAAAAAGATATACCCCAAGGTCAAATACTTATCCCCGTATATGATGAATTTGATCCCAAACTTTTTGAATTTGCTTCTAGATATGGGAAAGCACTTGATCGTTCACTTGTGATTATGTATATTCGGGAATTCAGAGACATTCTGCAATCTGTAGAAGAAAATATCGAAGAGGATGATGAAGCATTGCACTTTCTTAATCTAAGTAAAAAAGCATTAGATAAACTCAATATTAAATACAGATTTATATACAAAACCAGTAATGACACGGCGGATACTATAAATAAGATGCGCAAAACTATCAAACCAGAATATACAATTCTGACTCCTTACAAACGAAGTGCTTTAGTTGAATTTCTACGGGGTGAAATTATAGAAAATATATTTAGGTTTCCAGATGGAAACGTTCTGATTTATTCAGGGCAATAATTCTCGCAATCGGGAAAGTTTATTCATAACGTAAAGCGTCAAGCGCAGAAATCTTCTGAGCGCGTCTAGCAGGATAAATACCAGTGAGTATACCAATTAGTACTGAAAGTGTGATTATTCCAGCTACTAAGAAGAAGGGTGTTTGAGTCATACGTATATATCCCTCCCCATGAGTCGTTGCGATAAAGGACACCGTAAGCTCAATCAACTTGCTGAAAGCAATTCCCAGCACTACGCCGGCAAGACCGCCTAGAAAACCCATTATAATTGACTCGGTGAGTAATAACTCTTTAACCTCGCTCGATCTCATGCCCATCGCCTTCATCAAACCAATTTCTTTTATTCGCTCAAGCAGAGAGATTGTAAGAGTATTAAACATTCCAAGCGAAGCAACCGAAAGAGCAACCGAACCAATGACTGCTAATAGTAATCTAACTGTTTTAAAAACAGCATCTATCTGTGAAACCGTATCCGCCACAGAAGTGGTGGTATAACCCATACTTTCGATAGAACTACGTATTAAAGGTAATGCGCTCTCGTCACTAACTACAACCTTGAGTTGGGAATAACGTTCTATTCCTATGCCTTTCAAATCATCGATAGAAACATACATATATGGAACATTAGCTTCCGAGACAACTCCGACAATATTATACATTGCATTCTCAGACTCAATCTTAGAGTTTGCAGTTATTGCTGCTAATTCTCCAGTTAACACAAATTTAGCCTGAATTTGTTTACCAACTGCTTCACCCGGCAATACATTAATAATCTTTAATAAAGGTTCATTAACAATTGCCTTTCTCAATGCCGATCTAGGAATTTCGACAATTTTATATTCCACTGCGGTTTCATTATCGGACTCACCCTCTACAAAAACCCATTCGTCCCCCTCTTGATTTGATCTATCTTCTGGAGTTATTGTCTGGGCTTTTGGAAGCATAAAAATGCTATGTGCTGTTGATACCCTATCCTCAATCGATATAATTCCTATCTCTGCGGTATACCCTTCGGTATTTTCCTGTAAGCCATCCTCATCCAAAATTTCCCTATACTCACTCCCTACCTGCTCCCACAATTTAAAATCCGATTTGATCCATCTCGCATAATTAGGATCATCCGTAATAGCTTCAAGATAATAATCTCCCCACACTTCCTCTCCAGTTTGTTTGGGTTGGACATATTTGGTATAACCTAAAATTTTACCCTGCGTTGAAGGTGAATTTCTAATTCTAATCCATCTATTTTGCTCAATAGTAAAATTAATCTCGCGAATCACTTGCCCATTTGCTTTTTTATTTGTCTGTATAGTAGATGGAGTGGGGGACGACATTTCCTCAGATGAATTTTCTTCAAGCTCATCAAGTCCAGTAATTACGATACCTTCTCGTTCGTCCGAATCTGCTACTAAAGAACCACTGCCACTTGCCGGATCTTGAAATAATTCGCCTGAAATCGGATTGACCCCGGCTGCATCTAAATACTCTCTGGAAACACCATAAGCTACAATATCTGTAACCGAACCTTCAAAACCTATTCGACTTACAATAGATATCATCGGCATAACCGAAACAACGTTTGGAAGCTCACGAATTCTATTGATAAAAGAATCATCAAGGTAAAGATTACTCCCTGATCTCACGTAAACATCAGCCTGTCGTAATTCTTCTAATCTTGCTACCCTAGAAATTACTAGTTGCTGTAAACCGAAGCCTACTGACACAAGCGTAACTATTGTTCCAAACCCAATTGCCACTCCAATTATCGTGACCGAAGTTCGATGAAGTTTATATGTCATATTGCTCAAAGCCAAATCAACGAGATTTGAAATAGATGTTGTGTTTGCGCCTGCTTTCCGTCTAATTAATCTTCGACGTACTTTGTTTAGAGTTTTACGTGTAGAATTTATATAATCGTTTGATATCGGCAGATGCACGAGGATTTTAAAGAGACCTTTGAGTGGAATATAAAACAAAAGAAACAATATTAGCTGGACAATAGCAAAATTGCTTTTTACAATATTTACAATCTGTGTTTGTATTTGTCTAACTCGATTCATTTATGCGGATACTAATGCTAAATTACTTTTTTTGTTCAATAATTTGTCCGTCAAGCATATTAATACTTCTTGTGCAGTATTTTAAATAAGAAAGGTCATGGGTTACCATAATGATTGTTTTTTTTTGAACTAAATTCAATTCTTTAAGCATCTCGACTATTTGCTTTCCCGATGCTTGATCCAAATTACCGGTAGGTTCATCAGCAACAATGATTGAGGGATCATTTATCAGAGCTCTCGCTACAGCGACTTTCTGTTGTTGTCCTCCAGACAATTCCGAAGGGGAATAATATGCCCACTGTGAAATTCCTAATTCACGGAGCTTCATGACTGATTTAATTTCACATTCCTCTACGTCTTCTCCCAAAAGCATGAGGGGAATACTTGTATTTTCCCAGACATTTAGAGATCTAATCCACAAGGGCATCTGATGAATAATTCCAAAAACCTGTTTTCGAAAGTCCGATCGGTCATCCTCAGTAGTATTTTCATATACTTTGAAGTCGGCAATTGTTAGTGAACCCCCAGTGGGAAGCTCTAGCCCAAGAAGTATATTTAATAATGTTGACTTTCCACATCCAGAGGGACCAATAATAATTAAGAAATCTCCTTCAAATACATCGAGCGATATATTTTCAAGGACCCGTATATTGTTTTTTCCGACTTTAAAATATTTGCTAATATTTTTAGCCTCAATAAGTTTGCGTGTCATATAACCGTGCCTGATTATTCATTTATAAATCTAAATATTTCACTTAAGTTTGAGATGACTAAACTTAGCGCGTCATCACTCTTCTTTGAGGTAATGGTTAATAGGTCAATACTGGTAGCGACATTTAAACCGCTATCTGTCGAAACTGCGCGGACATGATAAACCCTAGATGGATTGAGATTGCTTATGATGACCACATGATCATACTTCAAATTATTTTCGACTTGCGTTCGATTGGAGTATTCGCTTGCAGTACCCTCACCATATTCAACCTGACTTGTTGAGGGCTCATCTGTCGTCCAAGTGATTATTAATTGTGCAGTCTGATCTTGAGTCGCGCCAGAGGTGATGGGTACGATATTTGATTCTATCTTCAAACCCTCTATCTTCGGAGGTCGCGTATCTGTCGCGGTTGTCAAAAGATATTTATCAGATACAGCCTCGTTACCAGCCTTGTCTCTACCGCTTGCAACGATTGCATACCGAGTAGTCGGTTTTAATCCACGCAATATCATTCTATGCTCGCCGGATACAAATTCAGTATCAACCTCCTCACGCGAAGCCGCAATGTCCTCTTCAGGATAATATCTAATCACTGAGTTAATCTCAATATTTGAATCCCAAGTAACCAAGAGTGTTGATTGAGCCGTGCCTTTCACTTGTTGGATCTGTAAATTAGATATTCTGGGACGTGGTAATGTGGTAAATGTGTGGTCCTCAAAAATATACTCCTCGTTCTCAGCATCTAGAAGAGTTATCTGATAATGGTAAAGAGTGTTATCTTCTAAGTTCTCAAGCTGTACTGTATATTCGGACTCTTCTGAAGAAGTAAGCATAGTACTGATTCCTCCATAATTGGCGGTTTTTCCATATACTACGTTTGCTTGGGTCGCATCAGTCACGGTAAATACTAAGGTAGCAGAGGAAATTCCAATATGTTTTAGTGTAACATTAGCGATTTGAGGTGGATCGGCAGTAGTAAAGGTATATTCCTTAGATTTCCCAGTATTTCCATCTTCATCTGTCCATTTTGCCTTATAGTAATATTTAGTTCCGGGAATAAGGTTGTTGAGGTTGATTTCGTGATAGGTCACTTGGGCGGATTTGGAAGGTTCTTCATCAAAATACTTACCGCTTGATTGTCCAAATTGTACTTTTGAATCACTTTCGCGAGCTGTTGTCCAATTAATTACTGCTTTTTTTGTGGTGATATCTGTGACCTCGGGTCCTGAGGTAAGTCGTGCGGGTTCGGTGTAGCTCCCTTCAGGTGTAATGAGCACTGTACCTGTATATGAAGGATTATCAATGGATTCATCTGAAGAATCATATGAGCCAACTTTATAATAATATGGATCAGAAGAATCTGGTGAGTCTGTATAAGATAAACCAGTTGTCGTCGCGACTGTTTCCCATGCTCCGCCGATTTCTTTGCGTTTTATAATATATGTTAGATCACCGGTACCTGTATACGCAGGTTCGTCCCATGTTAACGAAACTCTCCACAATTTTTCTGATTTGATTGAAGTATCAGCTACCGATAGATTATCTGGTGGATCAGGAATGGTTGAGTCTAGTGTATAGTCTCCGCTTATATAATTTGAGGATGAATAATTACCATCAGAATCTACCGCTACCACATACACCGTGTTTGATCCTCGTATAGATCCTTCTAATCTGCCTTCCGAAACACTAGTAGAAGTTGTAGGTATGTATAACTCTGAATTACCTGTAAGCGTGTCTAAATCAAAGGGCGGAGTAGTATTGATCATATAGTAATATGAATCAATTGTTGTCTCACCAGTAGTAATAGCGGTTGGCCAAGATATCGCGAAACTATTATCGGTATTAGAACTTGGTGTAACTGTGACGCTATCATCATCTTCGAAAAAAGGAGCATCTCCACCGAAATTGATACCTCCGGACACTGTACCGCTTACATTTCCCGCCTTGTCGATTGTACGCAAAAATATGGTATTTGAACCTAAATCAATCTCATCTCCGTCATTTAAATCTGAAAGATTGAATGTGTACGTGGCATCCTCGATGGATATGTAGTCAACATCAAGTACTGGATGAGTTGATGTACCTTTCCATGTTCCCGAATCGTTTATTGAATACTGCCAACCAAGCAAACCTGACTCATTATCAGATGAGGCGGCTGCTCCTGAATCAGGCCATTCAAAAAACATGTCATCTATATTCCCGAAAATACCGCCGGGGGTAGTTATATAGTCCACATTGGTCGGGTCCGTATCATCATATCGGAAATAAATTAAATCTTGCCATGTGCTGGCATCGCCTGTATAAATGTTTCCAACGGTATCTACTGCTTTGACGGAAATATTGTATTGTTTATTTGAAACCAAGGTTAAACCTACTAGTGCGTCTAAGTCTAATGATATGCTTGTCGCGATAAATGGACAAAATTCCTCTTCAACGCCGTCATCCACCCCATCAAGCGCTCCAGCTGTTATTTCTGGATCTAGAAGAGAGCTGGTATCTAACGTTGTCTCATCTAATGCTATACAATAACCTAATAATCCAGAACCCTCATCATTCCCCGCCGTCCAAGATATTACAGGTTCTATAGCAGCCCAGACATCAGTTTCATCAACTATATCGCTTACCGCGAGATCGGCAGCGTTTAGTTCTGGCGGATCAGGGTCACTTGGTACATAATCTATGGAGATACTCTGAATGGTCGGCGTAGTACTAGTGTCAGCATTGGTAATATTAATTCGATATTGGATATATTGATTTGTATCGGAAACGCAATTGTTGGTAGAAATATCCTCTCCGGAGGTAATGGGATCGCATGTATTCCAGGCCGGCGCATCTGAAAGGTCCGAAGTATTTGAAGTGCGGACTTGCGCTTCTATAGTTGATCCAGAACCAGTGATGGTTAGAGTTTCCCAATCGCTAAGCTGGCCTGTATTGAAAATGGAAGAGGTTAATACCCCCGACTCTGCATAACCTATAAGCGAAAAATCATCTAGATATATTGTTTTATTTGCTTCCACTGATACGCCAACTTCGGTAGAAGACGCAACTCCCGTAATTGTTCCGGTCAATAGGTACCATCCTGAGCCCGCATCTTCGTATGTAGTAGCGACAGCGCTGTCGTTATAAAAAAGACCAAGATCAGCCGAGGTTATCTCTGATCCATCAGAATACGCATAGACAGACAGAAGGTAATCATTAGTATCACCCACATTAATGGTTTGAGTAAAATTGGTATTATCCAGACCCGAAATTACTTTTGCTGCGCCAGATCCCGCATATTTTGTAGTTGTTTGATACTCAGTAGTTCCCAGACCATTCATGGATTGCGTAAGCGCACTTACTTGATCAGCCGTAATCTGGGTCGTATAAAAGGCAACCGCGGGGATATCAACCGAGTGAGGATTCGAAGTATATCCAATGAAGCGATTATTACCTTCACCTGGAGCATAAATGCTTGAACCATAGGGCGATGGAATAGGAGTAGGATTCGGATCTGGAGAGCCATTATAATAACCCTGGTTATAAGCTAATGCCATAACCCCAGAGCTTATATTACCAGCCGGTATTACATAATTATTGTTCATGTAAAAATGTTGATTAAACCAATACGGAGTAATACGAAATGACTCCATCTGTTCGTTGCTATAGTTAATAAGGACACCGTCATTATCAAAGTTAGAAAACCTAGCGATGACAGAACCCTGAACAGGTAAATTAAGAGGTCCTTTCATCGTACGGTTAGGATTGTGTGTTGAATCTTCAGCAAGTACTTTATACCACCCCCTATTTTTAGTCCATAAAAGACCAACAGGTTCTGGATTTAGTACTCCTTCGATTGCATCGTTTGTCCCAGGATTTGCTAAATTGGATTTACTTTCGGAATATGAACTCGCGTTTATTGGCTGATAAGCTGCCAAAACATTAGCCGGGGATATTCCACCTGCTAACCACCAATTCTTTTGCATATTCCAACCGGTCAAATTTGTCTCAAAATCTGTATTCGACAGATATTCCGTAACAGGCAACGCAAGCTGCCCAGCGACGCTCGTATAGTCGATGTCTGAGGAACTGCTGAACTTTGTCGCGTCAGACCAATTGGTTTGTCCTGATCCGCCACTCCAATCTGTTTGCGTCCAGCTTGAAGAAGCAGAAGAGAGAAGATTTAGGTGTTGAATAACCTTGCTAAATGAAAAAATCAGAAACAAAATCCCGAGGGTAATGCCAATTATGCGTAGAAGTCTCGAAGAAAAGACACTCATACCTTTCAATAGATATTTCTTTTGGAAACACGTACTAAACTTTCCCAATGTGGCAGATTAACTAATAAACTTAGGTAAAACATCCAATAATCATGGATTTAATGACGTAAAGAAAAATATGAATATAATCATAACCATAATAATTACAAAGAAATAACAAGTCAAATTTATATAAAAATAACCGAAAAATTGCAGATATTTAAGCACGTAAAAAAGTAACCCTATAGTTTACTTTTTTGTAATTATTTGCTAAAATAGATCATATTCTTATTAATTAAATAATGAAGAAACTGCTTAGAATTATACCTTTCGTTTTGTTAGTTACTCTTTTACTCGTAGCGCTAGTCAAAACTCCACTAGCTAGCCAGAGTAACCCGGGCTGGTATCCCAATGGAGATATCACCTATGTATGTGGAGACTCGGTACCGGGTGATGATCTACCATCATGGGGAGAGCACAACGCTAATAGCCTATGCCAAGGTTGTTGGGACGCCGCGTGTAGAGCTCAAGAAGTAAGAATTTATACATGCACCGATCCTAGTCAAATAACTTACGAAAATGGTGGAGCGAAATGTTATTATGGAAGCTATATCTCGATCACAAACCAGAGCGAAGTCCGATTTCTCGATTGGTTCAAAGACCCATGCAAATTTATTCAAATCGATGCATACAACAATGGCAATCGTACAGACTTTGTAATGTTCAAATCATGGAATTTTGGATCAGCTAGCTGTACAGGTTCGACTCCAGCTCCGATACAAAATCAAACTCAAAATCTTTGCGTCATAAACGCGAGCGTGACCTGCGTGAATAATAATACCCAAGCTCAGATAACTTGGTACGGTTCTTCAAATTTTCCCGTAGGTATCAATCAAGGCCAAACTCTTATAAGACTGAACAAGGAGCCAGCAATTGCTTGGACTCCGGCAGATCCTAATTCCGGAGACATCTATACACAGAGTTCGCAGATAAATGGTACGGTAACTTTGCCTGTAGTACCCGGTGTAAAATATGATTATCGAGTTGCTCTAAACCAAGTAAATGACTACACTCCTTATGGCGCTTGCACCACAGAACATAGAGAATTTAGTTGTGGAAACGTCTTAGGTGTCACATCCGGTGGGCAATGCACACGATCAGGAGCACGACCTAACATGTACAACTATACAACTGGGCAAACATTTCCTGACGTATCCCCATCAAATACCGTTTACTACAGCGCCATTCAAAATCTAGAATGTAAAAATGTAATTCACGGTTACAAATCAGGGTATTTTGCTCCATATGAACCCATAACACGTGGTGCGTTAGCTAAAATTGTGTCTGGAGCGCTGAGATTGCCCGAAACTACTTTTTGTGGTGACTTTTACGACGTTCCTCGAACAAATTCATTCTATACATATATTCAGACTTTAAAATGTTTAGGTATCAGCGATGGTTATTCTAATAATACCTTCCGACCCAACGAATACATCACTAGAGAAGGAGCCATGAAATTCATCATTAGAGCCGCCAGATGGACCCGACCAGAGTTATTTAATAATACATCAAATTGGCAAGTATATACCGATGTCCCAACATATAATGTTTTCTATGATTATATAAACACAGCATATTCGCACAACATAACCGATCCAAACTACTCTACGTACTTTCGTCCGAGTAGTTATATGACAAGGCAAGAATCTGCGTTAATGCTTGATTCAACGATGCGATATCTTGAATCTAACGGTTGGGGTTCTAACTAGTACTAGTTGCTTAATTAGGATTTCAAATACAGAGGCTTTCGGCATTGAAAGCCTCTTTTTTGCAGTATAATCAGGAATATGCTAATGAAAAAAACTTTAAAATCATTTACTGAACAAATTGACGAAGCCGCCCGAATTATAAAATCAGGGGGTGTCGTCGCATTTCCGACTGAAACAGTCTATGGTCTGGGAGCCAACGCGTTTGATAGGGAAGCAGTGAATAAAATATTTGCGATTAAAAAAAGACCTCAGGACAATCCCTTGATTGTTCACATAGCAAAGATAGAGGATTTACCCAAAATTGTCGATGATATTCCACCCATTTCATTGAAACTCGCAAAACACTTCTGGCCAGGTCCGCTTTCGATCATTTTCCCAAAAAAGAAAATAATTCCGGATATTGTTTCTGCTGGCCTTTCTACAATAGCTGTTCGGATTCCGGATAATGCTGTTGCCATTGAACTTATCAAAAAATCCGGTGTACCTATCGCGGCTCCATCAGCAAATATTTCAGGTAAACCAAGCGCAACGCATCACAAACACGTTTTGGATCAATTGGGGAGTAGGGTAGATATGATAATTGAGGCCGGACAATGCAAGATTGGATTAGAATCCACGGTAATTAATACTCTCACAAACCCTCCCACCATACTTCGACTCGGTGGTTTATCCACAGATGAAATTGAAGAAATTATTGGCAAGGTTAACACTTCTGAAAAAAAGGATTCCAAACCCCTTTCGCCGGGGATGAAATACAAACATTATGCCCCAATGGGCAAAGTTATTTTGCTTGCTATGCCTAATGAATATTCAAAAATGACAGTAAACGAAATTTGTAAATATTTTAGAAATAAAGTTTTAGAGACAATCGAGCATAAAGCACAAGGTGCGAAAAATGTAGGTATAATTACGACTGACAGAAATAAAAATAGCTTTCCAGGTAAATATTTTGTTTTTTCGCTTGGAAACCGAAACAGATCCACCGAAATTGCCTCAAACTTATTTAAGGCACTAAATAAAATGGACGAAAAGGGCATTGAAACCATTATTATTGAGTCTTTTCCAAAGATTGGTCTTCTGGCGGGAGTAATGGAAAGACTTGAAAGAAGCAGTGCTAAGTGAGAAAGTTAAGATCACAAGAAAATAATTACCTTATTCTTCAATTATCGGAAAACCTATTAATTTCAGCGCATCTGAAGCTTGCTTATAAGTCTCCGCCCGAACTAGGATATAGTCTTTGGAAAAAGTGGAAATTATTAATATATTCAACCCCTTGTCTGCTATTGTATTTGCCACTTTGGCAAGAAATCCTACAGTAACAAAAGGGGCAGAAACTCGAATTTCAAATAATTTGAACCATTTAACAATTTCTGTATGTGGAGTATTATTAACATTTGATTCACGAGTGACAATCGTTATTTCGTCTTGATCTTGAGAAACAAAAAAGTGATTTAATAACGATTTCTTCTTCGTTTTTAAATATGCGTATTTCCCCTTATGGATAATGATTTGACTTGTCTGTATTATCTTTTTGAGATTATATTCTTTCATTGATTCATATCATATTCATTTATGCTTTTCGGCTAGATTAGAAAAATTTTAATCTTTCCCATTTGAGCAAAAGTAAGTAAATTTTAACACTTTTATGATTTAATCGAAAAGAGTAAAAGGAGTTATTTAGTTTACCAAATATTTGGGTGTAGCAGAATTCGAAAAATCGTTAATCCAATCCACAGCTATATTAACCATATTTCTTTTTGACAATTTGCTATTATATGCATTGTGTGGACTAAGTATCAGTTTGTCATCTGGCAAACTCAGAAATCCGTATTTATCATTGTTTTTATCCGGAAATGGCTCCTCGTAATAACCATCCATCATAACTTTCCTCAAACAACCTTGTTCTATTGCTTTATATAGATCATGAGGATCTACTAAATTTGCGCGAGCTGTATTGACTAAAACCGCATTTTTTTTCATAAGCTTTAGTTGCCTCATCTTTATAATATGCTTTGTTTGAGAATTTAAATCTAGATGCAAGCTAACTATCTGACACGCAGAAAATACTTTATTAAGAGGTAAATATTCTACACCTAACTCTTGTTCAAGATCATATTTTCTATTTCTATTCCAGTAAAACACTGCTACATTAAACCCATATCGTAACATATGTGCAAGTTTCGTACCAATTCCGCCCATCCCAATAATCCCTACTTTTGATTCATTTAGTAAAGGTACTTCTTTCTTTATCCATTTAGAGTTCTTTGAATGAACATTCACATTGGAGAATTCTTTTAATGACTCCATGATTAATCCAAGTGTATACTCAGCCACGCTATATGTATTTGCACCTGGTGTGTTACCAACAAGAACCTTCTGTCTCTTTGCCTCTTTTACATCAATATAATTAGACGCTCCTGTGCCGTAAAACAAGATAAATTTGAGATCAGTAGCCTTAAGAATATCAGCCGTTGCTATTTCGTCACCACCTAAAATATACCCTTGGCAGTTTTTCAATTTTGAAATTAATTCCGTTTTCTTTAAATTCCCAGGTGCAGGTATAATCTCAATATGTTTTTTACGAAAATTTTTTATTATTTGCTTGCTAAACGTACAAGCCGTGAATAGTATTTTCATCTCAAGTGTTAATAATACTATAAGTCTATCAACAAACCGCTAAATATGTTAAACTGATGTCCGACATGGTGGACACAAATGATATTAGTCAAAATTTACTGAAGCTGGGATTGGATGAAAAAGAGACAAGAGTATACATATGCCTCTTAGACGAACCCTCTATGACAATCCTCCAAGTAGCTCACGTAATAAACCTTCCCAGAACAACCGTATACCGAGTAGTTGAATCGCTAATTAAAAAAAGATTTGCTCAATGGGTCATCAAAGAAAACAGCAAAGAAATAAAGGCTACAAATGTTAAAAACATAGAAAATATAGTTGACGAATATAAAGAACAATATCAAAAAGCTCTAGATGCTTTCGGTTTTCTCAAAAAAATGGGGCTTAATTTGATGAAAAAAGCTCCAAAAACTCAGGTAAGATATTATCAAGGTGCGGAAGGTTTCAAACAAATGCTTTGGAACACACTGCATACCCAAACAGGGGTAGTTGGCTACTCACAGTTCGGGAGAATCAAAATAGTCGGTGAAATCTTTTACAGTAAATGGGTTAAGGAATTTCGGAGAAAAAAGCTTTCCGACAGAGCGATAACGTCAGAAATAGGTTTGGAATATGTTAAAAAACACATTTTTAATCCAGGAGATAAACATCAATTAGATGAATCAGGTGTTCGTTTTTTGCCAAAATCCAAGTTTCATGTCTCTGGAGATCACTCGATATATGACAATATTTACGCCGCCTGTTATTGGAAGGATGATGAAGTGGTAGGAGTTGAGATAGAAAACCCAGAGTTTGTAGAGCTTCACCAAAGCATCTTCAAAATATTGTGGGACATCGCGGAACCAATAGAGAAGTATCTCAAAGATTAGTAAACAGAGGCGTTAAAAAATTTTCCAATAGACCCTATACTAGACTTTATGCGAAACAACACTGATTATGTCACCCTGCCAGTCCCAGACTATATTCGTGAAGCTTGTCGAAGGGTTACACAACCTACTTTTTGATCACCAATAAGACCTATCCAAAGCATTGAGCAGGCGATATATCTATTCTATTGATCTAAATCTTGACACCATCTCTCCTGCAACTTCTACTTCTTCCAAAAAATTGTTTAGCGTTCTCACCCAGATAAACCTTTCATCAGGAGGAAGATATAACGGTCGATATAACACCACCGGTTCTTCTGTGGCTTCAAGTATAGCGATGTCAACTATTTCGTAGAATTTATCAGGAGATTTATAGTGAGTGTATTTGCCTCCGACTTTTACTTTGTTTCGAGCACCCTTTAAAAGTTTAGCAACGACATCTTGTGATAAATGCATAGGAAAGTAAATAATAATTAACCTATTATTTCTTTATAAATTTTTTTGCTAGTCGTGCCGAAGTTGAAGGAGAAAATAATCTTGAAATATTGCTCAATAATTTATTTGTTCTCCCTGCTACAACATAGGGTTTGTTTTGCATCAAAGCCTCATAGCCAATCTTTGCTACTACGTCTGATTCCATCATCCTTAGGGTGGTTGAATTACTCTTTTTCTCATTCATCCTCTCGAAAAATTGTGTTCTAGTCGGTCCGGGACAGAGTGTCACGACTTGTACCCCATATTCTGCTAATTCTTCTCGCAGGGCAAGAGAATACGAAAGCACGAAGGCTTTGCTGGCAGCATATTCTGACATGTAGGGTAGAGGATTGAACGAAGCGGTTGAGGCAACATTCATTATTTTGCCATCTCTATTCTTCTTCATATCTTTCCCGAATAATTTGCACAATTCTACTAACACCGAAACATTCAAATTTATCATGCTCACAGTTTTGGCTTCATCGGTTTCGACTGATTCTCCATGGATTCCAAATCCTGCGTTATTTACCAGCACATCTACTTTTTTAAATTTTGCAACGACAGTATCATAAAGAGTTTTCGCGGAATCAGGTAGTGAAAGATCCAAACTTAAGACTTCTACATTTACCCCATACTCCTTCTGAAGTTCATCTGCTATTTCTCTAAGCCTGCTTTCGTCCCGAGCGGTAAGAAAAAGGTCGTATTTATCATTCGCGAAGAGTTTCGCGAATTCATATCCAAGTCCTTGCGACGCGCCTGTGATAAGTGCGGTTTTTGACATCATGAATTATTTATTGACAATATTTAATTTAATGCGAAACAACATTTGCTATATCCCTTTGATATTTATTATGTCACCCTGAGCCTGTCGAAGGGTAGACATCCACTTGGTAGTTTTGTTGAGTTTCGTAGAGAGTCTATTCGAGAAAACAAAATCTTACTCCCCACTTGGCGTATACGTCTTCAAGTCTTCAGACTGACTCCTCACCCAATAACCCAGATGAGGTAAGATACTAATATCATTCCCGTATTCAATTCCTTTTGAAGATACTATATTTGTGTACATACCACCATCCCAGGCTGAAATCACATCCGCTTCTATGTCCTGAGAATTTATATCTGAAAGGACATCGAAACCCTTTATTTCTTTCACGTCCTGCGTATAGATCGACACTAGATTCCAACCCGATTCTAGCGGTATCTCAAGCGAACCCACAACTGTTTTGCCTTTCAGGGTTATCCATCCGGGGATGCGATTCCGTACGAAATATCCTTCCCCTGGTATTAGATTAAAATCATTTCCGTATTGCGAACCACTATCCCCAGTATCTTGTCTTGAGGAATATATTACAAAAACTCCCGAGCGATAAGTAACTACATGAGTAACATCCAAGCCCTGTTTCTTTGCCTCTTTCACCAAATCCGAAGCTTTCTTAATGTTTGATGCTCCTTGCCCCTCATCCATGATCATGGGAAAAGCAATTAGATTCCAGCCAAGGTTTAAACGATATTTTATTAGTTCCGCAACTTTCTCAACCTCAAATGTAATGGCTGTATCCTCCGTATTCCCAAAATAAAGTTCACCCGGATCTTTCGTACCATTTCCATTATCATCGTGAAATATTCGAGCTGGTCCAGTATCGCTGATCTCATAGTCTTTGGAAAGAATTTGTTCACCCTGAATATCATACACACCCGGGTCAATATCCTTCATCTCCGAGGCTTTTACCTGAGCGCGCGCGCTGGAAAATAGACGTCTATCAAGTGGTGTATAGCCAATTTTGGTATTTGAAGGAACATCAGAACCACCTGAACACCAGGGCATCTCAGGTTTCTGGTCACAATAACAATAATGCCCGAGATCCGTGCAATAAGCCTTAACAGCTGCTGGGTGATATTTATACCACTCTTGCAAGACACCTATCGACCTCATTAGATTGTAACAATACCATCCCCCACACGAGGACTGTTTCCACCATTTCCCATCATTAAATAACGGTGTGGGTGTTGTTAAATCTAGTTCATTTCCTGGAATATCTTTATCATATCTTTCAATAAACCAATCAACAACAGTATTTACTTTCTCCGCTGTAAGATCCGCGTAAGGAATCTCTACCTGACTAAGTCCTACAATATCAAATTGATTCGTGAGATATAGTTTTTGCTCTACTACTTCGTCCAGAGTGTTCCCTTGTTCATCTTTGTACTCAGTATCAGTAAACCCCCAAGTCAAAGCGGGGTCAATACTCTTATTCACTCCCCAGTCAGGCGGACAGCCCGAATCTACTTTCGAAACACAACATAGGTACTCCTTTGATGGATTATCTTTTTGAGAGACATCCTTTGAGTTAAAACAAATATTGTACTTATCACCCCAAAAAATATGATCTAAGTTTTCATCGACATAACCCACCCTACATGAACCAGGTAAACCACAACCAGCATTACGATCAACTACTTCCTCTGAATTGACCATATTGGGTCTAACCGTATCACAACTTGCAGGTGGATGTCCGGGAGCAGTTTCAATTACTTTTGTAACTGGCTGAGGCGGAATAGTCGGATCAGTTCCTCTTTCGAGTGTGTTGATTATACATCGACATCCATAACCACCGTCATATAGATTTGGTCCGGGATATGTCTGAGAGTCTTCACCACAATGTGCCCTATCATTATCACTTGTTCCATCTATTGGTGGTGGAGTTATTGCTGCTGTTGGTTTAGGTGTAGGCGTGGAAGTTGAAGTCGAAATTGGTATTGGTGTTGACGTAGCTGTTGGTGTTGACGTTGCTGTTGGTGTTGCAGTTGGCGTAGATGTTACTATTCCACAGTCAGGATCATCATCCATACACTGTTTCACTGCCTTACTCCCAACCAAATACGTCAGTGCAAGACCAATAGATTTTCCCTCTTTGATCCTCACATCTACCACTGGCTGATCTTTATCCGAATCCGTCCCCCACGTATGTGAATATAAAGCACCATCAGCTACCCCATACACACTCAAACTTTCGGAGATATTCTCATTCAGCTCAAAAAGCTTAGTTTGCTCAGCATTCAGTACACCTCCAACATCTATACTATACGTCCCATTATTTACCGGTGCCGAGACATAGCTTGACAATAACCCATCATTTGCTTTGCGCAGTAATATTATTCCATCTTGAAGAGGTAAGTTATTCGCCTCAAAAACCTTGCCATAAACAGGGTCAGGGGTGGTTAAAGACTCTCGTATTGGTAAGGTTGAAAACTCTGATATCTCGAGCTGTCTCGTAAACAAACCCTCCCTAATTCTAAAATAATATTTTGTTTCTGGAGTCAACCCTTCGAGGGTAACATGATGGGTGAATCTGGAAATTTTACCAGCTTCGTTAAGTTTCTTCGAATTATCCTCATCAATATATGTATCGCGATCATCAAAATACTCGACTAACTCCCCCTCGGATGTCGAGAATACAGGAAACGAATTCTGTTTACTAACAATAATTGAGGCTTTCGAAGGTCGTTTTCCAACCCAAGCTATCGTTGCTCCATTCTCGCTCAAATTGGTCAATTCAAAGTACACAGGTCTAACACGTTTGCTATTGAAAAAACCAAATATCAACAATACAAACGCGACAAGGGCAGTACTAGATAAAACTATAGTAAGATATTTTCTCAAAAGAGTTCCCATCCGAAGCAAAGTATAAGTTACAATTTTAATTCCTCCAAATCCATCATACAGCTTTGGGACAAATTTCGCATCAAACAACAATTGTCGAATCAGCCAATAACATGCTCAAATCAATAATTTTCGACATCTCTCCTCTAGTTAAAACCTGATCGGGTCGGAATGATTTGTCAGAAAAACCTTTAATTATATATTCCCCGTTTACAGTTTTCGACGATAGAAAACTAATATATGGTCGATAGACATTTTCCTGTGGCACATCTGAATATATAGAAGGCAGATTTGGGTTGACAGATATTCCTCTATACTTTAGAGCGGTCACTATAAACTTTGTCGCTTGCCCCCTTGTGACAAAGTCCGAGGGCCTATAAGTCCCATCTTTAAAGCCACTAACTAAACCGTTACACTTCAAACTCATAATATCTAAATGATATTCATTAGACTCTGAAACATCTGGAAACTTCGAACAGTTAGTTTTGAACGGGATATTGAATCCTTCTGCTATATACCTTGCCATTTGGCCCCTATCCACATTTACATCAAGTTTAAATGTATGATCCAGATAGTCCACAAACGCAAGCCTCTCATACAAATCTAATATATATTTCTCAAAAATATTTCCTGAAATGTCCGTGTAAGGTTCGAATCTATATTCTTTAATTTTATCGTTAACTCTCAAATCTTCTAAAAACCAAATATTTGCTGTTCTGTCAGAACTTAAAAAATCAAATAATTTCTTTGCAATCTTGGTGACGCCGTTTCCAGAAGGTCGTTCGAAATCATCAGTAGTATCATTACATTCCCATGTGAATTTATCAGCTCTCTTAACGACTGTATCCGCCCATAGATAAGGACCCCAGCTGATCCAGGGAGTCTTTACTACACCTTTTCTTGCGTCGTAATTGAGCTCAATCGATCCATTTATCTGTTCTTCGATCAGCCACTTAATACCGAATCCCGATTCATACGCATAAGGCTCCGGAGCGGTCACTGTAGCTTGTGATGGAGTATTCGGACGAGTAACCGAAGAAATATACGCCATTTGTAAATTCGGAAATTCTTTTTTGAGGTTTTGAAGTACTTTAATAAGCTGCCCCTTAAACCATTGCGCGTGTTCTGGAAAATTCATTCCTTTTACGGAAGAAGCATTTACGTCCATTTTGACCCAAGCTACTTGTACCTGCTTCACATTGTAGTCGGGGACTTTACGCAAATTTACCCGCAGATTGCTTTGTGGACCCCACGCTTTCATATCTTGATTATTTGCCCATTCCTTTATACTTGCGTCGTTAGCCGCGCCATTTACAAAGAGCAGCTTAGAGTTAACTTTCTTATTCTGTAAAACCAATTTCATAAAGGGGACTCCGACATTACCCTTCTTCGCGCCCTCGCTGAATTCTTGATTCGTATCAGTAGAACCTATGGAAACTAAAATAATTTTCCCATTGTCATTATCAACTACGCCAGCCGAATTGATAGGCGAGATGCTATCCGCGATAGCTTGGCCCTTTTCCTCATGCATGAAAGGCATAGAGTTGCTTCCCGGCTTATATAAACCCCCCTGAGAACCCTTATAGTACCTTTTCTCCAATTCGCTCAACGGAGTATAAGATGGCGGGTACGTACACGTTACTTGAGCATTGACATTTAAAGAATAAATGAAGAAAAATAAAGTGACAATGGCAGAACAGCAGAAAAATTTAACAATACGCTCTTTCTTTTCAAACATTATAAATTTATTCATTTTAGTTTGTAATAATAACGTCATCTATCACGATATCTTCTAAAGGTTTATCGCCTTGTCCTACTTTAGCATTTCCTATTTTATCAACAACATCCATCCCTTCCACTACTTTTCCAAAAACGACGTGTTGTGAAGTCAAAGGCTCTTTATCGAAATCTAGATAGGTATTATCGACCAGGTTGATAAAAAACTGACTTCCATTCGTATTCGGCCCAGAGTTAGCCATGGCAATGGTACCCCGCACGTTTGATAAACCTTCGACAAATTCATCATCAAATTTGTATCCAGGATCGCCGGTTCCATTCCCATTGGGGTCCCCACCTTGAATCATAAAATCCTTAATAATTCTATGAAATATCAAACCATCGAAAAAATTCTCATTCGTTAAAAACACAAAGTTATTTACTGTAATAGGTGTTTTGTCTGCGTAGAGTTCAAACTTTATATCACCTAGATTAGTTTTCATGGTTGCAAAGTATTTTTTGCTCTTATCAATAGTCAACGCTGGAGGTTGCGACCATTGGAGTCTCGGAGAAGTGGCTGTAGTAGCAGTTGGTTGAACATCACTCTCAGAAACAGTAGTATTTTTTTTCATCAAATCCGATTTTGCGAAAATTAAAATAAAAACCACAACAAGCAAGGCAGAAAGAATATAGACACCAGGTTTATTTGTTTCCATTCAGAAATTAATTATTAAATAAAATAATTTAATTCTCACTCAACTTTATCAAATAATTCGGGCTGATAAAATCGAATAAAAGCAAGAGTCACAGCCGGAGCATAAAGATCCACACGAGTAATCGCGTCGCGAGTTAGTAGGCCTACAGAACCATTAATTTGTTTAGAATTTGTTCTACCAAAGAATTTATCATCCGCCTCTCCAAGTTCATAACCCTGTTCAATAAGTTTCACGATTCCTGGAGGTAGATAAAAGGACGCACTTCTTGCTTTTCCAAAAATTTTTCCATCAGTAATAACTACCCACGCAAAAGTAATCATATCCTCTTTCTCCTTTTCAAGTCCTGCTTCAATTCCTACACAATAATTTGCTTCAGGATAAGTTTCAGATGCGGCACTGGCACGATTCTTTGCTCCAAGTAACGTCTCGCTATTATCTTTTGGCTGGTCCGAAACTCCTGACTTGACGCTTACCCCGGATATCTCGAATTCCCAATCTAACTCCAGTTTTCTAAGTCCAACCTCAGCACATTCGATCTTAACCGGATTTGTCGAAGCAACAATGATCTTCTTTTTCATAATGATGAACTCTTGATAAATATATAAATTACCTTATGACCATCCTTGTATAATTATAGTGGGTACCCGAAACTCGTTTTTATTTTACAATGTTATCCCTTAAGACGCATCCTGAGCAAAGAATGCTCGAATATCTTCATTAGTAAGCAAACTCAAAACGCCGGCTAATAAATCACAGATATCAGACTAAAGAAATTGTTTCTTTGTTGTTCGGAAGTGTTTATTATCATCTGGCTTACAACTTTCCCCAACCTATGAAAATAATACAACCACTTAAAATAATACAAAAGTATCCTAATTATACTGTAAAATGTTTTGTTTCAACTCAAATAATATATTGTGAAAAATGTTACCATCCAGAATCTCAATTTCAAAGGGCAAGGTGAATATTTCGATAGAGAAGAGGACAAGAAATACTTAGTATGGAATGCCTTGCCAGGAGAGCAAATTGAAGCCGAAATAATTAAAAAAAGGCGTGGACAACGACATTGTATTGCAAAAACAATTATTTCGCCATCACCATTTCGCATAGAACCCAAAGAACTCGATCACTACATTGCATGTAGCCCATGGCAGATTATGAGTTTTGATTACGAGAATCAGATGAAAGTTGAAACATTCAATAATTTGATCAAATCAAAATGTGAAGGTTTAATTCAGCCATGTGAGACTATCTATCATGATCAGCAGATATTTGGTTATCGAAATAAACTAGAATTCAGTATATATGCTTTTGCTGACGAACGACTTAGTTTAGCATTTCACACTCGAGCAACTAAAAGAGGCAAAATCCCTATTCAAGCCTGTGAGTTAGCTATGCCATGCCTAAATGATACTGCTGTGCGAATTCTTGAATTGTTGAATCACAACAAAATACACGCGCGTAATCTAAAGACTATTATTGTAAGATCAAATACAGCAGGACAAACTATAGCGGCAGTTTTCGTTAAGGACGAACTGATTTTTGAAAAGTTAATAGTCAGTCTGAATGAATTACTAAATAAAGACTTAATCGGTATCGTCATCTATTGGTCGAACCCAAAAAGTCCTGCTTCAACACCTGACAAAATTCTTACCTCAGTGGGGAAGCTTGAACTAGAAGAAAATATTTCAGGCATACGCCTAAGTTATGGCATCAATAGTTTTTTTCAATCAAATATAAAAATATTTGAAACAGCACTGAAACATATTGATATAAATTTAGAACCTGGAAGTGAGGTCGTAGACCTTTTCTCGGGTGTAGGTACCATTTCGTGTGTTTTGAATTCCAAGACTAGTCATTGTTTTCAAATAGAATCGAATCCAGAGTCAACAAACTTCGCTCGCCAAAATATTCAACAAAATAACCTTAGAAACTTCGAGGTTATGAACATCCCTTCAGAAAAAGCTGAATTTAACTTGGGCGAAGAATCTACCCTGATCCTCGATCCGCCTAGATCAGGACTTCATCCAGATTTAATTGAAAAAATACTGCGTTTTAAACCAAAAAAGATGATATATTTATCATGCAATCCAGAAACACAAATATCGGATATAATGAGTCTTGCTGAAAAATATAAATGTACTGATTCATCAATATATAACTTTTTTCCTCGGACACCACATATAGAAACTCTGTGCATTCTTGAGAGAAAAAAGTAGACGCACAACCATTTTAACTATTAACAAACTATTGCAAACACATGATAGACAAAACAAAGCTAATTGAGCTTATTAAAGAATACTTCATTAACTCGGATCGCTATCCCTATTCAAGGACGATAGCGGAAACCTTTGATCAAAAAGGAAATTTCGTCGGGGACAATGTAATGGAGACAATTTTTGAGTTGAAACCTGGGCATCCTTCCATAATATACCAGATGACTGGACCGTATGACGCCGCAATTAAAGATTACGCCTCATATGGATTTGTCTGGTTTGAAAATAAAATATTTGACCAGGTCGACCTAAAAAATGAAATTATATCTCGTACTGGCGCCATGGTCCCTATTTTCCTAGATACCTTACAACATAAACCTAAAAAAATATTACTTGTAGGACCCGGGAAGGTTAATAAAAGTGTACTTGAATATTTATGTCTGCTATTCCATGAGGCAGAGCTATTCTACAACCATCATAATCTCTCGTCTGAGACTTTTGAAAATTTCGCGCGCGATCTAGGTACGGAAGTTCAATATGTCAAAGATCTCTCGGATCTTTCCAAATTTGACGTAATTGTGATGGCCACGAACACTGCAACCCCGATTATAACTCAGAAGAATTTTGCAACCATCAAAAAAGGTGCCTTGGTCTTTTCATTCTATACAACTGGCAATTCTGCCGAGATAGATATCGAGCTGTATGGAAGACCCGAGATTAATTTGTTTATTGATTACGAAAACACGAAAACCTTCAAATCAGACACGAAGACCGCAACGGAAAAAGGCTACTTTGATAAATCAATCGAGTTAAAGGATTTATTGACAAAGAAGGTCGAGGTGGATACCCGAACAAGGGTAAATTTAATTCGTCTAACTGGAACTCCTTTTCAAAATCTAGCTCTCTATAAATTGTTACTAAAAACACCAGCGTAAACCTTTAGATCGGAAAAATTATGAGTAACAAAAGGACATTATTTACCCTTGCTTTGGTCTCATTCCTAGATTTACTCGGGGTAGGTCTAATTATTCCAATTATCGCGCCTTTATTCGAAAACCCAAATGGTGGTTTGCTTAGCCCTGGTACTTCAGAAGCTACTCGCAATATCATGTATGGACTTGTGGTCGCAAGCTATCCGATAGCTCAATTCTTCGGTGCACCAATTCTCGGAGTTCTGTCTGATTTTAAAGGTAGGAAACCTCTTCTAATTATTACTAGGGCAGGCTCGGTTATAGCTTTTCTTCTTTCAGCCATAGCAGTATGGAAAACGCTCATCACTTTACTTATTATAGCGCGAGTAATTGATGGTGTGACCGGGGGGAACATTTCAGTTGCCAATTCTGCTATTGCTGATATAAGCACAAAGGAGAATAAATCAACAAATTTCGGGTTAATAGGCGCTGCTTTTGGTCTTGGGTTCCTTATCGGACCTTATCTAGGCGGATTAATATCAGATTCCTCGCTTGTACCTTGGTTCTCAAATTCCACACCTTTTCTTTTCGCCGCACTGCTAGGGATTCTCAATATTTTTTGTTTGGTATTTCTCTTTAAAGAAACGCTTAAGACTAAGGTCAAAAAAAGAATTTCATTTGTGGCTGGGTTTCGCAATTTGAAGAAGGCTTTCACAAAATCAGGTATAGAAAGGCTTTTTCTTTCTATCCTTCTTTATACAATCGGCTTCAGCTTCTATACACAAACTTTACAGCTATTCCTCGCGAAAAAATACAGCTTCGGAGCTCAAGACATCGGCGAATTATTCGGATATGTGGGTTTATGGATTATCATTACTCAGGGATTTATTATTCGAAAACTCAGCAAACGATTTCCACCGAAAAAACTTCTGCGAGCCTCACTTCCGTTTTTGGCTCTTGCTTTTATCATCCACACACTTCCTCATTTTGACAGTTACTATCTTGTAATCACTCCTTTGCTTGCGATTAGCAATGGACTTACAACTCCGTCTTTTACGACACTCGTTTCTAATTTTGCCTCATCTGAGATACAAGGAGAAATACTAGGAATAAACCAATCATTGCAATCTATCGGAATTGCAATCGGTCCGCTCATTGCCGGTATTATATTTACTTACTGGATTAATTTACCTATCTACGTCGGTGCAGGATTTATTTTACTTTCTTGGTTAGTTCTACAAAAATTTCTAAAAATCAAAGACGTGTCCGATTCGGACTACATAACATACCAAAACAACTAAAAGGCTTCAAAGAAAAGCTAACGGTGATCGCCACAAATCACCTACTAGCTAGCGAATTATTTTCCAGCTTAATCCTGGGTAATATTTTTGCCTTTTTATCTTTGATAATTTCCAAAGCATCAGATGCGGTAAACCCCATCTCCCGAGCCTTTTTGGCAATCCTTTGCTTTTATTTTGGTGTTGCCATTGCTTTATGGTATATTTTTAAAATCACCCAAAGACGTTTCATACTATTGCTAGCTTGGATTTGCACTGGGATAATCGGAAGCTATATTCTAGAAGGCTTGTTACGTATTATCCTACCAGGATGGATCGAAATTTTGATCTTCGAATTGTCTACTATAACTACGGTAATGCTATTGGGTAGGGTACCTAAATTAATAAAACAAATTAAACAGAGGATATTACACTGATCTAAGTTTAGTAGCTATCATCTTTTCTTCATCCGCCGAGATGACATAGACCCCTACTGCTCCTTTTGAAATCTTTCGTATTTGCTTCAAATCGCTTGTATCGCAAACGTAGTTTTCCCGATTATTCAACCTAATTCCAAACGAGCTAAGTGATGCACAGATAAGTTCTCTCACGAATCCCGAACCAGATCCGATTGCACCAGAAAACACTATCGCATCCAAACCATTCATCGAGGCCATGTATGCGCCGATATACTTTTGTATCCGATAGACAAAAACATCCAAAGCTCTTTTAGCGGCTGGATCTTTCCCGCGATACATTTCTAGAAGTTTTTTCATATCCTCAGTAGTCTCGGATAAACCCAATATCCCACTATTATGGTTTAGTTCAGAAAAGACACTCTGCAAATCTTTATTTGTTTTTTCAGCCCAATAAGCAACGGCGCCAAAGTCAACATCGCCACTGCGAGTTCCCATCACAAGTCCCTCAAGAGGTGTCATTCCCATACTCGTATCAATAGCTTTTCCACCTACACTTGCGGTAATACTACAACCACCGCCAAGATGGCATGAGAGTATCCGTAAACCTTTATGTTCGGCTCTGGTAAAGAGGTCTACTATTTTCGTAACAAAATTCGAAAACTTAGCATTGGCCAATACCTCAGTTACCATATATTCGTGGGATATCCCATGAAAACCGAGACGTCTCACATTAAAGTCACGATAAGCGCTATAGGGTAAAGCGTATAAATAAGCCTTCTCTGGTAATGAATAATAAAAATCTGTATCAAAAACGCCGTATATTCTCATCTTTGGATCTATCTCTGAAAGTTTGCGAGCAGTATCCAAAGCGTATTTGTTGTGCAATGGGGCTAATGAACCAATATTTTGTAAATCCTCTAAGACCTTATCATCAAGTAACTTCGGACCCATATATTTGCCCCCGTTATGCACAATTCTGATTCCAACTTTGTCAATATTTTGCTTTAATTCTTCATGAATATATTTGTACACCTTCCCTATAGACTGGTTAAACTCGTACGCGGCTATTTTGGTTTGAAGATTTTTTATGGCATTAAATTCAATGTAATTTCCGTCGGCTTCGGTAAACCTTAAGTCGAGTTGGAGTTCATCCTCAGCAAAAAACTTGTATTTGTACGATGTCGAACCGGGATTGATCGTAAGTATTTTGGCCATATCGTATGAGTAAAAAGTGTTGTATTAAACTAACTGCTTGACTTGCTATTCAAAGTATAGCAATAATAGTCAAATGTTTGAATGTTAAAGTTTCTTTTGGAGACTTAGATAACTTAAATAAATTATTTATCTCTTCTTAAATGATAGTTACCAAATCACTTTCTCCAGAAAGGTGGAAAGAATACGCTGATTTGAGACTTGAGGCTTTGAAAAATGATCCTCTCGCTTTTGGTAGTTCGTATGAAGAAGAATTACAACTAAGGGAAGAAGAATTGTTAAAATCCTAATGAATTAATAGACTTTATGCGAAACTACATTTATCATGTCACCCTGAGCTAAGCTTGCCGAAGGGTCGAAGGGTGAAGAGAAAATAGTGTCCCACTTCGACGAGCTCAGTGTGACACACATTTGTTGTCTTAAATTTTAGGTATAACTGCAATTGAAATTTTTTAATAAAGCACTTCGAATATTATTGTTTTCAAATGGTGTAATACTTCTTGCCGGTGCTATGCTTACACCTATTTACGCAATATACGTCGAATCCGTAGGTGGAGATCTATTAGACGCAAGCTTTGCAGGAGCGCTTTTCGCACTTGCTGCAGGCGTCACAACTCTTATATCAGGACGTTATGTTGATAAAATTGAACAAAATAAACTCATAATATTTCTTGGTTATTTTATCGTAGGAACTGGTTTTCTAATACTTATTTTTGTTAACTCGATATTTTTATTATTTATAGCCCAAATTTTTATCGGGCTAGGCGAAGCAGTATATCTCCCAGCTTATGATTCGGCATATTCGAAACACGTTACGGAAAGAAAGGTCGGTATCCAATGGGGTGCCTGGGAATCCACAAACTATTTATCTCGCGCAATTGGTGCCTTGCTTGGTGGTGCTATTGTTTACAATTTCGGCTTTCAAACTTTATTCATAATCATGACTATTGTTGCTTACTCAACTGCGTTTTACATCTATTTGCTTCCGCAAAAATCCTTATAATGCGTATTCTTTCACATTCTCAAAACTTTATTACCAATTCATCACTTATCGAGTCGGTAGTCCAATCGTGTGGAATCAGTAAAAATGATGTGATCGTAGAGCTTGGGGCGGGGAAGGGAGATATCACAAACATACTTGCCAAAAGTTCCAAAAAAGTAATTGCGATAGAGAAAGACCCACGATTATTCGCTTATTTGGAAAACAGATTACATCTCGAAAACAATATAACATTTGTGAATCAAGACATACTAGAATTCACATTCCCGCGAGAAGCTTACAAAATCTTTGGCAATATACCTTTTAACTTTACTTCTGACATCATTCGCAAAATTAATAGCCTAGACCCCTTGCCTGACGAAGCCTATCTATTTATTCAAGAGCAGGCGGCCTTAAATTATCTGGGTTTACCAATGGCAAAGGAAACCTTGAAGTCAATTTTTACTAAACTTAATTTTGAAGTCAGCATAACGCATCACTTTCGGAGAAATGATTTTCAACCCGCCCCAAGCGTCAGGGTGGTTTTGCTGAAAATGGTGAAACATAATTCCAACATATTTAATCCTACCCAAGTTATAGAATTTAAAGATTTCGTTGCCTTTGCCTTTAGTCAAACTAAGCCTAATTTAAAAGATGGTATACATAGCCTTTTCAATAATCAGGCATTACACGAAATATACAAAACATTGAAACTGGATCAAAAGTGCAAACCTAGTGATCTAGGATTTCAGCAATGGCTTGAACTGTACGAATGTTTTCAACAAAAAACGGATAATAAAGGCCGAGTGAGGATAAAAGGGACATTTGCGAAACTTCAAGCACAACAAAAACTTCTTACAAAAGACCATCGTACTAGAATCGCTAAACGTGTTTAATTCTTTGCCTTCTTGGAACTTGATTCAATTATTTTTCAATTTGTAGAACTTCGTTTTGCTATTTACGAATTAAACAAAGTAATGCGTTAAAAAGCTTCCACGAATGACCAGAGATGAGTTCCTTCCACTCTCAGAATACGAGCGGAATTGAATGGGTGTTACGACTATTACATTAAACTATTCTTTCTTAACTACTTAAATATTCCATCCCTGAATCTATAAACTAATCATTTTTGTACCTTATCGCTATACCTTGCTACAATATCATTAGTTGTTTATTTCCAACTTTATATAACATGCCACATAAAACTACACCTTGGCATTCACTTAGCATAAGCGATACACTAAAAATCCTCAATACCTCTCACAATGGTCTCGAAGACACGGAAATATCCGAGCGACAAAAAGAATATGGTTTAAACCAAGTTCCAAAAGAGCATGAGACAACCATCTTTAGGATCTTCTTAAATCAAATACAAAATCCTTTTACTTTTATTTTGGCACTTGCGATTTTATTATCCTGGTTAGCACATGAAAAACTCGATTCGATAATAATACTCATCATACTTGTGATAAATACAGGTATAGGCTTCTGGCAAGAACTGACTGCCCAAAAGACAATCGAGAGTTTAAAGGAATATATGGCAGCAAACGCAAAAGTTAAAAGAAATGGCAAACTAACATATATAAACGCACGCGATTTGGTGCCGGGAGATATTATAGAATTAGAGGCTGGTTCCAGAATACCCGCAGACGCAAAAGTTATCGAAAGCTCAGAATTCACGGTCGATGAGTCTGCTCTTACTGGGGAATCTCTATCTGTTCTAAAAAATAACAAGCAACTCGCGGAGAAAACAGCGCTCTCAGATAGAACCAACATGGTTTTTTCTGGAACCATAACGACCACTGGTAGGTGTGTGGCAGTTGTTGTACTTACGGGGAAACATACCCAAATTGGACAAATAGCATTGCTTGTTCAGAAACAACAAAAGGTCACGACTCCGCTTGAAAAAAATCTAAACTCCCTGGCAAAAATAATCACTATTGGTATCTTATTGCTTAGTCTTTTAATTCTCATCATAGGTATTTCATATAACCGATCAGCTATCCAAATGTTCGAATTAGCTATAAGTCTTTCCGTTAGTAGCATACCAGAAGGATTACCTGCACTGGTTGCCATAGCCCTCTCCTTCGGTATCGTACGTATGAAGAAGAAAAACGTTCTTGTAAGAAATCTTCCAGCAGTGGAAGTTCTTGGTAGCGCGGATATTTTTTGCACTGATAAGACAGGGACTTTAACAACTAATCATATGACTGTAAAGCATATAGTCTCCGCCAATAACTTTTTCTCATTTATTGAAACTGGAGAAGTTAGACAGAAAGTACAACTTGTCTTTCACAAACTTCTTCAAGATAGTTGGGATGCTATCGCATTTAAAACAATAAAAGAAAACAAGTTAGAAAATATACCCAAAGATCTTTCGATGATATTGGAAAAATTGGTACTTGCAAGCGATGCTGATGAAACAACCGGTGATCCGACAGAAATCGCCCTTATCAAAGCAGCTAGATATATTGATTTAAATATAAATGAAATACGCAAAACCCATAAACGAATAGCAGAAATACCATTCTCATCCGAAACGCGAATTATGTTGACCCATCATTTAAATCATGGATCAATTCTCAAGGGGGCACCGGAAGAAGTACTAAAATTATGTTCTAAAGTATTTGAAAATGGAAATACTCAGGAAACTATTACGAAAGATCATATAGACAAAATCCTTAAATCAAATCAACTCCTTGCTTCAGAAGGCTACCGAGTCTTAGCTCTAGCTTATCATAATAATCAAAAGGAAGAGCTCAACAAAAATAAAGATTCTAAGGATTTTGTATTCACATGTTTAATCGCAATGGAAGATCCTCCTAGAGCTGAAGCCAGACAAGCGGTCGAAAAGTGTTTACAGGCGGGAATTCGGGTAGTTATGATAACTGGCGACCATATTCATACCGCACTCACCATCGCAAAAAGAGTCGGCATTGAAACGACGGAATATCTGACTGGCGCGGACTTGGATTTACTTGATGCGGATCAACTCCAATCAAAAGTTGAGAAAGCAAACATCTACGCACGGGTAAATTCTGAACATAAGCTGAGAATTTTACGTGCGCTTCAGTCAAACGGGCACATTGTCGGTATGGGAGGAGATGGAGTGAACGACGCTCCAGCAATAAAAAGGGCGGATTTAGGATTTTCCGTTGGGACAGGTACTGACTTGGCTAAAGAGGTATCAGACATGATTTTATTGGATGATAATTTTGCTTCAATCCCAGTGGCTGTAAAAGAAGGCAGAAGAATTTACGCTAATATAAAAAACTTTGTCCGGCTACTTTTCGCCGCGAATTTGGGAGAAGTATTGATCATAATTAGCTCTATTTTACTAAACACACCCCTAATGTTATTGCCTATACACATTTTATGGATTAATTTATTAAGCGACGGATTACCAGCTATAGCCTTAGCGTCTGACAAAGCCTCCCAAAATATTATGTCGAAGCCACCGCGAAAAAATCACACGAACCTTCTTTCAGACACAAAAGCTTTCATAATTATCTCAGCTGTCGTTGCTTTTATACTCGCGATAATTTTGTTCTATATTTCTGGAGGATACGAAAAAAACTTATCAGAAGTAGCACTAGCGCGAGCACAAACGTTCGTTTTTAGCGGGGTTGTAATCTTTGAGTTGCTCCTTGTGCTCTTAGTGAGGTTAGAAAGCAGCCCGATCAAATCAAATCTCAAACTAACAAAAGCTCTTGCCATCACGATGCTTACCTCACTATTAGGTCTCTTTGCTGTGGTTGAAATCCCAAGTCTTCATCTGATTTTTAAAACTTCGCCACTATCTCTTGTTGAGTGGCTTGTTATATTTTGTCTTACCGCGATAGCTTTATTTCTTGTCTACTTTTTTTCAATTTTTAGACCGCTTTTCAAGCAGCTTGATCAATGCTGAGAACCTTATATTTGACTTAAAAGGTTCACAAACAAATGACAACATATATTAAACACGCTTGAAAATTTCCGTACAGACGTTATCCTCGCCTGTTCGATTCTGGCGGCAATAGCTGAAGGGGAAAAACTTTCAATGTCTCAAATTCATTTGGCTATAACGTCCATTGTTGATTCGGGTATATCCTCGCCATTTTGAACAATGTATTCCATGTGTTTCAGCAATATCCCATCGAGAACCTTTATCGAATCTTCAAAATTGCTAACCTTGTTATTTTGATTTGCTAGTTCGAGAATTGATTTTGCGATAGAAAACCTATCTAATCCATTTTGAACAAGCATATCAAAAGGTGTTGTAGTTGTCCCACATTCGCTGTAACCCCTGATGGTGAATCTAGTAGCATCTGGATGCCCGAATATAAGTGATCTAATATCTTCGGCGTATCCATGGTAACCAAAGAATATGGGTTTATTATCACCCAAGATCTCGTCCAACTCCCGCGCGTTGACTTTGCATTGTTGCTTGCCGATTCCTATACCGAAACATGAAAGTTCTGTAATATTAACAATCTTAATTCTCAAGTCTGGAGCGAGACTTTTCGCTACAGAGCGAGCAGCGACAATCTCTCGCATAATGTGATCCCCACAGCCAATCAAGATTAAATCAGGATTTGGGTCGCTTACGAAATTCCATTCCATTACGCCTTCACTCAATTGCTTTCGGGCCATCTCCAAATTAAGCCAGAGCGGAATAGGACGTTTATCCCCAACTATGACATTCACCCTCTGCCTCGATGCGAGACATTCATCCATAACTGCCAACATCGAATTGGCATCAGTTGGGAAATAAACATTTACACTGTCAGAATAGTTGTTCAAAACTGAAGAAATGAAACTTGGATTTTGGTGCGAGAGCCCATTGTGATCCTGTCTCCAGATTACGCTTGTCAGGACAATATTGATCGAAGGAGTTGGCACCCTCCATTTGACGTTTCGGGCATGTCGAATAAATTTTACATATTGATCTACCATGCTGCTTATTATTTCGGCAAAAGCTTCGTAAGTAACTAATATCCCATGTCTGCCTGTTAGTGTATATCCTTGAAACCAACCTTCGAGAGTATGTTCGCTGAGAATTTCCATGACTCTGCCATCGGGGCTTAAATGCTCGTCGTATGTTTTAACTGGATAGAGATACGCCCGATTTGTTGCTTCGAATATTTTCGTAAGTCTATTTGAATCAGATTCGTCAGGCGAAAAAAGTCTAAAGTTCCGATTAGAAGCGTTTAATTCAAAAACTTCCTTTAAATACTCCGCCATTGACTGGGCCGGAATAGCCTCATGTTTGCCTGGCGTTTCGAATTTATTTTCCAATTTTGTTGAATCAGGCAAAATCAGGTCGCAAGTAGACTCGCCTCTTGCATTTTGGTTCATCCCAATTCTCATTTCTCCCTCGGGTACAAACTCTAAAATGTCCTCGTTTAAGCTGAAATCTGGATTTACTAACTCGTGAATTTTGTAGCTTTCAAGCCATGCCTTTAGCAATTTAAATTCTTTCTCGTCCTCAAGCACGTGTTCTAGTGGGATACCATGCGAGCGATTCGAATTTACTATTGGTTTGGCGGGATCAATCGAATCTGGACCAAACCACCCTTTTGGTGAGCGAAGTATAATCATCGGCCATCTTGGCTGTCCTGGATTTTTGGACGAGCGCGCGTCGTTTTGGATTTGCTTGATCTTTGCGTACGCTCCATCCAAAGCGGCAAGCATAGGTTCAAATAGAAAATCACCTCCCACATAGATTGGATCCCAACCATAGCCGACGAAAAGTTTCATGAGATCATCCTCCGGGATAGAAGAGAGAAGGGTAGGACCAGAAATTTTGTAACCGTTTAAATGTAGTATTGGTAACACAGCGCCAGATGTAATAGGATTTAAAAATTTATTACTGTGCCAAGAAGTAGCTAAAGGTCCAGTTTCAGCTTCCCCGTCACCAACGATACAAGTTACTAGGAGATCGGGATTATCAAAGGCTGCGCCAAATGAAGTGGAAAGCGAATAGCCTAATTCACCACCTTCTAGGATCGCTCCCGGAGTTCCGGGATTCGAATGGCTTGGGAAGCCACCTGGCCAACTAAAATCGTGTATTAGATTAGCATAAGATTGTTTACGAGCTTGTTTATCCTGGGCAAAATGGTTGTAATTCGGATAAAATTCACCAAGAGTTCCATCTATAAAAAGGTTTGATTGTATAGCGGGATAGCCATGTCCCGGACCAACAACTAACAAAGTTTTTTGGTTATTTTTTGCGACAAGATAATTTAAACCAGCCCAAATAAAGTTGATGCCTGGTACTGTACCCCAGTGACCTAAGACTCTTCGTTTGATATGCTCTGGCTTAAGCTCTTGCTCAAGTAGATAGTTATCCCGAAGATATAATTGCGAAACGGAAAGGTAATTTGCGAAACGCAAATACTTGGTAAGCCATTGAATTACTGAGGTATTGTCCATCGTGGGCAGATTTTAAAAACTCAACTATTCTAAGTATAACAGAAGAAAACTGCCTTTTTTTACAAAAATTTGAAATTGTGAATCTACTTTATGTAATTCTGGCTTGACCAGAATCTCGTACCTTATTGTTTCACTAAAGCCACACTTTCTCCGAATAAACTCGGGCAGTCATAACACCCCTTCGATTCCCCTCTTATCCTAAGAGGGGAAAGAACTCATCTAAGGACCACCTATCATTTGTGTTTCTGAATAAGCTAGAATCTCGTACCTTTCCAAACCCTTTGTCTCTCTATACTTCTTACAATGCAATCTGATTCTGGATGCGTTCGCTTCGCTCACTTACCAGAAAGACATTCAGGGGGTCTCCCCTCTGTGTCATTCCTGCCTGCCTGCCTCTGGCGGAAAAGCAGAAATCCATCCTCCTTTTTTGTGTCATTTCTGTGCCTGCCTACGCAGGTAGGCAAACAGGAATCCAGTCCTCTTTACTCTGTTAACCTTACAAGAACAGCACTACTTTCACTCTCAATCCCCGCTGGAGTTTACCCCGTGCTTAACACGGGGCGGGGATGACAACAAAAAGGGATATGTCCTAACCGTCTTTCTGGCCTGCCTACGCAGTCAGGGGAGCGAAGCGACGCCAGAATCTCATTCCTATCTAAACTTTGTGTCATTCCTGCGCCTGCCTACGCAGGTAGGGAAGCAGGAATCCAGTCTTCTCTGTCTCACTCGTCATTATCCAATCTGATTCTGGATGCGTTCGCTTCGCTCACATATTTATCTGCCTTTGGCAGACCAGAAAGACACCAGAGATACGCCTGTCTACCCCTCTCGTCATTCTGCCTTGCCTGTCTATCGATAAATATAACCAAAATCTCGTACCCCTTAATTCTACGTTTATCTGCCTTGCCTTGCGCGAGGGTTTATAATAGTTAAGGTAAAATTTCTATTGCGTAAAAGACAATCTTTTATCTAATATATATCTCGACATTTTTTTAATTATTACATCCCAATTTAATACCAATGATCAAAGTATCAAATCTTACAAAACGTTTTGGAAAAACAGCTGCCGTGGACGAGATCAACTTCGAAATAGGAAATGGTGACATTGTAGGTCTCCTTGGCCCGAACGGAGCAGGCAAGACAACCACCATGCGGCTTCTCACCGGATATTTGTTACCAGACAGTGGAGGAGTGACTATCGATGGTAACAACTTCTCAGGAAAGGAACGTGAGATCAAAAAAGTTATCGGTTATATGCCCGAAAATAATCCCCTGTACGATGACATGTTGGTTTATGAATTTCTAAAATTTATTTACGAGTTGTCACTTGAAGATAAAACTAAGTTTGACGAGAGATTAGCTTTTGTATCAAAGGCAGTTGGGATCACGGATAAAATGCGAAACATAATTGGTGAATTGTCAAAAGGCTACAAACAAAGAGTCGGACTAGCCGCCACCTTGATAAACGATCCAAAGATTCTAGTTCTGGACGAACCAACCGAAGGACTAGATCCGAACCAGAGAAACGATGTCCGATCGCTTATCAAAACTCTAGGCAAAAATCGTACTGTAATTATCAGCACTCACGTGATGCAAGAGGTGGAAGCTATGTGCAACAAAATAATTATTATCAACAATGGAAAGATCGTGGCGTTTGGAACTCGTGATGAAGTATTGAATTTGAAAAAAGGTGTCAAGACTATTACCGTCACTCTCTCTGGCAATAATGTCGAGACAAACGTCAAATCCCTAAAGAATACAAAAATTCTTAACTCATCATTTGAAACCAGCAAAAAAACTTACACTATTGAAACGGATAAATCCAATGAAAAAATCTACGAAGAATTCTCAATGCTGATTGCTAAAAACAAATGGAGCATTTATCGACTTGAAACCAAAACTCAGTCGCTTGAGGAATTATTTAGCGAAGTAACGCAAACAAATAAATAGATTATTTTTTCTCTAAATACAAACATGTCTAATTTGCAAATAAAAATTAATAAAGACGCGATTTCGATGCCAAAGTTGAATCGAGACTCATTGAAGTCGCTTTTTTCTTTTTCACCGATCAGTTTCAAGACTATCTGGTCGCTTACTAAAAAGATACTTTGGGATTTTTTTAATAACCCTGCCGGATACGCGATTATGATTGCTTTGAGTTTGTTTCATCTTGGTTTGTTCTTTTTCTTAGCTAAATTTTTCATTATCAATAGGGCAGAATTCAATCCTTTTTTTGAATTTCTTCCTTTTGTTCTTATGTTTGGAATGCCCGCCATCACTATGGGGATGGTGGCAAATGAAAAAATTCATGGCACGTTGGAGCTTCTTTTGACTAAACCGGTTTCGACCCTTGAACTTGTGCTGAGCAAAGTATTGGGCTCTTCTCTGTATATACTTATTGTTCTTGCTGTTGAATCTTTGCTGCTTCTGATTATTTCAAAATTTGGTGTGTTCGACTATGGGAAACTATTTTCGCAATACTTTGCGGGGACTTTGCTAATCCTTGCTCTTGCTTCATTCGGAGTATTTATCTCCTCTTTTGTGAAAAATCAAATTAATGCTTTTTTGGTTTCTTTTTTGGGTATTCTTCTTTTGATTATGCTTGGATGGGAACCTATTGCCGTTCTATTTCCGATTAAATTTTCCGCTATTCTGGACAAAGTTAGTTTATTGACCCAATACAATAGTATGTTGGATGGGGCGATTGACTTACGAAATATCTTATACTTTGTCGGTTTTATTATTCTATTTATCGCTTTAGCAAATTACAAAATTCTTTCTTTGCGATTTCCTCGAAATCACTCTAATCTCAGGTCTCTTAGGATTTCGACTACTTTGATTGCTTTGCTTTTGATTCTCGCGACTGGTTATGGGCAACGGATTCCGGGAAGGGTGGATCTAACTCGAGGAAAAGTTAACTCGCTAACCAAAGCCTCGAAATCTTTGGTGGCAAATTTAGGAAAAGATGCGCAAGTTATTGTTTATTACTCTCAGAATTTACCGGTTTCTTTTCAGGGTATAAAGTCTGATCTTTTTCGACTTGCTCGGGATTACGACCACTATGGCAACGACAAATTGAGCGTGGTTTTTAAATCTACTGATTTACCAGAATTGCGTCAAGAAGCAGAGCAGGCGGGTATTCAGCCGCTTACTTTTCAAGAGCAAGATTATGACCGATTTGGTATTTCGCAGGGGTTTCTGGGTGTGGTGATTAAATCGGGTGATAAAACGGAGACTATTCCCTCTGTTGTGAATACTGACAACCTTGAATATGAAATTTCAAGTATTTTGCGGAATCAAACTAATGAAAATAAGAAAAAAATCGCGGTGGCGAATACTGGGGTGAAACTTGCGACTTTTGGGAGTACGGGAAACCCGTTCGAGAGTATGGAGCAATTTTATACTTCTTTGAATCGTGATTATCAAGTTGAAAACATTGATATTACTTCTAAATCTTTGAAAATTGACAATGCTTCGGTGAACGCTTTGGTCTTAGCGGGTCCAAATGTGGCTTTGCCTGACGAGGCTAAGGCTGAAATCCGAAGGTACTTTAACGATGGAGGGGCTATCTTTCTGCTTAGTGATCCGATTGACGTGAATATGCAATTCGGGCTAACGGCTTCTGTGAATCCAAACTCTATGAATACTTTTTTTGAAGACATTGGGGTGAAGGTTGAGCCTTCGCTTTTGTATGATTTATCGAGCCACGAAGCGATAAATATGCGCGGATATATCCTGCCTATTAGATATCCTCTATTTCCTATTATTCCTGTCGTGAAGGGTGATTCTGCTCTCAGTGGCATCGACTCGGTAACTTTCGGCTGGGGTGGTTGGATTTCTCTTGCGCCTGATAAATATGGAAGTGATGTAATTTCTCAGCTTTTGCAAACAACAAAGTTTGCGGGATTCCAGAAAGAGGATGCTCTCAATGTCACTATTGAGCAAGATTGGAGTACTATTAGCGAAGCCTCGCTCGATTCGTTTGTGACTGGTGTGTCTATCCTTGAGAAAGATGATAAACCGGGGCGAGCGATTGTGGTAGCGGACGCTGGTATGATAGATGATTTTGGCGCGCAAACTGGTCAAAACCTAGCCTTTGGTCTAAGCGCGGTGGAGTGGCTGACTCAAGACACTGCTCTAGCTGAAATTAAAGCAAAGCAAAGAATCGCTCCAGCGCTTCAGATAAATCCGCTGACCCAACTGGCAATCCAGTATGGGGGGATCATATCACTCCCAATCCTTATAGCCGCCGTTGGCGGGGTGAGGTTGTGGAAGAGAAGGAGATAATTTGTCCTAAATGGCCACCCGAAGGATCTTTTAGCATGGCAAAATTAAGCTCAATCTAATTTTTTGCTTTTTTAGTGTCCAAGTAGGGGTATCTTTATTACTGCACCTTTGACCCCTTCTTTTGCACGATTTACGGCTCTACGTCCATAAGCAAAAAGAAATACCACGGCAATAATTGTAGGTACCCCGACACACAGAAGACCCGCGTTCTCGACTTGACCATTACTGAACTCCACAAACGCCTGATTCAATCCATCAATTTGCTGGACTAACCAATAATCATTAAGATGAGTCGTATCGGTAACAACACCACCTCCCCGCACAGCATTGTTTTCATCGCCTGCAGTTTGCAACGGCAAATAACTTGCCTGGGAAGCTTGCAATGCTTGACGATCAAAATATAATATTTCACCCTCTCCTAATCGATTAATGTCATCGCTAAATGCTGATCCATCTGCACGCCAAAGTACCGCCAATAACTCATCCGCAGAGTAGCCAGGAAATTCTGCTTGAAGTTGTCGTCGTAAACCTAACTCCCAAGTTCCGCACGGACCTGCTACGATATTAAAACCCCGAGGTGTAACATTTTGTACATAAAATTCGGGTGTAAAACCTGACTTGTCATAAGCTTCTTCACAAGGAGTACATGGCATGGGTATTTCTATTACTTGACCTGCAAGTACTTTATTTACATCTGGTAAAGGCTTTCCACCTTGTGTAGCTCCTTCAATACATGCTGGAAGACTAATTGCACCTGGCCTACCAGCCCTAGCTTCAAGACATATTTGTCCCAAAGTTTGACCAGGTTGAACGTGCCACGTCTGCCCACCTGGAATACACCTTGAACCAGTAGCATTTGCTTCGCTTGTCATGATTGCTTCGCTAATAAGTATTTTGTGTATACTTTAAGCTTTTGTTTTTCATTTAATTAGTACCTCAAAATCCACTAGCCACTCTAAATCTTTTGTCCAGTTCTTATCACTTTATATCCGCATTTCCATTATTAAATTTTATCGATAGATTTCCTTTCTTCAATAATTATCGATTGTCACGTCGCTTAAGTTCCTTCAACTTTTGTTCATAAGTTAAAAAATCCCATTCAACCGATCGTTGTTCTTTATTTGTTACAACATCATTTCCAGACTGACGGGTTCGAAGCCAAAAAGGGATATACACGAGTGCGAGTATGCCAAAACTAGCTCCTAATAATAATAAATCATATTTACCATCACGTAGACTTGAAGTTTCTCCTTGAGCAAACAAAGCCAAATAGATAGCAACTACTCGCGCTAGTACTGATAAATATTTTCTTAAGGCAAAAAAATGGGTATTGGGGAAAACGCCCTTTGTAGAGGTCTGATCAAATGTTTCGCTCAAATTGAGCATAAACCTTTTGCTAATATGTATCTACTATATATTATACACTTTCAAAGCCCATAGTCAAGAGATAACAAATTATGAGCTTACATTTAGAAAGATCCTTTATTAGCATTATTTCTCTGATATATATCAAATGTTTGACAAAATCTGACATATTCAGCTTATTTATAAAGATCCTATTTCATACCTTAACTAAGCATACCACTACTTATCACAAATTTCAGCAAAAAATTATTTTTCCGCTCTCACCCCTCGGGGATCCGGAGTGAAAAGATTACTTAGCTGAAAGTCAAAAATAAAGAAGACTGGATTCCTGCTTTTCCGCCAGAGGCGGACAGGCAGGAATGACACAGGGGAAATAAGGCAGGCCAGAATGACGGTTAGGACATTTCCCTTTTTGTTGTCATCCCCGCGAAAGCGGGGATCCAGTGTGAAAAGATTACTTCGCAGAAAGTTAAAATATAAAAAACTGGATTCCTGTTTGCCTACCTGCGTAGGCAGGCACAGGAATGACACAGGAGAAATCAGGCAAGCCAGAATGACACAAAGGTTAGAAAGGTACGAGATTCCCTGCCTACCTACCTGCGGAGGCAGGCGTAAGTAGGTGGCGTCGCTTCGCTCCCCTGACTGCGTAGGCAGGCCAGAATGACGGTTAGGACATTTCCCTTTTTGTTGTCATCCCCGCGAAAGCGGGGATCCAGTGTGAAAAGATTACTTCGCAGAAAGTTAAAATATAAAAAACTGGATTCCTGTTTGCCT
>JAYRWD010000019.1:0-14401 GCA_041918255.1 Candidatus Dojkabacteria bacterium
AGTTGAAGTTATTTGCGTAACCTCTCTTAATATTTTTAGTATCACCAAACTATGGTACAACAAGGCAATAAGACGGAATGAGGAAATATCATTATACTCTCGTTTCTTATTAGCATTAATTTGTTGCCTTGTTGTACAAACAAATAGTTATAACGATTATTTAGGAGAGTAAGGCTTCCCGTTGGTTTGAGGAAAATCCGCCTATGTTTTGTAGTATTTGTGGTAAACCTCGATGGTTGTGGTAAGCACTAGGATGATAATTGGACCAAATAAGAATCCGAATAGCCCAAAAAAGCGAATCCCTCCAAGAATGGATAATATGACAAGTAATGGATGAAGTTTTGAATCTTTGGATACCATTTTTGCTCTAAGTACATTATCAATATTGCTGACTATTAAGATACTAAATAATACTAGTATTAGACCTGGAATTAGATTACCGCTAAACATCATTACTAAACCTATGGGTACAGATATTAGGCTAGTACCAAATGTTGGGATAATTGCCATAAAGGTCATCAGAATCGTCCAGAAAACTACATACTCAACTCCTAGTATCCACATCATAATTCCAGTAATTATGCCCTGAGTAAAAGCAATTAGAAATGTACCACCTATCATTGTTTTTGAAACACTTATAATACGATTGATATATATATCATCAATAAAATTATCAAATGGGCTGAGCGATTTGATTAAGTCAATAATTTTTTGATGATTAGGAAAAAATGATCCAAGTAGTAGGAAAAACAGTACAATCTGAGTAATTATATTAATAGAACTAAATCCAATTACAGCAAAGTTTTGGATCAAAAAATTTGGGACTAAATTCACAAAATCGACTATAACTTGTTGTATTTCATGATAAGAAACCTCAAAGTCAGTACCTGGAACTGAATTTAAAAATTTGTTTACTCTATCTAAAGTGTCCTCAGTTGTAATTTCATTGGTTGACATATAGAGTTGAATTTCTTTCCCGAATTCAACGGATTGCTTCACTATCATATTCAACATAAATGTGAGGGGTATGAATATGCAAAGAAATATAAATAATACTGTGGAAAGAGATGATAAAAAGACTCTGCCGTTTAACTTTCGTTTTATCCATTCATATAATGGAATAAATATTATTGAAATCAAAAACGCCAGAAACATAAGTGAGATATATGGTTTGAGCAGCAAGTACGAAAAATATGTTATCGCAAGAAAAAAAATATAAAAAACTACTTGTCTGTAAGTAATCTCTCTTGAGTGTATGTCCAAATGAGGAATTAGTTAATAATTATGTTACGTTAAGTTTCAAGGGCATGCCAGATGCTTTATAAACTATACCAATCCTTGAATCTGAACCGACAGTTACATCCGTAGATCCAGCTTGTAAAGCAGTAAAAACTATAGTTATTATCTTATCGTTATTATTAATCCCTTCTATATTGACCATATCTAAAGCAATCCTAGATGTTGTTTCTAATGTTATATATGGTTTATATTTGTCATTTTCGTTCTCAAATTTGGCAAACTGAAGCTTTTGACTATCGAAATCTAATCGCATTTGAAAAGTCTCTTGTTTTTCAGAAGGCGGTAGATTTACAAGTGACATTGAAATTCTTACTTCATCACCAACTTTATAATTCAAATCGCTTTTATCAGCTGCTAAAACAATTGATGTTTCCAAATTCTTACATTCGGTATTGCGGTTACGATCAGAATCATCACAATCGGTCCCTTTGGTACAGTTTACTCCATATTCATCTTTATCCGCATCCTGACAAACATTAACTTGAGCGATAGTAGTTCCATTAAGTCCATTCATATCTGCGGTCTTATTCTTGATCTGCCCCGAGCTCCATATCTGCCATAGTGACCAACCTAGGTACCCACCTGTTGCTAGGGCTATTAATGTCAAAAATACTATTATCGAATTTAAGGCTTTCATGTTTAGGCAGATATGAAAAGTTAATTACTTATTATAATATTTATTTCAATTACATTTTAGAATGGTAAATCGTTCGGATCAATACTATCTTCAGATACGTCATCAGAACCCTTGGAACTCTTTCCTGAGGTTTTGGTTGATTCTTGTGATCGTGTATCGACACCTTTTTCATATCTATCTAACAGAATTATCTTATCAGCAACAATTTCTACCTTTGTACGTTGTGCCCCTTCTTTGTCTTCCCATTTTCTTTTCATTAAACGACCTTGAATATAAACTCGAGTTCCCTTTTTTGCCCTTTGCGATAGCATCTCCGCGTCGTTCCCCCAAATTACTATATCGTGAAAAGTAACTTCTTCTTTCCATTCTTCACCTACTTTATAGTTTCTATTTGTTGCAAGACCGAAGTTAGTAACAGAAAATCCATTCGGCGTATGTTTTAGTTCAATTTCATTAGTAATATTACCAATAAGTCGGACTTCATTAATATCTCCAAATACTCCCATAGCTTGATAAATAATAAATAAGAAATTGGGTTATCTGAATTTACAATATTCGCCGATCTAGAGCAAGTGGTTTTGTAGCTAAATTATTTCCATGTGTCATAGGCTTTAATACGAAATTCAAACTATTATATTTTCGAAGATCTATTTTGCAGTTATAGTGTTAGCAAATCTGCTTTTAGAAGTTTAATTTCCTAAGCTAAATTATGAAAACAATTTGTCAATTTAAAGAATGAAATTTATGTATCTAAAATATTCTGATAAATATCCATATACTCTTCTAGCATTCTTTGAGCGCTATATCTGGTTACAATTTCTTTCATGGTGCGCTTCATTTTATTTATCCAATCCTTCTTGTCGGTATTATAGTATGTTGGGACAATCTCTTCTCTTATGATTCGATAAATTTCATTATTTATATTCTCTTGAGGTAAAACCCAGCCTTTATCAGACCAATCTACTTCATCTGTCCAGCCATCTAAAGTGGTAAATTGTAATACTCCATTCGCACCTGCTTTCATTCCACTTGTACCGCAGGCTTCTTCAAACCTCGCTGGATTGTTTAGCCAAACATCGGCTCCAGAAACCAAATAACGGGCAACGTTCCAATTATAACCAGTAACATAAACCACTTTATTTTTAAATTGATTCATTTTAGTAATTTCGATTATTTTTTGAAGCAGCTCTTTGCCCTTAATGTCTCGTGGATGCGCTTTACCGCCGATGATAAATTGCAGAGGATACTCTTTATTTTCAATTAGTGCTTGTAATGCTTCAAGATTATGCAGAAAAATATCAGGACGTTTGTACGCTGTGAAACGTCTTGTCCAGACAATTGTAAGTTTGCTTGGGGTAAGAGAACAACCTAGTACAGAGTTCAACGCTTCAATTAGTTTGATTTTTAGTTCTAAGTGTTTTTCAAATAATAATTCATCCGGAATATTATAAATTTTATTCCATATAGGATTTGATGTTGGTAAGTACCATTCGTAGTCGACATATTTTGCAAAAAGTTCTTGAAAAGGTTTAGCAACCCATGTAGGTAAATGGACTCCATTTGTAATAGCTTCCATAGGATAATCAGGCCATATCTTTGATGCTGCTTTTCCGTGCAATATGCTTACGGCATTTGATTTCTCGGAGCCTTTCAATCCCATGATAGTCATAGAAAACTTCCCGCCAGAATAAAGTTGGTCACTCCCAACATTAAAGATTTTATTAAAATCAAATTGCATTTGCTTAGCGTAGGCGTCTAAATATTTCCTTGTTAATTCGTAATCAAATCTGTCATTCCCCGCGGCATTAAGAGTATGATTAGTGAATATAATATTATGTTTTGCACCTTCAAACAGTAAATCGAAATCTTTGGAAGGTTGACTGCTAAGCATTTTGGCGAGCACCACAAAGCTAGCATGTCCTTCGTTTAAATGAAATATACTGGGAAAGATGCCTAAATTAGTCAGCAATCTATAACCACCAATACCTAATACAATTTCTTGACGGATTCTTGTATCCTCATCTCCACCGTATAGATGAGATGTTATCATTCTATCAATTGGATCTGTATTTTTTTCAAAATTTGTATCTAGAAGATAAAGAGAGTTTCTTCCAACTTTGGCTTCCCAGGCTCTAACATATACAGGATGATCAATTACCGTTACTTCTGATTCTGCGACTAATCCTTTGCTTGTTTTGGCCAGTTTAAGAAGGGAAGAAGCTGGATCTTGGGGTATATAGTTTTCTCTTTGCATCCCACTCTCATCAATATCCTGATGGAAATAACCATTATGATAATAAATTCCTACACCAACCAGTGGAATACCCATGTCATTTGATTGTTTTAAAAAATCACCTGCCAAAATTCCAAGCCCTCCTGAGTAAATTTGAAGCCATTCCACCAGTCCAAACTCGGCAGAAAAATAGGCAATTGGATTTGAATATAGTTGATGGAGAATACCCTTATTGAGGTATACCTGGTCAAACCAATGGGGCGAGGTACTATATCTGTGAAGTCGTAGCAGGCCCTGCTCTAATACATTTAATCCTTTTGCGAATTCAGCAATATTGGTTTCAGATATATAGCGGCGAATAGTATTTATTGGTGGTTGGGTCTTACGCCAGTTGTAGGCGTCAAGTTTATCTATAAATTCATACAAGTCCTTATCCCAAGTATAGTGAAGATTTGAAAATACTTCTTCAAGCCTCTTTTCGAGGTATTCGGGATCGTTAAAAAATTGCGCATTGTCATTGGGCAGTGTCATAGAGACCAAAAGTAACAAAAAAAAGCGAAAAAAGTAATATTTTGTAATATTTATACCAGTTTTGCGATATATTTAGAGTGATATCTTTCTACTTTATTCTAATAATATATATTATTTTTTGATATATGTCGAAATTTGTAATAAATGGTAAAAAACCAATCGGTGGTGTTCTCAAACCCTGTGGCAATAAAAATGCTGTTTTAAAAATGATTCCAGCGACATTATTGACAAAAGATGAGGTAGTTTTGACGAATGTACCATGTATATCTGACGTAGACTCTATGTTAGAAATTATGCGCGAATTAGGATCGAAATTTGATTATGATAAGGAGAACGGAATTCTAAAGTTGCAGACTAAAGAAATATTAACTACTCAAGTTAATTCTGCTAGCGCAAAAAAACTTCGAGCTTCAAATATGTTTTTAGGTCCCTTACTGGCACGAGAAGGTACTGTCACCAGCGTAAATCCAGGAGGAGATATGATAGGTCCAAGGGAAATGACTGCGCATTTCGACGGATTGACCCAGTTAGGAGCAGAGGTTAAGTACAATTCTGCGGAAGAATTTACACTTTCTGGTTCACTTCGGGGAAACAGGATTTACCTATACGAACCAAGCGTGACTGCAACTGAAAATGTTTTATTGGCAGCTTCTTTGACGCCTGGGAAGACAAGCATCGTAAACGCCGCTACAGAACCCCATGTACAATCACTATGTGGCCTGTTAGAGTCTATGGGAGCCAAAATTGATGGTATTGGTAGCAATGTAGTACATGTCGTTGGTACAAATGAGTTACATGGAACAACCTGGAAGGTTCCTATGGATCATATATATATTGCCACTTTTGTCATAATGGCAGCTATTACTGGAGGTCAACTACTAATTGAAGATGTAAAAAAAGAAGATATGGAGCCGATTCTTGCACCATTAGCTAGATTGGGGTTGAGAACGGAGATTAATGACGACCAGTTAATTGTTCCTGCTAAGCAAAATTTAGTTATAGACGATCCGATATGGGCAAGGATTAAGGGTATATATTCCCAACCTTGGCCATGCTTCCCAACGGATATCATGAGTTGTGCAATAGTTTTGGCAACACAGACCGAAGGAGCACTTTTGTTTTTTGAAAAAATGTATCCAGGACGAATGTTTTTTGCTAATTACCTAAATGGTATGGGTGCGAGTATAATCATTGCCGATCCACATCGTCTGGTAGTGAATGGAGCTACCAAGCTTCATGGAATGTGCGGATTACAGGCTCCCGATATTAGGGCGGGTGTTGCTTACGTCGCGGCTGCTTTGTGCGCAGAGGGTGAAACTACTATCGAAAATGTTGAACATATTGATAGGGGATATCCCAATATAGAAAATACATTATTGAAATTAGGTGCAGATATAAAACGAATTTAAGTAAATTATGTGAAATATGAAAAAAGGAAAATCGTTTTTTCGGATTATTTTAAAAGTCATCCTAGAGTACTTGGCGAAATTGACAATAAGAAAACACAAAATAAGATTTGTGGTAATTGTCGGATGGTACGGGACTGAGATTATACGTGAACAAACTTACGAGATATTGAATACACATATTTCGTGTAGAAGGAATACACATGATATTTGGTGGGATCTTTCATTACCGAACATTATTTTAGGATACGCTGATACCCAACGATCAGTCGTACAATGGTTGCTTCTTATTTTTAGCACGTTGGTTGCGTTGCTCAAGAATCGTTTCAATCCACATATAATAATTTTAGATTTAAATTTGGGTGCTCCAGATATTGTTAATTATTGGAGCAAAATCGTTACTCCCGAGATTTTGATTATTGTCAATAAGGATAGAAAGATAAATAATCTTGCCGAAAAGTTAGAGCTCAAAACTCTTAGTGCTAAAGGACAGGTCCTAAAATATTTCAAGGAAATTAAGACAGGAGATCGTGGTTTTAGCTATATTTTGGATAATAAGATAAGAAAAGTGATTACTCATAGAAATGTATATAATTTTGGTTTTCAAATGAGCAGGCTCGAAATCGAATTGGTGGCTCCAGCCATAGCTGCAAGCGAGGCGTTTGGAATTACAAAAAGCGATATAATTGCCGAGTTAGATAAAATAAATACTTTAGAAAACATTGCCTCCGCTATAAAGCGAAATAAGGAAAGGTTGTTTTTTGAAGAAAAACAATAAAAGAATCAATATGTTACAAAATAAAAATATTGTTAAACTCTCACGTGAGCAGCAAAAGGCAATTGCTGAAAAAATTGAACTTACAAACGAAGATTATGAACTTATTTATATTAATTATTCTAAACAAATTTTAAGTTTCGTCACATCACGTGTAAAAAGTAAAGAAGATGCCGAAGATCTCACCTCATTAATTTTCGAGCGGGTACTTCACAAACTAAAAGATTTTCAATGGCAGGATGTCACAATTAGCTCATGGATTTTTAAGATTGCAAGGAACGCAATTATTGATTACTATAGAAAATACTCTGAACGTCGAAATGATTCTTCAGTTGAGCAAATCGGAGATTTTTTGAGATCTCAAGAAGAAAAAATAGATACTCTAGTTATCAATGATGAAGAAGAAGTTTCTCTATACAATTCCATAAGAGAATTATCCGAGTCTGATCAATTTTTGATTTACTATAAATTTTTTGAAGAATTATCCAATAAGGAAATTGCAAAGTTAACAGGTATGAGCGAGACGAATGTTGGTACTAGATTACACAGATTGCGTACCAAACTTAAAAAATTAATAAACAAGTAAGTATGTTTAAACTTCAGAGTTTAAAAAATTTTTTACATTTAATTCAATCCTTGTTAGCGAACATTTATTATCGTTTCCCGGCAAGAGGTTTAGTTTGTATTGGGGTTACTGGCACCGATGGTAAGACCACAACGGCAGAGATGATATTTCACATTTTTTCTCAGAACAAAATTAAGTGTGGTTTAATATCGACAGTTGGTGGAAAGTATGGTGAAAAAGTTATTGACACTGGTTTACATATTACTACACCAGACCCGTGGCAGTTACCCTTTCTTTTAAAAAAAATGAAAGGTAATGATGTAACCCACGTAGTTATTGAGTCAACTTCTTCGGGTTTGGATCAGAATAGATTATTTTGTATTAAATTTGATGTTTCGGTCATAACGCATATAGGGGTTGATCATCTTGACTATCATGGAAACTGGATAAATTATGCTCGTGCAAAATTTAGAATTATTTTGAAAACAATAAATAATGGATTAGTTGTTTTGAACAAAGATCATGAAAGCTCAGTTTGGTTGGAAAACGAATTAAAAAAATTTCATAAAATTCCTGAAATTGCTTGGTTTTCTAAAAATGAATTGTCTGGAACAAATTCAAGTATTCATGGTATTCGTTTTGAATACAAGAAACAAATATTTGAGGTTCCAATAATCGGTGATTATAATTTTGAGAATGCTTTAGCTGCAATCAAAGCAAGTGAAAACTTTTTCACGCTAGATAAAATCAGTCGGGCTCTTGCTTCATTCAAAGCACCATCCGGTCGAATGGAAATTATTCAAACGAAACCATTTTCAATTATTGTAGATTTTGCCCATACTGCTGATAGTTTAGATAAGGCGCTGAAGTCTATAACAAAATTAAAACTAAGTAAAAATTCTCGATTAATATGCGTATTCGGTTGTGCTGGTCAGAGAGATGTGAATCGTAGAGAAATGGGTCGTGTTAGTTCTGAGTTGGCAGATGTAACTATAGTTACACTTGAAGACCCTCGCGACGAGGATATTGCAATCATTAATGACGAAATCTTAGATCATATGTCCCAAGCATTACAGGACATAGCGGAAAGATTTGCTTCGCATGAAGATTTTATGAAATTTATCAATCAATTCAATCAAAACCATATGGTGGTTGATGCCAAACAGGTATTTATATTTGATTACGCAACTTTGGATAATCGATACGACGCAATCAAATTAGCTTTGCGAATTGCTCATGATGATGATATTGTATTTATAACTGGAAAAGGTCACGAACAAAGTTTGGCTTTTGGAAATCCAGTGATGGAACACCCATATAGCGATCAAGGAGCTGTTCGTAAAATTTTAGATAGTAGTTTAAACTAGAATTGAATGTTGAGATTATAATATTTATTATTTTAAAAAAATGTTATTTTTTATTGATTCAGCAAATCCTGATGAAGTCTCTAAAGCCTATGCCACAGGGATGATTGATGGTGTAACGACAAACCCTACACTCGCTTCAAGAGCTGGAATACCATATAAAGAAGCAGTCGAAAGGATTCTGAAAGAAGTAGATGGTCCAGTTAGTTTAGAAGTCCTAAGTACTGATACAGAAGGGATGATTACAGAGGCCAGAAAGTTAGTGACTTTGGGTTCAAATGTTGTTGTGAAGTTGCCTATGGGCATAGAGGGCATTAGAGCTGCACAGATATTAAAAAACGAGGATGTAAAAATAAATATGACTCTTGTATTTTCTTCCGCTCAGGCATTGTTGTGCGCAAAAGCAAAAGTTGATTATGTAAGCCCGTTTATTGGAAGATTGGACGATCTTTGCCTAGAAGGGCTAGATCTAATAGCAGAAATTCGTGATATTTTTGATAATTATCAGTTTAGTACAAAGATTTTGACGGCCTCAGTGAGATCTCCTTTACATGTTTCGCAAGTAGCCTCTTTAGGATCAGATGTAGCAACTTTACCACCAGAAATTTTTTGGAAATTGTTTAAACATCCTTTAACTGACATTGGCCTTAGTAATTTTTTAAAGGATTTTGAAGAGGCTGGGGTAACTCCTCTAGTTTAGATCAGGTTTATTTAGTTATGAAAATTGCTATCGGTGCCGATCATCGAGGATTTGCTTTAAAAGAAGAAGTTGTAACATTTTTGAAAGCGCAAGGGCATGAGGTTGTTGACAAGGGTGCTTACGAGCTTGATCCGCTCGATGATTATCCACTTTTCGCTTTTGCTGTTGCCAAAGTTGTTGCTAACCAGCAAGCCGAACGAGGAATATTGATTTGTGGAAGTTCGATTGGTGTAACAGTTGCTGCGAATAAAATCGATGGTATCATATCAAGTAATCCCAGGACTATAGAAGAAGCTCAAGAAGATAGACAACATCACAATTCGAACATATTGGCGCTTTCTTCAGAACACGTTAGTTTAGTGGAAGCTAAGGATATTATTAATGTCTGGCTCGAAACCGAATTTCTCGGGGGGAAATATCAAAGGCGTCTTGATGAAATTAAAGAATTCGAAAAAAACAATTAGTCTTAACTAATAACTCCTATCCGCAAGCATATTGATGGTTCGAATAAATTCAACGTGACTCCATGTTAAGGGCTTCATCGATAGACCATATCCGAAGTGTGGATGAGCTTGTTCTGACATTAGTCCTGTGAGATCAGCATGGTTTAGAACCCAATATAAATATTCTTTGGCACCTTGATAGTTTTTCATCGAGATAAGATACTGTGCTATCCACATCGTCGATATAAACCAAGGATTTCCTGGTAGTGATTTGTCAATTTCGTTATATTTATCATTCTCCTTCCTAGCAATGCCTTTTATTTCGGTTTGTACTGATAATTTCTCAATCATTGAATTCATAGTATTTATAACCCTTGGATCATCCGGTTTCAAAACACCAAATAACCAAATAGCATATAGAGATGAATCCATTGCGTCGTCTAATTCAGGTTTCCTGTCAGCCTTGATTAACATTCGGCTTAAAAAGCGACCTAATACAGGAGAATATAAATGAAGTAGAATTGCTTCTTTAACTTCATCAGCAAAGCGGCTTATCATTTTTGCGTAATCACTTTTGTGAACAGCTTCTGCAAGCTTCGCACCAGCTACTAGAGCAGCGTATACAGTACAACAAGTGTAAGTGGAAATACAGCGTTCAGTTTCCCAGATATCATAAGATGGACGTGGTAATTTCGTACCTGCTAGAAATGAATCAGCAATATTTTTAATTCCACATTTAAAACCCGAGGCATACTCTTCTATGGTTTCCGGGGGATAATCAAACGTATAACGGTAGTTTGCAAGGAAGTTGATCATTGGAAATACAAAATCAGCCCAATTATGCCTAACAAAATCATAATCATTAAATTGATCGCAATATTTTTTTACGGCAATAAGTGTAAGTGCTGTTTGATCTTCCTGAATAGGTAGTTGATAATTACCACAATCATCTATCCAAGGTTGCCAGCTACTAGCTAGGGCAGAAAATTCGTCTGCTGCAGGATAATATTTATGGAGAAAGTAACCTTCGGGTGAAAGAACTTTTTTCGCAAATAGCAAATACTTTTTTGCTAGATCTTGGTATCCACACTCTGTCAATGTCATACATGCGTAGGCTGCGTCTCGTGGCCAGACATATGAATAATTATCCTTACCCTCGGCCTTCAAATATTGACCGTCGTTTGCTGCAAGGATTCCACCACTGTTATCAATCTGTGTTCTCAAAACAAGTAATGAACGTGTATAAAGCGTTTGAATTTTGTCGGCAAGGTCAGGATAGATTTTAGCTGACCCATTCAGTAGTGGCGTTCTTAGATCTAACCAATCACGCCAGTAATTTACTGTTGTCTCTTCTTCAAGATCTTTTGTAGTCAACACAATTTTTTTATGGATTTCTTCAATTTCTTTTAGATTTCTACATCCGGTTACGATTAAATCTCCTGACGCTTCGCTTAAAGGATCAAGTCGATATTTAAAAGAAACGCACGAATTCACGCTACCATTACTGATTGGATTAAATTTCAATTCACCAGTGAAGATATCTGGATAAGCTCCTTGATTTTCATTATCCTTTCGCGCAGCGCAAGAAAATTGATATAGTTCTTTCGAGCTTCCGATCGAAATATATCTACTGATTTTATAATGTACCAAACATTTAGCTGGTGGATACCAGATAGCTGTATCGCCAAAATCGTTTCCATATAAAGCAAAATTATTTTGAAAATATACAAATATTTCTGATGGGGATTGGGAAAGATTTTTGATAAGAAACTTACGAATGTAAACATTTAGTTCGGGAAGTACATAGTCGTAAATTACTAACTCTACGTGGTATTTTTTGTGATGAAGGGTGGAATACCCTACCAATGTATTTTCTAAATATTTGATATTTATATCCCAATCATTACTATTGATCTCGGATAATTCCCCATTTATGCGTAAAAAGAATTTATTTATATAAGGACCTAGATGATTTTCCTGACCTACCCGGGGAAAATAAAAATCGCATAACTGTAGATTCTCATCAATGTTAATTAATAAATTTCCATTTCCAAGTACAAGTGAGGTTGACATTTAGCTTTTATGTTTTTTTATCTAAAATATAGCTTCCATAATTTCAATTAGCAAACCGTAGTTCCAAGCTTGCAGGAGGCATCCATTAGGTTCTAAATCCTTTGGAGAGAATACCTCAGGTAAATAGCTCAATTTTTTTTCTTTACAAACATTTCCAAATACTTCGAGTTTATTATAAATGTATTTTTTGCTGTCCGCATTCGAACCGTAAATATTTAAATAAGATTTTAAGAAAATAAATAGAAGCCATGGCCAAATTGTTCCGTTGTGATAAGCTATATCTCTTTCCTTTTGTGTTCCTGTGTACTCTTTTTCAAAATCTGGATCATCCTTAGCTAGTGTCATTAAACCAGCTGATGTCCAAAGCACTTTTTCCACCTTTGTAAGAATAGATTTGGATAGCTCCGAATCACAAATCTGAAATGGAAGACTAAATCCTAGCATTTGATTCGGACGAAATTTCCAATTAGTTTCATTTTCATTTACAAAATCAGCAAAATACTGTTTATCCTCCGACCAAAATATTGAAATAAAAGCCATAGGTAATTGTTTAGTAATTAATTCAAGTAAAGGGTCTTCAGGTATTTTGAGCATTTTCGACATGGATCGGTAAGCCATCACAGTGTTGTACCATAGAAACTGTATTTCAACAGCGTATCCGTACCTTGGAGTGATAGGTTTGGAGTCAATCTGCGCGTCCATCCAGGTCAAATTAGTAGTTGGATTTCCACAATAAATTAGACCATTCGGATGCATATTTATATTGTTGTCGGTACCTGCGATATAGTGGAAAATAATATTTGTAAGATTGCCCCAAATAGCCTTTAATGTATTGATATCCGAAGTTTTGTTTAAATACTCATAAGCAGCCAGAACAAACCAAAGTGAACCATCTGCTGAGTTAAACGTATTGATGCCTCTTTGATTTGGAAGTAGTCCGTTTTTTTCAAATTTTGCCCAAGTGATGAGTACATTTTTTGCTAATTCGTATTTATCTAACCATCTATTCAAAAGGAGCCCTTTGAATGAAATAAAAGTATCTCGCGACCAGTCTGAAAACCAGTGGTATCCTGCGTTTATTGTTGTAAGTTGAGAATTGTGAATTATAAAGTGACGTGAACCTGTTTCCAGAATTTTAGTAAGATATGAAAGTCTTTGTACTTTGTTTTGGTTAGTAACTGCAAAATTATAGTTTCTTCCGGAAATTTCATTTTTTTTCTGGTCATTGATGGAAATTATCTCGAAACTTAATGTAATATGAGAGTTACCTTTTGGAATATCAGCTTTTGCTAAGATTGGTACAGCAAGATTTTCATTTGAAGCATATCCTCGTAATTCCTCCTGAGGGTAAAAAAAATCGTAGTAAGTTTCATCTATTCGTTTAAACTTAAAGTCCAAACTAGAAATAATTAAATCATATTCGTTGCTAATTTGTAGAATAACTTTATTTTCCAAAAAAGTTATATTTGATAAAAATAATCCTGATTCTGTAGTCAGGCCATGTACGTTGCGAAATGAAAGCATTGGTTTTATCGTCAAATTGCCTGTCTTGGTCAAATTAAACTTATAACTGACTTTTAATAGATTGCTCAATTCGTCAAGCTCGACGGTCTTACTTAGAGAGTTTGTATCGGTATTATAATCAACTGTAACGCTTTCAAATCCAATCTTTTTATCAACTATAGGCATCGATGTATCGGGGTGTAGCTTGTGATCACAAAACCAATTTCCCGAAAGATATTGAATTGAATCTCCTAAAGTTAGTTTTTCCTCCAGTCGATTTAAAATTACTTTGCGTCCTAAATTTTCGTCCGCTATGACTAGTAAGCCGTGATATTTTCGAGTATTATTCGAGAAGAAAGTACTGGAGCAATAGCTTCCGAACGTATTTGTAAGGATATATTCATCGGGCATGGGCAGTTGACTTTTAATTAGGTTAAACCGTAATTTTTAGAATTCATCTCATGTAAGGCAACAATAAATAAAGATTCGCTCCAGCCAAGAGGAGTATTTTCGTTATATGCGCTACTATTTGAAAAATATAACTCTGGGATACCTTTCTCGGTATCTAGTTTAATCTCTTGCTGTAATAAATCTCTGGCTTTATCTTTTTTACCTAAATGTTCATAGATAATGGCAAGCCAAGACAATCCAAAAGTCCATTCGGCTTCTTCGCTGTATCCATCGGGGTTTTTGTTGTAATAGTAGTCATTTTTATATCTTATTACTCCATGTTTTCGCAAAAGATGATATTCTACATTTGAAAGTACAACAAGTCGTTGTTCTGGATTCAAAACGTTGTAGGGATATATTAAACTGAGTAATGCTAAATCTACAAATTTTTTTTCAGATTCTCGGGGTATAAGTTTATTTAA
>JAYRWD010000020.1:0-31147 GCA_041918255.1 Candidatus Dojkabacteria bacterium
AGGGCTCTAAAAATATTTTATTTGATTATGCTGGGATTCTTTGCGTATTGTTCCATAAGCTCAGGTCGCCCTGGCCATGTTCTAGATTCTCCTAGATATTGACCATTGTCATCTTCAAAATTTACTAAAATATAATTTTCATTTATTTTTTTGTATTCCATTATATACACTGCTGGATAGTTCTCTCTTATGCCAGTTTTTTCTACTTCCCCAGGGATAGCGCTTTTCTCCCCATCTACAAGCCAATATGAATCTCCTAGTCCCTTTATTGTTACTTTGACTCTGTTCGAGAATAATTTTTTTTTAATTTTTGGCTCATCGCGCTTTGATAAATTGATGATAGTCTGTGTCTTCAGGGAATTCTCCAGTTTTTCCATAAGAATATCCGTAACTATAACCTCTTCAAGGTCTTTATTTAGTTGTTCTGAAAAATCTTGATTGTAGGAGAATTTGGATGAATTTAGGCATGCGAATATAAAGTTTAAGTGCTCTATGGATTTGGTAGAAAAGTAAGTTACATCAAGCATTTTGAGTTTGTTAATAATTAGGAGGGATTGAATTCCTTTTTGTCAAAGTAGCCCTTCTTTGATTAATTGAATAGATGATTTACCAGTTTGCACCTGCATAATTACTTCGCTGGAATTCCCTAAAACATCTTTTACCTTTTCAACTTGTTTTGGAGAAGCATTATGCGGTATATCATCAAAAGCAAAGTATTTTAGACTATCAGCTTCACTATTTAATGTTAATTCCCCTCCAACAACAGTGCAAACGTATTGAAACACAACTTCATTTATATCTGGCTTACAATAAATCCCGGCAAGTCTATTGATTTTTGCATCAAGACCTGTCTCTTCTTTTACTTCTCGTACAACACAGTCCCAAGGAGTTTCACCATGTTCAAGAGTGCCACCTGGAAGATTCCATAAATCATAATCAGTACGATGGCAAAATAAGATGCGGTTTTCTATATCGAATATGACAGCAAAAGCGCAAATTGTAAAAGTAGGTTTAGACATGAATTATTATTACGCAAAATTCTAATTAAAAATCCGACAGTCGGTTACTAAATTAATTCATTAGGTGTGCGCATTTTTAACCCCATATGAGGTCGCTGATTATGATACCTATACAAGAATGATTCTACACGATTCTGACAAGATCGGACATCCTCTTTTGTGTATTTCTTCCACCCTAAGCATTCCTTACGCAAAGTCCTATTAAAACTTTCAATAAATGCCTGCCCATTCTTCTTGTACGGTCTGGCTATGCGATGTCTGTCACAATAATTTAGAACGTTTTGTTTAAACTCATCTTTAAATTCTGGACCCCCATCAGTCTGGAGTAACTGTATGTGTTTGAAAATTGTTGTATCCCTGATAAATTAGATAAGAAGCTAAGGTAGAATTACTTAGCGTAATTAACTTCTCAAATTCATAAACATGGGACAAATACGAAAAAATTACGACAACGGTATTGTGCATACTTACCCATGTGATGTGAATATTATTGGATAGACTCTCTGCTACTGCTAAACAAAGAGCTATTTCCATGCAAATGTAAAATCGGGAGATTCTTAAGAGAATTAATCCCCTATAAGTGTAGGAATAGATTCAGAAAATTATTGTTTAGCATTGAATTATTATTGCCAAGTGTCTATTCTCTCAGATCTTTTTTGGAAACTTGTCGACAATGCTTTTTGACGAGCCTTTAGAAGAAGTTTTCTACCCTCTAAATTTCTGGTAAAAATTAGCTTATTAGGTCCTACGTACTTGCCCCACATGAGTGCAAAATAGGCGGCTGATTTTTTGTGAATTCCGATTATTTTTGGTATTGTATGAAAATCCTCACGTAACCAAAAGTTGAAACGGCTTTTCCGGACGAGAATGTATCTTGGATTCTCTATCGGTTCGACGATTTCTTCTAAGCAATCTAAGAATACAGATTTTTCGTATGTCGTTCCCCCCTCAAGTCTACAAAATACCACACCATATTTATTTGTTTTAGCGATAACTCTCAATCTGCTTAACTCCGTCTTAATAATATTAAATTTGCAAAGTGTTTTTATAAGCACATTTCCAATTTGTCTCATATTGCCCGTAATCGGACCATTTCTAAGAAAAAGAAAAAGAGATTTTAGAAGTCCAGGTAGCGATACTGCGAGTGATACGATAATCATGAATCCAAATAGCCACAATAGTGTTTCGATATCGTAATTTCTTCTGGGATGAGAAGAATCGAAAGTACCCTGTACAAAATTCAAAAATAAATATACTCCACTCATAACACTTCTCCAAAACAGTGCGTATATGGTATTGTAAAAAATAAAGTTTCTGGGAAGTCCGTCCTTCTTTGTTTTTATCTCTGGGATTATTTTCTTAATTTCCCCACCTTCCAAGGTTTTAAACCATTTTTCTTGTGTAGCATTTCTGTCTATTGCATACAGAATAGTTTGAGCGTTGTATTTTACGATCTCGCTGTCTGAAAAAGGAGGGATACTTATGTTCATTCTCTCAAGCCCGCTTTCAATAGAATTTTCTGTTACAGATATACCAACAAAAGCTTTGAAACGTCTTGTAAGCATTTCAAAGTCATGACCAGCATATAGATTATTTGTTTCAACCGTTGCTAAATGCCAAATATTTGAAATTTTTTCGGGATTTGCTTTATCAATCCGAATGGCCCTCCCGCGCATTTGATTGGAGAGCATGAATGAACCGACAAAACATGCTAAAATCAGTGTGTTTATTGATGGTGCGTCCCATCCTTCTCCTAGAAGTGATTTCGTTCCCACAAGAATTTGAACTTCTCCTTGAGTAAATATTTCCGTTATAAGGTGAACGATTTTGTCGTTTTGTTCTCCCTTGATTTTTACAGTAATAAAACGCTCGTCATGTCGAAGCTGTTTGATATTCAAATGTGTTTCTGGTATACCTAGACGTGTTGCGGTGCTTATTAGAATCTTTTCGGCTGTATTTGGAAGTACTACGATGGATCCGCTCAAAATTCCAATTTTTGAAGTTCCCGAAAATTCACGACGTAATTTTTCGAAAATTGGGACCACTCCGATTCTATTTATTTCTCTATCTATCTCGTGGCTAATTGGAAAAAACTCGCTTCGAATATAATCGGTCAGTATAACCATTCTTAAATTCTCCTTTAAGCTTTCCTGTTCGACTTTTACTATTGTTAGTATGGATTCCAGTTTGTTTAAACTGTCGCGCAACAACCTTTTTATCGTTGTGTTGTTTTTTAATAAAACATTTTTCTTTTCGAGCGCCCCGATTCTTTTAAGTTGTCTTTCTAAACTTGTAACAAAATCCTCATTTTCGTTCCTAATGTGTGTGTCTTTGTACAAAAAATTCTGTAAAAGAATTTCTGCCCAATCTATGGAAAAGTTTGGAATAAATCGATTTGAGATGCCTAATACGCCTCGAAGATTTTTTGAAATTCTAACACCTCTTTTATTAAGATAAATTAAAATACTTGAAAAATATGCAGGGTTTTCTAAAATTGCTTCGGTGTGTTTTTGTGGGGATAGAAGATATGGATGACTCTCTAATATGGTCGTCAACTGTATATTGTTCTTCAGATCAGTCAGGAAGGATTCTACATTTTTTCGATAGGTTTGTACTTGAAAATCTTCTTCGACAGATGGTGAATTTAGCAAAACATAGTCTTGGTGTGGGCAAAGATTTTTTACAGCTACTAGTTCCGGAACAGAGATTTCAGCGTCAATTGGTCCGCACAGATTCTGATAATTCTTCCATTCTTGTGGAGAAACGTCATATGGAGGAGTTGCTGTCAAAGCAACAATATGGATATTTTCGATACTATTTCTAAGATAAATTAGACTTTTCCACCATTCGTTGCGTAAATGATGAGCTTCATCGACAATAATTGTTTGAATATGTTTCGTTTTTAGTTTTTTTATAATTACATCGGCTTTCACAAAAGCATTATTTGCTTCACTTACAATTTCAGTTTCTGGTTCCTCCGTCCCCTCCTCATAATTTGTTGTTTCATTTTGATTTGTAAATGCTGCATGAAGTCCTTGGTATGTAGAGACAGTAAGAAACTTAGGATATTTTATGTTATCGGATATCCAATCAGGTATTTTATCAACTTGTAAAAAGTTTACTGTAAAACGTTCTATCCATTGGTTTCGAATAGCAATTGAAGGGGCTAAAATTAGCGTGGGCTTATTGATTCTAAGCATTACTTCGAGACCTAGGACTGTCTTGCCGGCTCCTGGAGCTGCGACTATATTAAGGTGATTGTCGTCTAGATGCGATTCTAGCTCTGCTAGTACTGCTGCTTGATAAGGACGCCACGGGAAGCAAAATTTCGCTTTTTTGGGGAAAACATCCATAACAGCAATTATTATATATAAAGAATTTTATGGGTTTGTAATCGAAAACACAAGGTGTTAGTCCAATTATTTGTACAGTCTATGTGGGTCGTAAATTCCCCGAACTTTCGTAGTATTCTTTTTGAAATTTGCTGGTGTCAGATAAGGGTCTCTGCATGTTAGCAAAAGACATAATGAGGTGTGGTATATGTATTTATAGTATTATTTTGCCTTTTGAGGTACTCCAGATATAAAAGGTGTTTTTTCTGTTTCAGGAGGAATGGTAAGACAAACAAATACCAGTTCGTCATTTGAATCATTTATTACTTCATGTGTCTGACCTTTTAGGTAAACGTACACTCCGCCTTGTTTGTGCGTTTTGCGATTTCCGCAAATGATGCGTATTCTTGACAACGAATCGGCTTATGAAAAGTTGCGATCAACGGGAGCGATTATTTAACAGCTCATCCCTTATTCTGACCAAACTGAGTCTTCATCACCTTCGGGTCGATTAACCTTAAAAACTAGTAGGCTGAATGGCTGGTCTGATTGATTCCACAAATTATGTACATCTTTGGGAGAACATACGAATGCATCACCAGGTTTTGCAAGATAATCCACCTCGTTAATAAATATGTGGCACTCTCCGGACAAGATATAAAAAATTTCTGTCTGGATGTTGTGGAAGTGAGCTCGTTGTTTGGTGTGAGGTGGAATAGTTACTTCCTGTAGCATATGGCCACCTGGTGGCAAATCACCTATATCAAACAGAACCCGCTTGGAATAATCTTTGCGGACATCGGGAACAATGGAGGATAGAGATTTTCGTTTCATAATTATAAAAATTCACATTATTTCCCTGAAGTAATTTTATTTTTTCTTTGTTAATTCAGCGAAAAAAGAAAGATAAGGTGAATTGTTTAAGCTGAATTTATTGGTTGGTCCTATTGTAATATGAATTCAGGAGTTTCAATATTTGTTTTCATCCCATACTTTTATGATAGTTGAACTTAAGGGCATATAACCTAAAACACTATTAATTGTATCAAGTTGCTTTCGAATAAAATCTGGTGTTTGAGGTATGTCTGGTAATCCTGGATTGGCTGTTAAATCGGCTGGAACAAAAGTATGATAGCCAAGTTGTGCTGCTGTTCTAGCGGTAGTGTCAACACAGACGGAAGCATGTCCACCAATTATCACTACTGTTTTGATTTTTCTTGACTTTAGCTTTTCATCTAAATCAGTCCCTAGAAATGCATCATAACGATATTTAACTATTTCTAGGTCGCCCGATTGCGGTTGAACTTTGTAGTAGCTCCAACCCTGCCCATTAATCTTTGCAACTGGGGGATATCCCTCAATTTCCATTTTTAAAGCGATATTTTGAGGAAGATATTCAGGTCTTTCAACCATTCGGACGAAAATCGTCAAGCCCATAGGATATTTTCGTGAAACTTTAAGAAAATCAACTATTTTATTAGCAACTATATCTAATTCTGAGAAATTAACACCAAACTTTTTTTTCATGCATTGGGGCAAAGGTTGAGCTGGATTACAATATGCGTCCATCATATCTATCACAATTACAGCGGTCGTTTCGGGTTTTAGCACCCGACAGACTCTTGGATCAAGTTTAGTTTCGCTCATGTTATTGTACTGAAGTGTTCTTGAACTACATTTAAAACTTAGGATGACTATATCGTATTTTTCTTACTTTGTCTTCTAAAATAATTTTATATTTTTAATTCAACGAAAAAGAGGAGTTGGGGGTGAATTCCCCGAAACCAAGACTCCTTATTTTATCCTTTAGTGATTTTTTTAAGTTTACATTTTGGACAAGCGTATTTCAAATTAGTTCTGTAATTTACGCTTGACTGCCACTTTTGGTTGTAATTTGGGCAATGCCAAGTTATTTTTATTCTGGAACCACAAGTTATTAAATCAGCTGAATAATCTTGTTTATAGCTTTATTCTCTGTCCCAATATTTCATCAAAACGGGATATTTCTTTTACAGACCCTGTATTTTATAAAATTGTCATTTTATAAGTATCAGTTGATTTCTTTATACAACATAATGTGCAATTACCTAGATTTCTAGATTTTATTTTGTATACCGTGTGTTAGTGGCTCCATTTTTTACATTATAAATCCAATATATAATCCAATCACTGTAATTATTAATGAAATATAAGTCAATTTGTGTCCAAGGTACATAGAGACGAGTGAAATAAATAAATTAGTCAATGTCACCGTGAATGCAATCCCACTTATCACAATTGCCAATAGACGGTATAAAGTATAATCAGCTCCAAAGATATCAATTAGTAATTTATTGCCTACTACCAAAAAGATAACTGGAACAGAAATAAAAATAAAAACAATAGTAAATCCAATAAATGCGTCTAGCGAAGGGTATTTTTGCGATAATTCCTGGTCACGTTTAAAAAACTCTCCTTTATGCACATTAAAATCAAATCTTAGAATCTTACGAGTTATTTCCGAGTCGATAAAATTTTTCATATTATCTGTCAAAACAATATTTGGATTAATTTTTAAAATCTCTCTAAACATGTCTTGATATGTATCTCCATCAAGCATTGAATAGGGAAGGTAAAGTTTTTTTCCTTTATATCTAACGATATAAAAATAGCTCATAGCCTTTCCTGTAGAACGCAATTCAAATGATATTGCATCAATTGAATCTATAGAAATGTGTTTAGGAATCAAGCCAATTACAGTTAGGACTCCCCTATCAATTTTAAAGCCATATCGCTTAAGTCCTAATGTGAAGAGCCTAATCAAATTACTTGTCCTATACTTCTTAATCATGATGTTACATGTTCATAGTGGTATGTAATGTTTTCGCTAACGTTTAGAATATCTGATGTTTGCCACCATTGCATTTTATCAATTTATTGTATGAAGGCAAAGATGGGGCGAGCGATCTTAGGAGCGAGAGTCAAGGACATTTTTTATTTTCCATATTTATTCAATACATGACAATAACAATAGCGTAAATAATTATAGCTTTCCACTCTGAACAATTTCTAAAAGTTTATTATGCAGTATTCCATTGGATACTAGGCAGCCGATTCCATTCTCATCATATCTTCTTTCGTTGCCATTTAGATCGGTAACCTTACCTCCCGCCTCTTCAGTGATGATTTTTAATGCAGCGATGTCATGAGCGTATTTACCATAATATGCCCCACCTACAAATTTACCATTAGCTACTTGGATCGCTCCATAAACGAATGAAGGAAACTTCATTACCCTAGATTTATAATCACCTAATAGTTTGTGTACTGATAGATTTGAAAAACCAACATCTTTTCCTGAAGAACCAGTAAGCGTATATGTATTTTCAAATGTAGTATTTTTTGACACTGCTAGTCTTACATCATTTCTAAATGCCCCACTGCCACTGTACGCCCAGTACATGTTCTTCATTACTGGATCGTTTATTAGTCCTAAAATGGGTAAGCCGTTAGACTGATCTATTAGAGCTAAGGAAAATACAAAAAGTGGCATGCCACAAGCAAACGCCATGGTTCCATCTATTGGATCACATACCCAGATAAACCTCGAATGTTCCTTTTTTGCACTTCGTTCTTCTCCGTATATACTGCAGTAGGGATACTGTTCATTGATTCTTGTTATTACCAGATCATTAATCTCACTATCAGCTTTAGTTAATGGGGTGTTATCTTCTTTCCATGTGCTTTCTGTTTCAAAACCGAAGTATTTTAACGCTAGTTCTTCGGCTTCTTTTGCTAATTTTTTTGCAAATTCTAAATAATCTTCCATATTTTAATATTGAGTAAATAAAAAATAATTTTGCCTAACGTTTTGGCATATCTGATGTTTTTGCCAAATTTGTTAATCAATACTTGAATATTAGCAGGTTCTTTTTCATTTCGGAAGACTTTCGATTTACTACCAAGCAGAAGCGAAAATATGGACGCCTATCTGCCGGTAGGCAGAGAATAAAAAGGACATTCCTTAGAAAACATTTGAGTCCTTTTTGCGAAGACAGATATGCCGTGTTAGACGATATAAGAATCCCCGGCTTTAAAGCACCTTTGCGTATATCAAGGCGTCTTTTTTCTCGCCATCTGTACCTACAAGTGCTTTTTTGAGCAATCCTTCCTTAAAGTATCCGCATTTCACCGCTACTTTTTCGCTTGCTTTATTTTCAGGCTACATGAGAATTTCGATTCTAGTTAATCCAATCTTTTCAAAACCTTCTTTTTCAGCTAAACGGACAGCTTCGGTTGCAATTCCTTTACCCCAGAAATTTTCATCCAAAAAGTAACCGATTTCACCTATATATTTGCGATGCGGATTTATTTTAATACCGACTGTTCCTACAATCTTGTCGTCATAAAGAATAGTATAGTTCCATTCAGAATTATTTTCTCTTCGCTTCGGATTATCTTTTAGCCAATTTTCTTCGTCCTCAATACTTTTTGGCTTAGCGGTGAAATAAATAAAATTAGGATTGCTTAAAATTTCGTAAAATCTTTTAGCATCACTTATTTCTTGGTAACGTATTGTTATTTTAACCATAATGTTAACTTAAAATTAAAACGGAGGGGATTTTATTTTGGTGGAGCGAGGTGTAACCGAGCGGAACCGTTTAAGCCTCGTTATATTCCCCGAAGGGCTGAGATTTAGTGCAATGTCCCGAAGGGGAATTGCAGAGTTCAGGAGCCCGAGTGTTCTATTTTTTAAATTTACGTACTAGATATACAACTAAAATAATTAGAACTATTGCAATACCAACAACCGATATAATCAGAAAAAAGTTGGAAGTTTGCGGTACATAATTAGAACCAGAATTTGTTGGAAAGTTACCCTCTCCTAATTCCTGTAAATCATCTTGTGCGCTTGAGAGCAGTTTTGTTCTACTACAAATGCCTGTCTCTAATTTATTTTCTTCACCGTAAGCATAAACAATGTATTCATTATTTTTTTTGAAAGAATATCCACAAGTTGCTCCATCTCTTGCTGTTGTTAGAACAAGAGTTTTATAATCTGGACCTTTCCAAATCTTTGAAACTTCAAATGTAACTCTTACAGAATCACCACTACTAACAATTATTCCACCAGGAACATCAACATCAACAACTTTGCCAGCAAAAACTGCGATAGATTGTTCAAGTGATTCCTTTGGTAGAGTGGGTTCAACACAGGAGCAAGCACTTACAATAGCAGTGTTTGAAAAAAGCAAACTTACAAAGATGATTAATAATAAAACAATTCTTCTCATATTAAACATTGAATTTAACATCTATATAAATCTTATCATAACTTCTGAATGAGTTGTGGTTATCAAGCGAGAGCTCCTGAATTGAATATAACACATCCGAATATGCGAAGTTCGCTTTTCGGATTTATCGGTTAATTAATTGAATTATCGAAATACGATTTAATTGCACCTTTGCTTAATTTACTCTAAACGTAGAAAAGCGGATTTGGCTGAAGGACAAAGGTACTCCTTGATTTATGTAATAAATGCCTTTGTCCCGAACCGCATACTCGGTGTTGTGCGACGTACTAAAAGCACTACAGTTTTCTAGTGTCCTTCCTAATTAGTGCCACAATCTCCGGAAACTCAGATATTTCAAAGTGGCCTTTAATATGGGGATAAACGACAATATTTGCATTTTTTAACTTGGCGGCATATTTTTCGGCGTTTGAAGGAGGTACGAAACCATCATTTTTTGAGAACAATAAGTGAAGCTTCGGCGAATTTTTCTCAAGCAGCGATAAGTCCCTTGGTAATTTGAAACCGCCAACTAAATCGTAATTTGGCAGCGTATTATCAAACGGCGGACAAACTAAATAAGTAGCGAGTATCTTTTTGGGAAACTTGTTCTCTGAAAGGTATTTTGCCAAAAATATGCCGCCGAGAGATACACCGATTAAAATAAGATCATCTTTTAAGTGAGGGAAGTGTCTTTTAAAGTGGAGCGCCCAGTCACGATATTTTGCGTTATCCTGAAGAGGCATCCGAGGTCGTATAATATCAAAATCTGCACCCAGTTTTTTATCCAAAAACGCTGTGTGCCACTTAACTCTGTAAGGTACCGAAATCTTTCTAGTCTTTAAAGAATGTAAATATTTGGTTTTGTTCTTAAACGTATCTCCTCCATGCACGAAAAATATCTGAGTTTTTTGTATAGGCATATTATTAAGGTGTTTTTATTATTTCGTACAACTTGTTATACGCTGTTCTAAAAATATTTATAAATTAATCTTTTGATAGGCTTCCTTATTGGTTGTTAAAATAAATTAATCGGTTTTTTATTAATCCAAGCTTCAATATTGTCAATCATTATGTCGCAAGATTTTCTTTGTTCCGCATCAGCATTCCAAGCGATATGTGGAGTTACCAATATTTTTGGATGGCTTAATAATGATTGGTAATCTTTTTCTGTTGTATCTCCAACTTGAGCTCCACCTGCGTCATCGGCCGCGCCAATTAAAATGTTATTATCTAATGCATCTTTTAGCGCTTTAATATTGTATGTTTTGGAATTTGATGAAGAGATAAAAAATGAACCCTTTTTTAAAGAATTAAAGAATGTTTTGTCTAATAAATTTTCTGAACTTGGATTTGTGCTTAAACAGTTTGCAATAATATCAGCATTTTGTACAGATTTAATCAAGTTGTCTCCTCTCGCAAAAAAATTAATTTTCATCCCAAAACTTTCACAAACTTTTCCTAAATTTTTCCCAATCCGTCCTGCACCTAAGATTGTAATATTTTTACCATAAAGACTTGTTGTAGTTTCTAAAACTTCTGAACGGTTTTTATTTTCAGTTCTTATTAATTGAGGAAGTTTTCTAAAATGAGTTAACAATAAGCCGATTATCCATTCAGTCACAACCTCGGTGTTCCCTCCCGGGGAGATAGCAACAGAAATATTGTTTTTAAGCATTTTGTCTTTATTTAAAAATTCTACCCCAACAAAAGGAACAGTGATAAATACATTTTTTAATTCATATAGTTTGTCTGAATTAAGCCCTATTTTCCCAGAACAAATAATGTCAGCTCCCTTGCATTGTTCTAGCCATTCCTCGTTAGAATCTGGAGCTTTTTCAGGATAAACAACATCACCCAATTGATTAATCCTTTCAATTTGGTCATTATATAGTTTAATATCTTTAACTAAAACTATTTTAGGTTTCATGAATGTAATTTTAAATATCTAATTGAGCGCTAGCGAACCCCCATCTCCCCTTTTAATTTTCAAAAAATCTAATTTAAATTTTCCTTATTGCTTATCGCACTCCTACTAAATAGAAAATATTTTTTAATTTTCTATTTAGTAGAATGCCAATATTCACGCAAGCTTTTAATTTTATTGTTTTTTAAAGTTATAATCATTATTCCTCTCAACTCAACAAATTTCCTGCTACTGATTTGATTAAATGAACTTATCCATTCGGCATATCCGGCCTCATGATTAAAGCCGCATTGGTCTAGTTTAAATTTTATATTTTTTTGATCTTTTTGAGGATATTTTATCCAGTATTTTTTTATTGCAACGTGTCCTTTTATTGGTTTTTCGAATGGCGTAACCTGATACGTTCCGTCTTTATCAAATATTTCCAATAATAAATCAGGATTCTGTTTTTCCCAGGCTTCACCATACTTTTTCATTATGTTTTTTAATTTGTTGAGTTCCATAAGTTTAGAAATAGAAAATTATAAAATATTATTTTACACAACGTTTAAGGATATGAGAAGTTTTGGAAAATTCCTTTGGAAGATATTTTGTGCCAAATTTCTTGAACCTCATATCCTTTGTTATGTGATGTTTTTTCTTACTCGCCGATAAATTCACCATTTGGAGAAATAATGAAATCATTTGTTATAGGTATAAATGCTCTCCAGCCACCATCATCAATAGCAATTGAAACTCTTAAATTTTCACCTTTCTTGTCATCCCAGAATGCTTGTATCTCAAGTTGATATAACTTCCTAGATTTGCCTTTAACTTCTTTTGTTATCCCACTATCAATAATCTTCGCAAGATCATTATAGGGCTTTTTTCTCAAGTCCTTGATTTCATTATTTATGATTTCATTTGCTTCTGTTTTATCCATGGTTTTAAGATTAAGTAAGAGAAAATTTCACATAACGTTCCTGTATATGCGATGTTGCCATACGCTAACATGATTCTATCATGAGCGTATGAGCAATATGGGTGTGGGTCAGCACGACCCTAAACCGCATATACTGTGTTAGGCGACCCATGCTGAATCTGCTATTATTCTGTTTTCTCTAGCAGAGTCAACATGAGTGCAACGTGGTCATATCACTTGTGATGTGACGTACATTTATACTCTAAAGTATTTCTCACACATTATTTTTCTCTAATAATCAACCTTCATCTATCTGTTTAAGCAACTCCAAATCAGCTGGCCTATCAGTTGAAAATATTACATTACCATGTGAATCAACAACACGAGCTCCAAGAGTTTCGTAAGGGCCCTTTGTGTAATACCCAGCTTCTGCTAAATCAAAAAACTGTCTTAATGCGCCAATGAATGTATCTCTTATCATATGATGACCGGGTATTTCAGTAGTTTCAGCTGATATAACTATATATGGTGGAGTGCCTCTTTGTTCTACGTTTGTTTTCATATTGTTGATTATAATCTTAAAATAATTTGAGAGATATCTAAATTCTATAAATGTATGTTGCCTAACTGGTTATTATACGAAATGTTTACACAAATTATGCATAATCACGCATATTATACGAAGTAGGTACGTCTCTGTAAAAAATATGTAGCCCGCTTTTTTAACGTTATATTTAGTTTAGTCGTTTGATTCTGCAAATTTTCAAGAAACTCCCTCTTCATGCTCAAGCCATGGACCTTCCTTAATTATTTTATGAAGGATTCGCATTTTTTCAACTGAAAGCTTTTCCAATTCTTTCAGTGATTTTTTAAAACTTTCATTTTTTGCCTCTTTGCCAAATTTAACATAATCTTGTGCTAGACGACCTTCTTTAGCAAGAGATTCGCTTAAATCCATTAAATTTGCCATAATTTTTTACCTCCTTTCTTGAAGATTTTATTTCATATGCCGTGTTAGGTGATGTCAGCTTTTTAATGCTCTTGGTCAAATATTAACTTTCTATCTTCGGTTATTAGAAAAATATTATCACTTCCATCTCCATTTGTAATGTATCCTAGGTTACTTTCCTCAATAATAAAATTATCGGAAAAAATTATTTTTACACCAAAAGCACTATCGCTATTCGCAACAATATTTTCATGAATAATTGATTGAGGTTGGATATCATTTAAAGTTAATTCTTTACCTGAAAAATTTATTTTGACTGAATTAATACCATAACTAGAATCATTAAAAAAAATAACTTTCTGTTGCATTTGATTCAGCAGCCATAAATAACCACTCAAAATCAAAGCAATTATTAAAATAACAATAGAAATCAATAAACTAATAATATTTTTCTTTTTCATAATTGTTTAAAAAAATTAAAAAGATGATTTTCGATAACATTCCTGCGTATGCGATGTTTTTACTCGCCTCCATCTTATTTTATCAGAAGGAAATAGTAAAAAACTTGGGTGAGGGGCGAGCCCAGCTCCGAGCCATATATTCCATGATAAGCCACCTCGACGACTGAAAGGAGTTGCAGGGGAAGGTGTAACGTGGTTTGCGTATTTTTGAGAATTTAATCCATATTATTCCATTTTTCAAAAACTCCTTATTCTGACTCTTTGAAATTATCGTTTATGTTGAATTTTCGATAAATAATTTCATCTGTACCAAAGTTTTTGAATGGAATTGTAATAATTCCACTTTTTTCATTAATGTAGTCAATTTTTCCATTTTCTCTAATTTTTTTATTATCTACATCTGCATGATAGTTACAGTCGCTATTCAAACAATTATTCTTAATAAAAATCGTATTTTTTTTCAAAATTACTTAAATCAATAGCTTTAGCTAAATATTCATTAGTTGTATTTCTTCCATATAAGCTGTGGTCATATTCTATGAGCCATTTTTGATCATCTGATATTTCGTAATAAACTGAAAAACCAACATCTTGTATGTCTTCATAGTTTTTTGTGTTCAATGCGCGAATAAATTGACAAGGAGAACCGCAACTTTCTGTAAAAATTAAATATCTATTTTGCACGAATGCAATAGGGTTTATGCCTTTATAGTTATCTCCAAAACCAACGAGTTTATGATCATCTTTATTTTTTTGAAATAAACACCAACCTACTTTGTTATTATGTCCACTAAATATTTTTGTAATAAAGTGTACATTTTGAAAATTAGATTCAATTGTATAACCATATTCTGCATTATATAAATCTTTACAATCTTCTATATCGTTTATTATCTCAAGATCAAGCTCTTGGTCATTGTTTACGTTAATCTTTTTATCGTCTTGAATCGGCTCAATATTTTTCGTTTCTACTGGGATCTTCTGAATTTCTTTTTGCACAAAAGAACAAACTGTCAAAAAAAATAGAATGGAAATTGTTATTAGAATTTTCATACAGTTAAAAATATTTTAGTGTCCGAAGAAGATCCTTATTTTTCCTCTTAATAATAGAAAAAAATTTAGATTTTAGTCATTTCATACTGCACTAAGCTTTATTATACTGTAAAGATAAATAATTATGGCGTATAAAGCTCGCGAGTATCTGAGGTTTCGCAAAAAATTCCTTTAAAAATCTAATTGTTTTTTGCGAAATCTGGGAGAGACTGATTTGACATTCCTTTTGAATCTAATTGTGTCAAATCTACCGAACCAGATACACACTGTTATATGATGTAAAAAAAGATTATCTATTGATCAAATTCTAAATCTTTAATCAAATCGTCATAAATTTTTAATTCTGGATTTGTCTGGCACTTATTGATCGCTTTCTCTTTTAATTCTATGGGTACCTGTTCGGTAATGTAACATTCATCTACCAATATATTGTGAATCAATTGCGTTCCCTTTAAATTGTATACGTAATAATGCCCATAATGAGGTTGGGCGGTAATAATAAACGAAAATGATAAATCATCCACTTTTTGAAGGTCAGAAAATGGTCTATACTTCAGTCCCTCAGGTTTTTGAATATAATTTTTTCCACAAGTTCTTAAGTCCAGAATTAATACCTTATCTTGTTTGGAAATACCTACAATCTGGTTATCCTCATAGTTTAATACGTTATCATTTCCATTAAACATCTGTTGATAATCACAGATCTGTTTGAAAGAACTCTGATTATTAAATACTGCAAAACCTGCTACTGAAAGTAGAGAAATTGCAATAATTACAATAGGAAGAATTAAAAATTTATTCATAAAATTATATTTAGTAACCTTAATCTTTTTTGACATCATATGCCGTGTTATGTGGTGTGCACAGGCGATTCGCTCACTTTGTCTTTAACTCATCTTTTGCAAAGAACAAAATTTGTTTTAATAAATTCATGAAACCAGCTGCTGAAATCATATCTGCAAACGTCCTGATGTCTTGCCTCAAGCCATTCAGCAAACCCCATTTCCACGGCTTGTGAGTGTTAAGCCCAGAGTGAGGCGCCCAAAAAACTTTCTTTTTGCGCTGATACATCCATGTATTGATCGCTGACTCCAGTTGCCAGCCTTTGACGGAGCCACTGAGGATTGTTTCTAAATCTTTCTTTTTGAGAATGCGCTCTCCTGTGAATAGTACATCCCCGCGATTCAGTTTAATGATAAAGGGCGCCTTAACTCGTCGCAGAATAAGCATGTCTACATTACTGGTTTGCTGAATGGCGTCTATTGCTCTTTCGATTTCCTTGTGATTGAGATTACGAAGGTCTGCGTCGAACAATAAAATGAGATCGCCCTTGGCATGTTTCAAACCTTCTCGAACTGCTCCTGACTTGCCGACATTTTTAGAAAGGCGGATGAACTTTATTTGAGGAAAACCCTCTCGTAGCTCCGATATGTTGTCTTCGTGAGAGGCATCATCAATGCAGATAATTTCAGCGAGGTTTGATACCTTGGCGATCTCATCCAACACTTTAAAGAGACGCTGACCTTCGTTGTAGAATGGAATAATACAGGACGTTTGCATCATTATTGGTATCATGAATTTTTCTTAATAGTAAGTAAAGAATCGCCTGTGCATTTCAAATAACGTTTAAGAGTATCAGAAGTTTTTGGCTCTCTTCCTTAGTGTAATATAAAAGAAAAAGAGAGACAAAAATTTGGGTGGAAGAAATTTGCACTCCTTGAAATATATTTGAGCAAATTTCTGGAACCTGATACAAGCTATTAAACGATGTAATAAAAAATTTATTTGATTAACCCCTTAGAGTATAAATCGTCAAAAATTAGGTGGTCAACCGGAGAAGTCATTGGTTTTTGCGAGTACGTGAAAAAATTTACTTTCGCAATTTCAGCATTAGGCTTTAATTCGCCGTGGTAATCAGCAGTATAACATGTCATGCGAACAATAGTGCCCAAGGGTTTGCCGTGTGCCTGCGCTTCAAAAGTTCCATAATGCTTTATTGTATCGTGGACAATGTCAACGCACAGTTCTTCCTTAATCTCACGAATTAAAGCCTCGTGGTCAGTTTCATCCTTCTCCCGTTTACCACCGGGGATATACCACGTATCTTTTCCCTTGCTTAAAGTTATCAAAACCTTTTCATCCACTATATGTATGTAGGCTAGCTTGTCGATAAATTGTTTTTCCATAGATTTAATCAAATAAATTTTTTATTATTTCGTTTAACGTTTCGGCATATCTGAAGTTTGCCAAAATTCCTTTAAAAATCAAATGGTTTTGGCAAATTTTCTGAACCAGATATGCCGTGTTATGTGATGTCTTTTGTTCCGGTCCGTGACTACAGTAAATTCAGAATAGTTGCATCGAGAACATTTTTTAAATCATTGGGGTTTAACACAATTTCAATCCCTTTTTTGCCAGAGCCAATGCCTATTTCTTGAAATTTCAGCAGGGATGAATCTACATAAACCTTAAGGTCATTTTTCAAAAGAAGTGGGCTGACAGTGCCTATATTATAACCTGAAATTTCAAAAACTTCGTCAGGTGTGGCAAGTTTAATCTTAGCGTCGAGTTGTTTCTCAATTGAAATTGTGTTCAGTTTTTTGTCGGACGGAAGGAGAAAAAGTAAAAAATTATCTTTCATTTTAACAATTAAACTTTTTGCAATTTGACCAATCGGCAACCCAATATGCGCTGACGCTTCTTGGGAATTTTTTACTTTTTTGGGGTATGTTGCCAAACGATAAGATATTTTATATTGGTTTAAAAAATGTTCGATTTTGTCCATAAGATTACGATAATGAAACTCCACGGACTCCGCTACGCTTCATTCGTGGTTTCTAGCTCCGCATACACTGCGTGTCCTTTTTCCTCATTCTCTTGATCTCTTATATATCTCCTGATTACTTTCTCATTCTTCCCTACTGTACTGACGAAATATCCAACCGACCACATCGCTTGATTCCCCCGCCTCAAATATCCAAATTTCTTACGCATCATTCTTGACGCGTTCGACTTTACATCTTGCACTATCTTACTCACCGCATATTTCGGCGGTATCTCGATTAATATGTGTATGTGGTCGGGTCGAATATTTCTCTCCTGCACATATACGTCTGGATACCTCTCTTGTAAATATCCATCCATAATTTTCCCTAAGTATTCATCTACTCCGTTCACTAACGTCTTGTATCTTCTCTTCGGTATCCAGACTATGTGATACCAGGTTTGATACGCTACGTGTGCCTGTCTTTTTATTTTCATTCCTCATTTTACTTCCTATTCGGAAAAAGGAGAACTACATCCCCGCACTCCGCTTCGCTTCATGCGGGGATTTATGTTTGGTTTTATTAAAAACCAACCACCCTCCTCAAAGAATACCGCCACTCACTTATTTCTCACGTGCTCACTGGGAAGGTAGATGTGACTTCGCACCCTTCGGTGCTTCGTCACACAGGTGTGAGGGACGAAGTTACTGTGTCATAATCCCATATATAACGCTTGTTCTATTTCTCGACATTAAGTAGTATAATATTATATAATATAAGTGATACTTTATTACGAAAACATTATGGTTAATCAAATACGGGTATCACCAATGAATGGTGCCTGGAAAGTAAAGCAACCAAAGAACTCAGAAGCTTTTGCTATTACATCTACAAAAATTGAAGCTGTACAGATTGCTAAACGAATTGCGGGAAACCAAAATCTTGAATACATTGCACAAGGTATGAATGGACAAATTAAGGAGAAAAATACATATCCAAAATCAAGAGATAAATTTCCTCCAAGAGTGTAAATATAATTTCTTACAAAAGCTACCATGGATTATAAAAACCTAAAGATTCTAAGAAAGAAACATGACTTATCTCAAAAGGATGTTGCTAAGCATCTATCTATTGCTCGTACAACATACATTGCTATAGAAAACAACGAACGCCAATTAAATGTTGATGAACTCCAGAAACTATCTGAGCTATATAATTTGTCTATCCAAGAACTAATAGAAGGTACAGAAAAAAAAGATGTCCCCACTAAAGTAAAGAACCATAAGAATCTAGAAAAGAAACAAAGCTCCAGTAATATCCGTATAGTTCTTGATCAAACTGACATCGGGAAGTTTAAAGAAGTGTTTTTGTATGTGTTAGAGAAAGTAGGGGGAAAACCAAATGTAGGAGAGACAGTACTTTACAAGTTATTGTATTTCATTGATTTTGATTATTACGAAAAATATGAAGAACAATTAACGGGTGCTACTTATATCAAAAATCACCATGGACCAACCCCAGTAGATTTCAAAGTCGTTGTTGATCAGATGATAAAGACAGATGAGTTAGAGCAAATAAACAGCAAGTTTTTTAATTACCCTCAGAGAAAGTACCTTTCACATAGGAAACCAAACCTTTCGGTGTTAAGCGCAAAAGAGCTTGCCCATATTGATAATGTCCTAGCGAGATTATCCGATAAAACTGCGAAAGAGTTGAGTGATTATTCTCATGGAGATGTCCCTTGGAAGATACACAAACAGGGAGAGCAGATTAATTATGAAAGTGTTTTTTATCGCGATGAGCAATATTCAGTAAGAAGCTACAACGATGAAATTTAGTGAAGATCCTAGATTTGCCAAGGAATATAACTCTCTCAAAAAGAAATATAGATCGTTAGATGAAGATTTGAAACTCTTTAAACAAATCTTGGAGACAAATATCCCGATTGATAGACACACAAGTATTTTATACGCCGAGGAACGTGTTTCAATCATTAAATCAAGATTATTTTGTAAGTATTTAAAAGGGCGCTCACTTAGAATAGTGCTGGTATTTTATAAAACAGAGCAAGAAATCATTTTTATTGAAATATTTTTTAAAGGAGATAAACCTAGAGAGGATAAAGCAAGAGTGAAAGAATATTCTAGATAATATAAAATCTTTATCTATGAATATACAATACCTTAGGAATACAATTGAAGTCATTCCTAAGGTTCAATTGAATTCAAAATAGCATTTATTACTGTCATTTTAAAATCCTGTCTCAAGTATTTCTTTTATCACAGTAGAGTCAAGGTTAGAAATAAAACTTTGAAGGGGCAATAAGTCACTTGATTTGGAATTAGTTACTGGCATTGAATGGGTGACAAAATAATATTGCTTTGCATAAGCGCGAGTTGCATCCAAAGTAACCCTAAAAATTAACTTTAGGCTATATGTATACTGTGGTATACGGAAAAACCATACTCTTCTTGAGATGTAATCCCAGTTTAGTGAATAGTTTCGGATCATGTTGATCAATCTACAGATGTAGAAATCTACCAACAGTACTGGACTTAATGAAAGTAAAATTAAATTCATCTTTTTTATAGATTTTTGCTTCTTCTAGCATTCGCGGTGTATTGCCTATCGGCTTTCATTCAAATTGTAGCGTCTCTGATAAGGAATATATATTTAAAAATCAGTCAAATTTCATATTCATGACTATGCATGAAATAATTGCGTTAATGGGACCACATTGTGAGGAAAGTCAGAACCGCGATACAAGAGGTGGAAGGCTGCATATTCATACCAGCTTTAGCAATAGTAGAATAAGAAATAAATCAGCCAGTAATTTCACCTAACTTTACACCGTTCGTTCTAGTAGCTACCTCTATTTCAGGGATTCTGTCTTCAGGTCCATAGTCACGAAAAATCTGACTACATCTCTGTTACCCTGAATTGCTTGTTTTGCTTCACCTCTCTGTGCATGAATATTTGTCAACCTAATTTGATGAGTAACGACGACAAATCAAAGTCTTTTTACGCACCAATAATAACTTAGACTAACTAACTATTTCGCCTTTCTTCACTATACAACTTTGCTAATGCCCTATATCCAATAAGACGATAGTATAGTGGGTTAGATTGCTTAAATTCTTCATATAATGCTATTAGCTCTGTCCTAATTGAGCTTGCCTGATCATTAACTCCAACAGAGTCTAAAAAGCCAGTAATTCTATAATAACCAGTCTTCCACCATCCTTCAACGTCTTCATTTCTCAACTTAGTCAAAATGTCAATTGCTAGCTGAAATTGTCCATGACTTTCATACACATCAACTAAGTGCATACACGTTGGTTGTCCAGATCGATTCACCCAATATTCCTCATCTTGGTTCACGCCTAGCCTAAAAACATCTATTGCTTGGTCTAATTGGCCTGTCTTTGCAAATAATAGACCAAGTTGGATATACCCAGAATTATTTACTAAAGGGTTGAAGAATCGTATATCATGTTCTCTTGCTTCTTGGACTAATGTTATCGCTTCATCTGTTCTACCAGTTTTTTCAAGTAAAGATGAGAGCTTGTGGTAGCCACCCAAATATGATTGCTTCCAAAACGCCCTACTTTTTTGTTTTGCTTCCTCACACACCGAAATAGCTTCCTCAATATTTCCACTAGATTCATATAGCTTTACTAGTTCCTCATAAGTAGAATCAAGCTTCCCATTCCAGAAAAGATCAGGATTTACCTCTTTGGCTTCTTTAAACAGTTTTATGGCTTCATCAATTTTGCCGGATTTCTTAAGCTGTTGCGCTAATGTGACCGTGTTGAATACAATAGCGTGGAAGGCGCTTAGATTCAGTTGCTTTGCTTCTTCAAGTAGACCGATTTCAGAACCTGGCTCTGATATCTTAGCAACTTTATAAGCATTAGCAACATAATAATCAGGGATATTATTTTTTACTCTTTGATAGAAACTAGCCAAACAAGTATTGTATGAAGCATTTATTCTGGCCAATTTTTCGTAGGAATCTATAAGCCTTCTAGTTGGTGATGAGGATCGATTAACATCGATTGAAGTCCAAAATTCATCTGGAGCAACTTGCTCGAACTTTTCTAGTAGAGCAATTCTAGCTTCTTCATTTCCTGTGTATAAAGTATGCAAAACATCAATATTATCTTTATGTTTAAAGAACTCCTCTGGAGTTTCTTCTCGAATGGACTCTAGTATCTGTTTTGCTTGTTCAATTCTTTCTGGGTAATCAGGTGAATTTGGATTTGTGGAATTTACAATAGATCTTGATAATCTATGGATCTCTCGAAAATACCGAGCAGCGTTTTGAACTTTTATTTTCTCATATACGGCAATTGCTGCGCCAATATCTCCAGAACGAACATAATAATCGGCTAACTCACAATCAACCCCATCGTAATATACTGTTGGGTTCTCAGTCTTTAATCTTGCTAAATATGCAATCGATTCTTGAGTATCCAATAACTTAGCTAGTCCTATATGCGCTTTTGTCTCGTATGGTGACATTTCTATTTGTCTCTCAAAAAGATACCTCGCAATATCTGGATATTTAAAAGCAATATGCCTAGCAGTGTTATTGCAAAATGAAGAATTCATGTAGAGATAGCCATCTTTGTCAGGTGAGGTAATTTGATGTGGGAATGGAACATTTGCCACCCACACTCTTTTTTCTCCTGTATACGGGTCTAGTCTCATCGAGTGATAATCAGTCCCCCTAACCGAATCAACCTCACTTTGTGACTCAACTATTTGGTCTGTTCTTTGAAGTCGGTATGTTAGTACCCTGGATTCTTCAGGTATGTATTCAGCATTCGCAATAGCACGTTTATAAAATTTTAGAGTAGCTGTTACATCTTCGTCACTAATTCCATGGTTTCTTCTTTTTATCACTTCTATCAGCTCAGCATCTGTTTTGTTTTCCAAACCAGCTTTGTTGCTGAAATTGGAATCTATTACAAGTAATTCTCCAGATGGCAGATCACACTCAAAACATACATGACCAGCTGTCCCATTATCCATAATTTCGAGAACACCATTTGCTCTGGCATTTACCCCAAGATATTTTGAAACAGCAAGTAGTACCGCAACTTTTCCAGTGCAGACAGCATCTTCATTTTCTAGCACATCTGTCAGGTCTGTAGACCTCTCGTGAGGGAACAGGCGATCAACTTTGTTAGCAATGGGTGTTAATACATCCTGAAACCTATCATCTAACTCCTTTAATTTTCTACTCTTCTCAGTTGCATCCATATCGGAAGCACTAATCTCAAGGGTTCTTACTCTTAGTTCATCTAACTGTTGGCGAGCCGTAATTAAGTCTATCGACTCTCCACTTTCTTCATTGATATCTCGTAGTGATTCTAAGTGAGCGGCACACGATTGCCTAAATGTTTCATCTGCTTGCTTTAACTTTTGCTTTTCTTCATCGCTGGGAAGTCCAGAATTTTTGATACGTCTAATCTCTGCCTCATACTCATTGTATCTGTTTGAAATATCCGTTTTTCGTATCAATTCCTCGTAATTTGAGTCTCTTTCTCTTCCATCCAAGCATGCTACTAATTTTCTATGCATTGCCCTTACTGTCAGTGGTTTTTGAATCCTATCCAATGCCCGCACCGCATTTAGTGTAAAAGCAGTATTTAGATATTCATCCACAAGGTCTCCAGCTAGTTTTTTTCCTTGTTGTGCGCTTGTGGCTGAATCTATGAACTTGTCTGTACGCGAGTTTTCTAATACAGATTGCAGCCTGTCTCTGTAGCTCTTCTTGTATGTCTTAGTTCCGTCTGCAGATTCTCCTCTTCTTTCAACAGGTTGACTCAATTGTGCTTGATTTCTGCTAACAAGTTCCTGATAAAGATGTCTAGTTTCATCATCTCCACAAAGATTGCGTGAGACAAAACCAATTACACCTTTCCATATAGCTACTCTTTGAGAGAAACCGTTTAAACGGTCTCTTCTGTTAGGATCTTGAACATCATGCCTAACATCTTCAAATATGCCTATCTTTGCTTCAATTTCAGCCAGTTGTTCAATTACCCTTGGGTTACTACCAAGGAGTGCTCTCACAAAGCTTTGTTGATTTTCTATGATCTGAGGTGTTGGATCATGCAAAGAACTATCAACCAATCCAGATTCTGATGCTCGCTCAAATATAATTTGACGTATTTCCCGAGTTAGTTCTGAGATGCCAAATAACGTTGTAATTCTAACTTGAGACCGTAATGTCTCAAGAAGGTTTCCTTCTACCTTATGAATACCCCCTTGTTCCCTAGCTACATAATCAATTCCTTCTTTCGCAGAACTGAGCATACGCTCGGCAGCATAATCAATTTGTCGAATAGTTAAACCACCATTTTGTTCTAACATTCTTCTATTTTAGTTGATTGATTGTAGTTTGACATCAGTAGTTTCAACAATTAGTGTGTAATTCCAGATTTTTACGGCTAGATAATCTTAGTCCAAATCTAAGACGTTATTTTACCTTTTCGCTAACGTAGCACCATGGTTAAACTGACCTAGCCCAGCGATAACATGTTTTCTAAGACTTGCTATATTAGCGTCATGGTTCAAAATAAATTTAAGAACTACGGCTGCATGATGTGTAAACATATCCCAACCATCAATTATCACTTTCCCTTGCTTTTCTGCACCCAATATTAGTTTTGTATCTCTATTTCCAAATGTTACATCCGCGACAGCTTCGAATCTTTTTATTATTTCATCTGTAAACAAACTATCATCAGCCTTAGACCCTATTCTTGATGCGTTTACAAGTATATCACCTGAAATAGTTTTTAGCTCATCCAAACTACCAATCATCCTTACTTTTGCACTAATACCCTTGATTTTCACTGCATTGTTCATAGTCCTATTTAGGACAACTATTTCAGAAATATTTGCAGCTGTTTGTTCTAAAGCTAATAGCATTGTCCTAGCAACAGCCCCTGCACCAACAAGTACAATTCTTTTATTTTCTATATTGCATTTTTCAGTAATAGCATTCAATAAACCCTGTCCCCCTTGATAGTGGGCTTCTATTTTCCCGTTAGTATTTCTGATAACTCCTACTCGTTCTGAAATTTGGGAATATTCTGTTCGCGAATCAACTAAGTCAAGAATTGTAGCATCAGTTTCAAATCCAGCAGTGATCGCGCCTGCTAAATTCAACAGTCGCATACCATCAAAAAGTCTTTTGGGATCAACATTTTCGAATAGTAAGTAGACAACATTAATATTATTTTCTTCAAAGTAAGGATTATAAATATTCAGTCCAGTAGGGTTAGCCTCCTTGTGAAATCTACCTATCAATTTTGTTTTTGTATTAATCGTCATTTGTGTTTTCTGAATATTAAATCAACTATCTAATCCACTTTTTATTCGATACTTTTACTGGGAATTCCTTTCTTAATCTTTCAATATCTTCATCTGTAATTCTAGTTTCTACTGCTTTTAGATTCTGCAAAAGATGTTCTTTTTTGTGCGTTGTTGCAACAACTACTACACCTTCTTGCGAGGTTAGCCATGCTAATGCAAGTTGTGAATTAGTTAATGAATACTTTTGCGCTAGTTCTTCTAGCACTGGAGCCTCACTAGTTTCAATTTCACCTTGTTCTAACGGTCTAAATGCTTGGATCAGTATATTGTTATCTTGGCAAAGTTTTAAGACACCATCCTCTTCAACTTCCCTCATATACAGGTTGTAATAAACTTGATTGAAAAGAATAGGATGATTAGTAGTATTTAACGCTTCTTGTATTGACTTACTATTGTAGTTGCTTACAGCAAAACCTCTTGCCAAACCTTTATCGACAATTGCATTTAATGCCTTTATGCTTTCACAGACAGGCACCTCTGGAATTGGTGCATGGTGAACAACAATATCGATATAATCAAGCTGCATTCTTTCTAAACTTTCTTCAATTGAACGAAGCATGTCGTCATAAGCTGAATGCTCTTTTCTTATAGCGGTGCTTAAGATTAGACCTTTACGGTCGTAACCTTTGACAGCTTGCCCTACCAACTTTTCAGCCCATCCTTCTGCATAGTTTTGTGTAGTGAAAACTTGGTTAACTCCACAATCTACATGCATTCTTATAGCCTGAATGTCGGCTTCGTCATCGTTTTGGGGGTTGCGATTCATGTTACCACCAAACTGCCAAGTACCTAAAGTGTATTTGTGGATGTCTTTTTTTTCTATTTTTATCATATTCGTTTCTTTAACAAATTAATCTGAGTTCTAAAACGAATCGCGACGGCATAATCTGAACGCTTACTATTTATTTAAGACATACAGATCATCGGGGAGATGACATCGTCGCAAATATCCTCTCACTTCAGATATCTGATCATCCGTTAAATTTAATGATATAAAATCGCCTAGCGACCATTCAAATGTAAAGTCTTTTGTTGACTCATCAAAAAGATAAAATTCAAAATAACCACTATTGTCGTTATTTTTAAATCCAGCTCTAAGAATTTCCTCAATCTCACTTGGACCAAGGTCAGAAGTCAAACCTTGAAGGGGCAATAAGTCACTTGATTTGGAATTAGGTACTGGCATTGAATGGGCGACAAAATAATATTGCTTTGCATAAGCGCGAGTTGCGTCCAAAGTAACCCTAAAAATTAACTTTAGGCTATATGTATACTGTGGTATACGGAAAAACCATACTCTTCTTGAGATGTAATCCCAGTTTAGTGAATAGTTTCGAATCATGTTGATCAATCTACAGAAGTAGAAATCTACTAACAATAAATAAACTTTCCATATTTTACACTCAGTTAGAACCGTTCTTCTCAAAAATCGTTATTCCTCCATTAGCTCCAGGGAAATTAAAAGCCTGGTTAAATTCAGCAAAAGTAACATGTCTGGCTTCTACAGGAGGTTCACCCGTGTCGTGAATCCAATACCCTTCTGCATCATAATCGTAAATCAGAACAAAATGCAGCGAGAAGCCTTTACGTCTGTTGAGAATTCTCGAATTAATTTCAGCTCCTATTAATGCTTTTCTATCCAATAACTTTTTGATTTCTTCCAGCGAAACTCTTCTAGTTTCATGTCTTACTATCTTTAGATAGTCTGGAATAAATTTTAGTACAGAGGCGATATTGCTTTTGGTTAAGTAGTATTCTGCCGTTTCTTTGCCAAGAATTTCATTTAAATAAGACACCCCTTGGTTATATAACTGCTCATAATCTAAGGGTTCGATATTTGTAACTTTAAGTCCTTTCTTCGCAAACTCCATTTCACCAATAAAGGTCCATGTCGCGAGATTGGATTCTGTTTTTGTAGGTTTATCAATTTCTTCCCAACTAAGATCCGTCTCGAAAAAGTACATATGCACCATTCGAAAGACCGCGTTAACACAATGCATATCATCCGGAGCATTGGCGACAAAAGGTATTTTTTTCATTTGCTACATATAAACGGCTTGAAATATCATAACTGGAAAGGATTTTTTGGTGCAAGTAATATGTACCCGCCTTTTTTAATTTTAAGGAAGTGATCTGGGGTGGCTGGCGGGACTTGAACCCGCGACCTCCTCTTCCACAGAGAGGCGCTCTAACCAGCTGAGCTAAAGCCACCATATTTTTTGATTAACTTGTCTTTCTGGGACGAAATCTTATATTTCTTTTCTTTATCCCTTGCCTCTGCTCTAGTCCCATATTCTTTAAACCAAATTACCCTGTACGGTCTCCTCGCCCGCGTAGATCTTACCCTTCCAGCATTATGTTCTTTCAGTCTGCCAAAAACATCCGAACTCATACCAACATAATACCAATTATAACTTTCACTTTTGATCAAATACACAAAATGTTTCATGTTTTAAGAAAGAGGCGCTCCCTGCCTGCGCAGGCAGGTAACCAGCTGAGCTAAAGCCACCATGTTACAATTTACAATTATCAATTATTCAATTGTCAATTTCTTGTGAGTGATTATAAATGATCCATTCAAAGTTTTTAACCTAGACCTACCTACTAACCTTCAGCGTGCTTATTATCTTTCCTAGAATCTTACACAAATCTTCAATATCACTTAAAAATTCATCCATATCTTTTTCAGAACAATATTTGCTGTCTTTAAGTAGATTAATCCAATATCTTGTCTCTCGGGCTTCTTTGTAAGCAATTGACAATTTAGATTTAAAATCCAGCTTCGACTGACCGCCTATCGCCTCTTCCACATTTGCGCCAATCGAAGTCCCACTTTTCAGTATCTGCCTAGAAATCACAAATTCTTTTTTATTCTCCTGCAAATCCCTACTCAAATTTATAATTTTCAAGGCAAATTCGTAGCTTTTCTTCTGTATTAAGTTCTCTCTCATAAAATCCCACTATATTCAAACACAAATTAATAATTGTTAATTGCTAATTGTTAATTGCCAATTGCCAATTGTTAATTGTTAATTGTCAATTGTTAATTGTCAATTGCTAATTGCCAATTGTTATGGTGAGTCGGGCGGGATTTGAACCCGCAACCAATGGATTAAGAGTCCACTGCTCTACCGTTGAGCTACCGACCCAATAATGACTAATATTTCCCAGTTTCAAACTGACATCTAAAAACTTTTAAATTGTCCACTGCTCCCTGCCTACGCAGGTAGGCCTGCCTCCGCAGGTAGGTACCGTTGAGCTACCGATCCGTTTTATTATTTTCTTTTTAAAATCGATACACTATCAAATACTATTATGGTGCGCACGACAAGATTCGAACTTGTAACCTACTGCTTAGAAGGCAGTTGCTCTATCCATTGAGCTACGTGCGCATTATTAAAGATCTACTTGTATCGTAACCTTCCCGATGAATCGGGATGCTCCCATTGAGCTACGTGCGCATTATTAAAGATCTACTTAAATTACAGCCTTCCCTACTTTGTCGGAATACTCCCTGCCTACGCAGGTAGGCCTGCCTACGCAGGTAAATATCCATCTACGTGCGCGTTATCAACGATCAATACACTTTATGCAAATTTAAACATCCCTAACAAATGGGTGTTGCCCTGAGCCCCTGCCTGCGCACGAAGTGCGACAATACTCTATCCCTACCCCTTTTTTAACAGCAACCCGACTTGTTTATCTTCCAGGTAGGCGCCTGCATGCGGAAGCTCAGGATAACATAATAGATGTAGTTTTGCGTAAAGTCTAATATACAAGTACCTATTACAAAAAAGAGCTCACCCTCTAGCTAAGAAACAAATTATTGCTTAAAATTTTCCATAAAAGAACGAGAATCCCAAACCTATCATATCTAAAGCCTACAATAAATTGCCTCAAAGAATTTTATCATAAAACATGTGGGAATAATGAATTGAAGATGGCGGCAAAAGCCGCCATCTGATAAATCTTTAAAACTAGCTATTTATGTTTTTCCTTTCTAAATCTTACCAGCATTTTATTCTCAAAATTCGACCGTGAACGCCCAATCTTAATCTTTATTTTCTTCCTTTTCTCATGCGAATCAAATAATGCTAACAGCGAACTTCCCCCATTTTCTTTAAACAAATACCACGCTCGATCAGTTAATTCATACCTGTTTACCAATACCCCCACTAGAAGAAGCATCATCGCCAGAATCACCAAGTCAGCCTGATCACCAATCAATGCTGTAGATGGAGTAATACATGGATTATCGCACTTATGATCTTTACAATACGACGCGACACACAGATTATCTTTATTACACGCAAGTCCATTCGGACATGCCCCGCCGGCTCCGCATTGAGAAAGACACTGTACAACTTCACATCCATTATTAGTACAGATTATCTGAGTATTTGGATATAGACTTGACAACGGTCCCGAAACCGGACCAGATAAAATGCCCTGTCCTATCAAACTCGGTAGGCATTGTGACAACCTACAGAAATTGCCATAGCATACGTTCCCAAACGGACACTCCGAATTCAAATTGCAATACGAACCGCATAGTCCCGGTTGCTTTTGCTGACAAATACATGAGCCCGGCGTGCAGACCCCACCAGGTCCACATGAATTAGTTAATCTGGTGTCGCATTCTTCATACGGTTCTAATATTCCATTTCCGCAAACACTTTGTACCGCGACTCTGATTGAGGTTGAACATGTATTAGAGCATGTATCCGCATCAACGGTATTACCATCATCGCAGAACTCACCAGTTTGTGGAATTCCATCACCGCAATAGTTACAGGTGTTTCGGCATTCTCCGGGAGTGAATTGCCCAAGACCTGTGCATTTAGTCAAGCCATCACAAGTCTCACCCGGGTCGCAAACCGAATTCCCACATCTATTTGAAACCTCTATCTGGCAAGTCGCACTACACCCATCGCCAGCCACAATGTTTCGATCATCACAAGTTTCACCAGTTTCCAATACGCCGTTTCCACAAACAGGCGTGACTTGTGCACTACAATTTGTAAACTGAAAATTGAGGTTGGAAATTGCTCGACCTTCCGTCAAACCACAATACGAATACGAACCAGAAGTATTACTAAAAGATTTGTTCTGACATACGGTGAAAGTTCCCGGATTACAACCAGTAGTGGCATTATTGGCACAATTGGTGGCAAATGAGCTCAAAGTCACGGGTGTGCTTGTATTTGGTTTCAAATTCGCGGTTGATTGACCTGTCGCAATATTCCCAGCGGGAAGGCTCAAGACTCTAACGTCAACTCCATTGGAATATTGGGTCCCGTCATTTTTAAACGGAACGGTTTGGGAAAATCTTCCACTTGAATCAGTGGTCAGTGTCCATTGGCATGGCGGATCTTTACATTGGCCATTGTTAAAAGATGTGTACGAATCATGTACTAATATTGCTGCTCCGGCTATCGGTACTTGCTGACCCCCGGGATCTTGGCAGACTACTTGACCAGACACTGCTACTGGACTTGGACTCGGTGGTACATAATTAGGATCACAAGGAGCCCAGTTCATTTGGGTAATATCACACGTCCAGTTATTATTATTATCCCGAGAACATTCCCTTCCATCCGCGTCAAAGAACCTCAGACCAGTAGATCTCGTACAAATATATTGATTTGGAGGAGGATTTACATGTTGCATATAATCCAAGCTGTTTTGCATCATATAACATCTTCCACTTTGCGGCGGGCTACCCCCTATATAACTTGCACTACTTGAAGTACAAGTCCGATATACATCAGGCACATCAAAATTATTGCAAACATATATATTGTTAAAATCGCTGCAAGTGGCACCGCCTGGACAATCACATCCACTCGCGCTACTATCACTTGGCGCGAGATCTTGCTTTGAGTTTAGCGTATAGCCCACGAAAGCCGTACCAGCTCCAAGTACCAAAAATCCAACTAGAAAACCTAATATTATTTTATTTCCTTTGTTCGCGTTTACGCTTGTAAGCATTGTTGATTATTAGTCAGATTTATTCTTATGTTTAGACTTCTTTTCAAACTTCGCTTTAATCATATCCTGTTCAAAGTCTTTCTTCAA
>JAYRWD010000021.1:0-1805 GCA_041918255.1 Candidatus Dojkabacteria bacterium
ATTGAGCAGGGGAAAGGGTATTTAGATATTCAACATCTTACAAAAACAATCTCAGTGCATCAAAGATTCGGATTAAATCCAAAGGGTGTCTTTATTCTAATTGACAAGCCAAAAGCCAGAGAAGTAGCCCTTGCGATTTGTCCTGAGTTGGAATCAGAACTCGCAGAAAAAGATAAGGTGATTGAGAGGCTGAAAAGGAGAAAATTAGTACATCAATTATTCATTGGCAAGGTTGCTGATATTTTAAGTGTTGAAAAAGCACAGGAACTATTAAGAGAATCTAACGAATCACTAAATAAAATGATATGAGTGCGTGTAAAAAGGAAACCCCAGAAGAATACAGAAAACGAGAAAGACGAGGACGTATTTTTTTAATTATTTTAGTATCCATATTCTTTTTGTTTGTTGCCACTTTATTAAACCACTAAGCAAGTAAAAGACTCAAAGTGAAATTCTACGCCCAAATATTACACTCAGGAAAGTTAGTCCCGGAGAATGATTCGGATTACGAAGTATACAAGAAATTACGCAAAAACGTCACACTGTCCTTTGATGTAAAACAGGAGAGGAATTACCAATTTCACAAGAAGTTTTTTGCACTCATTAATATGGTTTTTGATAATCAAGAAATATTTGAGGATGTTGAGCAGTTGAGAAAGGAATTAACTATCGAAGCTGGGTTCTATAATGAATACCGGTCGTTTGGTGGTGAGATTAAGAAGGAAGCAAAGAGCATATCATTTGCGAAAATGGATCAGATTGAATTTGACAGATTTTATGATAAATTCGCTGATGCGGTTATACGTGTATTTGAATGGGATTCTGAGATGATAGAGGAGAATCTTGAAAGTTATCTGTGACGCATGAGAGCTTAACGTTTTGCAAGTAGGCATCTGTTTTAATTGTGCTTACTTGCTGTTATAAAATAGTTGGTCTTGTAGTTTAATGTAAATGGTAGTTAAGTACCGCCTCGCAAAGGTAGGCAAAACCCAACCGCAAGAAGGAGTTATAGGTTCGAGTCCTATCAAGACCAATTTTTTATAACGTAGGAATAAAAGCATTGCATTTAGCCCTTTAAAGTTTTTCTTCAAATATTTGCAAAATCAATAAATAGTAGTAACTTTGAATTAACTAAAAAATGGAAATCATGAATCAAAACGAGCTAAACGAAATTAGTAAGCAAGCCGCAGCATTCGCAACAGAGCAAGTCGCAGGCATAATTGGAAAGCATCTGGACGCATTCGATGTCATCTATGAATTGAAGCGAAATCTATTAATGGAAGAGCGTAACAAAATCGAAATGAGAGAGGGTTTTAAAAATCAAATCCAGCGGATTCAGGACGAAAAAACAGATAGAATTAACCATGCATTAGCGGCGCAGTCGGATATGATTAGCCAGTACACCGACACTATTAATGAGTTGAAGGTTCAGGTTGAACAATTAAAACGTCAAGTAAGATGAAGATATCAGAGCAGAGGGCGTTAACGTCACACAAGGATGGGTACAATCCTATTGAGCCGAAGCAATCGCACGCTATTAGATACCTTGAGAAAAGGAGGCTTGAACTACAATGTGAATACTTCAGAGTGTTAGATATTGATGCAGAAACTTATCAATGTAGGCTAGAGAAAACACGCACCTTGAAAACCATTCAAGCGGCCATGCACGAGACATACAGAGATTTAGGAATTTTACGTCACGCATTAAACTACATACAACTATGATCAATAAGATATACAACCACCTTGAGGATATTGACAACGGAAAAATAACTATTTCTGCACAGGGAGCAAAGACACGAGCC
>JAYRWD010000022.1:0-2396 GCA_041918255.1 Candidatus Dojkabacteria bacterium
AAAATTCTAGATTCATCTCTCATAGTTATTAAATTAAGTCTTGAATTCTTTTCCATATTTTTAATACAAAACTCGAGGGTTGCCGACCCAAGATCAAAGTCATGGTCGTCAACTATTATGTCAAACCACTCCACACAGGACTGGGTTGGGTATTCATAGATGCTTTTTCCATCTTTATATTTTTTAACCAGCGGCAAGACCACTTTCAATGATCTATTTAAAAACCCACAACACAAAAATGCTTGAACATCAGTGTATAACAAGGTATTTAAATACCAGTCTGGACTAAAAAATACTCCGTTATACTTTAAGTCTTTTAACAATTCATTCCAATGATCATAAATATTTTTTACTTGATCTATTGTATTATATACTTCAAAGTGTCTCATGGTGGCCTGTGAAGTGAAATGTAAAGAGTTTTAAAAAAAAAAGCAATACATGGCAATACTAAGCAAGCATTTAGCTTATTACAAACAGATATTTAAAATATCAAATTTTTTACGTGAACCAATCGTCACGATGGGCTATCAAGATGTTTTTCTTGATAAAAATATCAAAGATAATCATTTTAATTTTTTAACTTTGGAAGACGTTTTTTTATCATTTGGATTGTCAGATTTTTCAGCAATTGACATTTTTGATCAAAGGGCAAGTTTGAAGTATGACCTGAATAAGCCTGTACCCAAAAATGAACATAATAAATACAATCTGGTTTTTGATCTAGGCACAATTGAACATATTTTTGATACAAGGCAGTGCATTGAAAACTACTTTAAAATGACAAAAGTAGGAGGCATGCTATTTATACACACTTGCGTCAGCGGCTACTTTAGGCACGGAATGCATGTTTTTAATCCTGCCTTGCTACTTCAAGCTATGTTATTAAATAATTTTGAGATTAAATACTTTAAGTACAGCACAGTTGATGGAGCTTTAAGAAAAAAAGTGAACCAACGCGAAGATACGCTTATTTGGTTGGTAGGTCTTAAAAAGAAAAACCTAAAAAACATGAGAATTCCCCAACAAAGTTGGGAAAAAATCAACCGGATTTCAAGCAAGAGAGCAAAGACGAAAAAATGAATAAAATGATACATACTGGACTGCGGTCTAAAAACTGTAACGTAGGTGTTTAAGTTGGGGTGATGTCCCAACTCCCCAAGGGTTGGGACACCCCCCTAGACATGAGGTGTGACTTCGTAGGATAAAGGAGTCGCCATGAACAAACAGAGCAGAAAAAAGTATGACCTTGAGTATAAACGTCGAATTGTAGAGGAGTACGTTTCCGGTGGCAAAACAGCCGCCGAAATCGCCCAAGCCGAGGGCCTAGAAACGGTTCAGATTTACAGCTGGAAAACGCAGCTGGAACAACGTGATCGATTGGAAAAAATCGAATCTTTGGTTGATGTGGAAACGTCATTTGATCAAGCTAAAAAGATCGTTGAACTTGAAGAGGAGCTGGAGGCCTATAAAACCAAGGTGGCTGAGTTGATGATGGTCATTGACCTTTTAAAAAAACTTCAACCGAGTTCTCCGTACGCGAAAAAGTCGAGTGGGTACATCGACATCAAACGAAGTTTAAATCGCAAAGAGAAGCGTGCAAAGTGATGAACTTAAGCTCTTCAACGCTGCATTATAAGCCAAAAGTCCCTAGAGAACTTCGTGAAAAAAGCGATGCAGATTTACGTTCTGAAATTGAAAAAGTTCGCATGGTGCACAAGCGGTCGGGTTACCGAACGATGTTGCATTATCTTCAAAGAAACGGTGTTATCATAGGAGAAACGAAGCTTCGACGAGTGATGGGGAAATACGACCTTCATGGCCAGATTAAAAAAGCATTTGTGAGAACGACCGATTCAGAACATGGGCATCGGGTGTATCCGAATCTTTTAAAGTACGTCAAAGCCACAAAAGTAAACGAGATTTGGGCTTCCGATTTTACTTACATCCGCATTGAGAACGGCTTTGTTTATTTGGCGGTCATTTTGGACTTGTTTTCAAGAAAGGTGGTGGGATGGGCGGTTTCAAGAAACATTGATTCAGATCTGGCAGTGAGTGCGCTCAACATGGCGATTCAGAAGCGAAAACCTGCGAACTACTGCATTCATCACTCTGACCGGGGAGTGCAATATCTTGGGAAAAAGTACATTCAAGTGCTCAAGGAGAATCATTTTCAAATCTCATACTCAGCCTAGGGATCAGTATCACAATGCCTGGAGAGTTTTATGAAAACCTTAAAACAGGAGGAGGTTTACCTTGCAAACTACATTACGTTCTTAGACGTCATTGAAAACTTGCCTCGATTTATTGAGGATGTGTATAACCAAAAACGAGTTCATTCCAGCCTTGGATACAAAACCCCAGCTGAGTTTGAAACTCAACAACAGACGTCACTCCCT
>JAYRWD010000023.1:0-13889 GCA_041918255.1 Candidatus Dojkabacteria bacterium
CCGGCGTCGATGACATCTTGAAAATTTAAATAATTATTTGATCTAAGAAGTTGAAGCGTTGAATCTGTTAGGCCCAGAGATTCAAGTCTCAGCTCCTCTACCTGCCCTGTCATTTGCACGCTTTGTTCTCTTTGTAAATTCTTGTGTGGATTTTTACTAGAAAGCCCGATTTTTAGCCTAGGCTTCTCTTTACTAGGTTGTGTTTGGGCTTTCTGTTTGAGTATTTCCCCTTGGGTCCGAATTTTTGGCTGTGTTTTTTCATCTAGTTTATGTTTACTTTGTGTTTTTGTGTCTTTTGATTGAAGCGGTGGGCTTTTTTTCTTTTCCGGAATATGCTCGGATTTTTTCTCCGTTGGTTTATTTACCTTGAGTGTGTTTAGAAGTTTCTCCTCAAAGTGGACATTGACTTGACGTGTAGAATTTTTTGAGTCTTCAACTAGTCTGCCTTTTTCTAGAATGATTGTTCTTTCCCTTAGCCGGTCTATGATTTGTTTCCCATGTGTGGCCATTATGACAGTGGCTCCCCATTTATTAATATTCTGCAAAATCTCAACTATCTCCCATGTAGCTTCATCATCAAGATTACCGGTTGGTTCGTCGGCTACTAGTATTTTCGGGTCATTTGCTATGGCTCTGGCTATGGTGACTTTTTGTTTTTGACCACCAGACAATTCTTTTGGGAATGAACGCGCTTTATCTTCTAGACCAACTATTTCAAGTACATATGGCACGATTTCTTTTATCTCTTTATCTTTTCGTCCACTGGCTTCGAGGGCGAAAGCTACATTCTCGTAAACATTTTTGTCTTCCAATAATTTAAAATCTTGAAATACAACACCTATTTTTCTTCTCAATTTTGCTACATCTCTGTATCTTATATTGCTGATATCGTCGCCTTCGATCAGGACTTGACCTTTTGAGGGCAAAATTTCGCGAATTAGCATTTTGATAAGGGTAGTTTTACCAGAACCTGAATGACCGGTAATAAGTACAAATTCACCGTCGTCTACACCAAATGTAATATCTTCAATAGCAAGAAAGCCGTTATATGATTTTGAGACCGAAATATACTGGATCATGGGTAGTGAATTTCTGTTTTAGTTTAATATGAAAGGATAATATTAAAGACTTTACGGAATATAGTATAGCAAAACGCGGGGATTAGGTGGTTGATTTTACAAATCTTAATCCTCTGTTCCTTTCATTAACCATTGGAAATACTTGTCGTTAACTTGTGCGTCTATTCGAATGATACAGGGTACTTCAAATGGGTGAACCTTCTCCACCTCGCTTCTTACTTTCGCAAAGTTTTTTTCACTAGTTTTAGCGATTAGCACGCATTCATCGTCATCAACTATCGTACCTTCCCACCAGTACATAGCTTTCACCGGTAAAATATTGGCGCAGCCGATCATCCTTTTTTCAAGAAGATGCCTAGCAAGTTTTGTAGCCTCTTTTTCTGACTCATTTGTGATATAGAGAAGAACTAATTTATCCATTTGTATATGTAGTAAAGAGATAAAATTATTTCCAGGTTCGCCGCGTGTTTAATTTTTCTTTGTCTCGGAAGGCCTTTTCAAGATCAACATAAAATGGTTAGCTATATCGAGCAGTAGAATAAATACGTCGGCCATTTCCTCCACCAGGTTAAATCTGGTGGATAGGGGGTCATTTTTAATCATTGTAAATTGTCGAACGGATTTAGGCATTTCTCCAATTTCCTCACTAAGAAGCATGAATAATTCCGGTATAGTCTTTTTATCAAAACCTCTTTCAAGAATCATTTGTTTGATGTAATTTTGAAAGTCGTGCAGAGTTGGTTTTGTTTTAGTTTGAGCATGTATTTATAACACTGTTAGATATGAAATACCTTAACCTTTGCCAAGCTATTGAAGCGAAAAGATATTAATTTCGTCCTAACGAAATTTAGTAAGCTTTTTGAAACTATGGTTTATAAGCGAATCTCAGCTTTAATGAATTCATCCAATTCTCCATCTAAGACATTGCCTGTTTGTTCTGTTTCAACTTTTGTTCTCAAATCTTTTACAAGTTTATAAGGTTGAAGCACGTAGTTTCTTATTTGATTACCCCATCCGGCAATCTTATGCTCACCCTTCAATTTTGATTTTTCTTCGTCTAGCTTTTCTTTTTCTATCTGGAAAAGTTTTGCCCGAAGCATTCTAGTAGCCGCTTCTTTATTTTGGTACTGACTTCTGCTTGTTGAGCAAGTGACGATGATACCAGTTGGTAAGTGAAGTAATCGGACTGAAGTTGCTACTTTGTTAACATTTTGTCCTCCAGCACCACTAGATCTCACAGCACTGAATTCAACATCCTCTGGTTTCAAGTTTACTTCAAGATCTTCGTCAATGATAGGCATTACCTCTACTCCGGCAAATGAAGTCTGGCGAAGACCCTGTGCGTTAAAAGGCGATACTCGCACTAGACGATGTGTCCCGTGTTCATTTTTTAGATAACCGTAGGCATAATCTCCATATACTTCAAAACTGATTGAGCTAAGCCCGGCTTCGGTTCCACGTACTTCATCGATAATTTCGTATTTCCACTTTTGACGTTCAAAATAACGAGTATACATTCTCGCTAACATTTGAGCCCAATCGCAGGCCTCGGTACCACCCTGACCTGCGTGAATCGAAAGGATCGCGTCACTGGTATCATATTTTCCCCCAAGGTAGGTGCTCATTTCGAGATTTGCAATTGATTCTAAGATTTTTGAAACCATTTGCGATAATTCTTCTTGTTCTTGTTTAGAAGGTTCGGAAGTATTTTCTTCGAAGAGCTGGATGAGTGTGTTTGCCTCTTCAAATTCGGTGTTTATTGATTCAAGGGAACCAAGCTTGTATTTAATATTTTGAAGTTCACGCATAATAAGCTTTGCGTGCCCTTGATCTTTCCAAAAGCCTTGTTTTGAGGTTTCGGGCTCTAAAGTGTTCAGGCGTGCTTTGAGGTTATCGGGTGAAATTTTTTCCACGACTCTTTTGAAAGCATCCATACCCTGGGTTAAATTTTGTTTAATATTCTCTATAGTCATAGGTTTAGCTCAAAGGAAAGCCAAAGCGAGTTTAACATATTTTTATTTCTATCGATATGGGCAAGCAGACGCTTATCTGATAAAATCTATCTTGAGATGCACGTTAATATTATTTCAACAATTTACTTTAAATGGCAAATACAAAGTCCGCTAAAAAAGCGGTAAGATCATCAGGTCGAAAACGCTTAGATAATATCAAAATCAAAGTTCGTTACAAAAAAGCGCGAAAAGATTATCTAGACTTGCTTGCGGCAGGCAAAACAGATGAAGCAGTAAAAGCAATGGCAAACGTAATGAAGAAAATTGACAAAGCAGCTAAAAGTAAAGTTTTACACAAAAATACGGCTTCAAGGTACAAATCGCGCCTTGCGGCAAAGCTCAAACCAGCCGTCAAATAATTAAAAACGGTGATTTGACTCTAAAAACTATAGATACTGCTCTGTTTCAAAGATGTCAAAAACTCTAATTAGGTTAATAGATATTTCAATATTTCCTACGGCTTTGCTTATAGTTTCGAGGACTATTGGTTTGTCGTTAGGTATTTGGTATTTTGGAATTGATTGGCAGGTCGATTTTGTGAATAACTCTCTATTAAGCGTTTTCCCTGTGGTTTTCGAAAAAGATTTGCAAATAATTTCTACTTTCGTAGATGCTTTTACGATTCTAGTTATGCTGATGGGATATGGGATTGTTACCCTTAGGGCTATTTGGTTTCATGATAGTCACATCGATCCGAGGATGGTTGCCAGGCTGGCTAGATTAAGCTTATTAGGGATAATTAAAAGTACTTTCTTGATATATACTGAGGCTGGGGTATGGTTTATCTTGGCTTTGGTTGGGGTATTATTTGGAATATATCATTCGATAATCGGCTTGACTGATTCCTGGATCGCAATATCGGCAACTGTGTTACTGGCGTGTTTGTCAGTTCTGTTGTTGCGTGATGTAGAGGAAGAGATTAGTCGTTCTAGAACAAAACTTGAATTTTAGTACTTGTCATTTCCTCTTTAATTCTTGTATCAAATCTCTTAACTTTGCCGCTTTCTCGAATTCCAGCATATCCGCACAGATCTCCATCTGAACGCGTAGATCTTCGAGGTAGCTTTTTTTCTCTTGTTTTGGCATGATAGGGTATAATTCGGCCCTTTTTATTAGACTCTGCTCGTCTTTAGACTGGAAATCATTTGTTTCAGATTCTTCTTCGTTGGATTCGAGTTGCGATCGAATGGCTTTGATTATGGATTGTGGTGTGATGGAATGTTTTTTGTTATATTCGATTTGTCGTTTGCGTCTATTTAATGTTGTGTCAATGGCAACTTTCATGCTTCTGGTGATTTTATCTGCGTACATGATTACCCTTCCATTTTGATTTCGCGCTGCCCTTCCAATAGTTTGAATCAGGCTAACTTCTGATCGTAAGAAGCCTTCTTTGTCCGCATCCAGTATTGCAATGAGTGATACCTCAGGGAGATCTAACCCTTCGCGAAGGAGGTTTATACCTACGACGACATCTACTGTTCCTAATCTGAGTTTTCTGAGAATTTCTACTCTTTCGATTGTGTCTATTTCGGAATGTAAGTATTGATTCTTAATACCTTGTTCGTCAAGATATTGGGAGAGATTCTCAGCCATTCTTTTAGTAAGCGTTGTAATTAGTGTTCGTCCATTTTGTTTAATATTTCCTTTTATTTCTTTTAGCAAATCGTCTACTTGATTCACAGGGCTATTGTTTTCCGAATTATTCGGATGATATGACATTTCGGTATATCCATTTCGCTGTATTTCATTTTGAAGTTGAGCCAGATATTTGGGTTCTGAAGGGCGCAAGTCAATTGACGGATCGAGCAGTCCGGTGGGACGTATGATGAGCTCCGCGATATACTTGGATGTCTTTGTGGTTCCTATTGCTTTAGATTTTGTTAGTTCGAATTCGCTCGGGGTAGCACTGACGAAAATTATTTGGTTCAATTTCGAATAGAATTCTTCAAACTTCAGAGGTCGGTTATCAAGTGCTGCTTTCAGGCGAAATCCATGTTCCACCAAATTTTTTTTGCGTTCTTTATCTCCGTTATACATGCCTCTCGCTTGGGGTATCGTGATATGTGATTCGTCTACAAAAAGGAGCCAATCATCAGGCATATAATCGATGAGTGTACTGGGAGGGGAGCCGATCGGGCGGTTTTCAATATATCTAGAATAATTTTCTATTCCGGAGACGTAGCCAGTTTCTTGGAGCATCTCTAGGTCGTAGTTAACTCTTTGATCAAGTCTGGCTGCTTCTAAGGGTCTGTTTTTATCCTTCATTTCTTGTATTTCTTGCTTTAAATCTTCTCTGATTTTAGGAAGTGCCTTCTGCAGTGATTCATATGGCGTTACATAGGCTTTCGCTGGGAAGATTTTAATTTCATTTGGGGTTTCAATTATTTCCCCTGTGAGGGGATTGATTATTTTGATGGCTTCAATTTCATCGCCAAAGTATTCAAGTCGAACGGCTGTGGTTTCGGCGGCTGTGTTTATGTCGATGGTATCTCCTCTGACTCGGTAAGATCCTGTGTAGAAGTCATTATCTCTTCTCTCATATTGCAAGTCAGATAGGTGTATAAATAGTTTTGCTCTATCGTAGTGTTCTCCTTTCTTAATAATCCTACTTAGGGCTAGATAATCTTCTGGGTTGCCAAGTCCATAAATGCACGAAACTGTCGCAATGACTATGACATCTTTGCTGGTAAGTAGGGCTTGTGTTGCTGCGCTGCGGTATCGCTCTATTGCCTCATTGATCTGTGCTTCTTTTTCTATGTACAAGTCTCTTTGGGGTACGTATGCTTCGGGCTGGTAATAATCGTAGTAAGAGACGAAATATTCGACGTTATTGTGCGGAAAAAATTCTTTGAATTCGGAATAAAGCTGTGCGGCAAGTGTTTTGTTATGCGACATTATTAGCGTTGGCTTGCCGGTATTTTGAATTACATGCGCCATGGCAAATGTTTTGCCAGATCCAGTGATGCCAAGTAGGGTTTGCTCTTTCACGCCGTCGAATATATTCTGCGTAAGTTTCTCAATGGCCTCTGGCTGATCCCCAGCAGGGGAAAATTTTGATTTTAGGTTAAAATGTGACAAGTTTAGAGATTGGATGGTAGATGGCTAAGATTATAGTAGGTATTGAGTTTTAAGTAAAAAGCGATGCTCGTTTTTTGCAAACGTATTAATAATATCTTTTTGAAAATTATCCAAAATTAGATATGTTGATTTGTACTTAATTTCGGGATGAAAGCGTTTCTCGTTGATAGTAAATAGCATATTAACTTTAAAGTGTCCCGCGCGATTTTATTTCATCAACATCCTTCTGAATCTGTACTTTTAGTTCATCTACCGAATCAAAGTTTTGCGCTGGACGAATAAAGTAACCTATCGTAAACAAGACTTCCACTCCATATACCTCTTTGTCAAACTCAAACACATAAATCTCTAAGACATTATTCGATTCCCCTTTTATCAACCGCGGACCGAAATAGAGAGCTCCCAAATACGATTCACCTTTAATGTTAATGTTTGAGGCGTAGACACCAAGTTTTGTATTCTGGGGAATGATTAGAGGGTCCAGATTTAGTGTTGGGAATCCGATCGTCCTTCCTAGTTGCTCACCACGTAAGACTCTGCCTTTGTAGAGTTTCACTTCTTAATAAATGAAATCTTATAAATAGAATAAAGCAGTACTATCACTCCAGCAATTTGAGTTAGAGATAACGAATTCTTGAAATAGAAATAATCAATGAATATTGCGGACGCTGGCCAAACTAATTCGCAGATCGTAGAAACCTTCGCTGGCGTATTGCGCAGTCCAAAGTAATATATCAGCAGGGCTACCAGACCGGTCGATAATGCAATGATGAAAAGCGTCATAATCTGTGGTTGATTCACCGCAAAGAGATTCGTTTGTTGATTAAATAGCACAATTATAAAAAATGCAAAAAAAGGCGCAAACACAAATCGCAAAAAGGTGGCAATTTTAAAACTTACCTGTTTAAGCACTATCTTTGAAAAAGCAGTGGACGAACCCCACAGCATTCCAGCCAAAAGAGCAAAAGCACCAGCAATATAAGTTTGTGAACCAGTTTCAAGATTAATACGCAAGTCTTTGAATGTCACAAAATAAGAGGCAACTAGAGCTAGGATTGCCCATCGTAAAAAGTTAGCATTTATCTTTTCTTTCAATAATAAAGCAGCAGTGCTGATAGTCCATATAGGTTGGAGTTGCTGAAGTAAGACAACCACAGAAAACTGTATATAATTTATTTTCATAAGAGCTGAGGTATACAAAATTGTCCCAAGTACGCCCGAAAACAAACTCACCAGAATGATCGAAATCCATTCTTTTTTTGATAACTGTTTTAGTTGATAAAGCTCTTTTGCCACAAAAGGAAAAATCAAAAGCGCACCGATGATATGTTCCCAGAATATGATTATGGAAGGAGGTAGAGTATATAAACTAACACGCAAAATTCCGTCGAAACTCCAAAGAAGTGCGGCAATGATAATAAATATCGGCCCAATCTCGAAAACTCTTTTCATGAGCAAATAATAAGTTGTTAATTTCTCCTAGGAGTATAACACGCTATTTAGAGCAGGTTTCAGCCAAACGTTTATATCCAGCAAGATCGTCAATATCAATACGTTTGTCATTTGTAAAATCTAATCTCTGACATTCACTCTCATTTGCTTGGCAGGAAAGCAAATAAAATCTCTTGATCATATTCACAAAATCCTCTCGCGCTGTAATTGATTCTAAATCAGCACATCCTATGGCGCGTGGGCTTACCTTAGGTGATGCCACTTGCAAAGATATTTCCTCACATCTCCCCTCCACGCATGATCGCGCGAAATTTACTTCAAAAAGATATACCCCACTACCCTCCGGCACAGTGGCGAAGAGATATATTGTTTGTTTCGCGTTTTCCACAAATACTTCATCAGTCTGTGGCGATAGATATGTCCATCGACCGTAGTCAGTTATCTTGTTTGGGATTAGAAGTTTCCCTTCCCAAGGTCCAGTGAGTTTATCAGCAGTATATATCCAAATGCCCTCGGGGGTAGCCTCATTACCCGGGCAGCCATTGCTAGTGAATAGAGCAAACTTGTTCAAAAATTCGACGCGAACAACACTGATCTCGCCGATGGTCGCCCATTGACATTGATTTGAATAAGACAATTTGCTCCAGTCCATTTCACTTGACCATTCAGGATTTCTGGGTGGGATAATCCAAACCCCCTTTCTGCTTTCTGTTTTCCAATTATCATTCCCTGCATAATATTCCCAAGTATTTGCGTTAATTTCATCTAGAAAATCAATTGTTTTAATTCGTCCTAGCTTTAGACCCCCCATACGGTTCGGACCTGTCCCGAGTATATAAATGTATTCGCCATTTGGTTCTTGCCATAAATCCGCCAAAGCAAAATCATTAGCGTCCCAAAGATAAATTTCCGATTTATATGGATGAAAGAAATTATCAGACTTTTCAAATTTCGCAATTCCCGAAAAGTTGATATCAAAAGTATTCCCCCTAGTTGAGACAATATCCGCGTAGTGGGAGAACAGATAAGTCTGATCTCCGAAACGTAAGCTGAAGAGTGAGTTTGGTAATACTTGCTTCGGTCTTGATTTTAACGCACTACCGATATTGCCTATAGAGTTTCTGTTCAGGAAATCATTGATTTCTATTCCGTTTGAAGGCGAATCATCTCCAGAAGTCGCTACAAAGAAATTTGCGTTTGGTAAAAAAGCTGGATCTTTTGTAAATGAGGAATTCCCAAGTAGATAATAAAATGTCGAATTTATAGCACCAACGCCCGTTAGATGAGCAATATAGGGAAAAGTTTCAAGTGATAGAGCTTGTTCGGGTGTATTGAATACAGTCAAGCCTCCGAGATCGTCCCAACCAGCCTTGGAAATCCCAAATACTTTTCCGATATTTCGACTTTCTACAAGGTCTAGATTTAGAGATGCTTTATTTTTTCTTGGGGAGAGATCGGAATTGATATATAGGTAATAACCCAGAGTTGTTATAACAAGAAAGGATAGAATAAACAGAATTGTTCGCGTAGTTTTTCTTGACTGGTGTTTTTGAGAGTTAGATATTTGCATATTTTAGTAAACAGCTAAGCATTTCACTTGTTGATTTTCTATCCTTTAGTTTAGCGTAAATAATAGGGCGATGGGAAGAAAGATCGGGGCGGTTTGTTTTTAAAACTTCGCAGTACGAATACTGGATTCCTGCTTGCCTGCCTGCGCAGGCAGGCAGGAATGACAGAAGGAGGATTGAACTCCTGCTGTGGTTTACCCTGTGTTTGATACGGGACATGGATAATAAGAAAAGAAAAACATAAGGAATTTAATTAAAACTTGCGTCAAGACGTAATTTCCTAATAAATTTGTTATAAAACGTAAGATTATGGATACTTGCGAGTCTCCACGCTTGGGGATCTTTGATTTTGAATAAATTTCGAAGTTGAGATCTTGTTGTACTCGAACAGCATTCGCAAGAACAAGCCGGGTCAAGTGGAATTTCAGCTAATTCATGTTTAGAATTCTTGATGCGCAAAACATCGTAATGTTTAAATGAAGTATCCCCAACGCCGTATGAAACGTAAAGATAACCGTGTCGGCCATTTCGGGTCGGCAATACAGTATCAAATAAGTTCCATCCCACTTTCACGCTGAAGGCAAGATCATCAGGGGTCCCTACTCCCATAGCGTATTTTGGTTTACCCTCAGGGATACATGAAGACACAAATTGAAGCATCTCATAGTCAAACTCTTTTCTCATTTCGTAATTCCAAGTATTCTCTCGAGTGATCGGGGGGCCACCAAAATTGTATAAATCAAAACCTATTTCGATTAAAGACTCGGCGCTTTGTTTTCTTAGATTTTTATCATATCCTCCCTGTATGACAGCTCCGATGAGTGGGCGTTTTATCTTTGTATTATTGAAATCATCTTCAGTAAGATTATGAAGCATCAAAAACTTTTTTTTCGAACGTTTTGCCCATTCGGTATTTCGTTTGATAGCAAGCTTGTGTTGAGAGGAGGTGGCTTCGGCCAGAATGGGGACATCAAGGACGGTTACTATATCCGGATTGAGACGGAATTGAATAATTTGAGAAATTTCTGGACTCAGAAAGGTAGTTTTATTTGTCAATGGATCGGTAAAGGTACAGCCCGCATTCGAAATAACGTTTTTGCGCCCTACCCTTCTATATATTAGAGAAAAAACTTGGTACCCTCCGCTATCGGTCAAGATAGGGCGATTCCAGCCGAAAAATTTGTGCACACCACCTCTTCTCGCAATCACTTCACTTGTAATAGTGTTTTCCAAATGCAATGTAGTAGTCACAATTTGCTCGCAACCGGATTTCTTCACGTCCTTCCAGCTTAGGGATTTTATTGTGCCATAGGTTGCATCTGGAAAAAACGCAGGGAAATGAATAGTTCCGTGCTCAGTTTCGATGAATTTATCCATGAGCAAAGGTTAATTCAAAGATTTTCTCGAAATCAGATAATTCAAGTTCAGACGGCCTGACTGTCGGGGAAAAGTTGAGATCAGCGATTATTTTCTTGCTATCTATGGCTGGATATATAGATGAAAGATTATTTGCAAGAGTTTTACGTGGCGAACGAAACGCATTTTTTATAAATTTGCTTAATTCCCGCGCTTTTTTGTATTCGATATGTTTTTTTAGTTTTAGAGAGATTACACCTGAATTTACTTTCGGCATAGGATGAAAGCTAGAGGCAGAAATCTTCATCAAATATTCACACTTTGCGAAGATGCTAAGGTAATTGGAAAAAAAAGTTGCCCGTGGTGCCTTCGCGCAAAAGTTGGAGGCTACTTCATCCTGAATTATAAATACTGCTCGGGTCGGATGATCAGGGCTCTCAATTATCTTGGAAATAATTTTTTTTGAAATGTTAAACGGCAAAGCTCCGAACGCAATGTAGGGCTTAATCATTCTTTCTAATTCAAATGACAAAAAATCTTCATTAAATATTTTCACATTCATCTCCTCAAATTTTTGTTTCAGATATTCAGCTAGTTCATCGTCTATCTCTACGATATTTAAAGATTTGCATTGTCTAGCAATTAATTCACTGAATCTTCCATCTCCTCCGCCGATTTCCAGTACGTTGTCTTCTTTCCTGACACCCAGTAAAGATACTACTTTCTGGGATACGCTAATATCTTTGATGAAGTTTTGTCCGAGTGATTTTTTAAAGGAATGATTTTTTAGCAAGGTAAAATTGTTTAGGAGAAAAAATTAAACTAACATTGTGTCGTATTTGGGTCGCGATAAATGAAATTTTATCAGTTTTCGACATGTTTGACACTATATAGTATTAGCGAGTCATTAAACTCATGCTTTTTCACCTGAAGGCTGTTAGAGTCGGATCGTGCGTAAATATTCGGATTTACCCTTTCAGCAGTTTTTTTATAATCGCGTTGTGTGCTATATATTCTAGATTGTCATCTAGTGGTTTAAGCAAAATACTTCTATCGTTGTATTTACGTATTAGAGCTAGCCAGATCAAGTAATCAGCGAAATGTGGATTTTTCGACAATAATGGACCGTGCATGTAACTTCCGAAAATATTCCGGTACCTAGCCCCTTCAATTTTTCCCTCAGAATTATTTCCAAAGCCTGAAAGAGTTTTTCCAAGCGGTTTTATATCTTCCGATAAGAAATATGTCTGACCAGAGTGATTTTCGAATCCTACTAAAGTATTTGGGATTTCACGAGGTTTCGTATAAATTTTCATCATTTCGCCTAAAGTATGCGGGTTGATTTCAACTACCAAATTGCCTATGCATCTGGACTTCACCTCTTTGTCGGGCGCCCGAGTTTCGATATCTAATAAACCAAGTCCTGATATTGAGATCCGATCGCCGGTCACGTAACTTTTTCCCATGAGCTGATATCCACCGCATACGCCTAGAAATACAACATCGTTTTGTAAATCATGTATGACTTTATTTCTCTTTTCTTCTTTGAAGTCTGTGACTACTGCGATTTGATCATTGTCTTGTCCTCCACCCATAATGTATATGTCCGTATCATTCGGGATTGTATCTTTCCCGGTTGATATTTGATCTACTTCCACATCTATATCCCTCCATAGACATCTCTGCTTGAGACAGGTTAAATTCCCAGTATCCCCATATATATTTAGATGTTTCGGATAAATATGGGTAATCTTAATTGATAATTCTATGTCTTGGCTCATTTAATCATGAAATTTGATTTAAATTTTTCCCCATGAGTTTTCGTAACTCTAACATTGCAGTATATGTAGGTAAAACGTAAATTGTATCTTTATCTTGCGATACGTCGATGACAGAGTCAATGACTTGCTCTAGTTTTTCGACAAATTCTAGTTTCTTTAAAGATTCGTCTGGATTGGTAAAAATATATTTTAGTCTAACCATCATATCTTGACCTCGTTGACCCGAACAAATAATCCATTTGAAATCGCATGAGTTGAGAGTCTCAAGTTTCGCATCCCAGAGCCATGATATATCTCGTCCATCCGCGATGTTGTCGTTTATCAAAAGTACAAGCTTTAGATCTTTTATATTGCTCAACATCGCAAGATTCAGGGAAAAGCCTGCTGGATTTTTGATCAAAAGAAGCCTAAAGTCAACTGTTTTGCCTTGCCGACCAATTGTGATAAGTTCACCTCGTCCGAATGGAGGCTTAAAAGACTCTAAACCAGAAAGTATTTCGTTTTCAGAAATACCTAGAAGATGAGCCGCGCAAAATGCTGATAAAATGTTATAACTATGGAAAAATCCCGATGTAGCAATATGTAGGTTTTTAAAAGATAGCTGATGTTTATTTATTATTCCTTCGGCTGAAAGATTGATTGTAAGATCTGGGTGTATATATATATCTGTTGCACGGAGGTAATTACCACCTTCAGGTTGAATCTTGTCTACTAGTTCTATCTCGCCTTCGTAAGGTATATTTTTCGCTAACTCTGGTGGGATGCTGATCGATATTTTTTGGTTTTTTAGTGAACGGATGATATTGTAGAGCCTAGGATCATCACGATTATAGATCAAAGTTGTATCTGGACATTCGGCAATGCCTTTTGCCAGAGTATTTTGCAGGGCGTCTATCTCTCCATAAGCATCAAGCTGATCTCTATAGATATTTGTAAGTATCAGGATGTTTGGCGCTAAAAGTTTTGCAATTTTCGGAAGAGTGGCCTCTTCTACCTCGAATATTCCTATTTCATAATTTAATTCACCTTTCCAATTTGTTTTTTTCAAAAGTTCGGATAGAATACCTCTTCTTAAGTTAGCTCCAGCGTGATTTGCTAAGAACGACTTATGAGTCTGCATGATAATAGTACTTAGTAATTTGGTGACAGTTGTTTTGCCGTTAGTACCAGTTATGATGATCACAGTTTTGAGCTGTGAACGTAGTTTTCCTAGTGTGCTAGGCATACATTTTTCAATGATGAGACCCGGCAGAGCTGTCCCAGATCCTTTCTTCGTGATTGTTAAGAGAAGATTAATTATCCTAGAAAGTAGAATGGCTGGAATAAGAGTAAGATTCATTTTTAAAGAAATGTATTTAGTTAGTATATATTAGTATATTATTATTGTTAGATACAATCGCAATGATTTTTTTTAACGTTTACCATTCTTTATATAGAAAGGTTTTAACTTCGATATAATTTCATAAGTGGGATGAATATATCTCACAAGCTTTGATTTTTCGTATTGATTTCCATAATAAATATTTAGTTTTATTCCTCCTGGATTTTCGATAATAATTTTAC
>JAYRWD010000024.1:0-30021 GCA_041918255.1 Candidatus Dojkabacteria bacterium
AAATTAATGTGAGATTTAAGTTTAAAGACTCGGATAGAATCTACTCTCTAAATCTTACTCCGCACTAAATGGATAACTCAGGAGGGGAAGGAATTCATCTAGGAAACCTATCATTTGTGATTCTGGATCTATCTGTCGATAGACAGGTAAGCCAGAAAGACATTAGGGGGTCGCCCTTTTATGTCATTCCTGCGCCTGCCTACGCAGGTAGGCAAACAGAAATCCAATTTTTCCTGTCTCATTCTTTTTATTATTCAGTCTGATTCTGGATGCGTTCGCTTCGCTCACTTACCAGAAAGACGCCAGAGGTACGCCTGCCTTCCTTTTGTGTCATTCTGGCTTGCCCAGAATCTCGTACCATCCCATCCTTACCGTCATTCTGGCCTGCCTACGCAGTCAGGGGAGCGAAGCGACGCCACCTACTTACGCCTGCCTCCGCAGGTAGGTAGGCAGGCGCAGGAATGACAGAAAGGCTACAGAGAAAATGCATTTGTGTCATTGCTACCCCGTGCTTGACACGGGGCGAGGATGACAACAAAGAGAGGGGGGACACACGAATCAGAACCCTAGCTTTGACCATTTTGTATTGAGTTTGAGGAGCAAGTCACAACAAACAAACCTAGTACTATCTATATACCTTTTTGTTTGGGCAATTACTGCAAATAAACCCACACAAGCTCGACCTTGCGTGAAAATTTTCACTATGTTAATCTAAGAGCGCATTTTTCTGTTTTGTATCTCTCCATTGTGTCTTTCCAAAGATACAAAAGAAGCCTTTACATGTAGCAGTCATTTAATTTATTTATTTAATATTTTTATCGTCTACTATGGACAAGTCCCCACAAGAAGAAACAACCTACAAAAGCACGGATAGTAATACCGTGACCTTTGACCTCCAACCGTTACTTCTGCCCTTAGCCATTGTTCTTTCATCTATCATTTTTTCAGTTTCTCTCTATGCCTCTGCAGCTAGACTATCAAAAGGTCTTTTTGGCGTTGATCCTAATAGCGCTAATCAACCTTCTAATGCGGCTGCTCCTGGTCAGGAAGCTAACAAACCTCCGAGCCAACCACAAACCGCTACAGTAAGCATTGATGATGATGCGATCAAGGGCAATAAAGGGAAAGCGAAAGTTGGTATAGTTGAATTCAGCGATTATCAATGTCCTTTCTGCAAACGTTTCTTTGATGACACACTTACTCAGATGACAAAAGAATACATTGATACGAACAAAGCAATCTTAGTTTATAGAGACCTTCCACTCCCAATCCACCCATTTGCTCAAGCAGAAGCCGAAGCAGCTGAATGTGCTGGCGAGCAAGGCAACGATAAGTACTATGCCATGCATGACAAGCTATTTCAGGGTGGAGGACAATTCGATGTTGCAGGTTTGAAAAATCTTGCCAAAGAAATCGGTCTAAACACTAGTAAATTTGATAGTTGTCTCGACGAAGGTAAAATGAAAGCTGAAGTACAAAAAGATTCAACCGACGCCTCACAAGTTGGAATCAATGGAACTCCAGGATTCGTAATCGGGAAATTAAACGATGATGGAACGGTTACGGGTGAAATTGTTTCAGGAGCTCAACCTTACGCGAACTTCAAAACAGTTATTGAAAAGTACTTGTAGTCTAGAATTAATCAAGGCTTCTTTGCTAGAGCCGTTACCCGGAGGGTAGCGGCTCTTCATTTCGCTATGCGATAATGTAAGAAATAATTAAGACTATGACTAACCACTACCGTATCGAAAAAATTTTAAAATCTGAAGAATGCGCGAGCAAACTTTCGTCCATAACTGATTTAGTTTTCGTTTCAGGAGCTTTTGATATATTGCATTTCGGACATATAGACTTCCTAAGAAAAGCAAAGGCTATCTCCAGTCAGTCTAAACTGTTTGTGGTCACTCATTCTGATAAAATCATCAATCGTATCAAAGGAGAGGGTCGACCATATTTCTCTGAATTTGAACGCGTGGAGCTCATAAGCGAACTTGAGTGCGTTAATTATGTGACTGTATGGGATGGATGGGAGAATATCGTTGATTTTGCTACCTTTGTAAAGCCAAAATACTTTGCAATTACCTCGAAAAGTTATGAACACAGCACACGAGGCAATTGGGATGCTCTTTCATGGGAACAAGTTGCTAAGAAGACTCATTCAATAATTGTAAAAATTGAAATTGACACAACTCGGAGCTCAAGCTTAGTTGCTAAGCGACTACCCATCGAATAGGATTAATATCACTTTTGCCTACCATCCATGCGAGTACATAAGATAGAAGGATTTATTTACAAAACAAAGCATCTTCAAGAAAGAGACAAACTTGTTTGGATTCTATCCAATACAAACGGCAAAGTCACAGCAGTCGCGAAAGGGGTAAAAAAGATAACCAGTAAAAGAGCAGGACATATAGATATTTTTAACTATAATCAGTTTCAGTTATACAAAGGAAACGGACTCGACATTATTACCGATACCCGAATAATCGATTCCTACCCCACAGCAAAAAAATTTAACCCCTTTGTATTCCTTCAACTTGCCGAAGTCATCGACAAGGTAGCACTCGATGAGCTTGATTCATCACGCCTGTTGAACACTCTAACAAAAGAGTTAAATGACGTAACCTGCGACACTCTTTATATTCGTATATTTAAAATTTATCTCGAACTTTTAAGAATGCTTGGATTCGAGCCATTATTTAATCACTTTTTAAATGGTGAGATACTTACTGAAAAGTCAAAAATATACTTCGAACTTTATACCCCTGGATTTAGTCCACAAGGTTCGGAGTCACAAAGAGTATTATCAACTACATTTAAGTGTTTAAAATTTATCCAAAAACATATTACTCATGAAGCGGAAAAACTTAACATCTCCCAAAATGTGTTGGAGGAAATGGACCATATTCTCCTTACTTGGGTAAAAAATATGTTTGATCTCCAGATAAAGTCGAAGACTTTATTGCATAATCATTTCGCTATATAATTGAAATACAATTAAAATAAATCATGCAATTACTTGAAGAGGTAAATCTGGCTATTAGCGGACATACAAGCAGTGGCTGCACAAGCTCAGCATTGCTGCTGGCATATATCCTACAAAAACGATTTATATACGCGGGAGGTTTATATAAATTAATAGCTTCTAACCTAGGATATGACCCTAAAACTAATGATATCGAAAAATACGAAAAAGAATATGGTGAGCAGTGGGATGTATTGTGGGAGAATTACGTCAGTTGGAAAATCAACAACGAGCGCAACTTGCTAGCTAATACAAAAATTTCAGGCTTTTTTACTACTCCGAAACTATGGCTATTTGAAGCTTTCGTAACAGCAGATCCGGAAGTGCGCGCGAGTCGAGCTGTTTACGATAACAGGAGTGAAGATATTGTAGCTAGAGATAAACTGCTTCAGACTCGCTGGAAAAGATTATTTAAAATTGATTGGCTTGATACAGAAGCGATTCGCGAGAATTATGATATCTTAATTCGAAATGACGGACTGTCTATCGCCGAAACCTCTTATGAAATATTTCGGACCATGCGAACAGCATTAGGGGTAAGGGTTCTCTACACTTTATCCGATTTTGAAAAGATTGAAAAACTTTCTCATCAGCAAGGTAAAAAATTCTTTTATGAGCGGCTAGAAAAGCAAAATCTATTAGTAAAGGAAAAGGAAATTTGTTTGGATTGGATCAACAATTTCTCCGAAGAACTTAGCCAGACTCCACTGGAATGGCAAGAAATAGTATATCGTTTCGCCACAATAGAAAAAAGCTAGGCTCTAAGGTTTAGGGAGTGAATTTATCAAGTTTGGGGTAATCTCCGGAAAGTTAAAATATCTCCCTGGTCGATTACATGCGAAATTTACAATAAGCCGATCTATCATTCTTCTAATTGCGTCCCCGCTTTTTCTGGCTATTCCAATTCTTTGATTTTTAAAGGCTAAAATTTGTTCAATAATATCAGCGTCCTGCACTAGCTTTACATAAACATCGTTTCGCTCATCTACTGACCCAAAAGGAAATGTAAAATTATGACGCAAGGCGATATTTAGCAATACTTTTTCATCATCTTTGCGCACATTTATTCTTTCGTGTTTTAAGTGTTTTTTGATATATCGAGCAGTAAACCAGCCTTCGAGCCAATACATAAAAAACGAATTCTTCCTCCAGGCGTATGATAAATCATGCAGAAGACACCCGGTTCGCAAAAGTAACATATCAATCTTTTCATCCAGACCCGACAACCCAGCGATTAACTCAGCATTTCGCGCCACAGCCAGCGCATGGGTCAATCCATGACTTATATCAGACTCCCCGAATATTTTTTTTAAGCTTTCTTCTACTTTTTTAACCGTTGCTAAATCCATAAATTAACAATAAAAAATTTTTATCAATTAAACTAACGCTAAATGACAGCCTGATCACAAAAAATTAGTTTCTTTTCTCATCTCCTTTCCGCTTTGGATTTCCCCATTGCCAACGAGGTGCTTCGCCTTTCCAAAAACAAATCGCAGTAAAAATTACTATTAAAACTATTGTTCGAGGTACGAAATTTATCAATGTGTCACTCGCAGAATGACTTCTGGTGTCAACTCGAATGAAATTTGACACAATGAGCGTAAGAAATATTCCCATCGTTAGCCAGCCCTGCCAGCGCGCAGGAGTCCAACCCCAACCGTATAATTTACGCTTAAACCAGTATCCGTGTGGATTGTCTCGAAGATATTTTATATATTGTTTAAACATGTATATATTCTAACATATTAAGAATTCTGCTTTTTTTAAACAAATCCAGCCCCCCTAATTTGCCTAACTCTAAGCGTAAAACCTACGAATCAACGGTCATCAGCAACTATTTAGCTCGAACGATTTATCTTAAACCTCTATCATCATTTTGCCGATTTGATTTCATAAACTAGCGTCAGCAATACGGGATGCGTGATAAACGAAAATACTATATAATTGTATTAAGCAAGCCTCGCAAGCTGAAAGGAGGTAAGAATGTTTGGCAAATCAACAATTCAAATACTCAAAGCGCCTGTTAAATAGACAGGAAGGCTGGTGGAACCGTCCAATTTTGAGGACCCAGCGCGTGGATGAACCTATCCAGGCGCTTTTTTATTTCTAAATTAAAAAAAATGCAACCGCCTAATTGGGGCAAAATTGATGAACTCGAAATAAAAGTGTCGAATGATATTTCGCTTAAGGTGCCGACCCTGGAAGATGGTAAAATTTTTTACAAGCTCTTTGAATCACAAAGACAGCATCTGGGTGAATGGTTACCAAGCATTACAAATGTTAAATCCTTGGATGAAGAACTAAATTACATTAGAAACATAAGAGCGGATTTTCAAACTGGTGCAAAACTGATGTTAGGAATCTATGACCATGGCGAATTGATAGGTTCGATAGGAATGAATGAATCCAACTTATCTCGGGATCAGATGACTCTCGGCTATTGGATCATTCAAAAGAAACAGGGGCGGGGAATTATGACCTCCTCAGCAATTGAGTTAATTGAATACTTATTTAGAAATAGTGAAGTTAATAGATTGGAGTTACGTATTTGCGTTGAAAATATTAAGAGTCGCAATCTGGCGATACGTTTAGGTTTCAAATCTGAAGGCATACTAAGAGAAGGGGAAAAGATCGATGACAAATATTATGATTTTGAAATATTTGGATTGTTAAGAAAAGAGTGGAAGAATAAAACCGTTTTAAATTAACTATTATCATCTACTTATGAACACAAACAACCTTCTGGAAAAGATTACCGCCTGGGCAAAACGAAGAGGATTTGTTTTCCCGGCTTCAGAAATTTATGGTGGACTCGCCAATACATATGACTATGGTCCCTATGGAACTCAACTTAAAGAAAATCTCCGGCTTCTCTGGTGGAAAAAGTTTATCTCTGAGCGAGAAGATGTTTATCCAATTGATTCAACTATTATCATGCGTCCCGAAATATGGCAAGCAAGTGGGCACACTGCGAATTTTGCCGATGTAATGGTGGAGGATAAGGTCACTCGTGAACGTTATCGGGCTGATCACCTAATCGAAGACAAATTAGAAAAAATTTTGAAAGATAATAAGATCGAAATAATCGAAAATATGGCGAAAGCAAGTGACCTGAACGAAAAAGAGTCTGAAGCAGCTAAACATGGAAAAGTAGATGGACTATCGCCTGAAAAACTTGGAAAAATCATAAATGAGATGAAACTTAAAAGTCCTAATGGCAATGAACTAAGTGAACCAAAAAGATTTAATCAGCTATTTGAAACAGAAGTTGGAATTGTGGCGGGAGAGAAAAATAAAGCTTATCTAAGAGGAGAAATTGCGCAAGGCTTATTTATGAATTTTAAAAATATAATTGATTCCATGCATCCTCGGCTTCCTTTCGGTATAGGTCAAGTGGGTAAAGCCTTTAGAAACGAGATAACTCCTGGCAAATTTACTTTCAGAACTCTGGAATTTGATTTGATGGAATTTGAATATTTCTTTGATCCAGAAAAACAAAATTGGGAAGAATTATTTGAATATTGGAAAAGTGAAATGCAAACTTTTGCTCTAAGCCTAGGTATAAAGCAGGACAAACTCCGATGGCGTCCGCACGAAGATTTTGAGAGATCCCATTACTCAAGTCGAACAGAAGATCTAGAATATTCCTTCCCGTGGGGTTTCAAAGAAATGTGGGGTCTTGCCTATCGTTCAAATTTTGACTTGAAAAACCACTCGCAAAACTCAGGTAAGGATCTAAGTTATATTTATCCTGATGGGTCAAAACTACTACCTCATGTAATCGAACCTACCTTCGGACTTTCTAGACTGTTGTCGATAATCGTCATGGACGCCTACACCGAAGAAACTGTGAACGATAAAACTAGAGTAGTTTTGAAATTCCACCCATCCATTGCGCCTGTTCAAGTTGCTGTGTTTCCTCTGCAACGAGATGAAAAGTTACTCAAATTATCCCAGGAAATTTATTCATCATTGCGTGAATCTGGGTTTAGATGTGAATTCGATAATAGTGGCAATATTGGAAAAATGTATAGAAAGCAAGATGAAATCGGAACTCCGTATTGTGTCACTATCGATTATCAGTCTTTGGAGGATAAGGCTGTGACTGTGCGAGATAGAGATACAATGGAACAGAGAAGGGTAAAAGTTGACGAATTAGCCAAGGAATTGCTATAGACTTACTCTTGGGTTATTTAGCATCTCACTGAACTGTGGGTCAACACACATACTTTTATCTATTTGGGGCATCTTCTCGTCCTATACAAAACATTTCCTTGACACAAGTTAGCTCGCAAGTAAATTTCTTCTAGGTCCCGTCCTTACTTGGAGTCATGGTTCTGACAGTATTCCCTTACAAAGATAATATTGCCAATAAAACTACCACTATTGACTCGCAAACAGTTTTAAAATAATACCTAATAATATAGGTTTTTCGTTAAATGGTATGGTTTCTCAAAATTGGTCGTTTTAGCCTTCATAAACAACAAATGCACAAAATCAGGTAACTTGAGATGGCCACCCTGTTTTTTGTACTCCTCATGTAATAAATCTACAAGTACAATTACCGAACTTCTAATTTCGACTTCATCTTGAGATCCTCTTGGAATTAGTATTTTATGTACAATCTTATCATCTAATGACTTTTCATAACTTAAAAGTTTATTCGCTTCTAGAAGCTGTGGGAATTTGTAGTCCGATAAACCAGTTAGATACTCTTCATCCTCAAATTGTCCTATTGGGTCATCTCTAAACTCAGCAATAAGGTCGTAAATAAATAGTTGAGCTAGCTTCCAGAAATAAACTGTCTGACCTTTATACTCAATTTGGTCATCATAACCGGCTAACTTTGATGTGAATAGTGGGAGTAATTTATCTAATCTGTGATTTGCTGAAAGGATAAATTTTTTAATATCACCTTCCCACTCATTCAATAAGTACTTACTAATATCTCTTACAAATTCCCATCTTTCTTTAAGAAAATAGAGATTCTTACCACCTTGAAATACTTCTTTAAATTTATCAAAAGACAATTTAGAAAAGTACTCTAGATTAAATCGTTTCGGGTCATAATTAAAGTAATCTATCCACGCCTGGAAAAAAGCAAACTGTCCCTTATCACTTGATCCATCCTTGAAATTATACCGCCATCGCGTAGTTTCAGCATTCCAGAAACAAAACCCAGTAGTGTGTATAAGGATTAGAAAAGTCAATTGGGTAGTTTTGTCATCAGTATCTAATTTGTTTAAATTGGTTAGTTTTGAAGAATCTAGCGTAAGTTTAAAAAATGATTTAACGAATTGTGGGATAAGGTTATCATGAATTCGTACTAACTCAGCTTGATCCATTACTTTCTTGGTAGAAGTTCTGACTGGATTATCCATAGTCGAAAGTCATTCAAATGTAGCAAATATAAGTTATGTTGCCTTGTACCCCTCCCGTCAACTAAATCAACTTAATCAAGATTTGTCATTCTATACAAAACCTCTTTACTTTTTTAACTCACAACCTCACCCTCCTGAGCCTCTTCGGTTTTATCATCTCCTTTTGATTCTCCACCTTTAGCATCCCCTTCCTTATCTGCCGCTTTATCAGATTTTGGTGCTGATTCGTACATTTTAGCTCCCTTAGTCTGCAGAAGAGTAGAGAGTTCATTTGTTTTTGTCTTTACTTTCTCCATATCAAAATCATCTTTTTCAATAATTACTTTCAATTCTTTCGCGTTTTTTTCCAATTCTTCCTTATCGCCAGCAGATAGCTTTTCCCCATGTTCTTTTACTAATTTCTCGGTTTGAAAAACAAGAGTATCAGCATTATTCTTTACCTCAGCCCGATCTCGTTTACTTTTATCTTCCGCAGCATGTTGCGCAGCTTCTTTCACTAATTTATCAATCTCACCCTCATCCATTTGAGTCGAAGCGGTAATAGTAATATGCTGTTCCTTGCCCGTAGCTTTGTCCTTGGCTGAAACATTGAGAATACCGTTAGCGTCAATCTTAAATGTGACTTCGACTTGTGGAACACCTCGTGGCGCAGGTGGCAGTCCATCTAAAATAAACCTGCCAAGGGTTTTGTTATCTGAAGCCATTTCCCGCTCTCCCTGCAAAATATGAATCTCCACGGAAGTTTGATTATCAGCCGCAGTTGAAAAGATTTGTGATTTCTCGGTGGGAATTGTTGTATTTCTCTGAATTAATGGTGTCCGTACTCCTCCCAGAGTTTCTAACCCCAATGTTAGCGGAGTGACATCTAGTAAGGTGACATCCTTCACGCTCGTATCTCCGGAGAGAATGGCACCCTGTACCCCAGCTCCGACAGCAACAACTTCATCGGGATTTACACCCTCGTGCGGTTTCCTACCAAAGAAATCTTCGACTAATTTTTTTACCATAGGCATTCGAATCATTCCGCCCACTAGAACTACATCATCAATGTCTTTTTTATCAACTTTAGCATCATGTAATGCTTTTTTGACTGGCTCTAGAGTACTTTGCACAAGATCATCCACTAATTTTTCATATTCCGAACGTGTCAAAACTTTTTGTAAATGTTTCGGACCTTTTGAATCCGCGGTAATATATGGAAGATTGATTTCAGTCTTCTCGGCCGTTGAAAGGGTAATCTTTGCTTTTTCCGCTGCTTCTTTCAATCTCTGTAACGCAGCGTTATCATCCCTTAAGTTTATACCGTGTTGATTCTTAAAATCATCCACCAGCATATTGATAATTCGTTGATCAAAGTCATCGCCGCCCAGATGGGTATCTCCATTTGTTGCTCTCACCTCGACGACGCCATCTCCCACATCGAGTACAGACACATCAAAAGTACCTCCGCCAAGATCGTAAACGACAATAGTTTTATCCGATCCTTCATTAAGCCCATAGGCGATTGCCGCTGCGGTTGGTTCGTTAATTATGCGTTTTACATCAAATCCTGCTATTTTCCCAGCATTTTTTGTGGCTTGTCTTTGCGAATCGTCAAAGTAAGCAGGAACCGTGATCACAGCTTCATCTACTTTCTCACCTAAATACGCTTCAGCATCAGCCTTTAACTTTCCTAACACTTTAGCTGAGATAGCTTCGGGAGCAAGCCACTCATCACCGAATTTAATTTCAACTCCCCCTTTCTTACTTTCCCTCAATTCAAAGGGTAGCATCTTTTTCTCTTTTTCAACTTCCTTGTCTCCCCATTTCCTTCCTATTAATCGTTTTACAGAATAAAAAGTCCTATCTGGATTTGTTACCATTTGGTTTTTTGCCAACGCTCCTACCAATACCTCATTCGAATCAGCCGAAATAGCTACAACAGAGGGGGTCGTACGTCCACCTTCTTTATTTGTAATGACTATAGGCGTCCCTCCTTGAACAACTGACATGGCTGAATTTGTAGTCCCGAGGTCGATACCAATTATTTTTCCCATTTTAAAATTTATTTAATAATTTATTGATTTGAATATATCATTTAGCACTCGACGCCGTCAAGTGCTAAATACGAAAAAACTTCTCAATATTGGCTTTCCGGTACGTTCCGCCCTTTTTGGGCTTTCCCGAAGGGTCAAAATCCTTACTCATATTGCTTTGATACACCTCATCAAATATGTCGCTAAAAATGTCTGCCATTCCATATGTAACAACTGTTCCCAATAATACAAAAAGTAGATCAGATAATTCTTTAGCCAAAGCCGGCGCATCATTACCTTTCTCGATCTCCTCAATTACTTCCTTGACTTCCTCACTCAGAAGTCGAATTCTGAGTTTTGCAAGTTTTGGATCAACCTCAATTCCCGGAGTATCTCTGACCGGAATCGCGTCATATTTTTTGTGAAACTCCTTAACTTTTGTTATCCAACTATTCATAGAACCTCAATAAGTGTAATAAGAAAATTAGCCCTTTTTGCCAACTATGACTCTCGGAAGTCTAACATACATATCTTTATCTGCATATTTATACCCCTTGCGCTCAACATGTAAAACATGATTATCTTTTTCAATTTCGTTTACCGTAACCGTACCTATAGCTTCCATCTTGTGTGGATCAAACACGTCCCCCTCGTTTATTTCTATTTCTACAATATTATTTTCTTTTAAGAGTGCCTTAATCTTCTCCAGAATCATACCCAATCCCTCACTATGATCCTTAATCTGTGCAATAGCCCTCGCGAGGTCATCAGCTATCTCCAATAACAATGAAAATATTACGGAATTTGATAATAAATTGAACTCCTGTCTTTCCTGGAGAACTCGTTTTTTAAAATTTTCAAAATCTGCTAACGCTTTTAATTTCTCGTGTTTTAAAATCTCAAGTTGGGATAATAAATCATCGAGATTCGGGTGTGTTTGATTCGATCCCGTTTGTTCTACATCGTGACCCTTCAAATCACCTTCCTCTTTCTTAGGTTCTTCTACTGTGGAGGTCGTACTTTTGGATTTATTATTCGACATTTTGATTGAAATTAATATTTAAGGATTTTTGACTTTAAATAACCAATGGTAAATCTATCTTAGTGCTTACTGAAGAGATCAGACCTTCCGGTTGCTTTGGAGACCGAACGAAAAAATCAACATTTACCAACCCGTTACCGATTGATTGACCGTACTCGCAAGCCATTTTACAGTAGGTATAACCATTGCGTAATTCATCCTATGAGGACCCACAACTGCTAAATATCCTACCTTTCCACCATAAAGTTTTAGCTGAGTAAAAATAATAGCTACTCTTTCGAACGAAATATCCCCAATATCCTCCTCGCCAATGAGTACTTCAACTTCTTCATCGTGATGACTAGAGAAAAGCGTATACAAGAAATCATAATTTTCAATCATACTCAATAACCTTTTGATTCTGCGTGGTTGGTCATATTCCGGGTAATCTAAAATGTCACCTATCCCAGCATAATAAATCATTTCTCCTAATAATCCAACAGCTGCGTTGCCAGTCAAATCTGCTAATGCCTTGACTGAACTTCTGATAAGCTTTGCTGGTTCAAATCTACTAGCGAGTATATCTTGCTTCACAGCCATTTCCCGCTCAACTGTTATACTTTCTAATTCATCGAGTAGCTCGTGAACAAACAACTTTAAAGCTATAGACGTTGGAATTCTTCCAGATGAGGAATGAGGTTTCGTAAGATACCCCTTCTCTACAAGATCAACCATCTCATTTCGAATCGTTGCGGGACTTAAACCAAGACTATATTTTTCTGGAAGATGAATTGAGCCAACAGCTTCAGCAGTTTCAATAAATTCTTTGATTATAGCCGATAACAAAGTCTTTTGGCGCTCAGTGAGGCTATCTGTCATTTAAATAAATTAAAAACGAAGAGATAACGATTTGAGTAAATATAGCATTAGCACAACCGCACGTCAAGTGCTAAGTCAAAACGATAATTTAGTTAAATAACTTGATATTTCTCGAGAACTTCAACCTTCGCAAACCATTATCCTCATAATCTTCCATTAAGTCCTCGTACATATAATTTCGTCCATTTTGGACTTCTCGCCACTCTTGCAAAGAAAGGTCACTATTTGGGTTAGTAATGAAAACTTCGCCTTCACGCACACCATTTTCATCTTTGTACTCCCTATGGGAGTGTATATACCTAAAACTAATTACTGTTGCATTATCTCTGATAACCTCGCTTACCATCGCCAGATGAGACGCATTCTTCTGTTTTCCTTTAGCGCGTATTAAATCCCCAGGCATCATTTCTTCAATACCTATTGGATTACAATTCAAGAGTGACGTAATTTGTTCAGCTCCGATATTTTCGATTGGTCTTAAATAACGGCGTAATCTACTCCTCAGATTCATATCAGCAAACTTGAGATAACTAATTAGCGATCTTCCCTGTAGCTTACGGATATAATTATCAAACACCTGACATATAAACCCTGAGCAGTCAATGCCAACCTTTATATATTGCATAAATTGACGTATTTCACCTACTTCGGCGCCATAAAGATCAAACCCATGCACCTTTGCCCAGATTTTAGTTTCAAGCTCGATTTCCTCAGGTGTTCCCTTGCCTGACATTACAGCTAAATTGCCACGATTTAGCCGTGAATTAATATAATATGGGCAGGGGACTTTCTTTGATCCAATATCCAAATTGAAATATCTATCTATCCAATAACGTAACTTTTCTGACAAAATTTGCTTTGATTTCATTTCATCTTTTGATGAAAGTTAAATATTATTGTTCTCAATTTGCGCGAAAGAAGTAAACACTTTACCTCTTACTTCTGGGTCATTCATAAAATCACTCAATATCTGTACTCTGGCGACTTCTCCATTTGGTTTGACTTTACGCCCTTGTTTCTGTGTAATAAGTATGAAATTATCCCTTTCAATCTTATCAATCAAGTATTCCGACTTAAAAAATCGCACCGTTTTGTTTGGATCATCTGGAGAGGTAAAGCTGTATTCACCACTTAAAGGCATAGACCCAATAATCTGAACTTCTTTAGTCTTATTTCTTAAATACAATTGGCTCGCATCAAACGGTTGCATAGCTAATTCATTATGTTCCTCAAGGTCATAGTTTACTAATCCAATATCCAGAAGGACAGCAAGGTGGGCTATATTCAAAGGCATAATTCCGTTCATTACGTTTAACCGGGAATTGAAGGCTACTGTCATTTGTTGACGCGCATTTATCTCAATAATTTTTACCTCATTCTTTTCATTCTCGACTATAAAATCAAACCCAAATAATCCCAAATAACCCGATGCGACAAGCATTGATGAAAGAAGCTTTATCTGACTTCGTAATTCATTTAAAGCCTTTTCGTTTAACCCATGTCGAAAAGTACCCCCAACAGTTGCCCCAGGCCTATCAGTCAATTCTTTGATACCTGTGATTTGTTTGTATAATCCACCGATAATTACCCCTTGTTTTGAAACACATGCGTTGCACGAAAATGTATCACCGCTTAAATATTCGCATATACGAACCTTTCGATTACGAAAAATTGCCTGCAGATTTTCATACTCACTTTGGTTTTCGATAAAAAATGTACTGGTTCCAGTATGTCCCCTATCAAATTGGATGGTTAATTTCGAACCAAACAGTTTTTTCAATTCTTCATATCGAAACTCCTCTAAACTACCCAATTTTGTTTTTGGAGTGGAAATGCCATATTCCCGAAACATACGTGACTGACTAACTTTTCTTTCAAATCTTTCATTTAATTCGGAGCTGGTGTTTAAAAGTATTAATCCGGTTTCTTGCGCTATTTTTTCAAACTTTCTTGAGATTTTAAAGGTCATAACCATATCTTCTGTCTGTGGCACCGCAATCTGATTTTTATGCAACACCCAATCGAGAAGATCTGCAGAACTTCTCATTTCTGAAACTTGATTGTTTTTAGGAATGATTACTTCATAGCCTTTTTTTCTTTTGTAATCTGCAAAATCATGTTCATATAGAGCAACTTGGACATATCTTTTAACAAAAGTTTCAAGGCCTAATCCATGTTCTATCTCGTTTGACACGTAAAACAATGTCCGCTCATCAATTTTATCGTTAATTTGCTTAACTGTATCTAACCATTTATTCGACAAGAGATTTTGCTGAAATATAAATTTTTATCCTAAATTCCTGTGACGAGACATAGTGGACATTCGAAGTCGTATCCATTACGAGTTGCTTTGAGAAAACCCGCAATTGACAGATATGCGTTATAACCCTCAATAACTAATCCACTTGATTGACAACTTTTTTTTGTTTTTTTTAATTCTTCGTCACTGATAACCCACCCTCTCCCTGAAGTTGCTTTTACAATTTCTAGAACCTGCGTTCGTCTTTTAGCCACCCGATCACTGATAGCGTCACTAAGTGAAGTTTTCGTCGAAACGAAGTCTCTATCAAAACTCGAAGCCATAGGATTGATTTTAGTGGTCTGGACTATATGAAAGCTCGGAAATTTAAATTCCCTCATATCTATGGAAGAGTAATATGATTCGCGCAAGCCGTTATAAATTCCCACTAGATTTGCCCCTGAGCTTACACAAAGAAATATCGCATCACAACTTGACAATTTTTGGGTAAGCTCGAAAGCTATGCTCATCGAGCCGACAAGTGCGCTATTGTCAGAGGAACCACGTAGATTTACACTATTATTAGTTTTAGCCCATTTGATAGCATCTGATTTCGGAGTGTTGGAATAATGAACAACTATATAGCCCTGATTCGCTAATTTCACCAGTCTGGAATTCTTATACGGAACGATTTTTTTGCTTACAAAAACATCTAATCTAACTTTGGCTTGAGTACAGATCGCACCAGCACTTATAGCTGCATTACCAGAGGAGCTTATTGAAAAATTTTTTATACCTTCAGATACGTATTTCGATATCATGTAGACCATCGTCCTATCCTTGAACGATTTATTAGGGTTTAAATCTTCTCGTTTCACAAAAACCGATTGTGTTCCTATTTGAATCTTTTGTAGTGGTGTATCTCCCTCGCCTATTGTTATTCTATACCTCTTCGGAATATTTTCTGCGATTTTTTGATATTGCCAAATTCCTTTTTGCACCTCAATTTTGCTAAAATTCATTAGCACTACTGTAATATTTAACTTACTACACTGTTAGTATAACACTTGGTTCACAACTATATTACATTTAACAAATCTCAAACATGGATCCTATAACCACAAAGTCCACTGACGATAAATTTATTTGCGACGAATGCAAGAATGAGAATGCTCTTAGTGAATGCAACATTGGTGATGTGGTCGAGTGTAGTTTCTGTGGTATTGAATACAAAGTCTTGGAAAAAGATGATGCCGGTGAGTGCATACTCGAATTACTTGAGGAGGAAAAATAAATAGCACCGCATAATATTAGACTTTATGCGAAACTCGATAAAGGAAACAAATGTGTGTCACACTGAGCTCGTCGCAGTGAGACACCATTATATCTTCACCCCTCGACATGCGTCCCGAACAAAGTTCGGGATGAGCAGGGTGACATAATAAGTGTGTTTTCGCATAAAGTCTATTCCAGATACGCTGGAATAGCTCAGTTGGTAGAGCGCTCCCTTCGTAAGGGATAGGTCGCAGGTTCGATCCCTGTTTCCAGCTTACTTGCAAACGAAGCACACTTAGAAGCTATGATTACCTCTAGCGTTTTCCCTGCTTGTAAATCAACGCTAGGCATAGAAGCCCCTTTACGGCTTCCCGTTATCACATTCCCTTTTTTTACTAATCGATTACCATGCCTCTCAAACTCAACTCTTATTTCTGTCTCTATCCAAACAGTTTTAACATAAAATCGATACCTACAAATACAACATATTGACAAAACGTATATATATATACTTTGCGTTGTAATCACCATTAAGCTTAGCCTAAATTACAATGCCAAGTCCGGGAATCCCCAAATCTCTTACAATTGAATATGTCGGCTCATATCCCGTAGAACGAATCACTTACAGAGTCCAAACTGAAGTTCCAGACGATGAATTAGGCAGACCCGGAGGTCCCAGAGTACGCCAATACACTCTATATTCATTTTGGCTCAGAGACCGTTTCAACAGTGAACCCAGTTACCTCACAGTAGCTGTTGAAGGATATGAAACTCGCGATCGTAGAACCACAGTTGTTGATGTATACAATATACAAGCTCCCACCGAACTACGGAGATCAGTTCGTGTTGCATGTATTAGTAGTACTACTGGAGCTGGCTATCTATCCGCCGCGACATTTACCGATTCCCCAGGCCCATCTCAAGGTTAACCCCTGGTTTTGTATCGGATATTGTAGGAAATCCCACAGTACTTCGATTGAAAATGATAGGGTATATCATAGAAGACATTAAAATCTGTAGAACAATCTGCACAGCCAGCGAACCAAAAAATAAATAGATAAATTGGTTGAGTCCCGTTGATTTAAAAACTTCAACTTTCAATTTATTAATTAGCAATGATAGTAAGATAACACCAGCTTGAAGCATCAGAGGAATAATTCCAAAAAGATAAAAGAAGTTCCAAAGAATATTCGGCCTGGAACCCGAAAGTCCGCTAACAGCCCTCAACGAATCCATACCCTGAGTGACCCGAGCTCCCCCTTCTTGAAAACCACGAACCAGCATAGGAAATGCCAGCAGTAAGAGAGAAAAGAGGAATATTGTCAAAAGACCAAAAAATAAAGTGTAGATGATATTTTTGAAAATATCTCTTTTCCCTTCCATAGTAAATAGAAAAACATGAAAAACGTATTGAAGCAAATAAGCACCAAACAAAAGTACCGTAGGGTTCAAAGTCAAAGTATTCAAATGACAGTTGGAAAAAGAAGAATCCCACCTAAAAACCATGCCATCCAGAGGATTGGATAACGCCATATCACAGTATCGATTGAACATGCTCGTACCTATCGCAAACGAAAGGAACAATATGATCCCCGTTGCAATACAAACAAACTTTAGGATCCTCAAATTTACGCTTAATTTCATAATTCGATGGTTAATTTAACTACCAAATATAATACAAAACGTAACATAAAGTAGCAATCTGTTGTATAGGTCGAATTTTCAAATCGGAAACCCCCATACTGACGTCTCTTCCAAAAAGTTTGCCATCGTTCAATATTTGTTTTATATTATCCTCAGAGGAATACAAAAAATCATTAAATTAGTATGAAACCAATCAATTATCAACTAACGAATCAAATGGTAAATCTGATCGCCGAGATAGAGCGAGAAGATACCGCCAATCGTTACAAGCCATTAACGGGAGATATCCGAAAAGAATTGCTAGAAAATAACATGGTACGCTCAATCATGCATTTTGGGCAAATCCTTGGACTAAATATCACCCACAAAGAAGCAATAAATTTATGCAACGCAAAACAACCCGAGTCAGAGGATATAAAATGGATTCTTTTGCGAAATCTCAGACAAAGTCTCGAATATATTCGGTCCACAATGAAATCCTCATATAACGATGTAAATCTTGAATTATTGCTACATCTCAATCGAATACTAGTCCAAGATTGGAAAGATCAATGGAGTGCGAAAGTCCGAACAACTTTACAACCCAACATAGAATTTGAGCAATGGATAAACATGATGGATGAAACCGTTGAAATACATGAGGTCGAGCAAGAGTTAGAAAAAACTTTTGACTGGTACAAAAATAATATCACACGAATACACCCGCTAATTCGAATACCTGTCATGATCTATAGAATCGTTCGGTTAGCACCATTCAATTCTCTTAACCAGTTGCTAACCATTTCTCTGGCAGATTTACTCATCCAAAAATATGGTTATACTGAACATTCTTTTGTATCCAGCCCGAAGATCTTTAACACAAACTCAGAGGCATTTATGAAATCCTGGCAGGAAGCGGTAGCAACACCTACAGGTAATATAACCACTTGGATTGAAACATTCCTTACCCATATTAAAGCCGAAATTTCCCTTGGAGCAGCTGAAATCGACAGTGCGCTAGCCCGGGCAGAATCAAAAAAAGATAAACCTTTTCTAAACCTAAACAAAAGACAACTACGAATTTTACGCTATCTACAAACTATACCTTCGCTAAAAAGAGAGGATTATGTACAAATGTTTGAAATTTCGAGTATGACTGCCTTTCGAGATTTGAAAGGATTATTGGATGCAAAACTGTTAAAAACAGAAGGAGAGGGTAGAGCAACAAGATACAAACTATCTACAAAGTGACGATTCTTGATATTCTTCGAATACTTCAGGTACTCGACATGCAGAATGTTGTGTAAGACTTTATATAGACTCAGCGGACCTAACAAATCAATGTCACACCGAGCCTGTTGAAGCCCGACAATACAGTCTCCACCCTTCGACACCTGCCCGACTATGTTTTTTGAATCCCAAACGCCATAATTATAGCCTCCGCGCTTTTCGCGTTGCGAACTACAGCACGTATCTCAGATTTCGAGGCCTTTTTAATTTCATCAACGCTTCCGAAGGTTTTAAATAAATTTTGCTTTGTTATCTTTCCGACACCTTCGATGGAATCCAATATCGAGGCGGTCTGCAAATCGTTTCTTAATTTTCTATGAAATCCAATTGCGAACCGATGAGCTTCATCTCGAATCCTCTGGGCTAAAAACAAGGCTTCAGATTTTCGAGGCAAAAGAATTCGAGAAAACATGTACTCTGAATTCTTCTCAACTCGTAGTTTACTTTCAATTTGAAAAATCTCTTCTTCCCTCTTGGCTAAAGCCACGATTGAAATCCTATCTAATAAATCGAAATTTTTCAAAACCTCATAAGCACTGGACAACTGTCCTTTTCCACCATCCACAATAATTAAATCCGGAAAAGAGGAAAGGGATGGATCTCTCTTTGTTAGTTTGAGTGATTTTACATCTTTTGATAACCTTTGTTTTTTTGAATCCGTCAGTTTTAATAACCTTCTTCTCAATGCCTCTTCCATCATCATGAAATCATCCGGTGTGGATTTCGACCTTATTTTGAACTTACGATAATGCGCCCTCATGGGCAGACCGCCAACAAATACGACCATACTTGCTACAGGATTCGTGCCTTGAGTATTTGAAATATCAAAACATTCAACTCTATACCCATCAATCCTTTCTTCTTTTCTCAATTTTAATAATCTTAGCAATTCATCTAGTGCCTTTTCAGCGACATTGCGTTTGAAAAGATAAAGATTCTCATCATCAATATCTTTATCAACTCCTATATGCTGTGTCACATATTCAAGATGCGACAATCTATCTCTTAACTGCGCGGCTTGCTCATATCTTTTTGTATTGGCGTAAATATACATATTTGTCTTAAATTTTTGTATTAAAGGTCCCTTCCCCCCCTTAAAAAATTTGCGTATTCCGTTAATATTATTTCTATGCTGTCTCTTGGTGACAATCCCCGCACAAACACCCGAACATAGACCTATGTGATAATTAAAACAAGGTTTTCTAGCTAGCGCATTTTGTATTTTATGTGAATCTAAATCCTGAGGTAAATGCTCGCAATAAGGAAATACTTTTCTCAAACGCTTCAATACTTCCATTACAGGAAATCTATTCGGATAAGGTCCATAATATTCGGCTTTTTTATCTACTTGCTCTCGTACTAACTTGATACTTGGGTAAGGTTTATACCAATCTATCATCATCCAAGTGTAATTTTTGTCGTCCTTCATCAATCGATTGTATTTGGGCTTGTACTTCTTAATCAGGTTCGTCTCAAGAATTAACGCTTCGATCTCACTATCCACAATATAAAAATCAATTGATCGAGCCTGATCGACCATAAGCTGAATTTTCGCGTCTAGTCTGGGATAGTTAATATAATACGAAACTAATCGAGTACGAATATTCTTAGCTTTTCCAATGTACAAAATTTCACTTTTGCTTCCACGCCACACATAACAGCCTGGCTCTATCGGTGCAATCTTTATAAACTCATCATAGATTTTTTGAAAAGAACTGGAAACTTGCATAAAATATAAGAAGTTTATGACTAACGTGGGGAACTAAGAGTCTTTCGATTCTTCGTAGAATTCATTATAACTCTTCACAAATTCAACAAAATCATCAAAATTGGTAATTTCATCGTCCGTTAGATCACCACTCTCACAATCACTAGTATTATCATTTAATTGACATCCTCTATAGTACCCTACAAAATACCCCGTAAAATCTTCGAAATCAACCTTCCAATCCCAATTAAAATCTCCCACTGGCTGGCATTCACCCTCTACTTCAGGATCACATTCTTCTGCTCCACTTGGCGTCACAGTCGGAGTAGGAGTTTTAAGCCCATTTGATGGGGTAGGAGTAGGCAAAGCCTTAGTAACACTTTCTGGAACAGCATCACTTGTTTTTTTTGCAGTACCAAGCGAGGTGCAATCCCCGACCATCGGGATAAAATGAACTTTATCCGTAGCCGCGTCAGTTATCGGTCCATATTTGCCGTTATATGAAACATACGCGTAAATCGGGACACCGTTTGTCGCCGTGAAAATTGGTGATGCCTTATCTCCTATATTTTCCAAGGTTATGTTAAACATATGATTACAAGCCGTACCAACGCATTTTTCACAATCTAGCACGGGTCCATTAGGCTTACCATCAATAAAATCACATATTAAACTTCCACGTCCATCTGGATCGGGTAAATTAACCTTGTAATTCGGATTGTAAATCAATCCCCCTTCCTCGTACGATTTCCCTATGGTAAAAAATACATCAACCTGAGCCATCCAATCATCCTGATATCCTGCCCAACCATTAAGCCTCAAAGCCCCATTTTCGCATGACGCAACTTGTAATCTACCATTAAAGTCGGGATGACCATATAGAGCCTTTTCACTTATCACCTTGCCTCCTCCGACCTCTACATACCTTTCCGTGGCATTGTAGCAACAATTAAAACCACAAACAAAAGAACACGCTTTGCTACCAGTAAGCGAACCACCCACAGCAGTTTTTTTCTGTAAACAAACGTCGAAATGCGTATACGAACAATAATTGCTTCCAGGTTGCGCATTTGGAAGCCTATCCCCACTACTTGGTCGAGTATCTAGCAGAACGCAATCTGCCGGACCACATCTGGTACCTCCTGCTTCGTCGCCGATAATATTTCGATTTCCTCCTGAATAACCGTAATCACAAAAACCATGTTCACTTTCCTTTATTGTCGTAGCCGAGGCCCCCCTAGAAGTACACACCTGACTAGGAGAATCAGCTTTACTCTCAATCACATTTGTATATTTATTGTATCTATGCACAAAATATATACCTGCCAGCAATACGAATGTTAGAAACGAAAGGATTACTATTGCTTTGAGACGTCGAATGTGACTTGCAGTAATACCGGATATCTTCATATGAATTCAATAGTAAAAAATCACAAAATTATTACACCTTACAATTCTTTTAAATCTAATTTCACTATAAATTATACGCAAATTAGGGAGTAAAATGTACACTCTCGAGTAAGATTATTCATGATATGATATTTCAAATTAAGCACAAGCCTATGCTTCAACTAAATATTCAACAAAAACTTGCAATATCCAGTATCGAAGGACCTGTTCTAGTTGTAGCTGGTCCAGGTACCGGAAAAACTCATGTTTTAACCCTACGAATCCTCGAAATTTTAAAACGAACTCAAGCAAATCCAGAGAATATCTTAGCCCTAACATTCACTGACGCAGCAGCGTCCAATATGCGATCAAGACTTAGCAAACAGATTGGACCCGACGCTTATAAGATAAATATTTCAACTTTTCACTCATTTTGTAATGAGATTATATTAACAAACCCTGGCACCTTTGCCTTTAAGAATGAAAACTCGCAAATAGACGACCTGAGAAGCCGCAAAATATTTGAAAGTATACTTGAAGGTGCAAATTACAATCCTACTAACGAATATTTACGTTACCCTGAATTTCTAAATCTACTAAACATAAAGCACGAGTTAGAATCCCACACTTTTAAATTCAAACTTAGAAGTTTCGTAGATCCATTCCGAAATATAAATTCGATTAAGAAGGGCGTAAGTGACATCAAACGCGAGTTTATTACTACTGATCAGCTCAGAGAGTCTATTAGCCAAACCATACTGGAAGGGTTAGATCCTAAAATAATATTAAATTCAAAAACAGGAAAGATAAAGACAAAATACGAACAACTTATCAGTAAAATTCAAAAAAATATTGAGTTTGTTTATTGTTTTGAAAAATACGAAGAGATCCTGAAAGCAGAAACTCTCTATGATTATGACGATATGATAAACCATGTAGCTCTTGCTTTCTCACTCAAAGATGACCTACTGGCTAAATACCAAGAGAGATATCAATATATTCTAATCGATGAATTTCAAGATACCAATGGTTCTCAAAATAAAGTGGTAACTCTCCTAGCGAGCTGGGACGATAAACCAAATTTATTTGTGGTGGGTGACGAAGACCAGTCGATCTTTCGATTTCAAGGAGCTAACGTCACAAATATGCTTGAATTTTCCGCAAGATATCCCAGTGCTTCCACAATCGTTTTACAAACAAACTACCGATCATGTGCAAATATCATCAGCGCTTCTCAATCTCTGATCAAACGAAATACCGAGCGAATCACCGAAGCCAAGTATGGAAAATCGAAGATATTATCTCCTGCTGATCCAAATAATCTCGGTGAAAAAATCATTACCCGCGAATATTCAAAAGGGGAAATAGAATTCGCAGACATCGCCAAGCAAATAAACACTTTAATAGCTAAAGGTGTCAAACCCTCGGAAATTGCAGTAATATTTCGCAAAAATGTTGACATAAAAGCAATGCTCGCGTATCTAAACTACTCTAAAGTACCCTATATTGTGGATCATACCGATGGGCTATTCGAGTATCCTTACTTTGTTAATCTTTATAAATACCTACGCGCTATAGCAGAACCTTTATCAAATGTAAACATCTCGAATTTATTGTTTCTGGAGAGTGTAAATCTGAATCAAGTAGATCTATTCCGAATTCTAAAATTCTTTCGGACTTCGCGCCAAGATAGTCTATTTGAATTGCTATTAAACCACGAATCCCTAAATCAAATCGAAAACCTTCAGGATCCAGTTAGTTTCCAAAACCTAGCTCTCAAAATACTTAATCTCGACCAGAAAGCAAGAAACACTAACGTGTCTTTTTTCCTGCGACTTATGCTTCAAGACAATATAGCTAAAAAAATGCTTGAGCAGCCAGACAGAGTAGCTAATTTGAACATTTTAAAAACATTTCTAGACTTTGCCGATGCGCGTCAAAATGAAAACTTAGACTATACGCTAACTGATTTACTTCGAGACCTCCAATATATCAAGGAAGGTCAGTCATTCCTCAATATCGCTTATCTATCTGACGATCCAGAAGCTATTAAAATAATGACCGCGCACAAATCCAAGGGACTTGAATTTGAGCATGTTTTCATACCAAAAATGATTAAAGGTTACTGGGGCGATCAAAGAAAACCGACAAATGACATTAAGTTGCTCATAAACGATAGCGATGTGCTAGAGGATGATAAGCAGGAAGAAGAAGAGACTAGAAGACTTATTTATGTCGCCATGACACGAGCGAAGAATAATCTATATTTGAGTTGGTCAAAAGCATACCTAGCAAATCCAGGTAAATACAAGGATTCCTTACCTAGTAAATTTTTAAGTGAAATAGACTCTGAATTCGTAGAACCCCAGGTCATATCTACGTCCAAGGAATTGGAAGAAATAGCACTAGAAAGTATTGTCTCTTCAGTCAAAAAGATTAATCTAAATCTCGAGAGTGAGAAATATCTAAAACAAATTATCGAAGATTTCAAACTTTCTGCGACTGCCCTAAACAATTACCTGAGAAATCCTCAGGAATTTCTTGAGCGCCAGTTGCTTAGAGTCCCTGAGGAAAAGAATAAAAGCCTAGCTTTAGGTGAATCGATACACTTAAGCCTTGAATACTTTTTTAGAAGATTAAAGTATTACAAAAAAATTGAGCAACTGGATTTCATGTTAGAAATATTTGAGAAAAGAATGGCAAAAATCTTTGGTTTCCATAGAGAATATGATGAAACGGTAAAAGAGGGCAGAGAAATACTTGAGAAATGGTACAAGGCTTCATTTCCAGATTTTTGTGAGCCACTTTTTATTGAATATCGTTTTGCTGGTCACCATATTATGCTGGGCGATGTCAGATTATACGGGAAGGTAGACAAGATTGAGCTTTTAGATAGTGTTGCGAAGACTGTAAAAATAATTGATTACAAAACGAGCAAACCAAACTCTTCAAAGATTACTGAGTCCATTATCGGAGACACCTCTTGTGATATATTTCGTCAATTGGCATTTTATAAATTATTAACCCTGTGTGATAAAACTTTTGGCTACAGCGTAAAGGAATTAGAAATACAACATCTCCGACCAAATCCGAGGGGTGACTTCAAGGCGGTTCAATATAATATCTCGGAAAAGAATATTGAGGAACTAAAAACTTTAATTGCCGAAACAATGAAGAAAGTCCGCAATTTGGAATTTTAGAAAGCCAATTCACCTAGCCTCGAAGAAAAAATATGGTTGGATTCTTGGAAGAATTGCCACAGCCAAATAAACTTTCCAAAATTCTATAGCCTCTATGCGAAACCCGATCAAGGCAACAAATGTGTGTCGCACTGAGTTTTTCTAAGTGCGACACTATTATATCTTCACCCTTCGGCATGCTTCTGCCAGAGGCAGATGGGCATGGAGACATAATAAATGTTGTTTCACATAAAGTTTTACCTCATATGCATTTTTACAGTCTTCAATCCCTCTCTATTTCCCCTTTTGTCTGTAAATCCCACAGTTGTTTATACAATCCCGAACCTTGCGAAGTTAATTCAACATGGGTTCCTTCCTCAATTATCTTCCCATTATCCAATACCAGAATGTAATTGGCTTTCATAACTGTGGAAAGTCTATGCGCGATTACTATAGTTGTTTTTGACTTTGCTAATTCCCAAAACGCTTGTTGCACATACCCTTCTGATTCTGAATCGAGATTACTTGTCGCCTCATCTAGTACGACTATTGGTGTATTAGCAAGTATGACGCGAGCAATAGACAATCTTTGTCTCTGCCCACCCGAAAGTTTAATGCCTCGTTCCCCAACCATTGTCTCAAGTCCTTCTGGAAGAGTTTTGATAAAATCGTACAGATGGGCGACCTTCGCTGCTGCCATTATTTCTTCCTCATCGCTATCGAGATTCGAGTATGCGAGATTATATCCGATCGTGTTATTAAACATTACTGGATCTTGTGGCACAAAACCTATTTGTTGTCTTAGCATGCTCTTTGGTATATCTCGAATATTAATTCCACCGATCAAGATTTCGCCATTACTCGGATCAAAAAAACGCAAAAGAAGCCTTACCAAGGTTGTTTTGCCAGCTCCCGATTTACCCACCAAAGCAATGGACATACCTGTATCAACTTTAAAATTAACTTCTTCTAAAACATTCTCGCCTTTTGCATATCTAAATGACACATTATTGAATTCGATATCATAACCTCCAGTTCCTTCCAGCTCCGCCCATTTTTGTATTGCTTGCTCGTCCTGTCCATCTTGTATTTCAACTGGTATATCTAATACTTCAAAATAATTTTCTAAGTCGGTAAAATTTTTAACTACCTCTCTAAAGTTAAAAACCATATTAATCAAACGGGGGAAAAATATCACAGCGAAACTTGACGCTAGAGTAAAATCTCCAATTGTGATTTTGCCATGCATCAAATCAAGCACACTAATTAGAATAACAGCGAGCATCCCAAAGCCAATAATGCCTCCATTGCCGAGATCGATTATCCTGAATGCAAAACTATAGTTTATCGCTGCTTTAAACCAACTTTTCAATACTTGCGAAAGTCTTTTGTATTCATATTGTTCTTTTGCAAAGTATTTTACTGTTTCAAAACCTATCATATTATCTACAGTTATATTTGAAATCAAATCGTCAACTCTATGCATCCGTTTTCTCTTTTGAATATTATTTGAGATAGAAAAAAACATAAATAAAGCATTAAGGATAATCACTATGAGTGTTACAATAGCAAGTTTGTGATAGACACTAACAAATACTATAAGCAACGCGATAAAATCAAAAAGTATCATAATGTTGAACACGTTCATGTTCATATAGAATTGTGTCAGAGCACCTTCACCTCTTTTGAACAAACTAATCAAAGCTCCAGATGACTTATTAGAATGATAAGCGAAATCAAGCTCTTGCATTTTGCGAAAGACTTTTAACCTCAAGTTGATTTGTATTGAATCATTTATATATTCAGAAACTTGAAAGCCAAAAGCGGTCATCAGGATCTCGACGGATTTGAATACCAAAACCAGTGATGCCATTCGCAAGGCAATGGTAAAATTACTCTCTATTGAAGAATTAACGATTTCCTTAATCGCGAAAGGTATATACATCTCGCACACCGAAGCCAATCCAAATAGTGTAAAGGCAAGCAAAAGTTTTCCCTTGTGCTCAAAAACTAATTTGTAAAATTTACTTATGGTTTGCATTTACGCAATCTAAAGGACATAATATGTTTATTATAACGAGAAAACAGACTTTTGGGGGCTAATATTCAACTATTTAAAATAAAAGAAGCAAATGCACAGAAAACTTTTAACTGTTTTTTTGATTTCGATCATAGCTAGTCTCTTATTGTTTTACTTGGTTCGAGTAGTAAAACCAAATCTTTCGAACTCTCAGAATGATAATTCTCAGAAAGTCCAAAAAGTTTCTCCCACTAACGACGAAGAGAAGTCGCAAACCAATCAGGACATAAAATTAATCAAACAGGATCAAATCGATGGGTTCAATTACTGGCTCTACGAAAACACAAAATATCCATGTGGAAAATCTGGGAATCACGAATTTGTAATACTGCAAAAGGGTGAAACTAAGGACGCTAGAAATTTATTTGTAAGATTCCATGGGGGTGGCTTCGGATTTTATAAAAGTGATGGGACAAATATAGCACCAAAGAGTTCTACCGGGCAGCTTTATGCCGAAACCGAACGGAAAAATCTATTTGGCTCCGTTCTCGAAGATGGACTTTCTAAACTTATCAGAAATTCGACAGCCTGGAGAATTATGACCCCGAGCTACTGTTCCCATGACCTTTATTTAGGAACAGGTCAATATAGCGAGCTTGATGGTTTTGCTAGATGGGGATTTTCTGCCGCTGAATCTGCTATAGACTTTACTGAAAGCGAGTTCCCATCAACTAAAGTTTTTACTGGCGGAACTTCCGCTGGGGCATCTGGCGCGTTCTACCATGGCATCACAAGAGATGAAGTTATTGGAATCATCATGGATTCTAATTCTATGGATCTCACAAGTGTTATCACCAGTTGTGAACAAAACATATCTTCTTGTTGCGGGACAACAGATATTTGCCAATGCTTAGATCAAAGAAAAAGTTGTATCTCGATTTTGGCCGAACGAATTGGATTTAAACTAGGAGAAGACGAACCACGTCTTATGGTTGCTTCTGGAAAAGTCAATAAACCCATTTACTACATTTGGAATGAAAACGACTTGAATTTCGGGGGATTAAACGCAAAAAGCTTTTTTATGCCAACTCACGAAGAAATTACCAGATATAACCCGGGTGGACAATCTATCGCAAAACAAGTTTGTGTTTCGAGCTCCAAAAAGGCAACAAACCCATGTAGCGTGCATTCGCCCACAAAACTTGACGCACCAGAGACTTCAGAAATCTTTGATTGGATTCAAACTTTAAGCAAGTAATTAACTTGTTTTATATGGGGAGAAGCTCTTAATAAAATACCTCACCATGTAACTCTTAAAATCACACAATAATGCGTCTACCAACAAGAACTGAATACATAAAAATCTGGCACATTTTTTTAACTTTTGTCTTTATTTATTCTATCTACCATCTACTCAGGGACGTACTGCAAGACATTCTGAACATTCACAATCCATTCACCGAATTCTTATACCACAGGATTAGCTACAAAACTTATCCTGTTTTTCTTCAATGGATTACTTTTGGAAGTTGGGGTAAATGGTCTACATTCCCCATTGAGCTTTTCCTGATATTTTCGATTCCAATAGCTTTGAAGAAACAAAGTGTCACAATGTTGGATAAAATAATACTTATTGTCATAGTGATACCGGTTCTAATCTGGGCTGCTATCCCAGTTTTGGCTTAGGACTAAGTACCTGAATTACAATCTTATTCAAAATTAGCTAAATATATTCATCTCTTGTCAAACATCTTTTGTTCATAAGATCATCCTCAAACGGAATTTAAAAATATTGAACCCGTCTGCCAATTTACTTTTTAAAAAGTTTTGGTAAACTAAAGCACTACAAGCATTAACTATTAATCATCAATAATGTACAGTTTCAAAAACGACTATAGCGAAGGTTGCCATCCAAGGATACTAGACGCACTTGCGAAAACAAACTTAGAACAACAAGATGGTTATGGGGAAGATACATATTCAACGCAGGCAAAAGAAATTATTAAGAACAAGATTCAGTACCCAGATGCTAAGATTTACTTTGTCTCGGGCGGTACGCAAGCAAACCTAATCGTGATTGCTTCAATGCTTCGACCCTATGAATCTGTAATCTCTGCAGAATCCGGACACATTAACGTACATGAAGCCGGGGCTATAGAATCCACTGGCCATAAAATACATTCCATATCTAATCCTGATGGGAAAGTGACAGTCGATGGGATTCGATCCATACTCAAGGGGCATATCCAGGTCCCACACATGGTAAAGCCACGTTTAGTATATATTTCAAATGCGACCGAGATTGGAACTATATATGGAAAGACTGAATTAGAACAACTTATAAAAACGTGCCGTGAGAATAACTTAATACTTTTTCTTGATGGTGCAAGACTTGGATCCGCGCTATGCGCGGAAGGCAATGACCTTGCAATGGTTGATTTATCTAGAATGACAGATGTTTTCTATATTGGGGGTACGAAAAATGGAGCATTACTCGGAGAAGCCATTGTGATTAATAATTCACAACTTCAGAAAGATTTTGAATTTCATTTAAAACAAAGAGGGGCATTATTATCAAAAGGGCGAATTCTTGGAATACAATTTCTAGAATTATTCATGGACGATTTGTTTTTTGATCTGGCAAAACACGCAAATGCCATGGCGGGGAAAATTGTTGAAGCAATGAAAGAGAAGGGGATCAAATTTCTCACAAATTCAACAACTAATCAAATTTTTCCTATATTATCAAACCATTTAATTGAAAGACTTGCAAAAAAACACGGATTTTACGTTTGGCAAAAAGTTGATGAAGAAAACTCTGCTATAAGACTTGTTACATCATGGGCTACGCAAGAAAGCGCGATAGATGAATTTATTGCAGATTTAGATATGTAATGAAATTATTCAAAACTGACATTTACAAAATCTGGAGAGTTCTTTTGATTCCCATATTTATTTTCACGCTTATTCATTTCCT
>JAYRWD010000025.1:0-15772 GCA_041918255.1 Candidatus Dojkabacteria bacterium
AATATAATAAGAAGAACATATCACTTGAGTTGATTAGGCAACTTTCCTCAGGTAAAGAAGCGGTTGTTTATTTAGTGTCTAAAAACGAAAGATTATTAGCACTAAAGGTCTACAAAGACTTTACAACAAGGTCATTTAAAAATAACCAGGAATATTTAGCTGGTAAACATGTACAGACACCTAGTGAGAGAAAAGCTATGCAGAGAAAAAATAGATTTGGTAAGGATCTAATGCACAGATTGTGGGTAAAAAGAGAGTTCTATATGCTAAAAAAGTTATTCAATTCTGGTATCGATATACCTGAACCAATTGAAATGACAAGAAATTCAATCCTGATGGAGTATATAGGGGATGAAGGCTATCCCGCACCTTTGTTAAAAGATGTTAGTTTATCGCCAAAAGAAGCTTTGAAGGTATATAAGAAGATTAAAAAAGATATTGAGCTAATGTATGAAAACGGGATAGTCCATGGCGATCTATCGGCATTTAATATTCTTTATTGGAATGGTAAACCCTACATAATTGATTTTCCTCAATCATTGGATATTAGAAATAACCCTAATGCAGCTGAAATTTTGCAGAGGGATAGAGATAATATCAGTAAATGGTATCAACAATATTAATATATAAGTTGCAAGAAGACAGAATTAAATTTCCAAAGCCTGCTTTTCATCTTTAATGTAAATGAAGGAGAAAATTATCCATTTCATGGGATAAAAACACCAAGTAGTAATAAGGAGGGTATAATTTGGAAGGTGGATTATGAAAAAATCCATTATTGGATTAATAAATTATTAATTTAACGCTTCTAGCGTAAATCCCCGACCGTAAGGTCGATGGGGGATAATGCCAACTCCAAGGCACTTTTTACAGATTAAAGATGTAAAATAGGAGATGGGAATGATCAAAACGTCACACTGTGTGTACCGCTGTGATTACCACATAGTGATAGTTACAAAATTTAGGAGAAAATAACGACAGCGGCCTACTTATTTTTAGGAATAATTGATTAAATAATAATTATATGAACTGGATAATTTCGAGCACTTTAATGTTTTTAAGTTCAGTCGCTCTGTATTTATTTATCCGTAAAAGCAACTCCTTAAAAATACCGCAACAACTGAACAATCTCGCGATGTTTTTGATACCTCTTGTTGTATATTTAATTTTGACTATTAATACAGATACTCGTTTTGCTCTAAAACCTTCTGAATATTTTCTTCTACTTATTCAAGGAATATTTTTTAGTTATTTAGGAAACGCCTTCTCTCTTAAAGGCATCGAGTACTCTCCAAATCCAGGATATAGCTTGATAATTTCAAAAAGTTATGTGGTTTTTACGGCCGTTGCCTCAGTTTTTATTTTCAACTCTCCTCTAACAGTAAAGGCTGTTATTGCTATTATTTTCATAATTGCTTTTTCAGCGCTAATAATGATAGACAAAAGTAAGAATAAATCAGAATTGAATAAATTATGGTTACCCTATACCATTGGTGCTTTCTTCTGTTGGGGTCTTCTTGCATTAAGTTCAAAATATCTTCTCAATGTAGGAGTACCAATATTGACGAGACTAATTTATTCTATGACTATCGTTACTGTTTTAATATTTGGTGAGATGATAATAAAGAAGATCAGAGTGTTATGTATTACAAAACCCCAATTATTAACTTTAATAATGATAGGAGTATTCGCTACGAGCTTTTTTTATTCTATGCAAGTTAGTTATAACTTAGCTCCAAATGTCGGATATGTAAATGCAGCGAATGGTGCATCAATATCTCTTTTAACACTTATGTCTGCCTTTATATTTAAAGATGACTTATCATTGAAAAAAATGGTTGGAATCGCAGGGGTTACCATAGGGTTGATTGTTCTATTCTTGTAAGTGGCTTATAAGCAATAAGTTCTTTAATTTATAAAGACAATGTCAAAAATAACTGGAGAATATTTTGATAAGAACGTGACCTTTGGGCGCGCGGTCGTAGGATATCTTCTTTCAGACGGTCAGGTTATTCTCGGATTGCGAAAGAAGGTGTCAATGGGTTTAGGTGAAAATCTTATTTCAGGAATTGGGGGAAAAGTGGGTGATATTCAAGGTCTTGAAAGCGAGTCGGACGATGAAGCTTTATTGCGAGAGGTACAGGAAGAAATAGATGTAACGATAACTTCGTTTAAAAAGGTTGGCGAGATAACTTTCCTATTCCCGAATAAGCCTAAATGGAATCAGTTCGTGGTGGCCTATATCGTTAATTCTTGGAGTGGGATTCCAAAGGAGACTGAGACCATCAAACCAGTCACATTTTCACTAAATCAGTTACCAGTTTCTCAAATGTGGGATGATAATAAGTATTGGGTTCCTTTGGTACTTAATGGTAAAAGTATTCGCGCAAAGTTTGTATACGCTGACGATAACAGAACAGTAAAAGAGAAATTTATAAACGAAGTCAAAAGGTTATAATCAATCTCTTATTCGACCCTTCCTAAATAAGACTTAAAAGTTTTACTAAATCCGTAAGTTTCGCAACGTAGAGATTTGCTTTTCCTGAAATATATTTTTTTGGAAGGTGTTCTTGCAGACATATCGTGAATGCCCCTGCCCTAGTCGCTGCTTCAAGCCCTCTATTAGAATCTTCCAATATAATCGTTTCATTCGGTCCGACTTGTAGCTGTCGCATAATTTCCAGATAGCCATCTGGAGCAGGTTTACCTCTTAGATCTTGCCTATCATTTAATGAAATAATTTTTGAGAACTTATCTTTGTTTGGGATTTTGGCTAGTGTCAAATTGATCCAGGATAAAGGGGAGGATGAAACAATGGCTATTTTAAATTTAAGTTGATCAAGCAGGTTGATCAGATCAACTGCTCCATCGGTAATTTTGGAATGGTCGAAAATAATCTTCGCCTGTTCAGTAAAACGCCTCAGATGTTCGTCTTTTGACATTGTTAAGCCCATATTCTTGGCTAATTCATATTCGTCACTTATACTCATACCTAATTGTTCCTTTCTTATTGTGATAAATAGATCTGATCCATATAAATCTTCTAAAAACTCACGCCCCATTTCCTGCCAAGTATTTTCGGTATTGATAATCACCCCATCCATATCAAAGATAAAAGCTTTGTTCAACGTAGATTTATTAATAAATTAGATTCTCGAACGATTTTACAGCCTAGAAGATACATTTTCCAGTCCAGTTGCCTGGGAACGAAAGATTTGCTGTAGTTGTACAAATATATATCGGATTGAATGATATACTCTTTATAAACCTTTTTTGAGGTTCATATTATAGAAGCACAACGTTATATTGATTCTTTATGCAAGAAAAGATAAAAAAATATAAAGGGTTGATAGTCATGCTACTTTTCTTGGTAGTTTCGGTCATAGGATATGCTTTCTTCATTCGCACCCAATATTTCCAGAATTTGTTGATATGGACCCAACACAATATTATTCTGTACTGTTTGTTGCTCTTGTGTTTAAAAATAATTGGAATCGTCTATGCCCCTATCCCCGGGGGATTATTTACTCTGGGCTCAATTCCTCTGATAGGCTGGAAACTTGCATACCTGATTGATTTCGTAGGAAGTATGATAGGTGCTAGCATCGCGTATTTTATAGGACGTAAATATGGATATGTCTTTCTCACGAAACTCTTTAGCAAGAGCACAATAGAAAAAATAAAAGCAATTAAGGTTAGAAAATATCGAGAAACAGAAGCAATTTTTGTCTTGCGGATATTGACGGGGAGTTCGATCGTAGATGCTGTTTGTTACGCGGCAGGGTTACTGGGAATTAGATATTGGAATTTTATACTAGGTTCAATACTCTCTCATCTGATAGTCGGAATTCTAACTTATGCACTATTAGGTAATTTCCTAAGTTTAAAGAATTTATCAATTAATTTTGTCGTCCTTATTCTAACTATCGGGATTTTATACAGAATCAAAGGGAGATATTTTGAGTAATATGTCAAAGATTATAATTTACGGAGTTCCGGGTGTGGGGAAAACTTTTGTTTTGAAACAACTTGCGAAGAGGCTTGGTTACCCCCTTGTGGAAGCTGACAGGTTGAAGAAAAAAGCTAGAAAAAATAAATCAAGGAGGGAATTTCCATTTCTGTATTTGGGAACATGTCGGGCTTATTCTCATTTTGGAGAACTAAATGCGGAGAATGCGATTAAAGGACTCTTGGCTGTGAGGGAAGCATTGTGCAAGATAGTGGTGAGTGAAGTTGAAAAATTTGAGGATTTGATAATCGAAGGAGCGTTTTTAGATCCAAATGTACTTCATGAATTTGGAAAGTGTACCCTTATTGTCACAAGAGACAAATCAAAACATCAGAAGCAGTTTTATAGACACTTGGACAAATGGTTTGGTCGCAGTAGTGATGAATTTGAAGCCGCAAGGATGGTCCAAGAGTATTTGATAAAAGAAGCAGTGAAATTGGGTATTGAGATTCAAGAAAACCATTTGTGAATCTTTTAGAGGGTAGAATATTAGTATTTCATTAGAATATCGAGAAATATGAATTTTCCAAAAACTATTGCGTGATAGAACAAAAGTAATATCGCGGTTCTAATCAGCTGTGTATTTGTGGGTTTATTTATTACTTTGTAGAGTAAGACCCCTGCAAGATAAGTGAAGATAATATTGAAAATGAGGAAAGATTCGATGCTTGTTTTGAGAGAACAGAATTCTCCTTTCCCATTGCATGAATTACCTGTAAGTATCGCTGCGACTATTAGTGAGGGAATAAAGTTTAGAGGCTGTACTACCAAATAAAGGAGTGGCGTAAATAACAAATAAATTAACGGGTGTTGTATTAGAAATTTCATGGTTTGATATTAGCGGCTTATGTTATTATATATCATTAATGCGCCTATGTATGTTTTCCAAAAAGTTTATATTAGGACATGATATTAAATGTCGCTACCTTTGATTCTTGCTTTTATCACATTTCTAGGCTGGGGAACAGGAGATTTGTTTACCGTTTACGTTACTCGAAAGATAGGTGCTACACTCACAACTTTTTGGGTGTTCTTTTTTAGTGCATTCTTGGCTTTAATAATATTTCCTTTCGTTCCACATGAGTTTTCTGCAATAACTCCCAAACTATTAACCTTCAATATATTTTTAGGCATTTTATTTATTTCGGGCAACGTGCTCATAAGCGAGTCTTTCCGCCTATCTAGTGCCCCTTTAGTTGGAATCATTATTCAAGCTTTTCCTGCAGTGGTGTTGGTGCTATCAGCTTTAATATTCAAAGATGTTGTAACTACTAAACAAATTACCATTATTACAATGATATTTTTCGGTGTTGGATTGTGCACGGTTGACTACAAGAAGATTCTTCGTTCAGAAAAAATTATTGACAGGGGTGTTTTCTTGGCACTTTTGGCAATGGTATTTCTATCAATATATTTTACATTTTCTAGAATTTTAATTAACAGTTACGGTTGGTATCTACCAAGTTTGATCGCCACTATGTGTTTTCCAATAATTTTTATTTTTATGGGTTTTCGAGGAGAGAAATTTGTGGTTCCTAAAGAAGCAAAGATCCTTATTTACGTATTTCTCGTTGGGCTACTTATCAGAACAGGCGATTTTGCTTTAAACTTTGGACTATCGATACCAAATGCAAGTAGTATAGTGGCTCCTATTGCCAGTGCCGCGCCTATTCTTTTTGTGGTTTTGTCGAAGTTTGTATACAAAGATAAATTAACGCGTCAACAGATTTTAGGAATAGTGATTACTCTGGCTGGAATCATTGCTTTATCCGTCGTATAAGGTTTGATCTTAGAAGCGCCTATCGTTTTTTTGCTTTTTCAATATTCCCTTTAGCTATCCTGACACAAGGAGTTATAAAATATCAATTTCCCCAAATCTCTATTATTTTATGCTATAATTCACATGAATCAAAAGAAGATTCTTTACGCTTCGGTTATTACACTGTTGTAAAAATATCGGAGCATTGCCTCCGATATGAAATTTCCCAAAGGGTTATTCATTCGAATTAAAGGCGGATAGTCGACTTGTGATGTCGGTTTATAATTTTTAACATGTACTTACATGGGTAATTTTGCGTATGGGAACAAAAGTTCTCAAAAAAGCTATTCTAAGCCTTATCAGGGTGCCAATAAGTATGCCCCGAAAGGTTCATCTGTGTTGCGTCAGAGTTTACCAAATCGCAATAACTTCAAGACAGGATCTGAAGTTTCAACAAGTCCGTATTTTAGAAAAACAATTACAAATATTTCAAGCGGTAATTCACGACCGTTTCAATCGGGCGGTAGTTATAGGTCGAGTGGAAAGCCTACCTATCATAAACCTTTCGGGAATCCGAGATTTACGTCCGGACAGCGGGGTGGTAACCAAAATAGAAGCACAAAAGGAGCAAGGGCACGATTCAACTTCGATGAGAAAATGTTTGTAAAGAAATCAGTTGTTGAAAGTGAAAAGGTTGAGTATGTTCCTACTTTTAAATTTGAAGATCTAAATATTCACTCTAGCCTAAAGAAAAATATTAGGTTGAAAAATTTCAATATACCCACTCCTATTCAGGACCAATCAATAATCCATATTATTAACGCTAAAGATCTATTAGGTATAGCAGACACTGGCACGGGAAAAACAGCCGCTTTTCTGATACCGCTTATTGACAAGGTTGCGAGAAATCCGAGAAGCAAAGTATTGATTATTACTCCGACCAGAGAGTTGGCGGATCAGATAAATCAGGATCTTTATGCTTTGACAAGAGACATGCGTATATTTTCCGTTCAATGCATCGGAGGTTGTAATATTAATAATCAAATTTCTAACCTGAGACGAGGGTATAGTTTTGTAATAGGTACACCTGGACGATTAAAAGATTTATTTAATCGCAAAGTATTGAACCTGGCGGGTTTTGATACAGTAGTGCTAGATGAGGTTGATAGGATGCTGGATATGGGTTTTGTAAATGAAATAAAACATTTAATTTCTTTCTTACCCACAGATAGACAATCACTCTGCTTTTCCGCGACTGTAGATAGAAAAGTCGAAGGCGTGATTAATGTGATTTTAAAGAAAGATTATATAAAAGTTTCAGTGAAGACTGGCGAAACCGCCGAATACGTAGAGCAAGATATTGTACGAATTGAACGTCATGAAGATAAAATTCCAAAATTAGAATCACTTTTGTCTTCCGATGGATTTGATAAGGTACTCATTTTTGCGAACACGAAAAGACAAGTGGATCAACTCAACAAACATCTTTATGGGAAAGGTTATAAGGTGGAATCAATTCACGGCGATAGAAGGCAAAATGAGCGGAAACGATCTATCGAGAATTTTAAGGCAGGTCGGTCGAGTATACTTGTTGCAACAGATGTTGCGGCAAGAGGATTAGATATTCACAATATCACGCATGTTATAAATTTTGACATTCCTATGCAATATGAGGACTATATTCATAGGGTTGGCAGAACCGGACGCGCGAACAAAAAAGGCTACGCGCTAACATTTGTAGAGAGAAGCAAAAGCAGGTATTAATTTCATTTCTTGGGTTGGGGTCAATACAAATAGACTAGATATAGCCCAGCAAACATAATAACCAAGAATAAAATCTTTTGCTTGAGAATTTTCGAGGAGTTATCTTCCTTAAGAATATGTGGGTAATACTTTGTCAGCAATAAACCTAATATCAACACAATAACTGGTTGGGTACTCCCTACGATGCTCACAAGCGGTGCTTGAGCTAGTGATAGTGCGTAGTTCTCCGACATGATAGCGAGTATAGTTAATATATTTGCGACAAGGCTAAATACAAAAACTTTTTTTAAAATGCTTATTTGATCCCTGAGTTTATTCTTGTACAGGGATGTGACAAATAGGATCACACCTCCAATTCCCACCCCGATAAATTGATAGGAAAGAGCGGACCAATATGAGGCGTCTTTTGCCACAATACGAAACATAATCCCACTCAAAGCAAATAAAATGGAGGAGATTGTCATTAAAGCAAAGGTGACGTTAGGTTTGAAATCCTTTAATGAACTTTTGTGGGAGGAGATGGAATAGCTGGCTATTACAACAATAACTAAGCCAAGGATTTGAGTGTTAGTTAATGTTTCTCCAAGTAGGAGAAAAGAAAAAATAAGCGAGTATAGCGGTACCAACTGGAATAAAGGTATAACTCTAGACGGATCGTTGCGTTTCAACGCTTCAAAATAAGGGAAAATGTATCCTAATTGTATAAGTCCGGAAAACACGAGAATAAAGATCTGATATACACTAATATCACTTGGCTTTAAAAGAAAATGCGAAATTATGCCGAATAAACCTAGAATTGAACTATAAGTAACCAGAATATCTCTAATATCCGGAGTTTTGTGTTCAACTAAAAATTTATCAACGAGATTAACAAAGCTAAACAAGATAATCGCTAGAAAGGCGTATGCATACCAAGGCATGTTGTTTAGCAATTAATATCTAATGTCTAAAGCTTGTTACGATCGCTATTGGCAACTTGTTTCTTTGTATTTCTCGATGAAGATCACAAAGTCCATTATATCAATTCTGTTGTCGTAGTTGCTGTCGCGCTTTCCGCAGGGGCTTGGGTTGATAATTTCCGAAGTGCACTCGTGATTATACACGTTCTTGAATCCTGGAAAATCCATAATATCAATCTTACTGTCATTTGTTCCATCCATATTGCCACAACTAGTTGGAGTGGGTGCGGGGGTAGTGGTTGGACTTAGGGTTGGTGAGTTCGTAGGACTTTGCGAGGGCGAACCTGTTGGACTTAAAGTAGGTGAGTTCGTAGGACTTTGAGAGGGCGAACCCGTTGGACTTAAAGTAGGTGAGTTCGTAGGACTTTGCGAGGGCGAACCCGTTGGACTTAAAGTAGGTGAGTTTGTAGGGCTTTGTGTAGGCGAAATTGAGGGAGATGGACTCGGTCCGTTGCTAATCAGTGAATTTTGTATAAGGGTACGATTTCCTGCTGCGTCTTCAACAAAGTAATTTAAGTAATAATCACCTGAGGGGACACTATCAAGAGTAAGGGTATATTCGATATTATCCGCGAATCTAGCCACAGATTTCCAATTCGCAATATTTGGAACAGTAGTAAAGTCAACAATCGGCATTGAATTTGCCCCAAACCAGTATTCAATAGCGCCAGAATTTTTGGGGTTAGTAGAAATCCCATCATCTGCCGTAAAAGCAATATTAATCGTCGTCGCATTAACCGCGTTTATATTTACCCCCTGAATTGATGGAGGAATAGTATCAGCAAATTGACTTCCGCTTGTCGCGAGCGAGGCATAATACGTACCAAGTGGAGTTAGATTCGTAGTACCAGAATCGGTGAAGATATCGTGAGTAGCGTCTTTGTTATTCATATGCGGAAATAGTGAAGAGTGACCTCCATAAAACCAAAACCATCTCTGAGCTTTTCTAGTGGAAGTAAAATATTGGACCATAGAATTCATAAAATCTTTTTGAAGAGGGTTGTTATCAAAAGCAGCAGAACAATGTTGGAACTGGGTAGCGGTTGGATTGAGATTGCTGAAGTCTTGGCATGGCTGCCATAATATGGCAAATTCTGTTACAAATAAAGGCTTATTCGGTTCATTAGTCGTGTCAATGAAAGAACGAAAATTGTCTATCCCCCTTTGCGCTTGTGAGAGATACGTACTAAGTTCGACACCCGGTGCAAAGTTTTGTGGATAAACATGAATGTTCCACCAATCAATTCGAGGGTATCTACCATTTGGGTCGCTTACTTTATAAAATTCACGAAATAGATAAAACCAAGCATTATTCTTGACTATCTGAGGGGATGAAGTATTCAACAAATCAGGGGCTGAGTATGTGGTTCCATTAAAGCCTTGAATACTATCTTCCATCATTGCACAATATCTCCACTGCGGACAATTCTGCACGTCAGGACACGGACAAATATTCGCGGCATTTTCAGTAAAAGGGTAATAGGCATAATAAAGACCACCGATAGAAATCTTTGCGTTTGGGTCGTATTGGCGTATGTTGTTCTCGAATCCTCGAAACCATTTCGCGTAGGCACTCGGAAGCATAAATGGATTTAGATCGGGTTCGTTGCCGATAGCCCAGTAAGCGCCGGGATGGGCTTGGGCATTATCTCTGACACGGTTTAGATTAATGGAGTCGTGATCTGGTATATTATTAATAAATTGGTAGTATTCGGGTTCACTGCGATGAGGATTATCAATGTCGTCGAGTTTGCCCACAACCAAGAAAGTCTTTTGCCCCCTACCCTCTGCCAAGCCATATTCATTGTTTCTAGCTGTATTTCCCCAGTTATAGTACCAGCGAAAGTTTAGGTATTGCGAAACTGTGGGTGAACCGCCGATTGCAAATCGATTGTCGTGGTAAATGACATCAGCTGAAGCTTTCTTTTCTTTGTCTACGCTTGATTGGGAGGTAATATAGATCCCGAAAGTAATTATAAGTGCGCATATAACACTGAAAATGATCGCTGAAAATAATCGGTTCTTCGTTTTATGATTTATGTTTTTTATCGACATAGTGATTTTCCTTATCCTATTATGGTTCGAAATGCAAAATTGAGCAAGAGGAAAATATCCTTCTCATACCTTTGGACATGGGATAACCTATGTGATTACATAATTCTATTTCAGAAGTCTTGAATGGAAACAAATAAAAGCTTATTGTTAAATCCAAAATGGAGTACGCTTTTTTATTGATTCTAATTATTTTTAATGGTCTTTGCTCAAAATTTGTTCTTGTGTTATACGTCTGTGTGGGTGATCAAATCTATTGACAAAAACAACAACCCTCCTTTGCCTGCTATGGTAGTATTTGTAAACGTTGATCATGTGGCTTTCGATATTTGCTTATCGATGTTGACCTAAGATCGGTGTGGTTTTATGGCAATTTCAATACATCTATCCCTCAACTATTTTAAGCTATTGATTTTCTTTTTGAATGCTGTAATATTAATATCAATAGTTAATTTTATTTATCGGCAAAATGGCAAAAGCAAAGAAAGCCGCGAAGAAAGTAGCGAAGAAAGTTGCGAAGAAAGCTACTAAAAAAACAGCGAAAAAAAAGAAGAAATAAATTACGCAAATTACCATTACGTAATATCGCTGCCCAGACCTTCATAAGAAGTACTTTTTATGAAGGTCTTTCGCTTTTTTGTTAAGAGTGCATATAGAATTAAAACCGAAAATTTGGTATAATTAAGCCGTTTCAATCATTTGCCCACTAAGTTTAAACAGCTTCTGTATGCCATTACTAAGCTCAAAACGTACCAAGATTAATGCTGAATTGTACAATAACATTGTTGCTGAAAACGCACTACTATGGGATGTGTTAAGTGTTATGAAAAATATGTTCATTTTTCCTATTGAGAGCTTACTTGAGATAGGAACTGGGACTGGTAATTTTCTAACTAAGTATTTAGTCGAGAAGGAAAGAGCTAAGCAAATTGACAAATATTATGCTATCGAGCCAGTTGATGAATTTTTTGAAGAGTCGAAAAGACAAGTGGTCAGACTTAGCCGAACTGATGCAACTTTGCACGAGTATTTCGGAGGAAATCCGTTTGACGTGGTGACATATTCGATGGTCTATAACCATATCAAACCAGATAAAAAATTGAAACTCTTAAAAAATATTTATAACAATCTCAATTCAAAAAATGGGATGCTGGTTGTTTTAGATATGTTTGTGCCAGATTACAAAAATCAAGAGGAAAGGAAAAAATCGATCGAAGAATTTTTGCAAGCGCATCTGGAATATAACAAGAAGAAAAAAAATAAGTTTCTTACGAAATATTTTACGAGTGTAGTAAAAGGCGAACACGAAGATTATTATGTCGGGGAATACAAAGAAAGTGTATCGGAATTTTTGAAGAATTTAAAGAAAATCGGGTTTAAGAAAATCAAGGTTCATCTTCATGAAGGAAAGGAATCGAAAGTAGATTGGCAAACACTCGGGCATTATGTTATCACGGCTTCTAAGTAGTTTTGAAAACGTAAAAGATACTTTACGGATTTACTCTCCAACCTAGATTAGGATTTTATCTTATTACTTCAGCGTGCTTCGACAATGAAAAGGATGATCCTTCTGGTGTTTGGGCTCTCACTTGTGGTATTGATACTTGGACAGATTTACCAATATGAGGTCAGTAGTGTTGAACCGTTTGAAAAAGTTCATCTTCACGCTGGATTTGTTGTTTTTGAGGATGGGAAGAGAATTGATTTTTCGGGTGATAAATATATGCATATCGAGCCTTGCGAGGAACACGAAGATGATGAACAATCACCTCAGAAGTTACAGGAGGAAAAAGCACATCTGCACGAGAATGTCGGGGATGTAGTTCATAGCCATATTGGTGGAGCTAGGTGGAAAGATTTGTTTACGAACGTATTTTTTTCAATTGATTATCCGAAATCCACAGGATATATAAATGGAGTCAAAGTTAAAGAGTTTCAAGAATCTAGAATTAACGCTAACGACAGTTTGGTGGTGTTCATTGGAAGTGTAGATGAGGATTTGCTTTCTCAGGCAGTTACCTTAGAACATATCAAGGAAATTGAAAATATAAGTGAAGATTGCGGTGACGTTGAATAAAAACTTCAATAGCAAGTCTCATCCTCTATTTAACTTGAGATAATAAACCGTATAGTTTTTTGAGATTTGGCTGAATTAACAGATTGTTGTCAATAGAACGTTTCTTCGATCTGCTCACAATCAGACACCTTATATCGTTTGATCCAGTCAGCGAAATCTTTTAGATCTATAGCTTTGTCTAAATTAGAGTCATTAGGTCCACATCCGGTGAGGGTCGGGGTAATATTGCAATCTTTGTTGTAAGAACCTCGGAAATTAGCAAAATCTAGAATGTTAAGCTTCCCGTCATCATTTGAATCTGCCTTGCCACATGAGGTAACTATTGAATCTTTACCGCAGGTAAGTCTAATGGGATCGCTATTGCATGCGTTAGTAAGTGATTCTATCCGTAAATCATACTGACCGTTAATTTTTTTGATTTTCAGAGGACTGGTGGTTGCTTCAATTCGAGTATCGTTACATGTTAGTCCTTCTTTGCAGATACTGTCTTCTTCTACTTCGGTGTTGCAGTACCACCCGACGGTAGTGTCATTGGTTCGCGTGCATTGGTCGGTTATCTCAGGCATATGATCAAGCTTGATGGCATATTCATTGTCTTTTTCTGTATCCCAAGAAACTACAAAATCTCCTGTGGTTGTGGCTGCGCAGGTATACACTATATTTTTTATGCAGTCATCGCTATGAGGCGTTGGTGTTGCCGTGCTAGCGGGAATCGTTGCACCAGAATTGGTTGAGATTTGTGTCACTGTGGCATTTAAAATTGGCGTTTGGGTGGGTAAGAATGTAGATATAGGTGCAAAGCTTAGGTCCGAAAGCAAAAGAACCCAATCTTCCCCATATGCTGAGGGTGAGGCTGGGATTGTTACTGTTGTTCCTCCAGTTAATGTGGTGTCGGTTCCTTCAAACGATCCGGTTCGCGGGTTGTACCATTTAATAGTTAGTGTCTTTCCCGGAGCTCTTGTCAGATCAATCGTTCCATTTGTTTTTTCTCCATTTGGGTTGGAAGATGGAAAATAAATTGCGTATATGCTTCCCTCTTTGGCAAATACTTGGGCGCTGCCTGAAGTTTCATTTTCTCCTTGTACTAAGTTATCGGTTGGCTCCATTTCCCAAAACGGTAAATTTTCCTGCATAAACTTTCTTGCGTACCATGTATAGTCCCACATTTTTTCCCTCGTTCTAAAATTTTCAGCATTTAGGTCCCCTCCTAGGGGTAGGTCATGTAAGCCAAAATTCCACTCTATGTTGCCTCCGGAAAATAGTATGGGATATAGGGTTTTTTTGCGCAACAAGTCCGCGTTTGTGTCGGTTAGACCTTCGTTGGCAGGGGCATTTTCATCCATATCGATTACCCACTTTCTGTTGGCATTTTTGGAATTTTGTCTCCATGTCTCGACTATTTCATTAGCTCTCGGGATGTCGTATTGGATTGAGGTGATATCAAAATTTGAATTTCCTTTCAGCTGTTCATAATCTCGAAATTCATTGGGTAAGGTATGGACTCCAAGTGGATGATCGTAGGGGTCAATTACTTTTATATATTTCGCGAATTCTGTGAGCTCGCCTGTGCTGTGAGTGTTTTCTTCGGAAAGAATCCACTTAATGGCTAGATTGTGCCCGAAACGAGCGATTAGTTCTCTATAGAATAGTCTTCGCTCAGGTCCTAGTGTCCCGTTATCTAGCCATTTTGTGTTATCTACTTCTGACTCGGCAAGCACGAACTCTAACATTATGCCTTTGGCTGTGGCATGTTCGAATACCTGATTCCACTGATTTAGTTTTTTGACGCTGTAGTGTGTTTTATCTGTTGGCGTTATGAAGGGGTGTGTGTCCTGTCCGTCTCCGCCAAGGTTCATGGGTAGGAAGTATATTGAATTGACATTTTTTGTACTGAGATAATTTAGGCTACCGATTATTGCTTTTGAATTTTTTCCTTGGGAATTTGTAAATAATGGATCACCTGTTGTAAAGTCGCTTTCATGTAAAGTGTATGTGTGGAGAAAGTTTGGAATAGTACCGCCTAGATCTTGTGTGTTGTCAAATCCGGCGTAACCTAAGAAATTCTCTGGGCTATTTGTGCCTCCTTTGATGAAGTATGGACCATCCCGGAATTTTAAGTAATATCCGTTTACGTATTCGAGTAATCCGTATTTATAGAATCCGGGTTCGTTTGCTGTACCTGCATTTATGGTGAAGGTGCCTCGCTGTCCATCTGGGGGGTTGATGGGCATCCCGGTGTTTACTTCTGGATCACTGGTGGCTATATGCGCTCCCTGTCGAAACGCGACTGTGTATGTCCATGTGCCGGTTTCGCTGGGTGTGAAACGGGCTTTCCAAATCTTGCCGTTTGGTCCGCCGTTCCCGTCTCCATCATAAAATCCGGGTACGATGTATCTTTTGCTGGTCGGGGAGGTAAATGTTACATCTAGGCGAAAATCGAGAAAAGGGTTAGGGCTGACGGCTGCTTCGGAGCTTGCGGGTCCTTCGATTTTTATTTCTATTGGATACCATTTGATCATTTTCCCCGTGATATTGCTTTGCGAAGCTTTGCTCCCCTCCTCTGCTACTTGACGGTGGTACAGAGCGAAGATTGACGCACCAATCCCAATGGCGAATATGGCAATTGCTGATATGATGAGAACTGTTTTCTTTTTGGTTGTATTGGTTTGCTGTTGGAGTGAGTACAAATCAGGCGCGATATTAAATTGTGATGGTTTATTATATATGTTTTGAGGGAGGGAGGGAAAGGGAGGAAGCGGAAACAATGTGTGATATAAAAATTGAGGTCAGGAGGATGGGGGTTGGGCTTGATTTTCTGTTGGCTTTGCGTTACTGTCAAGAAATCTTTTTCTTGTCCATGCGTCAAACAGTGGATATGCTGCACAAAACCCCCAATAGCAAGAGTTTGGTCCAAATTGACCATCTAGTACAGATATTCCAAGACATGTGATTAAGGCGCTAGCAATAATTAAGTTCCACAAGATATGTTTTTGCTGGAGTATTCTGAATTCTGCTTTAGAATCAAAGGAAGTGGTAGCGTCTGGGGAGGCCTGTCGCGACGCTATAGACAAACGAAGATATCCGCTAAGTCTTTATACCTTGGAACTTTTTCTAGTTTCCTGACTTGCTTTAATAAAAGTTCCGAGTACTGT
>JAYRWD010000026.1:0-107696 GCA_041918255.1 Candidatus Dojkabacteria bacterium
TCCTTCACCTTCTCAATTATATCCTGTAATTTCGTATCGCTTTTCACAAGATAATCGGTAATACCGTACTCGATAGCTTTCGCAACATCCTCTGAATTACTTAGATTAGTCAGAAACATCACCTTTGCTGTCTTCCCCCACACATCTTCGCGCAAACGCTTCGCGTACTCCAACCCATCCATCTGAGGCATAAAAATATCACAAAGGATCAAATCTGGATGTAGCTGGAGAGTAAGCTCCAAGGCTTTCTTCCCATCCTCCGCTTCAATGGTATTGAAACCTTCTCGAAGTAACCGACTGCATAATGCCTTTCTTAAAGGAATTTCATCCTCGATAATCAGAACCTTTTTCGGACCGGTTCCAGAAGGGATATTTCGTGAAGGAGCAGAAGTGTTATCCATATTTTTTAAATTATTATAGATATTATGCTTGTCTATATCTTATTATATTCAACCGATAAATGATAGTCCAATTAAAGTACGGATCCGTGTATTTCCCATATTCAAAAAGGTAATAGGAGTTAAAAGAGCAAGCACTGGGAAAGAATTTCATCACACATGTATAATTAAACAAATTAACAAACCCATGTAATGGTAGATAGATCGCAGATCGATGAAATTAAAAGCAAATTAAGTATTACCGATGTAGTGAAAGAGTACGTGCCTACTCTAAAGAAAGCTGGAAGAAATTATTTTGCGCTCTGTCCCTTTCATAACGAAAAAACCCCCTCTTTTTCCGTAAACGAAGAGCTCCAATTGTTCAAATGTTTCGGCTGCGGACAGGGTGGTGATGCCATAAAATTTATTGAATTAATTGAAGGGATAGATTTCCCGAATGCGCTCGAAGTCGCAGCAAAGAAAACCGGCGTGACGCTGTCCAAAGGTTTTGCTAATTCCTCCGAATATAATGCTAAAGAAGCACAATACAGACGCCTTCTAGAATGTAATCAACTTGTAGCTAACTATTATCATTTTCTGCTCACCAAGCATACTGCTGGCAAAGAAGGGATGCGCTACGCAAAACAGCGCAAATTGACCACTGTTTCAATACAAAAATTTTTAATCGGTTATGCCCCTAAAGGTTATAATAATCTCAAAATTTTCCTAGCAAAACACGGTTTCAAAGAATCCGAGCTAATCGAATGGAGTTTACTTGTTTCAAAAAACAATAGGGTTTATGACAAATTTCGCAATCGTTTAATGTTCCCGATCTTCAATCATCTTGGCGATATCGTGGGATTCTCGGGACGAGTAATAGAAAAAGATGATATTCCCAAATATTTAAATTCTTCTCAAACAATGGCTTATGATAAATCAAATATCCTATACGGACTTTATCAGGCAAAAAGCGCCGTTCGTAAAAATGGGAAGGTGATCATAGTTGAGGGAAATGTCGATATACCCACGGCACATCAATATGGAGTAGAGAATATAGTTGCCCCAATGGGTACAGCTCTAACCGATAAACAACTTAAGCTTTTGAAACGGTATGCTGATACCATACTTTTTGCTTTAGATAGCGACGTTGCAGGAGAGACTGCTTTATTGAGAGTTTATGAACTTGCGGTTAGTGTTGGTTTCAAAACATATGCCATAGATTTAAAGGCGCATAAAGATTTAGATGAATTCTTCTGTGCCGACCCCGAATTCGCGAAGAAAGCAATTGACCAAGCGCAACCAGTCATCGAGCACCTAATCAATAAACTAGAAAAAAGATATGATTTCAATACTGGTGAGGGAAAATCACGTTTTGTGAACTTAATAGTTCCCCTGCTCACAGCAATTTCTGATAATATTGAACAGGCCCATTATGTTCAGACCTTGGCAACACGAGTGAGGGTCGATGAAGATAAAGTATGGGATATACTTTCATCGCAGAAATCCAAGAAACTTGTACAGACTAGAGCTGAACCCGATACAACAAAGATCAGTGGTACGGCAACCAAAAAAAATGAAGGTATTGAAGCCAAAGAAAAATTTATCATAGCAATGCTTTTGGAACATAAATTTCTACAAAAGGAAAATATAAATTGGAAAGTCTTTGGTACGCGAGGAATAAAAAAGATTTATAACCGACTTAAAGACTTACAAGATTACAAAGATATTAGAAACATTTTCGAACAGTCAGAAGCGCAAATCGCATCAGATATAATAATGATGGACGTAAGCGGTCTCAGCTCGCCGGAAGAAGCTAGGGTTGTCTTTGCGAAGCATATGACCTATCTAAGACAAAAATATTTACTGGTAAAAATTGAAGAAATTAAACATGAAATGCAAACGGCTGAATCGAACGGAAGTGAAACATTAAGTTTAATAGAAAAACTGTCAGCCCTAACAAAAGAATTAAATAATCGTAATATTTATTAAATAAACAGCATTGTACGGTAGGAGGAACAAGAGAAAAAAAGTCACTTACGATAGCAGTGAAAGTCGGATTGTTTTTGGTATCGTTCTATTTTTCTTTGGTATACTCTGCTTTCTAAGCCAATTTGCAGATGGTACCATTTTTTATTTTCTAAAACAGCTATTTGGCAACAGCCTGTTCCTGTTCGGATTAGCCTTCACGGTGTTTAGCCTAAAACTATTTCGAGCATTTCCCAGATACATAACCACAAGAACTGTTTTTGGTTTCATGCTATTAGCCCTAGCAGTTTCAATCTGGCAAACTGGTGGAACTAATTTACCTGTTAATCTTGCCCAGAAAGCAGGTCAGGGTGAATTTGGCGGGCGGATAGGTTACCTAATGGCTTCACAAATTAGCACTTGGCTTTTCACAAACTTAACTCGTCCTATAAGCGCGGCAATCATATTTATCGCAATCCCTCTCATGTTATCCATGAATCTTGCCGAATACTTTGAATTTATTTCGAAACTTCTCCATCGTTTCTTAACAAAAATGCAACAATTTCTAAGCTGGCTCACCAAATCATCTTCCTCTAAACTACAAAATTTTGTAGCAGAGGGGCCCGAACCCCAAATGATTGCTGATTTGCGAAAAGACGCAGTATCGCTTACCGACATACCTGCACCAAGTATTCCAAAGCAAGAGGAAGAGCCTCTCCGTCAGGACAATGCCTATGTCCCCGAAGATGATACCGACAAAGAGGAACAGATTCTAATCCATTATGAGCTACAGTATCCAGATTGGAAATTACCCAGTACAGACTTACTCAAATATCATCCTAAGATTAAACCCGCGGCACGAAATATACAAAGGAATTCAACTATCATCGAACAAACACTAGCGAGCTTCGGCATAAACGCAAAAGTTGTGGATGTACTCATAGGCCCATCGGTCACTCAATACGCTATGAATATCGCCCTCGGAACAAAGGTTTCTCGTATTGCTAATTTGAAAAATGATCTTGCCCTGTCCCTCGCGACATCCGCCGAATCAGTAAGAATAGAAGCCCCTATTCCTGGCACCAGCTTCGTTGGGATCGAAGTCCCGAACAGCGAACGCCAGATGATCTCTTTTAGAGAACTAGCAGAAAGCGAGGGAATGAAGAAAGGTTATCTCACAGTTACAATTGGTAAAAATGTCTCCGGAGAGAATATCTTTGCCGACATTCAAAAGATGCCCCACCTATTAATCGCCGGTGCGACAGGTTCAGGCAAATCAGTTGTAACCAATAGTTTCATCATGTCAATGCTTATGAGGAAAAGTCCAGACGAGGTCCGTTTAATATTGGTCGACCCGAAACAAGTTGAATTTTCTGATTATAACGGGATTCCCCATTTACTAACCCCGGTCATAACCGATATGAGCAAAGTAAATAATGCTTTGAAATGGGCAATTGTCGAGATGGAAAGAAGATATACGTTATTTAATGAAAATAAAGTTAGAAATATCGAAGGATTTAACGAAAAGATGGGTTTCCACGCCCTACCCTATATTCTTATTGTGATTGATGAAATGGCCGATATGCTTATGGGTAATAACGGAGCAGAACTGGAATCTTCAATCGTGAGACTAGCACAAAAGGCTCGCGCCACCGGTATTCATTTGATCCTTGCTACACAGAGACCATCAGTAGATGTAATTACAGGACTAATCAAAGCCAATATTCCTGGGAGAATAGGCATGAGCGTAACTACGCAAGTTGATTCACGTGTAATTCTTGATCAAATCGGTGCCGAAGCATTGCTGGGGTACGGAGATATGCTTTACAAAGATCCCAGTAAGAGCAGACTAGCCCGCATACAAGGTTGTTTCATCTCACAAGATGAAATAATCAAAGTTGTTAAATTTATCAAAGCTCAGTCTCCAGAAGTTGATTACTCTACTGAGGTTACCAAAACACAGCCCGATCCTTCAGCTCCTCCTGATCAACAAGATTCTATACAATACTCCGATGATGAATTATTTATCGCCGCAGCGCGGGTGGTGGTATCCTCCCGCAAAGGTTCTTCATCATTAATCCAAAGAAAGCTTAGTGTGGGATACAACCGTGCCGCCAGACTATTGGACGAACTGGAAAAACACGGGATAGTTGGTGTAGCAAAAGGAAGTAAACCACGTGACGTATATGTCACCGATTTAGATGAATTTCTCAAGAGGGAGGCTGGTGCAATTCAAAAGAACGAATAATACTTTTTGCTACATCGAATTAAAAACAAAAGAGTACTCGATTAGCATATAACAGAAGGGTGGTTTTGGACAATTAGCTCATCTATGTTTCTTTGAGTTCTTCACTGCTAGGCAAAGGCGTATATTGTGGAGGAATAAATTGCCCTTCCATTTTTTCTTCTGATCTTTTGATGTCTAACTTTTGTTGATTTGGTGCGATGTTGGTTTCAGTTACTGCCGGTTCATTCACTGGTATCGTAACTCGGTCTGCAACTTTCATTCGCGAAGAGGATACCTTTGATTTTTCAGTTTTTAACCCCTCAGGCAAATGTGGCAAAATGACTTTCACTCGAAGTTTAGTCGCAATATTTTGTAGCACTTTTTCGTATGGCTCAAAAGATACACACCTAGCGAACCTTCTATCTCCAAGTACTCCATACTCTGCCAACAAATCACACGCCCAGATACCTGTTTCATTTGATTTTACGAAGTAATGTGTCTGTTTTCCTAATCTAATCGCAACAACGCACGCCTTCACTTCTTTTGGGAGCATAAAAGGTATCAAAGTCGATTTCGGAAGCAACGCGAGCAGACTCCCAGTAAGCGTCGGTTCACTGACATTGCTACACCACAAAAACTCGCTTACTGTAAGATTCGCATAAACACCTCGATACCATTTTGGATAAATTTCATTGGCTTCACGTTTAATTAATTGTTCGAGAATGGATGTATCCGCTCCAAGACTTACTAGATATGCTATTTTTTCACCCCTCCACTTCGAATATTCAATATCATTTAATCCAGCCGAAAGCAATCCGAAGGCAAGATGAGTAGCATGCTGTGCTGTGATAGGAAGCCCCATTTCTTCTGCAAAGTCTAGGACTACCCCGCTTAGCGATTCACAATTTTCTCTAGTAACTTTATACTCACAATTCAAACCCGAGTCAAAGGTGCCAATGAGACATATTTTAGACCTAAATCCTTCAGCTTCGAAAATCCAACTAATGTTTTTACGAGAAGACAAATTATTCATTCCCATCAAAAATACAAGGTCAAATTCCGTTTTTGTTTGCTCGAAGATGATCGATTCAGTCTCAAACTTTCCATTTCTCGTTGTCGCAACCACGACATAGTCATCACCCTCTGCTTCTATGCGCACAGAATCGATGTTTGGCCCTGCCGGAAGTTTCGCTCGGAAAACCTTATTTATTACTTCCTCATTAAATTCTAAATCCGCTTGAAGATATGGATAATAGACTTTTGAGTAAAAACTCTTGTTTGTAACTACTTGAACTTCTTTACCACTTGCCAGTAATATATCTCCAAGCGCGACAGTTGCGGCGACAATATCCGAATCTAAGAGATCGGGAGTCATTATCAGCACAGATTTCGCTTTAGAAACTAAGTCATGAAGTCCCATCGACAAATACTATGAGTTTGAAGTATAATTTCGCATCATTATATCAAACGTGCGTGAACTATCAGAATAAACTAATTCCGACAGGCTTGATTGTGGCAGGCTTTTTTCTACTGTACCTAGGTTTTGGTGTGTATTCACACGAGAAGAGCGAATTAATCTCCAATCAAAGCTTTGGTGAACAAGAAGGGTGGTATGGACCTAAAAAAGTTTTTGCACAAGATATAGAAACCCCTCGCGAGTTTTATATTCGTATTCCATCTATTGACCTCAATATGCCAATTCGCCCAAATGTAGATCCATCTAAACGCGAACTATATCTGCCAATTATCGAGAAAGAAATTGCACAAGGTAAATCCACCTACCTACCTTCACAGGTAGCAGCTCAGAACTGGGGCATCACTTATCTTTTCGCTCATCGCGAAGGGGTTGCCAATTTTTTCAACCGAATAGATGAGCTAGAATCAAACGACCCCATTTACATTGATTTGAATGGGAAAACATACACATATAAAATGCAGTCTTCGCGTATCGTTCCACCTTCTGCTACCGAACTCTATACTTCATTTTCTCCGATACCACTCTTGAGATTACAGACATGTGAAAACGGATCTTCACAGCGTTTGATAGTTGATGCTAGGTTAGAAGCAGTCACAGGAAAAAAATAGTGCCCTAAACCCATTTATACCTGTCATGATTTTTTAATTCCGAGATATCCGCCCATTTCATTTCAATTATTTTATCTGGTTCCATAATTACCGGTTCTCCTTGAAGAATCCGGGCCTTGTACATTAAAAATATCCAGTAACCGTCTTCATAGCGCTGTTCATCAATCGCTTCAAGTTTCTCTATCTCGATAGTAATTCCTAGCTCCTCTTTCACTTCTCTGACCACACACTCTCGAACGGTTTCGTTCTCTTGGAGTTTCCCCCCAGGAGGCACAAGTACTCCGCCGACCATCTCTTTCGCAATCCTAACCGCAAGACATTTACCTTCGCTATTCCTAATTAGAGCTGAACCCACGACTTTTATCATTTTGGTTTAGGTCAGAAATATAACCGCGATCAAATGTATTTTAATTTAGTCGAAGCATCTTGAGCAATTCGTTTTCGATTGTCTTAGGATTTGCCCGACCAGAAGAGAGTCGCATTACTTGTCCAACTAAATACTTCATTGCGTTAGGATTCTTTTTTAAATTAGTGATAGCATCAGGATTTTTCTCCAAGACTTCATTTACCAACTTTAAAATTTCAACTACATCATTCATTACGCCCAATCTTTCTTCGTTAATTACCTTCTCAATACTTTTTCCAGTTGTGAAAGCAATTTCGAGGGCCCTTTTGGCAGCCTGTCCTGTAATACGTCCGTGTAAAAACGCTGCCGATAATTCGACTAAGTCAGAGGCATCAAGTTTAATTTGCGCAAATTTTTGCCCATAGCGTTTGAGTAAAGCGGCTAGTTCGCCAATCATCCATTTTGCTATCTCTGGAGCCAATTCCTTTTTATCTTTCGGGTCCGTAATGATTAGCATACACTCCTCAAAAAATTTATACCGGGGTATAGAGCTTACTAAAGTCTCAGCACTATCAGGTGCTAAACCATACTCGGCGATATATCTATGTTTTTTACCCTGCGGCAATTCGATAATTTTTGAACGTATTTCCTCTAACCATTTTTTATCTACCATAATAGGGGGTATATCAGGTTCGGGAAAATAGCGATAATCATCACTAGTCTCTTTCAAACGCATGCTCTTCGTATCTCCGCTCATACCGCTCAACCCACGTGTTTCCTGTTGAGGGGTTTGATCATTTTCTAATAACCCTGTCTGTCGGACAATTTCTCTTTGGATTACCTTTTGCAATACCGAAATAGATCCAATATTCTTTACCTCAACTTTATACTCTGGAAGTTTTTTTTGCCCCAATAGTCTCATAGACATATTCAGCTCATAGCGCATTTGTCCCTTTTCCATATCCGCATCACTTACATCGAGGTATCTGACGATTTGGCGCAAACGTTTCGCAAATTTATCAACTTCTTCAATATTTTCAAAATCTGGCTCTGTAACTATTTCAATTAAAGCTATGCCCGATTTGTTAAAATCTACCAAAGTCGTTCCCCCCTCACGTATAGTCTTGGCAGTATCTTCCTCCAGATGAACCCGTTTGATTCTGATTCGTTTGCTGTCTTTTCCCAGATCAAATTCGATATAACCATTTTCCCCGATAGGACGATCAAATTGAGAAATCTGATACCCCTTTGGAAGATCATGATAAAAATAATTTTTTCGATCAAATCGAGTGTTTTCATTGATATTACAATTTAAAGCAAGCGCTAGTAATATTGTACTATCGAACGCTGTTTTATTAGGAACAGGCAAGGCGCCAGGGAGTCCTAAACATACAGGACAGACGTGCGAATTTGGTTTCTCGCCAAAATAGCGTGCACTGCAACTACAAAACATTTTCGATTTGGTTTTTGGCTGAAGATGCACTTCAAAGCCAATTACCGGTTCATATTTCATTGACGTCATAAGTTAGATAATGCCCACATTATTTTATATATTTTCTAATGGTGAGAAATAGCATGCATTCATACACATTTGCACGCACATACCTTGGAAAGATCTTCCACAAGGAGAGGCGCAATCTACATAAGTCCCTCCAAGCGCCAAACACACGTCATTCTCCATACGGTTACATTGCATCGATTCTTCCAGCCACTCCCCTCCTCTTTCAATACATAATTTTTCGTAATCATTCAAAGGGGGTATTCGAATAGCTAGTGCAACAATCTTTGCCAATTCTGCACGCGTAACATTATTACCTGGCCTAAATGTTCCATCCTCATAGCCACTGACGACCCTTTCCCCCTCGATAGTACGCGAAAATAAGAATTCAATTGCTTTAAAGAACACATGGGTATTATCAACATCTCGAAAATCTTGAGTCCCAAATGTTCGAGTTGCCAAATCTTTATTCTTTGCTTTCGCTACTATCTGTGCTACTTCCCCTCTTGTTATAAATTGATTTGGTCTAAAAGTCCCGTCGCCAAAACCATTCGAGTATCCGAAATTCTTTAAGGTCTGAATATAACTATAAAATGGATTCTGATTATTTACATCTCTAAAGCCACTGCCAGTAGAATCAATCGTTATGTCTAAACCTCCAACGATTATTTTTGCAGCCTCAGCACGTGTGGAAAAAGCATTTGGTTTAAACGTATTATCAGAGTAACCTTTTATTGCACCCCTACAGAAGATATCTTGGATATACACACTAAAAGAAGAATCCGAAACGTCAATAAATGGAATTTGTTGCTCACAAACTATTATTTGTGCTTGTATCTGTTTCGTTTGGAACAAAAATATCATCACAAATAAGACTAACAGAAAGAAAACCGCGCTCTTCATTAAAATTTTTCTAATAAATACTTTTACTACTCTTTATTAAATACTTTCTCTACTTTTGCAGCAAACTTCAATAATTTTTCTTCATCAAATCTCTTTGCCATAATCTGAAAACCCACCGGTAAGCCTTCGCTATTAAATCCACAATTTAAACTAATAGCTGGAGAGCCGACAATATTTGCTGTTACGGTATAGACATCCGCCAAGTACATGGATAACGGATCTTGTGTCTTCGAACCGAGCTTGAAGGCTACACAAGGTGACGTAGGTCCGACTATGAAGTCAACCTGCTTAAAGATCTGCTCCATCTCACGGGTTAATTTAACCCGAACTTTTGAGGCTGTTTTATAGTACTCGTCAGCGTATCCGGCACTAAGGGCATAAGTTCCAATCATAATTCTTCGCTTTACCTCCTCTTCTAACTTTGCTCCACGTGTTTCTACCAAATTCGTCCAGAAATCCTCACCTGTACTGGCCCCATATCTGAACCCGTCATATCGTGACATGGTTGATGAAATTTCTGAAGGGACCAAAACATAGTAAACAGCAATAGCTTTTTTAAGTAATTCGAAATCCAATTCTATAACTTCTACCCCTTTTTTTTCTAAACTAGTGATGCCACCCCTAACTATTTTCTCCACCTCAACATCTATTCCCTGTTCGAAATATTGTCTGGGCACTCCTACTTTAACACCTTTGAATGAATCAGTTAATTTATTTACGTTATAATATGCGCCCACAGGGATATCATAAGTTATATTATCTTTAATATCTTTGCCAGCAATAATTTGTTCGACAAGCCCGGCTTCAAAAACATTTCGAGCAATAATTCCAGGTGTATCAAAGGAAGAAGCCATAGATATTAACCCGTATCTTGAGTTGCGACCATAAGTGGCCTTTAGTCCGACCAAACCGGTGAACGCGGCTGGTTGTCGAACCGAACCACCCGTATCAGTTCCTATGGCAAATAATCCAATACCGGCCGCCAAAGATGCGGCCGCACCAGAACTCGACCCACCTGGCACCCTTGTTGTATCAAGGGGATTCAATGTCGGTCCATACCCCGAATTTTCGCCGCTCCCACCAAACGCGAATGGATCGCAATTTGTCTTGCCAATAATAATCGCTCCCTCTTGTTCCAACTTTTCAACTACCGTAGCACTATATTGTGCTATATGATTTTCAAGCATTCTAGAACCGGCGGTGGTTTTTTTCCCCTTCGTCATTATTACGTCTTTGACCGTAAAAGGTATCCCCGCCAACATCCCAAGTTGTTTCCCAACCCGCACCTGAAGATCAATTTCCCTTGCCTTTTCTAGGCTTTCATCAAAAACGGTTATAAAAGCGTTTAACTCTTGTCCTAAAGTTTTTGCAAGATTCAAATGATAGCTAACTAATTCAACTGCTGAAATCTCCTGCTTTTTTACCTTTGTTACAGCCTCTTGAATAGAAATTGTAGAATACTTTTGTTTATTGATCTTCATCCTGTTTTTCATTTGTTGATCTAAAAGAAAAAAAATTACCCTTTCGCTTAAAATTTGAAAGATTAGCAAATATCTCTTCTTCGTGTAAACCAATCGACATCTCATCTTCACGAAATATGGGACCCCGGAAATCATAGACATTGGAAGTTTCCTCTATATCCGATAGGACCACATCATTTAACATATCGACGTAATCCAATAATGAAGCAAATTGCTCGGTAAACATATCTAATTCTTTATCTGTCAATTTAATTTTAGCCAGATTGGCAATTTTCGATATTGTTGCTTTTTCAATTATTTTTTTCATGTATTACACAGACATATTTATAAACAATGCATAATTATATACCAACAACTTGAGAATATTGAACTCAATGCAGAATCTTTCAATACAACGTCAAAATTCTAAGCGAAATACTCATATTTGCTGGATTATATCTTTAGATAGGCGACGCCTCTTTATCTGACGTAAGAACTCAATGCCAAACTTTTCCTTTGCCAACCTTAATTTGGTTTGACGTTGAACCGGACCGAGTAGTCAGAGGGATCCTTATCTATGCCCTTTATATTTAGATCGATTTCGCCATTACCATCAAATTCATAATAGTAAGATAAACAATCACTATTAGCCCCCTGTCCTTCACCCGGTATCCCGCCATTTGAAACCAAACCCGCAGTAGCATTCCCACTTTTAGTAGTAAATTGCATGAAGTTATCCTGCTGTGGATATATCCCTCGAGGGATATTTATAAAAAGCCTGGAGGTCTCAGTTACTTCCTGAGTAGAATTATTTGGGAATGAGTTGCATAATTTAAGCTTTTGTTCAAAGGATTCTTCGCCCGATTTTTGAGTTGCATTTTCTACCTTTACCCTAAGTGTTTGAAAAGATATCCAATAAGTACCAGCTACTAGAACGGACAATACTGCCAATGACATAAAAAATACAAACTTTTTATTCATGCGTCGAAAGCTTGAAAATTAAGCCAAAGTTCCCTGACGAAGACAGCAACTAATTTAATCAAATTATACACCGAATTGAAATAACCCGAGCCTCAGTTCGAACAAGAGACGCGACAAGATGTCCCCTTACTTTGCAAACAGATGAAGTTGCACTCAGGATTTCTTGATATTTTGTAATAAAGTATCGTCTGATCAAATACTCACAGACGCAAAAAATCTGCTAAACTGTTGAACGTAGAAATAAATTCACATTCTGCAATGTTAGCTAAAATCTATACCGCTGCTCTGATTGGATTAGACGCGAAACTGGTAGAAGTCGAAGTCGATATTCAAAGAGGATTGCATAAATTCAATATCGTTGGACTTGCCGGTAAAGCAATACAAGAAGCAAAAGATCGGGTAACGGCCGCCATTAAGAATTCAAAGGCGGATTTTATATTTCGCCACATCACAGTCAGTCTTGCGCCTGCCGACCTTCCCAAAACAGGTCCTTCTTATGATTTACCAATCGCCATAGGTATATTACTAGCCTCAAAACAAATTCATTTCAATCCAGAGGATATTTTGCTACTTGGGGAATTATCACTTGAAGGTAGAATACGCCCGCTCCCAGGAATATTGCCGATAGCTACCAATGCCACAAAGATCGGATTCCACAAGCTTATAGTTCCGGTACAAAATGCCCCTGAGGCTTCTCTAGTTCCAGATGTTGAAATTTATCCTGCAGAAACAATTGATCAGCTAATAGATTTTTTTCGTGGCGAGCAAATAATTGAAAGGTTTACACCCCCCTCTTCCTCGGGAAACAAACCAAGGTTTTACACGCACGATATGCGGTTTGTGAAAGGGCAAGAACATGCAAAACGTGCCGTGGAGATTGCCGCTGCAGGAAACCACAATATCTTACTTACTGGAACGCCTGGCTCAGGTAAAACACTTCTAGCGAAAACACTTCCCTCTATTCTGCCCGAAATGACTTGGGAAGAAAGTCTAGAAGTTACACGAATTCATAGCGTGGCCGGTCTAGTAACCGAGGCTAATCCGCTCGTTACCATTCGTCCATACCGAAATCCACATCACACAACCTCAGAAGTTGCGCTCGTCGGGGGTGGTGCTTTTCCGCGACCCGGAGAGATTTCGCTCGCTCATAGGGGTGTTTTGTTCTTAGACGAATTTCCAGAATTTACTCGTGCCGCTCTTGAAGCATTACGCCAACCCATGGAGGATAAGATTGTCAATATCTCCCGTGCTAGTGCCTCTTTACAATTTCCAGCAAACTTTATGCTGATAGCTGCCATGAATCCGTGTAAATGTGGTTGGAGAGGCGATCCTGACAAACCATGTACATGTTCGCAACTTGAGTACCAAAAATATCAAAAAAGAATAAGTGGTCCCATCTTAGATAGAATCGACCTACAAGTAACCGTGCAAAAAGTTAGATACGAAAAACTAATAGCTACAGAAGACACTGCAGAAAGTTCAGAGTCGATACGCATCCGGGTACAAAATGCGCGAAATATTCAATTATCGCGATATCATAATCACAGGATTGTCTCAAATAGCGAATTGCGGCAACAGGATATTAATTCATTCATACACCTCGATAATGAATCACAAGAGATGTTGCGCAAAGCTGTAGATAAATTTAATTTATCCGCAAGAAGTTACTTTAGAATTTTACGCGTAAGTAGAACCATCGCCGATCTTGGAAAATTTGAAGAGGTAACCCACGAACATGTGGCCGAAGCCCTCTCTTACAGATTTAGCGCAGAGGATTAAAAGGTTATAAAATTTATCCCACAGTAATTCCGTTTAATTTGCTTTAGAGTCGAATGCGTGGCGTCTCCCCTACCCTTTCGTAATATTTATCAAATTCTTCCCCCTTCCATAAGTTATGTTCAGGATTGGGTACTCGCGAAATAAAAAGTATTCCATTTAAGTGGTCAACCTCATGTTGCACAACATGCGCAAAAAATCCTTTGGCATCAACCCTCCTTATCTCCCCTTCTAAGGTTGTGTATTGAACCTCAATTCGATCAGCTCGAGAAACAGGTCCATATATAGCAGTTTTCTCATTTTCGCCAATTGAAAGACAGCCCTCCCAATAGGTTGATTCTCCAGTCACTTGTTTCGCGATTTCGGGATTAATCATGACCTCCCATAATTTAGTTTTTGAAAGATGTCTAACTTTTTTTCCCTTTTTTTGTTGCTCTTCAAGATCGGTTCTTCTACATATGCACAATCTCACCCCCCTGCCCACTTGATTTGCGGAAAGTCCTGCGGAGCGATCTCGCAACTTCTCGCAAGTTTCCATCATATCTTTGGCCAAAGACTGTACCTCCTTATGCGAAACACTCTTAATTGCTTGCGCTGGAGTTTCAAGGATGGGGTCACCTATTTGAATTATTTTTAGAACCACTGTTGCGTATGAACAAAACTTGCTAATTATACTTTATTTGTAGCATAGAACTAAATATTAGAACATATATACTCACGCCATATCTTTAAATAATAATTTGGTGTTACTTTCACGTGAAACCAGAAAATAACTTCAGATAATGTTGAATATTACTTGATGTCCAACCAGACAAACAAATATAATCAACGTATCATTATATTTGTATTCATGATAGTTTTAGTAACTGGTGTTGCTGGCTTTATTGGTTCGTACACCGCAAGGAAATTTTTATCTGAAGGGCACGAAGTTATTGGGGTAGATAATTTTGACCCAATGTATTCAAAGAAGGCTAAACTTTTCAATTTGAGACTTATTGAAATTCAAGCGGGTTTGCTCGCGAAAGGAAAAAGCAACTTAAATGAATTCTCAATATTTGAACTGTTACGAAGTTACCAAAAAGAAACATCTACAACAAAGGGTAGCTTTGTTTTTTACGAAGCAGACATCCGTGATCCCAAAGAAATGCTTCGTCTATTTAAGAAACATAAGCCAGACATTCTAATTCATTTGGCGGCATTAGGTGGTGTACCGGATTCGATGAAAAGACCTTTGCAATATATAGAGACTAATGTACTTGGAACCACCAATCTTTTAGAACTTTCTGTGCAAAACGATTTGAAGCATTTTGTGTTTGCTTCCTCTTCCTCAATATACGGCGATACAGATATGGGTGTCCAGGGTGAAAACACAGATGCAGACAAACCGATCTCACAATATTCAGCATCCAAACGCATGAGTGAAATTCTAGGGTACACATACAACTCTATTTATAATCTGCCCTTCACTTGCTTACGTTTTTTTACGGTTTACGGACCACTTCAAAGACCCTATGGCATGGCCATTCAAAAATTTATACGTCAAACCCTGGAAAATAAACCACATACACTCTACGGGGATGGGTCAATGCAAAGAGATTATACATATATCGACGATACAGTTGAAGGAATATACGCGGCCTCACAGAAACCAATCGGTTATATAGAATGCAACATAGGATGTGGTAACGCGATAAGCCTAATTAACCTAAGCGAGTTAATAATACAGAATCTAAAAAAAGGATCGCGAATATTTATCGATAAACCGCCGACTGAAGTCTTATCTACTCTTGCTGACATTTCAAAAGCACAAGCTGTATTTGGATATACTCCAAAAATTGCTTTTGACGAAGGACTCAGACGACAAATTGAAGTTTTTCTAGAAATGCCTGATTGGTATAAATCAATTTAGTGTGTTTTACGTGAAACTATTTTTCCCGTGTTGCAAAATATCTTGACGCTAAAATGCCTCAAGACCCCTTAGTATTTTTGGCAATTGCTTTAAGGTAGAGTTATAACCCTCATTGATATACTGAACCGCATTTGAAATTTTTGCGATGTTGAACGTAACCGATTCGATCTGTGGCTCAATAATTATATCCGCTTCCTTCACGTTAGCTTTTGCCAAATAATATCTGAATGAGTCAAGTGCACCCCTCATAACCTTTGACATCGAGGGCATCCGATTGTGGGTTATGCTACTTGGAAAAAAACATGAATCTAAATTTACCCCTATCACAAAGTCGGCACCTAACTTCCTTGCGGCGTCTACAGGTACCGGTTGCGAAGCCCCTCCATCTATGTAAAGTGCGTTCCCGATGTTTACTGGTCTAAATAAAAAGGGTACCGCGGATGTCGCCTCGAGTGCCTGTTCAAGTGAACCACGATCAAATATTGCGGTATGACCCGATATCAAATCAGTTGCCAATACAGCAAATTTTGGTTTTAAATTAATAATATTTTGCTCCCCAATAAACTTAATTACGTGGGCAATTGCCTTCTTATTCTTTAGTAGTCCAGCTTGGAAATTAAACTTGGAAATCAGTTTGAGGATTTTAAATACATCAAGATCCAGCCAAAACTTCTCTATCTCATCAATGGTTTTTCCAGAACAATACATTGCTCCCACCAATCCACCGGCAGACGCCCCTACTACCAAATCTATTGGAACATTATGCTCAGTTAAACATTTTAATACCCCAATATGCGCATACCCCCTCAAACCACCACTTCCCAAAGCAAGTCCAACGTTTCTTTTTCTCATAGGTTTTATTGATATTTAAGGATATAATCCATGTAATAAAGCTTATTATATTCGTTTTAACTTCATTTTGTCATGCCGGAAACAGGTCAAACAAGACTTCTATATATTGGGGATGTTTCTGCTCGTCCCGGTCGCTCGGTTGTACATGAAATATTACCTAAATTAAAAGTTAAATATCACTTTGATTGGGTTATAGCTAATATTGAAAACGCAGCAGCAGGGAGAGGCGTCACGCGCCAAATTCTCGAGGAGTTTAACGCTATTGGAATCGATTACTTCACAGCAGGAGAACATATTTGGGATAGGGTCCAATTTACCAAAGAAATGCAAGATAGCTCGTTGCCAATACTTCGAGCATATAACTACGAAGCCCAACAACAGCTACCCGGAAAAGGATGGGTTCTACTTACTAACGGAAGTAAGAAACTTTTGCTGGCGTTATTCCTTGGGCAGACCTTTATGAGAGAGAATGTACGAAATCCATTCTGGGCAGCCGATGAGCTCTGGGACTCATTGATAGGGGAGGGAATAGTTGAGGCCACGAAAATACCTGACTTCCCCGTAGTCTTTGAAATTCATGCAGAGGCTACCTCGGAAAAAAAGACATTCGGTTATTATGCTCGCGAAAGAGCTTCTTGTGTGGTTGGAACTCATACCCATGTTCCGACAGCTGACACTCAAATTAATTTCGGGCAAGCTTATGTAACCGACATTGGCATGTGTGGGATACATGATGCAAGTTTATGGGTCGAATACGAGAAAGCTCTTCTTAATTTTAAGTATCCTTATAAAAATAAATTCGAACCAAAACTCGAAGGGAAAAGAGTATTTAATTCCGTAATGGTTGAGTTTCAGGATGGTATCGCGACAAAAATTAAGCGATTAGATTTCGCTATTTAAATTCGAATTTTCACTTCTAGTCTATAATCTCACACAAATAAAAACCGAAAACTTTTTATTTCAACAACCCATAACTATACCCCATAAAAATCGGTCTGTGCAGGATTGATAGAGTAGAACCTCTTTCCTGTGGTAAACATTGCCTTCGTATATAAATCACCCCGATGCCTAAAATGTAATACTAGTGAGCATTTGCGTAGCATAGCACAATATTGTTTACCCTCTATGGAGTATACCCACTACATACTTGTTTTTCTTTCATCGGCAAGGTGCTCTGATCCTATATTTATCAACCGTATGTTTCGAATCTCTGCCACAGTCTTGACATTCACAGTTACTAACCGTATTCTGTTAGCAATACCATTGATTTATCAATGGTAAATCTATAAAGGAGGTGAGATAACAATGAATAAAGCAGATCTAGTCGATGCAGTAGCATCAGCGACTGGCGTAACCAAAAAAGACGCGGGCTTAATGCTCGAGGCTTTAATGGAAGCAGTCATGGGAGCACTAAAGAAAGGTTCACGAGTAACCCTAACGGGCTTTGGAACTTTTATGGTATCCCAAAGAAAGGCCAGAACTGGACGCAACCCACAGAGTGGCGAAGTCATCAAGATTCCAGCTCGCAAAGTTGCAAAGTTCAAACCAGGGAAAATGCTTCGCGATATGGTCAAATAATCATATCCGATCCTTTTTACCGCAAAAAAGATCCCGGAAAGCAGTGGGATCTTTTTTGATGGTCTAAAATCGGATTTATTTCAAATCTCTTTTTTCTATTCGTTCCTTACCAACATACTCCTGCAAGACTTCGGGGACTCTTACGCTTCCGTCTTTGTTTTGATAATTCTCTAGAACGGCTATCAGAATTCGAGGTGACGCTACCACTGTATTATTTAGGGCGTGAGGATAATATTTCTCGCCATTTGGTCTTCTGACCTTAATATTTAGTCTACGAGTCTGCCAATCACCTAGATTTGACGCGCTGTGTGTTTCTCCATATCCCTTACGAGAGGGCATCCAAGTTTCAATGTCAAACATTTTATATTTGCCAGCTCCCATATCGCCTGTGCAAAGCTGGATTATCCGATATGGAAGTTTTAGCTTCTGTAGCAATTCTTCAGAATAACTTAGCATTAGTTGGTGAAGTTTATCGGATATTTCATAATCATTCTCGCACATGACAACTTGCTCAATTTTCATAAATTCGTGAATACGATAGATGCCCTTTGTATCTTTACCATAACTCCCTATTTCACTTCTATAGCAGGGGGAATACCCAGCATATTTCAATGGTAATTCGGATTCATCGATTACCTCCTCAGCCCTGTAGTATAAAAGACTTGGTTCAGCTGTACCTATCAGATAGCGCTTTTCGTTGTCGTCTCCTTCGCGAGTATGACGCAAGCTATCCGCCGAGTATACATTATCTTCGTCAAATGGAAAATGTCCCGATCCCCATAACGCTTGCTCGCGAACTAGGGTAGGGGGGATAAAAATATCAAATCCTTTCGACTGTATTAACTTTAAACCAAACATCATAATACCCATGTGTAAGAGGGCTCCTTCGTTTTTCAGGTAATATCCTCGGAAACCGGCTGTTTTTACACCTCTTTCAAGATCTAAAATACCAAGTTCTGTTCCGAGCGCAATATGATCTTTTATTTGGAAGTCGGGAATCAACGGTGCGCCTCCCTCTCCTTGATCAGGAGACCATTTTTTGACCTCTACATTCTCTCGCTCATCCTTTCCAACCGGGGTATCGGAAGAGACTATCTGGGGAGTTCTCCACATAATTGCCATATATTTCTTGTCAAGATCATCAATTATGGCCTCTTTTTCCGCTATTTTTTTCTTTAACTCTTTGCCTTTAAGAATTTCCGATTCTTCGGGTCGACCTTTTTGTACTTTATCGTATCCAGCATTCAAGTTTCTTTTGGAACGTAGCTCATCTAACTCTTGCCTCAATATTGACAATTTGTCATATAACGACAAAAGTTCGTCAACGTCTAGATTTAAATTCTTACGTCGCACAAGCTCTTTATAGGCCTCAGGGTCTTGTTTAATTAGCTTGATATCTTGCATTGCTACAGGAAAATAAAATATTACATAGGTAATTATAGAACCAAGCAGTACTATTTTACTAATCCAATCGTTTTATAAACGCGAAAAAGACCCTCCGTAGGTCTTTTTAGCTGTTTAGTTCGGTCGAGCCACCTCAAATTTGAGGTTTATTGGTTCGTTTAACACAATGAAATCTTACCAGCGTATCCTTTCCAGGTCAATTTTATTTAAACTTTCTAAATATACACTTAAAAACTACCTCGCTGATCAAAGTCCTTATCTAACATATCTTTTCGATCGTAAAGGGCTTGCCCTAAACCAAAATCTGCATTAATTTTTCGGTTTTTATCCTGATTAATTCGTATAAAGATTGTTCGAGGTCAAAATCAAGTTCTGGGATATGATTCTCTTCAATCCTCATTCTGCGTAAAGGTGGAATATGGCGGAACCTCGGATTATATACAAATTCTTGTTTAGCATTTTTTCGGATGCAGAAATAGGCCAACCCCTTCGTCCGTGTCAATTCCTCATTTATCTCACGTTTGTAACGATATACCCTCGCAAGTATAGCAGGCTCTTCGCCAGTGTTTACGAAAGTATAAAACCACCCCTCTGGGATAGCAACCTTTGTCCGGGGTTTTATCTCAAATACCAAACCCTCTTCCACGCAAACCTCATCTTGACTATCTTCACAGTTCTTTTGCATAAGTAATGTTACGGTACCATAAACTCCTTCAACAATTGAGCTAAAATGAATCTCTCTTGTCCATGGTGAGGACGCTTTGAAATAAATATGAGAGCGGATATACTCAATGCCTAGTAAACCTGCAGGGAGTACGATTAATTCATAATTCAAACCTTTATCGATTAAATCCTGATCGTCCTTATGATGAAGTGAATATTCAGAATATACATACCGTGGATGGGTTAAGGATTTATTTAATAGGGTAGGGGTGAGACTGTCAATAGAAATCCTACACCTATTAGTGCAATTTATTTGAGCTTCATCAAGTCTGACGCTAGATGAATTCTCATCAAAATCTACAGGCAAAGTGCAAATGTCTTGAAGCGAGGTCATTGAGTATTGTGGTTAATAAGTAGGAAATAACCAACTTTAATGTTTAGCGCGTTTCACTCGCAATTAACCTTTAAGTATCAATGGATATCTTTTCTAATATATAGTTTATGTTACATATTGTCAAATAAAATACTCAAAATATGTGCGCCACAAGCATATCGGATATATATCGAAAGCATGGGTTCTTTGGAAATCGTAACAATTTACAAGGAATAGTATGCATCTAACAGGATTTGAACCTGTAACCTCTTCTTCCGCAAAGAAGTGCTCTATCCAATTGAGCTATAGATGCACGGCGAATATCCGTATCTAGTGTTATGTATTTTAACACCAGACATTACTAATAACAAAAATTATCATATTTAAATCTCATGCCACACCCTTATCCATAATTCTACAGACTTTGTGGAAACTGAAGGAAAATGTTTAATTTTGCAACAGCAAGATCCAAATATATTCATATGGTAATTACAAGCGCGAAACTGCTTGAGGTAGGCTTTTATCGGGCTATATCTCGGTGATACGCAGTGGTTTGCCGTCCACTAAACGATCTATTAACGCATTTAATCCGCTACTTTCTTGATACTCTATATGATTCAACATATCTTTGACTAACTTCACAACCAATTTTTCTTCTACAACAATTTTTAATTTACCCTTGCCAGGAAGCATCTCTACATTAAGAAGAAAAAACCCGTGCTTTTTACTTACCCAAAAATTTTTCATATCCTTCCAAAAAAAATGCTTAATCCCAGCCTTTACACCTTTATCGGTTAAAGCATATTCGACAATGCGTGGATTTATGGTATCTAATACATAAAGTAGGCTTGTTACTGCAAGTACCGCGGCAATAAGAAAAAAATTCTCAACCAAGATGGCAAATACGATACTTACGACCAACATTACTGCAAGTGAAATATACCAATTTACTCCGTGTTCGACTCTAGGTCTTTCGGGGGCTGTCCACTCCAATACTATCTCCAAGGGTTTAGGTTTATTTTCACTGGCTTCACTGGCGACACGGTCTAATTCGTTGAGTCGACTCTGCAATTCATATATTTGTTTATGCAACATCTGTATTTCTTCTGTTTTCAATTTGAGTCCTATTTAATAACTATTTCAATTTAAAATCCAGAATCCGATATTTAAGTATAGCGCAAAACAACACCAAAAAAGATAGGGAAAAGCTATACGCGCTGCAAACTGATCTACCCGATACATAGATCGGATCCACAATAAGATCGTGAGAATGAGGATGGTCAAAATTATTATTGATAAATCAATTTCGTGAAACCCAAAAAAGATTATCGTCCACAGAGAATTAAATACGAGCTGTGCCCAAAAAAGTATTGTTATTCTTTTTGTGTTAAACCCCTTCACAACCGAGACAATTTTTACCTTCGCCATACCGACTCCAATAGAAGTGTATAGTATTAACCAAACTGGCGCGAATACCCAATTCGGCGGAGTTAGAGGAGGGGAGAGTAAATGCGCGTACCAAGAATTGATAGATGGAGTAATGAAAATTGCTCCCAGAAATCCCGCTAATTGGGCGACCAAAACCCACAAAATTAATTTTTTTGTCTTGTCCATCAATGGATAATATGAATACTTTAAAACATTTCTAAATAACCACTGTCACCATGGCTATACATCCTCTTTCAAGAGTTGACTTGCCACAAAAGCGACGAATACCCATCCAATAAGTACATCTATCAAATTAATTACCGTGAATTCCAATGGCATGGCGAACCATATTGCCTGTGGCAAAATTGAATGTGCATTTAGCGTGACAGCATTACAGTTTAATGGTTATAGAAATTAATCTGTTTTTTCAATATTCGACAACTAAGCAATATTTATTATAGTACTATTTATTTCATTATAGAGATTAAGACTATTTATTAGAAAAAAATTACTTCCTGTGATTTTCAATATTTCAATTACTATGAAGCCATTAAATTAGGAAAATGATTGAATACACCCTCTTTTGTGTAGTTTTGCTTTATACGGCTCAATGGAGCCTATTAAATCTATTATTAGGTAGCCTTGGGGCAAAAAAATTCCCCATAACCATAGTTCATAACGATAGCATCAGGCAATTAATAAAGAACAAAACAGGGATAGAAGTCAAAACAATCAAAATTTCAGAATCCAACAGCCCTTTTGGAATGATGATTGGTATTCCAACCAAACCTCAGCTTTTGCTTTCAAGAATACTTTACGATACATTTACACCTGATGAATTGGAATATGTGGTTCTACATGAAGTTGGACATTACTACCTATGGCATACTGTTACCGAGCTTGCAATTGGAATAATATTGTTTGTTGACGGTATTGTGATCCTCGGCAGTACTCCGTCACTTTACAAATCTGTTCCCACCGCCTTATTACTTGGACTAGTGTTTGGCGTCATTATGGTTCGCCTTGGAAGGCTAAATGAATATCAGGCTGATGCATACTCCCTTAGGCATATGACAAACCCACGGGGTATGGTTCTGGCAACAAATAAATTTAAAAGCCATTATAAAGGAAATAGAAATAAAATCATCGAGTTTCTGTTTTATCGTGGGAATCCTTTCGACAACAGAATAAAAATGGCTGAGGCCGAAATCGAAAGAAGAAAAACAAGTGAATAATTGGCACACGCTCTTCTGGGGAACAAGCCTAGGTTTGTTAACTCAATATGTTTATGGCTTGGAGTGAAGTACAGATCATTTATGTAAAATCTTAAAAGGTCAGATTGCAAGAAAGTAGTATCAATTATAAAGACGCACTTAGCCGTTAATTCTTGCCATAATATTTATTCCTCTTAACCATACTATCCTCCAAAGACATGATATACTTGCTAAGTTAGATATATTCACCATGCAAATTCGAATCCTTATCGAAAAACTCTTACAAGATATTACAGGCGATCCGAACGCCGTTTTGGAACGCCCAAATGATACCTCAAACGGAGACTATGCAAGCAATATTGCCCTACGTGAGTGCAAAAGACTTAAAAGGTCACCAGTAGATTTAGCCAACGAATATGCCAGTAAGCTAGACTTAGCTTTGCGAAAAGATGGCATCACCGTAAGAGTTGCTGGAAATGGCTTTATAAACTTCACTCTGCCAAAAAAGGTACTTGCCCTTGAGACTGAAAAAATTTTAAAACAAAAGGAGGATTACGGGCTAATTAAGTTGAAAAAACCACAACGAATTCTTGTCGAATATGGTCAGCCCAATACACATAAACTTCCACATATAGGTCATCTCTTTTCCTATATTTGCGGTGAGTCAATAGCGAGACTTATCGAACAAAATGGACACGTAGTGCGACGGGTCAATTATCAAGGAGATATCGGTCCCCATGTAGCCAAAAGTTTATACGCGTGGATCAAAAAAGGTAAGCCCGATCCGAAAATACCAAGAGAACGTGTTGAGCTTTTGCAACAGTGTTATCAAGAAGGATCCGCCCTCTATGCGGAGAATGAAGATGCAAAAAAAGAAATTGGCCTACTTAACCAGTTAATATATAAAAAAGCTCCTCAAATACTCCAAGATTGGGAGATAACTAGATCATGGTCACTTGACTATTACCGAGAATTTGAAAAGAAGCTGGGTATCTCACAGGTCCAATTTTATGTTGAGAGCGGGGTTTGGGAAATTGGTTTGCAGGAAGTTAAAAATAACATCGGAAAAGTTTTTTCTCAAAGCGAAGGAGCGGTTGTTTTTGAAGGCGAGAGATTTGGATTTCACACCCGGGTGTTTATTACAAAAGCAGGAAACCCAACATATGAGGCAAAAGACATGGGTCTCATAAAACGTAAAAAGGATGATTGGATTTTCGACCTCAATGTAATAACCACCGCTGTCGAACAAAACGAATATTTCAAAGTAATAATTGCCGCTGCAGAAATTCTTTATCCTGAGCTCAAAGACAAATTAAAACATATTGGCTTCGGTATGATAAGTCTAAAATCTGGCAAGATGAGTTCCCGAACAGGAAAAATTGTCAGCGCAATGGGATTAGTAGAGGAGGTTGAATTAAAAGTTAAAACAATTCTTTCGGGTCGCCCAGATTTGAATGAAGAGGAAAAAGAGAAAATTGTAACTAAAGTTGCGCTCGGCGCAATCAAGTATGCGTTTTTGCGTGGAAATATTTCACAAAACATGGCGTTTGATATCGACGAGAGTGTCTCGCTCGAGGGAAACTCTGGTCCATATATCCAATATACTTGCGCAAGGGGCAAATCCATCTTGCGAAAACATAATGCCAAAACCTCTAAAAATATATCCGCGGACAAACTAAATCTTACTGAGGTAAATCTGCTTCGCCAACTTTACTTTTACCACGAAACGCTTGAAAAGGCCTATGCTACCAACAGTCCACACCTAATGTGTACCTATCTATTCTTCCTTGCGCAATCTTTCAACTCTTTTTACAATACTTGCAATATCCTGACCGAACCGGATCCAGTAATCAAAAACAATAGGCTCAATATTGTCGCAGCAACGGTACAAATTCTTTCTCTTGGTTTAGACATCTTAGGAATTGAAACCGTAGAAAAAATGTGATGACGAAATTTTTAGTTCCTTAACGTTATCTTTCGTTTTATTGCTACCATTAAACCACCTCCCCAAAAAATAACTAAACCACAGACCCCTAGGAAAAAAATTTGGGACCGGTTATTAATATCAATCCCGTCACGTAAAGACTGTGCCCCACCAACTAAGCGATCAGCAAGATATTCACTCAACATTTCGCCCAGGCTTCTGTCAATTTTAGGAAATTCGGCAAGTATCTCTTTTTGCGATTTGTATTGGTCAAAAATTTCAGGGGACAGATCTACCGTTTTTATTAAAAAACTCGGTAATTCCAAATCAACGCTTTTTTTGCCATATGCCTGCACCGCGACACTTGGTGGTTCTTCAGGATTCTTATACGCCACATGGGTAAATAAATGATTCAAATCTCCACCTACAAGGAGATCGCCCGATTCTCCCCACGTGACATCCACATCTACCCATCGGCCTAATTTCGGCATATAAATTTGCACCCATTGATGTGCTTCCTGACCTGTAGAAGCAACTCTAGCATCATATCCATATCCATAAACAGCGCGAGTCGCTATACCCGCCGCTCTTGCCAATGTCAAAAATAAATCAGAATACTCCATACACACCGCAGATCCTCCCTGTAAAGTCTTTAGGGCTCCCTGACGCACGTTTAAACCAAATCTCTTTACTTGACTATAATCTATATGATCAACTACATAATTATAAATATTTGCCGATACAGTGTAGACGTTATTCTGTTCACCTTTTAGACGATTCGCCAATTGCACAATTTCTGGATTTTCAACCTCCCAGTATTGGGCCGGCTTCGTATAAAGTTCCCTCATATCAGCACTAAGCTGCCCAATATCCCCAGCTTCAGCTTGAAAATTAATATCGTCCCCTTCCTCAACAACTGCATATCCTGTCACCGTTATATTTTGAGCTTCATTTGTTTTAAATTTAAAACTTGCTATCAAGTTGCCCGATTCATCTTCAATAACTTGAATAGGGGAGGGAATTATAGAGTCGAAGTAAACCTTTTGCGTTACCTTTCCCCCTTCGATATCACGAGGTATTAACAAAGCATACTCATTGGCTAAACCTGACAGAATATTTTCGCTTGGTTTAATTTCCTGTTGGATTTCAAATCGATATATCTGCCACGTGCCAAGCTGTATCCACGCGTATTTCCCCACCAAGCTATCCTGGGCAAATTGAAAAATCTCATAATCTCCCTCTTTGGAACGCCTTGCTGGTTGAGGAGATACGAAATGAATTGTTTTATTTATACTGTTTGGAACTTTAACTGTCGTTTTGTATAAATACTCCGCAGTATTTGTAGAAAAAACAAAACCTTTTGCAAACCCATTTACGTATATATCCACCAATGCCCCATTTGTATAGGCCAGCCCGGGATGGATATATTTGATATCCACAGTTTTCTTTTCACCAGGTATTAAATTTTGTTTGAACGTTGTCCATATATGAGCAGTCTCATCTTCAATATTTGAAGAGAAGTTTATTTCCCTATTACCTTCACGCATGATTAAACTTCTTATTGTCCTCTCTAAAAGTAGGTTTATATCTGGGTCGTTTTGCCGGAATCCAATTATCTGAAAATCAATTTTTTCACCAGCTGGGATATATAATTCTTGTGATTCATTTGTAATCGTCTGTGTTTCGGTTACTTCTAATTGTTTTTGTACATTCAGTTCGTATGTCCTATCGACTTCTATTTTTATCTTTGCCGAAGCTTTGTTTGAAAAAAGTATAAAAAAAAGAAAAAGTGTCGAGATTTTTAGTAAAATCGTAAGTCCCGATCTCCGTTTATAATTTTTCATGACAGATAGATAAATTCTTTAGCACATTTTAAATTACCATGGGTTCACTTACAAACACATTACCACCACAGGATAATATTCTACACTCTCTTAACCCAATGCAACGTGAGGCTGCCGGATATGTTGATGGACCATTATTGATTTTAGCAGGAGCAGGGTCGGGAAAAACACGAGTTCTCACACATAGAATAGCGTATATTATCGCGAATGGATTTGCAAGACCAGGCGAAATCATGGCCGTTACTTTCACCAATAAAGCGGCCGAAGAGATGAAAAACAGAATATCTGAATTGCTTAGTGCCTATCAAATTTCCGCCGGCTCTCGCACTCTCTTCTGGTGCGGAACTTTTCATTCTGTTTGTGTTAAGGTTCTACGTAAAGAAGCACAGGCAGTTGGCATAAACCCCAAATTCAGCATATATGACGCAACTGATTCCCTCAGCGTTGTTAAGGAAGCAATGAAACGTCTAAATATTGACAAAAAAAAGTTTAGTCCCCATGCTATTCGCGCAACTATTTCCTCCGCAAAAAACGAACTCATATCACCCCAGGAATATTTGGATATAGCCGAATCTTACTTTCTTTCAACAGTTGCTGATATTTATCCTGTGTATCAAAAAATTCTAGATGAAAATAATGCATATGATTTTGATGATTTAATTTTCAAAACCTTTATACTTTTTCGTGACCATCCACAGATTTTGGGAAAATATAAACATCTTTTTAAATTTATACTTGTAGACGAGTACCAAGATACAAATAAAGCACAATACGTTGTGATCAAACTTCTCTCAAATAATAACCTCTGTGTTGTCGGAGACGACGATCAAAGTATATATGGCTTTCGAGGCGCAAATATTACAAATATTTTAAATTTTGAGAGGGATTTTCCAAATTCCAAAATTGTTAAACTAGAACAAAATTATCGTTCTACTCAACCCATACTTGATGCCTCACATTCAGTTGTAAAACACGTCAAATCCAGAAGGGCAAAGCGACTTTGGACAGAGAAGAAGGGTGGCAATCCAATTACAGTTTATAGGGCCCTAGATGAGACAGACGAGGCTGAGTGGGTCTCGCTTCAGTGTGAGGATATAATAAAAACCTTTCGTTCACATGATATCGCGGTGCTTTACCGCACAAACGCACAGTCCCGCTCAATCGAAGAGTCCTTCATCAAACATGATCTGCCCTATAAAATCGTTGGTGGGGTTAGATTCTATGATAGAAAAGAGGTTAAAGATATCCTAGCCTATTTAAAAACTCTGCAAAACCCAAAGGATAGCCTAAGTCTTGAACGTATAATCAATTACCCTAGACGCGGTATTGGTGCAAAAACAATCGAAACTATACGCACTTCTGCTCTAAGTATGGGACTTTCTCCCACTGAGTTTTTGAAGCAAGAGAGAATGAACATAAAGACGGAAGAACTAAAAAACTTTACAGAATTGCTTTTCACTCTAGAACAAAATATTACGAAGTATAAGCTTTCTGATTTCATAAATTTTGTTTTAAATAAAACAGGATATATTGAATTTTTAGACGACGGAACCATTGAAAGCCAAGGCAGGATTGAAAACATACAAGAACTTGTTTCCGTGGCAAGTAGATACGACGGGCAAGAAAATCGAATACTTGCACTCGAACATTTTTTAGAGGATATAAGCCTATTAGAAGACAAAACAGATAAAACCGGCGATTTCTCAAAACCTGCAATAACGCTTATGACCGTACATGCAGCCAAAGGTTTGGAACATTCTTTTATCTTTGTTGTCGGTATGGAGGAGATGCTTTTCCCGCACGCAAGATCATATGCCAATCCTGCCGAGCTAGATGAAGAACGAAGGCTTGCATATGTTGCTATCACAAGAGCACGGGAATCACTATATTTATCGTATGCCGATTCGCGTGTTTCGTTTGGTAAAATCCAAACTAATCCTAGGTCCCGCTTTATCAATGACATACCGGCTTCATTGCTTAATATCATCGTCTCTCCATTCATACACGAAGATGACGCCTTCAGTCATTTCTACGAGGAAGAACCCGAAAAAGAACTACCTAAAGTAAACGTAGGAGATAGAGTAAAGCACGACATTTTCGGTACCGGGGTAATTACAGATATTTCTCATTCGACTGCTACTATAGATTTTGGTCCGATCATCGGCGAAAAAGAACTCGCATTAGAATACGCCCCACTCGAAAAACTCTGAACACCCTCCTCTCCAGTACTTTAATCACTTCTCTTTGAAACGACGAACATTATTTATATGTTTCTTCTAAAGCTTGCTTTGTCTTTCTGAACGCTTTAACAATCATACTGACCTCTTCATTTTTGATATTTATGTGTGTTGGAAGATTGATGACATGTTGTGCAAGCCATTCCGCTTTGGGGCATGAACCCTTCCGATATTGAAACGCCCCCAAATCAACATCTTCGCAATGAATGACGGAAGTATACCAATTTCCTAAGTATATATCTTCTTTTTCTAACTCTTTCAAAACAACGGCAGGCTCTTCGACTATTATAGGTACTCGCAACCAAGTTGCCTGTGCATATTTGTTTATTTGAATTAGTTGAGGCAAGACTATCCCTCTAACTTTTTCTCCGAAGACAATTGGGCGTTGTTCGAATATTTCCTGTTCATAATACAAGGATGCAATTTTTTTTCTGTGTTCAATTTTTTCATTAAGTCCATCAAATTGTCTAGACGCCAGTGCGGCATTTAGTCCAAAAAAACCCCCGGGTAACCATCCTGGACGAAGGCCTTTCAATTCATACTTTGTGAGTCCTAATTCGAGAATTTTATATTTCTGTGCTATTTCAGCTATTTTCTCCCCAATAAATATCCCCCTTGCCTTAAAAAAAAGAAGTATTGGATTGAGCGCCTGCCTTATTTGATCCCTTATTCGCGTTTTCTTTCTTTTATTCCATATTTCTTGCAAACGTAACTCCCGTTGATCCGCATCATCAACTTTCATATTGATCGTTGCGAATCCACCCCTTGTACCAGATAATACTTTTTCGTTACCGAACGAAAAGATAGCTGCATCTCCTATAGTCCCTGCTTTATATTTTTGTCCCTCAATGAAAATTTCTTGACCAAGACTGTGACAACAATCCTCAATTAGAAGTATTTTTTTCCGAGAACAAAGTTCCTTGATCCTTCCAATATCTGGTGCAATTCCAAAAGTATACTGTACGATAATCGCCTTTGTCTTAGGTGTAATTTTCTTCTCTAGATCCTCAATATCTAAATTAAAATTTGATAATTCAATATCGATCCACACCGGGGTTGCCCCCGTCCAAACAATTGGATTCGGCAACGCGACACAAGTAAAGGCCTGTAAAGCCACCTCGTGTTTAGAATTAATTCCAAAAGCCTCTAATATCGCAAACAAAGCACTCCTACCACTATCAAAGCCGTACACTTTTTGACCTAAGTACGAGCTCAATTTACACTCTAATTCAAGAATTGATTTGTGGTCATTCCATCGCCAAATTCGGAGAAAATTCCATACACAAAAGAAAAAATCGTTTAGTCTGAGATTTGGTGCCCACGCTATATTGATCTTTTTGACGCTCATTTACTATTACTAATAATATTACTCCAGCCTCATCGGCATAATTATGTGAATATATTCTGAGTCCTCCTTATCTTTAAATACACCTGGGGCAGAGGGTCCGTTTGTTTCGTATATAATCTCTTCACCTTCGATAGCATTTATCATGTCCTGCAAGAAACGCGCATTATAGGCTGTCTCAACCAACTCCCCGCTTGTATTAACAATGTCGCAAATAGCTTCATTTTTTCCCATATCTATAACTTCCGAAGAAAGAACCAAATGATTCTGATCAGGTTTAACAATAAATCTAGCTTTATTCCCAATAACGTTTCTAGCAAAAATGCCCACTATTTTGACTGCGTCTGCTAATTCGACCTTAAGTGCGCTAAAAGCATGTTGCTTATCTACTGGCAAAATATCCTCATAAGCAGGAAATTCTCCCTCGATAAGCCTTGTAGCCAACTCAATTTCGTTTAGTTTAAAAATCAATTGATTTTTTCCCTCTAGAAAAAACAGCTCTATCATATCCTTTTCCTGTGCCTCGCTTCTTATAATACGAGCTACTTCTAATAACGTCTTCGCAGGTACGATTTGATTAAATTCATGATTTGCTCCTTCTTTAAGACTAATTTGTTTTTGTGAAAGACGAAAACCATCAACCGCAACAAGAGTTAATTTATGTTCCGTAATCTTGAGTAAGACTCCTGTCAAAACAGGACGAGCGGTATCTGTAGATGCTGAGAAAGCAGTTTTTTCAATCGCCTTAGCAAATAATAAAGCTCTTAATCTAACTATGGCTTTTCCTGTCGCGACAGGAACAGTCGGGAATTCATCCGCGGAGATAGTCACAAATTCGGCAGTATTATCCACCGACTTAACCACAAGCTTTGTACCTTCTTCAATAATACTCAATTTCCCTGGTTTTAAAGAGCTAACAAATTCAAAGAGTAAACGGGCTGATACCGTCATTTTGCCTTCTTTCTCTACCTGTGCAGCTAAATTGACATTTATCCCCATTTCCAAATTAGTACTAGAGAGCTTAAATATTGAGTTTTGTGCTTCTATCAGTACATTATTTAATACCGGGATAGAAGGCCTTCCACTTATCGCCTTGTTAATGTGAGAGAGAGCTTTGGCAAATTTTTCTTGTATTATTTCTGTTTTCATTTCGAGATTTTTATATTTAATATCTATAATAAAGAAGAGTTAGTAGGAGCTGTGGATATGTTGTTAAATACCCTAAATTAAAATAAAGAGGCACACTTTCGACTCGTATAACTATGTGAACAACTAAATGTAAAGTTATTTTTAAAGAACTAATATCCTTATTTAGATAGCAAAAACAGCGAATATATTTCTGAACACAAGTATCCGTTAGACTCCCAGCGAGACGTTAAAACCCTCTCGAATTCTCATAATTTGTTCTTCAAATCCCTTATTTAATTCTAACATCCCTTTGATTTTATCAATTCCGTGCATTATGGTGGTATGATCTTTTCTTTTTAGCATTTCGGCAATTTCCTCCAGTTTGTAGCCAAAATCTTCTCGCATGATAAACATTGCTACCTGCCTAGCTAAAGCTATTTCAGCTTTTCGTGTTTGTCCGAGTATTTGGTTTTTTGGGACGTCAAATTCTTTAGAAATAATACTAATTAATTCCTTTGGTTTAATTTTGATACGTTTACTCTGAGGATCGAGACCTAATATATTTGCGGCTTCATCAATAGAAAGATGAGTTTGATGAATTTGATCATAAAGGGCTAATTGTTGTAGAGAGCCCTCAAGACGTCTTACGTTATCTGTGATATGGCGAGCAATATATTCTAATAATTCATGAGGGAGGTCCATATTTAACTGTTGGGCTTTTTTCTCTACTATTGCCATTCTTGTTTCAAAGTCAGGAGCTTCTATCTGTACCACCATACCTCCCTGGAAACGAGATAAGAGACGTACTTCTAACCCTTTGATCTCTTCGGGTGGACGATCGGATACAAACACAAGCTGCTTGTTTTGATTGTGAAGTGCGTTGAAAGTATTAAATAATTCATCTTGCGTTTGTTCCCACTTATAAATCATTTGAATATCGTCAATTATTAATAGATCAAGTTGACGATATCTATTCCTAAAATCGCGGGCTTTCCCTGTTTGAATAGAAGAGACCATCTCGTTTAAAAAATTTTCGCTTGGTTTGTACAGGACCTTTTTACCTGGATTTTTTTCTAATAATTTTATGCCAATGGCCTGTGCTAAATGTGTCTTCCCAAGCCCGGTTTTTCCATATATAAATAAAGGGTTGTAGGCCATCCCTGGTTTCTCGATCACCGCGCAACAAGACGCATGAGCAAGACGATTTGAGGGGCCAACTACAAAATTGGTGATCGAGAATTTTGGATTAATATTAGCCTCGGTAGCAATCTGTGTCTGATTGAGGTTTTCCCCTTTGTGAGTATTGAGAAGGGGTGCTCGAGCTATATCTTTTGATTCTATTTTTGGGGAGAGTTCGTTGACGAGATTTTTTGCAATTTCAAAATCAACTTCTAATTCTTCTCCAGCAACATAGGAAAGGGTTTTCTGTATAAGGTCAAGATATTTTTTTCTTAACCAATCAGACATGTAGCTGTTCTTTACCCCAACAACAGCTCTTTTTCCTGTAATATTCATGAGCTCAGTTGGTATAAACCAAGTTTTAAAGTGAGGTGGAGAGTCAAGTTTTACTTCGATTTGGGCTAATGTTGTTTTCCAGAGAACCTGCAAATCTTGTTGCTTCATAACCTATGAGTATTAATAATTTAGGAAAATTATTCGGGCATGTTTGTTATGCGAGGAAGCATGTACTAAGATATAATATTTGTGGATAACTTTCAAGTACAAAATACAGTAAATAAATCGAAACTCATGCAAAAAGAAGCCAGAGGTGGATTTGTGTTACAAAAGAAAATAGTTTATGTTTTTGTCAAGTCGATTACTTTATATCAAAAAATTTTTTCTTTCGACCATAGTTTTTGGGCACGACCAGATATTGTAAGGGTGTGCCTTCATCAGCCTAGTTGTTCTGAATACGCAAGGCAGGCGTTAGATAAATACGGTTTAATAAAAGGTCTGAGGATGAGCATTAAGAGAATAATCTCATGTGGTCCATGGACGAGAAAAGTTATTGATCCAGTCCCATAATTGATAATCTCAAAATATATTTGATTGAAAAAAGCAAGATTATTCGGGGAATTATTTAGAGGAGAATAGGAATTCTCTAATAAAAACACCAGGTAATTTTTTTAGCCTTGCGTTAAGCATTGATACCTACACCACCCATAGCTAAAAAATAGTTATGAACGAACAGATATTATTAAGCAAACATATCCGGCATGTGGTCGTGTATCTTTAGCACGATAAATCTTTGAAGATTCTCTTAGTGAATCAACAATGAGCGAATTTGTCTTAACCTGCGGTCCTTCTCCTAAGAAAATAAAATCTCCTTTGTTGATTCCGAATTTAGAAAGAGAGCTATCTTGCACTTCAAAGGCAATTAGAATTTTGGTTTCGGGGACAAGAGAAAAATCGATGTGTAATATACAGGCGGGCTCTTTTTGAAAAACTGTTTTGCCTTTTTCTATTTTACCCATCAGCTCAACTGCCCGAGTTATCAGTTTTGTAGTAGTTTTACAAATTTCAACACCTCGCGCTTGGTTCATCTCCTTTTTTAGAAATCCCTTGTGTTTCAGATTTTCAACGTGTTCGTGGACCGTAGAGATGGCCTTCAATTTAAAGTGTTTTTTTATTTCTTCTAGCGAGGGGGCGTACCCATTTTTCTGTATACTGAGTTCGAGGAAATCTAAAATCTGCTTTTGACGCCTTGTAAGTGGTAGGCCCATTTCGGAATATAGTATTAAAATAAAGAAACTACTGCTTTTCTTCGGTAATGAAATCTTATGGATTATAATCATCTTCTAAGTAAATATACAATAGCAAAAAAATGAAAAAAAATTTGTACGACCAAGAATCATTTGGGGAGATATTTAATAAAGCAAGACTAGAACTCAAATTAAGCCTTGAGGACATTTCTCAAAAATTAAAAATACGCAGGTCAATCTTGGAAGCTATAGAAAATGGGGAGGTACATAAAATCCTCCACGACATCTATGCCAAAGGTTTTGTCCGTAATTATGCTAAATTATTAGGGTTGAATGCGGAAAGAATGGTCCGTCTATATATGAGAGAGGGAGGGAGAATTAAAAGTGAAGGAATATATTCAAAGGAAAGAGTAGAAACAGAAATAGATAAAGGGAATTTGGATAAATTACAGGAGGAAGAGGTTTCAAAGTCAAAAATTATTCTAATTGCAGTAGGATGTCTGGTTATAATTATAGTTATTTTCCGATTAATCGGAGTGTTGAGCAGACCAAAATTAATGTTGACACAACCAGCTTTTGCCTCTGCCCAGGAGATGGGAAACATTTCTTTAGATATAAGTACAGCTACAATAAATATACAGGGAGAAACTGACTTTGGAAATTATATATTTGTAAATGGAAACAGAATAGAAACTTATGGTTTGAATATTTTCTCTTTCCCGTATGAGAATATACCTATGGGTGATAGTGAAGTTAAGATACAGGCGAAAAATGAATTAAACAATTCCGCTGAAATTATTATTAAACTGCATAGACGATAATTAAGAAGAGTTGCAGATTGTAGGGAGAACAGAAAAAACTCAGGAAACCTCTTTAAGATCTTGCCATAGTGAACGTTGTTTCGAATTCAGTGATGTGGGAATCTGTACGTTTATCTTCACATATTGATCGCCATTTTTATTCCCTTTGAATTGGGGACCGCCTTTCCCACTCAATTTGAAAACGGTTCCGGGCTGAGTTCCCGGGGGAACCTTCATTGCTAGATCTCCGTGGACAGTCATGACACTTATCTCTCCACCGAGGGTTGCGACGATAGGATCGATTGATTGCTGCACGTAGATATCATTTCCACGTCGTTCGAAGTATTCATGGGGAGTTATTTCAATGCTGACATTTAAATCGCCGGATTGTCCGCCATTTGATCCTGCATTTCCCCGGTTTCGAAATTTTAGTGTGACGTTATCTGGAATCCCGTGTGGAATCTTTATGGTAAATAGATCTTCCACGTCATTATTTCCTTTGCCCTTGCAAGCCTTGCAAGGCCGTTTAATAATCTCGCCAGCGCCATTACACTCTGGGCATACAGTTTGAGTTTGCATCCTGCCGATGAAGGTTTGCTGAATTTGAATTACCGTTCCTTTCCCGTGACAGCGGGAACAGGTGATTTTATCCGAAACGGATTCGGCCCCTGACCCATTACATTCGACACAAACACCCTTTCTTTTGTATTTGATTTTACGCTCGGTACCAAATATTGCCTCGAAAAAGTCAATGGTGATGGAAATCTGCAAGTCCTCACCCGGATAAGTTCGGGAGCGTTTATGTCGTGTTTGACCAAAACCAAAATCTCCAAATCCTCCAAAATCTTGACCAAAAAATTGACTAAAAACATCTCCCAAATCCTCGTAACTAAAACCCCCTGCGTATCCGTTATTATTACCGAAACCCGAAAATCCCTGCGTCCCGGCATGCCCGAATTGATCATAAGCCTTCCTTTTTTCGGGGTCGCCTAAAGTCTCATACGCCTCTTGCACCTCCTTAAACTTTGTTTCCGCATCAGGGGATGAATTTCTATCTGGATGAAATTGTTTGGCTAAAGTTCTATATGCTTTTTTTATTTCTTGGGTGGTCGCGGTTTTCGTAATCCCAAGAACTTCATAATAATCTCTTTTTTCCATTGCGGTAATATTAGGGATATGATGTATAGATTTTAGCAAACGAGTAATACCTTTGCTAGTCACAAAATTTTTAAAGGTTGCTAGTTGTATTTAGGTATGTAATATCTGCAAGGCTAGAAAGTTTTTAAGAAGGCTGAATGAAAACCAAGATGTTAAGAAATATAAGGTTTATTCGGGATAAAATATGTTAAAATGATCACTAGCGTAAATATCAAATAGATTATGAGAGCAAAGACTACAAAGAAAAAACTTCAATATCACATAGAAAGGCCACCTGTAGTTGCTGTCATGGGGCATGTTGATCATGGGAAGACATCAATTCTCGACAAGATTCGTGAAACCAATGTTCAAGCAAAGGAGGCGGGTGGAATTACTCAAAATACCCGGGCGCATTCTGTTGCATTCCAAGGGCAGAAAATAACCTTTATCGATACGCCTGGTCATGAGGCATTCTCTCAAATGAGGTCACGTGGCGCTAAGGTCACAGATATTGTTCTGCTTGTAGTGGCTGCGGATGATGGGGTTCAGCCACAAACTATCGAATCGATCCGTTTTGCCCAAGAAGCTAAATGTCCGATTATAGTGGCTATCAATAAAATTGACCTTCCTGGTGTTGATGCGAAAAAGATTCTAAATCAACTTTCTCAATATAACGTATTAGTAGAAGCGTATGGCGGTGATGTTCAAGTATATGAGGTTAGTGCCCATAGTGGCAAAGGCATCACAGAGCTTTTGGAGGGAATATTACTTCAGGCTGAGATGATGCAAATAAAAACACATAATTCGTTATATGGAAAAGCTCAAGCGGTTGTGCTGGAATCTAGACTTGACAATAAATTGGGGCCGATAGCTCTCATTTTGGTAAAAGCTGGTATTGTGGAGGTTGGAAATTATTTAGTCAATACAGAAGAAGTATCGTGTGTGAGGGCATTATTAGACGAATTTGAGAAACCAAGCGAAACTGTCGTGGAATCTACCCCTATCTGGTTAGTGGGGGTTGAGAACATAATTCCTGTGGGTAGGGAGATATATTTTGTCGAGTCGGAGAAGGAAGGAAAGAATATTATGGATAGTTTGAGGAAAGATAGACAATCTAAAATACTGGTAAAGGATAATGAAGAATCCGAACTTCGGCCAGAGGGCGAAGCTACAGATCTTTCTTTATTATCCGAGCTTATGGAAAATGAAGAGAGAAATAAGGAAGTAAAAAAATTAAATTTAGTAGTGAAAGCCGATGTGCAAGGAACGCTTGAGGTGATTCTAAACGAGCTTACTAAATTGAATAACGAAGAAACTGAGGTAAAGATTATTCATTCTGGAACGGGGGCTATAACAAGAAATGACGTGTTGAAAGCTAAAAATACTCGTGGGCTGGTTATAGGATTTCAGGTAGGTATTCCAACTGATTTGGAATCAATAATTCGGAACGAGCGGGTGATAGTTCGCACTTACAAAGTAATTTATGAATTGATAAATGAGATAAAAGACGCGATGGAGGGTATGCTGGAGCCGGAGGAATACGAGGAAGAGGTGGCGAGGGCTAAGGTGAAGAAGATATTCCCCCTATCCGATGGCGACCTGGTAGCTGGGTGCGTTGTCTTATCTGGCAATATGATCAAGGGTTATCAAGTATGGGTAGAGAGAGATGGCGAGGAAATTGGGAGAGGAAAAATTACATCTCTGCGCAAGGCCAAGAATGAAGTGAAGGAAGCTCAGAAGAATACCGAGTGTGGGATCTTAATTCACCCAAAGGTAGAAATTGAAGAGGGTGACGAAATAGTCCAGTTTAAGGTAATAAAAAACTAATTAGGGTTTATGATATTTTCCCCCGTGCAGAATGTTAAATACCCGGTAAAGTTGTTCTAGCAGAATTATGCCCGCGATATCGTGTTGAATGGTCATGGGCGACAGTGAAAGTAAAGAATCTGCTGTGTTCAAGACCTCTTGTTCAAATCCAAAAGCGTTTCCCAGAAAAAAATTTACATCCTTTCCAGTTTCCTGCCACTCTTGTATTTTTTTCCCAAATAATGGGGTGTCAAATTGTTTTCCTTTCTCATGAAGGAGAATTGTAATGCCAGCGGGTTTGTGTTTATCAAGAATTGTACTATTGATTTTGTGTTTCTCAATGTTTTTTATCTCTCTAATTTCGAAAGGCACGTATCTTTGAATCGCGAGAGAATAGTATTCAAATGAATCTCTAACGCTGGAATCTTTGGTTTTGCTGAAAGTAATAAGGCGAAACAAATGTTTATTTCTAAATATATTTCTATTATACAAACTTTGAAGTGAATAAGGGTTAGTGATAAGCTAGAAGTGATTATTATTCGATCCGTTATGTTTCAAAAGAGATTGATAAAGAAAATATTAAAGGTGTGTTGTGTGCTTTTCGTATTAACAGGGTTTTTTATTGGCATGGGTCCTGTCCGCGGGGAAGGTCAAACAAGGGAATTCTGTGAGAAGGTTAGCGTGGTTGTTAGTACGGATAATGTGGATGAGGAGCAGAGTGTTATTGAAGTAGATTCAAATTTCATTCCAATTAAGCCTTATAAATTTAAGATACAAGTTAATCCGGATGCGTTTGTTGGGTGGAGTGATGCTGATATGGAGATACGGATCGAGACAGATGCTATTTCAAGCTGGAATGACCCAGAACCAAATGATCCAAGTTTTATAATTAATACATATACAGCGAATGCTTTGTATGCAGAATTTAGTAGCAGATCAATTGAGGAGCTGGGAATGGGGCCATTTGCGTATATGTTAATGGAAAAGGGAACTAAAAAGGAATTTAAAATGAAACGCAATAATAATGAAGAATTAGCCGATTGTGGCAAGATTATTGACGTCGTTCCATCTGATTATGTATCTAATAAGTGTAGTGATAGAAATCTTACCGCAGGTGCTTGGAAAGTTCCAGGATATTTCCAATGTAACTATAATAATGAAGGTTGGGATGTAAACACGTTTTCCACCTGTGATGCACAACAAGTTCGGCCCACTGACGAGCTGTGTAGCGCATTGTTTAATGATAAGCTTACCGACGATAATACAGTATTCTGTTCAAAGTGTAAGACTGAAGCGGATTTACCAGGGTATGGTACTACTCATCTTTATGGGGAATTGTGCGAACTTGGAGAGGGAAAGTGCGGGTATGATACTGGTTTAGTATGCCGAACTGTTGGATTGCAGAATTTATGTGTAAATAGTGATAAGCTTTGGGTTCGTGAAGATTGTATAGTTGGGGCAGATGAGTGTGTCGAAAAGGACAATGGGGGTTACACGGTCAAGTGTATTCAAACGCAGCCATATACTTCTGTACCTGCTAATCCTTTGCAGCTCGCACAGATTATTGATCCGCCAGCAAGTAATAAATATTATGGAGTTGGGGTTATAGGTTCTATGGGAGAATGTAAGTCACTGCAATATTTGGACAAAGTAGGCTGTGACACAGATCCCTACTGCCAAGGAAAAGTTGACGATGGTAATCCAGCAATAGTTGCATATAACTATGAGCTTGGAAAATGTATAAACAAAACTTATTGTGACTTTGGTTATTCATACGAAGAGTTTCCTAACGAAGAAGATGAAAACGTTCGGGGGACAGATGGACAAATTAGCATTGGATTAACCAAGGAAACCAAAGATCGGGGATATTCTGGGATTAGTGCAACATTATCTGGATTAGCCGGAAAAGAGATAAGCAAAGAGGCGGTGGGAAGTTTGAAATTTGAAAATATCCCATATGGTGAGGGTATCAAATATACTCTTAAGGTTAGTATCATTCCCGCTTCGCGGGGCGCAGGGATGATGGGCGGTTTACTTATTCATTCAAGTGCGCAAGCACCAGTAGTGTGTACCAAAACTAAGAGCATTGAGATGTTAGAAAAATTTAAAATAATTGATCTTGAAGTCACAATAGACAAGGATGGAAAATGTACGTTAACGGTTGCCGAAGATTCTAGTTCAATTTCTCCCTCTTCATATGTTTCCAATATTGGCATTGAAGGATGTGGTGACAGCCTAAGTTGCATCAATTGTTTAATTAGAAAAGACGCAACAAACTTCGAAAAGTTTACAAGTCTTGAAGAAGCCGTTGCCGCCAATGCAGGAGGCGAGGATAAAATTTATAGGACCAATAATATTTATACAGCGCTAGGGTGTATCGATCCCAGTGATCAGGGGATTATAGTAAGATTGTTACAGATTTCTCTAGGTATAGTAGGAGGAATTACGGGGGCGCGTTTCGGACAGGCGGCTTACAAGTTTGGCAAAGGCGAGCCTGAGTCTACCAAGGAAGCATGGGAAATAATCTGGTCCGCAATTTTGAGCCTTCTACTTATTGCATTCTCGGTAGTAGGTTTTCGATTTATCGGAATTAATCTATTCAAATTACTTACTCCCGGAACAGTAGAGATACCTTCTCCAAAGTAACTGAGCAAAAGAAGGTAAAACAAGGTAAAATATTCATATAAAATATTAGAACTAGAGTGATGAGAGTGGTGCGGACCATAAAATCAAAACTTCTTGCGACAGCTGTTTTCGTCAGCACTTTTTCAATATTTGCTTTGAGGGTCGTACACGCCGTAGCTATTCCAGACCCAATAGGAAAAGATTTTCTAACCATCTTCAACGATGTCACCGGTCTCATTAAACCAATAACTGTACTTACCTTCCTAGCGACCTTTTTTTATGGTGGATATACATGGATGACAGCAGGGGATAGCGAAGATGCGGTAAAAAAGGCCGGGAAAATTCTCACCACGTCAATTATCGGACTGATAATTATATTCCTAGCCCCATCCTTAGCCGAACTTGTTGCAAGTTTGCTTGGAGTGAGGCAAATTATTGAATTTCCTAATTAACGATGATGGATACAAATTTTCTTCGTAGTGCTAAAACAATCTTAATTATTTTATGTGTTACTGGAACTGTCTACTTTGTTTCGCAGACCGGATATGTAAAGGCGGAGGGGGAAATATTAGATATCAAATGTGCTAGGGAAAGGATCCTAAATCCCACCGGTTGTTATGCAAGTGGCGAGAAAGATAGTCCAACAAGCAGTTTTAGTTTTTCGGGTACCGAGGAGAAAGGAGAGTTGGGGGGTTGTAAGGATCAAGAAAACAGCGAAAAATTTATGTGCGAATTAAATAAATTTTGCACTGGCTCTGGAGAGGAAAAAGATCAAACCTTTGGAAAAGACGGATTAAATTACTCGGGGACCACTTTGCGATTCACTCAGGCCAACCTACCCAAGCTGATTAGAATGGCGCTCACAATCATTTTTTCCCTATTAGGCATCACTGCACTCTTTATGGCTATTTACGGAATAATGAAATGGTTCTATGCCGTTCGCGGAGGTGGGGACGTTTCAAAGATGACAACATACTTTATGAATGGAATATGGGGAGTATTTTTCGCGGCAGGAAGCATAGGCTTTACATATATGTTGTTTTGGGTTTTCGGGTATCGGGATAATATATTTGATTTCGGTGCTGTCTTTGATGAATTATATAGCGTAGATTGCGAAGCGGTTGTTAGCGAAAACGGAGATCCGGTAGACCCTACGCAAGTGCAAGCATTATGTGATAAATATAACCTTTCGTGTATGTATGTTCCGGGCAAATGTGTAGAGAGAGTGGCAGATTTCGATAGCTGTACTTCTAAGCCAAAAACAAGCAATATGAGGGTTACATAAGATAAGCCTATCCAGAACGTCTATAAATGTTACGCCAATATGGGTATGAAAAATAAAATATATTTATCATTCGCAACGCTCCTCACACTGTTTTCCTTTGCTACGAGGGTAGCAGCTCAGGTTAATATTGATGTCCCAGACGGAAAAACCAAAATTGAGATAGATTATTTCAAACCATCGGCCTTTACAGATTTGATGAAGTTTGGGGCTTTAGGATTTGTGGGATATATCGCCATTTTCCTTGTTGGCTTTATGTTTATATATATCACCGTCCAAATAGCCATTTCCGCGGGCAAAATTATTCAAAGCCAAGGAGATTCTGGCAAACTCGAGGAAGGAGTTTCCGAAATCCAAAAATTTATGCGAGGGGTTTTGATAGCAATGTTATTTTTATTGGCATTTGTGGCGGTTGGAATCTTTATGGGAAGCGGAAATATTATGAAGTGGCCTTCTAAACTCGGACAATGTGGCGGGGGCGGGGTTTTGTTTAACGCAGAATATGACGCCTCCCTGAAGAATGAAAAGATCTATGAGAAGGAAACGCAAGTACTATGTTGTAGAAATTTTGAAAGTTTGGACTTTGGGGACGAAAATACCGTCTTGGTTTCTCCAGTAGGGGGTATTAGAGGATTTAGCAAGGATGGACCTTCAGCAGGAAATCCATTCGCTATAGTCGTGGGAACCGAAACGGACGGAGGCTGGATGTTTATCCTACCATCTGCAACAGGAGAATCTAGAGATTTACAATCGACCCAATCTGACCAAGAGAAATATGTTTGTTCGATTTATTAAGATTGCAACCTGAGGAGTTTCTTTGTATTATATTTGAGAAAGCTAAAAATAATTAATATTATTTTAAAAAATATGAAGCAATTTAAAACATTGGCAAAAGTTGGTTTGGGTTTAGCTCTATCTTTGGCATCAACATATACAGTTGTAGCCGCTCAGTGTGGAGGTTGGTTGCCAGAATTCCTACAGGGGTTTGTGTGCGAGGATCCAGTAAACAATTTAACAAACAGGGTGAAAGTGTTTTTCGTACTAGCTTTCGGAGCAGTAATACTAATGGGAGTTGTGTATACAATTTCGGCTGCGTTGAAGTTCATGCGAAGTAAGGGTGAAAGCGGAGAGATTGAAAATAGCCAAAAAGCAGTCACGGCGATTTTCTACGGAGTTGCTTCGCTTTTTGTTGGAGTGATTGGTATGGTTGTGGTCACACTATTCTTTTCTCCCACGGTTATTTTCCCTCAGCAAATTTGTATACAAGCCCCGGATAGCTACGGCTGTTTTGCCTGTCGTAATCCTAAGAAGGGTTCAAATGTTTCTTTCGTAGATATTTGTAATGCATGTAACGATGTGTCCGAGGCACCACTAAGTGATATTAGTGGAAATGTGACGTGTGCTGATGATGTTCCCGCGAATATCTCCGATGATGATATAGTTCTAAAGCTTGATGAGGTAAAAACGGTTGGAACGAAAAAAGTTGGGGTCTAGATTGGAACAGGATTATTCAAATCCGCTTTCTTCAAACTGAATAAAAATTGACTTTATGCGATACCCGAAAAAGGCAACAAATGTGTGTCACACTGAGTTCATCGAGGTGCGACACTATCATATTTTTACCCCTCGACGTGCTTCTGCCAGAGGCAGACAGACAGGGTGACATAATAAATGTAGTTTCGTATAAAGTCTAATGAAGTATAAATTGCTTTCTTTGTTTGCCATTGCTCTGACTGTTAGCACGGTTTTTTTCACCACGCCAGGAATCGCTCTGGTTAGTGCGCAAAGTCAAGAGGAAGTAAATCCGCTTTTCGATCTCAGTTCAACCGATCCAATCTATATAAATCTCAATTACGACTGTACAAATATTAAGTGGTCGGAAGGTGCGATAGGGATTTATAGAAAAGTCTATAAGTCCGGGGACAAATATTATGAAGCCAATCCTCGAATAAACGAAATCCAGCAATATCTAAATGGCAAGCCCTATGCCGAGACCTACTTTCTTTTTGAAGGCGAAACGGGATTGAGTTTAGAAGAGAGTTCTATTAACAAAAATGATTTCAATGCCACGCCATTCAACGAAATAAAGAGGATTGCTCCCTCGCCTTTTATTATTCCTAGTGATAATCCAGAGCCTATTTTGAAAGAATACGTTGGCATGCCCCTGTGTGATGGTGCCTATTCCTTTAGTGGAAACGATTTTCTTGCTCCAAATCAAAAGATGAGAGCAAGTCTCGATAATCAGAACGAAAGTTTCGGAGAGCCAAAAAGTTTTGTCCCAGCAAATTTCGTACCCCCTGTATTGCAGCAAGCGGAAAATTACTTCGTGGAGATAATATACATTTTTTGGAGTATTATTGGACTAGCAGCAGTTGGGCAGTTATTTGTCATAGGTTTGAAAATCCTGACATCAAGCTTTAGCCCGGAGCAAAAAGGAGCTACGTTACGCTCGGTAGCATTATGGGTGGTCGGACTGGCATTGGCCATAGTGGCTATTCCACTTTTGCAATTTATTTTTAGAATTTTGGACATACAAGACACTAGATGCTTCAAATATACTGAGAATAATGAATTAGTTTACGATCTGACCGTTCCGGGTTTCACGTTCTTCTTTAATGATACATGTACGTCCGAGGAGAGCTTGTAGCGAACCTGTCCTTGCCAGAACTTCCCTAAATCCGTGATAATGTGTTTCACTAAATAACCCAAATTATTATGTTCAAATTCATACATACAGCCGATCTTCACCTTGGGGCGAAGGCAGGATGGCTAGGTACTCGAGCAACAAGCCATAGAAAATTATTATTAGATACCTTTGCCCAAATTTGTGACGAGACGCGAAATAGGGGGGCAAACGCATTAGTTATAGCAGGGGATCTTTTTGATACCCCATATCCAAGTACTAATACCATAAATTATGTGCAATCTCGTTTAGAGGCATTAGCAAGGGGGGGCACAATGGTTTTAATTGTGGCAGGCAATCACGATCGCTATATTGATTCTTCGGTATATTCCAAACTGAAATTCTCAAATCCTCTCATCCATGTTTTCTCTCCAGAAAAAGTTGAGGTAATTGAGTCAACGAATTTTGCGGTTAGGTTTTTTTCGCAGAGTATAGCTCAAAGATTCTCAACATCCTCAACCCTTGGGCGACTCATAGATGCTCGCAAGAATGGTAGGATGGACGGCGGAGGTTTTACAGATATTGCGATTGTTCACGGATCAGTAGAATTAGGATCGAATACGACCAACCACGGGATATCAAAGGAGGAAATTACAAATTCTGGTTTCGCATATATAGCACTTGGCGATTGGCACGGATTATTGGAAGTATCAAACAAAGCAACAAAAGCTTGGTATCCAGGCTCACCTCAACCATTGGCTTTTGATCAGAAAATGTTTGGTCATGTTCTGGAAATATCGGTCGAGCCCGGTGTAAATGAAAGAGTAGAAGTTATGCCAATTAAGATTTCTGAGTTATTTACACAGGAAGTTACATTTGATTGTTCAAAACAGGATAACCACCAAGGAGGCGGACAATCTTTATATGAACGTATAGACAGGACTATTACCGGACTATCAAATAAGAATTTGTTACTTGAAATGAAATTAAGTGGCATCATAAAGCCAGAAATGCCAATTAATTTAGGGGAGATATTGGAGGCCGATACGGATAAATTTTATTTATTACGAATCATAAATCTAACGAAGATAGGTTTAACACAGGAAGAGATAGAAGCTATACCCGAGACTACGGTTTCTGGAAGACTAATCAGAATTGCTAAACACAGACTTGAGATCGAAAAAGACGAGAATGTACGCAAAATTATTGAGCAAGCCTTAGTGGAGGGATTACAAAAATTAAGCGAATTGTAGAGGATTTTTAGCGCGCCCGAAAACGCAAGCATAACGTAACGATTATAATTTTTTATACTTTTTTGCAACACGTTGAAAAATAAATAATGATCATAAAAAGTCTTCGAATAAACAACTTCAGACTCTTTCAGGATAGACAACTTTTTTTCTCTAGTGGTCTGAATATTGTGATTGGACCAAATGAAGCCGGAAAATCCACGCTTGTTTCTGCTCTGAAACACGCTCTGTATACGGATCCTGTATCTAAATCAAAAATGATAGCAGCGGATATATCTGGATGGGACGAAGGGGATTCGCGTAAGGCGGAAATTGAAATAGAATTTGAAGCCGAAGGGATAAATTACGTATTTGAAAAGAACTTTCTGGGTAAAGAGACATTCTTAAAAGCTAAGAATGAAAATAGATGGCAATATAAAGGTAAAGAAGCGCTTGAAAAAATTGTTGAAATTTATGGCATACCCAATGTTGAAATGTTTGAAACTTCGGCCTCACTAAACCATGAAGATCTAGAAAAAGTACGAAAAAGTACAACATTTGTAGCAGCGCTTCAGAATGCGTCTACCCAAGGAAGTAGGGATGGAAGAATCCAAGACATTTTGAGGCAGATCGATTTAGAGATTCAAAATCTTCGACGTGGTATGGTTGCGCTGGCAAAAAATCCCGGGTTAATCCGAAGCGCTATGGATGATTTAAAGCGGTTAGAAATTGAAAAGGAGGAGAAAGGTGTAAGGTGGAAAGAACAGCAGGGTTTAATAGAAAAATACAAACAACTTGTAACAAGGAAGGATGAGCTTGAAGTAAAAGAAAAAGAGCTAGCCCGGATCATAGATGTAAGCGAAACCTATTACCGGAAGCAAAAGGAATATAACGAGATCAATACACAAAGGACTGAATTGGAGGAGAGAATCGAGAAAATCGAAGAGATTGAAGGAGAGTATAAAAAAATAGCGAATGAGTTGTTAGCGTTTGAATCGGAGAAACGTCAGAGCTACCTTGAAACTCAAAAGATATTAACAGAATATGAAAAAGAAATTGATAGCTTAAATAATTCCGTTGCGGTTCTAAAGGGAAAGAAAAGGGAAACCATACTTAAAAAAGCAAAGGAGCAGCAGCTTTTTTTGAAAGGATTGGGTATTACTCTCGGGCTTGTCGGAATAGTTGCATCAGTGAAATATTGGGAATTCATATTTTTAGGATTGGGAGGAGTAGTTATGTTTCTACTTGCGGTCAAAATTCAAAAAATTTACGAAAAGTTTTTGCGTGTAAATGAGGATAGTCAGATAGAAGGTCTGAGGGAGCAGATTTTGCAGGAGAATACTAAGATAGAAATGGCACTATCGAAAATAGATATGGTTACGATTCAAGAATTGGATCACACAATACACGAATATGAAAAAAAATTGGTTAGGAAAGAAGAAAAGGGAAATGCTCTGATAAGCCTACTTGGAAATGAGAATCTTGAAAAACTGAAACAAAAAAAGAGTATCTTGGCGCAAGAGGCAGAGGGCATAAGGGCGGTATACCTAACGGAGGAAATCAAAATGGGTGTTTTAGACACTAGAGCCTTATCAGTTGATAGGGGTAATTATGTACAGGTGAGAAGAGAGCTTGAAGATGTGAGGGCGGATATAGCAAGACTTGAAGGAAGATTGGGAGTGGAGCAAATCTCGTTAGAAGAAATATCGGAAACAGAAGATCGGTATGATTTAGCAAAAGAGAAGTATAAAAACAGCAAAAATAAATTGGCAGTACTTACGTTGCTAAGCGATATGCTAGGCGAAGCTACGCAGGACACAACGGTGTTGGTGGCTCATGCGGTACGGGAAATCGTCGAAAAATATATAAAAGTAATTACAGAAGGAAAATATACTAGGGCAAGGTTGGATCGAGAATTAGAATTAGAAGTTTATTCTCCAGAAAAAAATGACTGGATAAATCCCATGAAGTATCTGTCGTCGGGGGCGTGCGATCAGATTTTTTTCTTGGTACGGTATGGTTATTTCAAGCTTCTGTCTAGCGGGAAGCGGCCCTTTTTGGTATTAGATGATGCGTTTTTAGCGTTTGATAGTATTCGGATGAAGAGTGCTATGGAGCTTCTCAAAGTTTTAGCTGAGGAAAATCAAATAATTTATTTAACCCATCGAAAGAATCTAGCTAAATACGGAGATACGCTGTACCTGTGCGAATGGTATAGATAATTGTACGTGCACTTATGTTAGTAGGCTTTAGTCTTTTGTATATAAGCACAGAACAAGAAAATTATTTTGAGACCCAACAAACCTATGAGTAGATCAAAGCTCTTGATTGGAGGATTGCGGAATATATAGGCTGCTTTTGGTATACTGGAAGCGAATAATATAAGACTTAATTGCCCGTGATTTTGAAAAAGATCAAGTATCAAAGGTTTACGATTTCAATTCTCCTTTTGAGTATTTTTTTTGCGATTTCGACCATTCCAACTAATGCTCGCACCATTTCTGAAATTGAGTCGGAAATAAAACAGAAACAACAAGAACTTACTGAAGTTAATACGACAATTGCCGAACTAGAAGAGAATATTATTAAGCAAAAAGCTGAGATGGAAAATGTTGTCGGAAGGCGTAATACCCTGAGGGCAGAATTAGCATTGAACGCAAACCAAAAAAGTCTGATAGAGGAAGAGCTGCGCGACTTAAACAAGAACGAGATCTTAACAAAATTAGAGCAAGAAAAGAGAATTCTGACGCAGGACCGATTAGTTTCTGAGGCATATGTGACATGGAGACAAATGAATACTTTTCGGATTTTGCTTCAGACCAATTCGGAAGATATTGTCAAAATTTCGACATATCAGAACTCCGTTTCTGAGCGCGAACAGAAAAATATTGAGCAACTCGAAACAGAGTTAGAAGCAATACAAAAAGAGTTGAACGAAAATGAAATTAAAAAGGCACAATATCAGGCCGAAATTGATAAAATTGACGCGCAAGTCAAGGTAACAGAAAGATTATTGGCAGAGCTAGATTCAAAAATTTTAGCTAATCAAAACGACGTTGCGAATTATCGAGGTAGATTAGGATCTATTCAATCCGCGATCGACGAATTGACGGCGGAGCAGAAAAGAATATTAGAGGCCGAATCTGTATTTTTGGGTAAGGTCAGCAATGGGGGCACAAAGACTATTAAACAAGGACAAATCTATTTTCAGGGTATTGGAAGGGAGGCCTATCAGGGACATGGTGTAGGCATGTCTCAGTTCGGAGCTTTGGGTGCGGCACTGGCCGGATGGGATGCGGAGAAAATAGTTGAATTTTATTATCCTGGTGCGGAGGTTGAGACGTATGGAAAAGGCAAAAAAATAAGTGTAGAAGGATATGGAAGTATGGATATTGAAGATTATGTAGCGGGAGCTGGTGAGGTACCCGACCATTCTTGTGAAGAATTAGATTTAAAATTTGACTCAAAGAATGTGTGGCAATGTTGGCCAGAAGAAGCCATAAAAGCTCAGGCAATAGCTTTCCGAACATACGGGATTCATAGCACAATCAGCGGAGGTACCATATGTACTTCGGCTAAATGTCAGGTATATAAAGGTGGGACGAATAAAAAATGGGCGGCCGAGGCCACAGAGGGTAGAGTTATCATGTATGATAATGAACCAATAGCAGCTTTTTATAGCTCTGACAATCATAATGGATGGGGGAATGGAAATAATGATACTGTGTGGAGCAGTATGTCCGGTGTAGGAGAACCAAAAAAATATTTGCGTGCAGTAAATGACAAAAAGATTGCTTTTCATTATACCTATACGGATTGGGGATGGAGAACAAACGGATATTCAATTTCAGATGTTGATAAAATGTTAACTTGGAGTGTGAATTCAGAAAAATCTACGAGTGGTTACAAAGAATTTTTAAAAACAATAAAAACAAAAGTAGGGACTCTAAAGGGCATGGATTTTGAGAGGGATCCCTCTGGAAGGGTGAAAAGAGTCAAATTGATTGGGGAAAAGGGAGGTGAGTATATAGCTGGATGGCTTTTCAAATCTGCTTGGAATATATGGGTAGGGAATGAAATGCCCAGTGGGGAAAAGGATTTCATTTATAGCCTGACATATTACATGCGAGTTGGATAATTGAAGAAGCACGACTTCGAAGTCACTTGCCAAGTTTGTAAAAAGATAGTAATTTAGGTATATAACAATGCAAATTGATAGAAATAGAATAAAAACTCAGTATTTCGTTGGGGCTTCTCGTAAGACTCAGTGGTCAAGCGTGTATATATTCTCACCCCATATACCCGCCGTTTATGAAAAGATGGGCGATCTGTTTGCCATTATTACGTTATCGAGCCCCCCTTCATTTGATTCTAATACCGCAGGAAATCTCTTGATAGACGCACTGCAAGAGGCATATTTTGATGGCCCAAATGAGAATCCATTTGAAGGAATTGATTATGCAGTGAAGTCGGCAAAGAAACGTTTAGAGGATCTAATTGAGAGTGATGAAATAATTTCGCAAACTGGAATCGAACTTAGTTTACTATTGGTAGTTATTCATGAAGAAAAGGCTTATTTAGCCCGCATCGGCGAAGGAGCAATTTTTGGATTCAGAGAGGGCGAAATGGTTGAATTCACTACTAGTTTGAAAGATCCCGATGGCAAGGGACATATGAAAACTGCAAGTCTAAGGGTTAGTCCTGGAGATCGATTTGCGATTCTGACTAAAGAAATTCAGCAAAATATTTCAAAAGATGAAATTGAAGCAAGTCTCGTGAAGTTTAAGCTAGAGAATATTGAAAATAAAAAGTTTTCAGATGAGGCCTTGAGCGCGATTTTACTTATTGAGGTCGAGAAAGAGGAGAGGGCAGATATACTAGAGATCAAAGAGTCAATTCAGAATGACAGTGTCAAAGATGAAGATTTCAAAGGGATGTATAGAGAATTTGAAACACGAACTTTGAAGGAAAGGGGGGATGAAGAAGCCGAATATAAATTTTTGTCCGCATCAACTTATCATTCTACACCAATATTTATGAGGCTCAGAAGGCAAGTCAAAGTAGTAATGAATTCTAGATCGTTGGCTAAGGTTATTATATATGGGCGTAATGTCCTCGGGGTACTATTCGGACTATTGGGATCTTTACATCGAACCATAAAGTCAAAAGTACTAAAGATACCTCCTAAAGAAATGCTGTATATAAATGATTTGAACAAAGGTGGTAATAAAAGACCAGCAATATTTTTCTTTGTTTTATCAATTTTATTGATTTACTTTATTATTACAGGAGTTTCGAATTCAAGAGAACGCGCAAAGCTTGCATTTGAGGCTGAGCAAACGATCGTAACATCTGAAGCTGAACTGACTGAGCTAGAAAATAAAGTAGCCTCTATCATTCTTACCTACGGTAACGAAATAGATAGGGATGCAGCTTTTCGAAAAGTAGACGAGATTAAATTAAAATTAGAAGCACTGAAGGTAGAAGAAGTATCTGAGAAACAAAATGCAATTCTAGATAGATTGGAAGAAGTGAATCGTAAGCTTCGTAGGATTATTCAGGTCAGAGAAGTTAAAGTGGTCAAAGATTTTGCAGTAATAGAGGGTAGCCAAATAGCTGATATTGATATCGGAGCAGAACAAATTTTTGTGGCCGACGGTGGTGATGGCAAAATTTTAGCATTTGATAGGGCAGGTGGGAGTATGAAACAATTAGCCACCGGCTTAAAAGGTCTAATCTCTATAGCATATTCAAATCTTGGGCATTTAGCATTTATTGACGGTGATCCTCAAAGAGTTTTAGGTCTTATCAGACTGTCTGATAATATATTGACTCGGGTACCAGGTATCGATGCAATTAGGCTCGGCAGGGTAAATGATATCGATGCTTACAAAGTTGGGGAGAACGATAATCGCATTTATGCTGTTCGACCAGAGTCTTCACAAGTTATTCAAATGCGTCAATCGGCAGGAGAGTATGTTTTGCCCGAAATTAGACTTGAGAATAAAGATTTGGGGAAAATTTCAGATCTTGAGGTAAGTGACGGGAGGATCTACATTCTGTCTCAGGACAAAGGAATTAAGGCTTTTTTTGGAAACGGGGAGGTAGCTTTGAAGCTGTACGGTCTTATGCAACCAGAATTATGGAATTCGGCAAATAATATATATGTGGATTCAAAATATATATATTTAAGCAATGATTCTATGAAGAGGATTGCGGTTTTCTCAAAATTTAGACCATCGGATGAAGGAGCGGTGGATTTTATCGCACAGTATGATTTAACCGGATTGCCTCAGAGCGGTAAACTCGGCGAATTGGTTGCCAGTCAACAACAGAGAACTATATATGTCGTACTCGGAAGTAAGATAGTGAAACTTGATATGTCAGCTATGGAGGAATTCACATACTAGAAATGATTAAGCGAATTACAGCCAATGGAAAGTAAGCAATACGCAAAAAATAAAGCCGCGTTTCATGATTATAGAATTATTGAGGAATTTGAAGTAGGTCTTGTTTTACAGGGATGGGAGGTTAAATCTATCCGGGTAGGGGCTGTCAGTCTTAAAGAAAGTTACATTGCCCCGGTAGGAAAAGAATTATTGATTTATGGAATGAATATTGCAAAGTGGAAGTATACACTTAGGGTAGGGGAACAGATGGAATTGCGACCGCGCAAATTACTAGTAAATAGAAAGGAAATAGAGCATATTGTCTTTGAGCAAAAAAGAAATGGTGTAACAATCATCCCGCTATCAATATACGATCGACGTGGACATATAAAATTGAAAATAGCACTGGGGAAGGGATTACGTAAATATGATAAAAGGGAAGTCGAAAAATCCCGAGAAATCATGAAAGGGAGTAGGGAAAAACAGGCGGAAAGATGGTAGGCACAAGCTATAGCTATGATATAATTTATATCAATTAAGTACAACAAGTGTTTAGAAAAAAAATTGATGAGCAAACAGGTGTGCCATCTCCTGAAATAGCAGGAGGAGCGGTCTCTACTGGTGTCCCTCGAGGTAGTGAGGTACTCACAAACAAAGAGATTCAATCCGGAAGTGGGTATAATGAGAAGAAAACAGATACCCAAAAAGAGACTAAGATTCCTCAGTCGCCAACTCAAACGCAGATTAAGACGCAAGGTCCGGCGCAGACTACGCAAACAGTAGTGCCGAAAGTATGGGGTTACAAAATTTCTCCCTCGTTAGTTTCGAATCTAGGTAAGGTAAGGAGGGGGAAAAGTTCTGCAGATCCTAAAACAGGAATTGGTTGCTTGTATATGCTTATCGATAGACTTTTTAGAATGCAGACAGCCTCGGCCTAGCCTAGAATTTCACCCATTCCCAATACTCAAAAATATTCATCTAGTGTATTATTAGTATGACCTTTAGTACCAATTTATAATGATTCAAGCTGTCCGCATATTAGCACAAATGGATTTTTTCTCCTTAGTTATGGACCCTGCGTCATTCGTAGATGAAGCAAGCAATGACCCTTCGTTTCTGATAATGGTTTGCCTTATGGCAATATTGGGTCTTGTAATTTTGATTCTAGCGTATAAGCTATTTATGAAGGGAGTGATGCATGCTTCTATGGAAAAAAAGTCATTAAGCTCAGTTCTCTTTGAAGTTAGACTTCCGCATACGAATGAGGTCGAGATACAATCAGCCGATCAAATGCTAACGGGGTTTCTTGGCATTGAAAGAGAACTGAAGGGGCTACAAAAATGGTTTGGTTCGAAATATTATATTAGTTTTGAAATTGTAGCGTTGCCTGAGACTATAAGATTTTTTGTAAATGTCCCAAAGAAATTAGCGACACTTGTAGAAAAACAAATAAATGGTACTTATCCTGAGGGTGAAGTAATAAGAACGGATGAATATAATATATTTGGACCTGGGCAGAAGGTAGAATTCTGTTCATTGAAGTTAGCTGAGGATCCGTATAAGCCCATCCGGACATATGAAGAGCTTTCGCAAGATGGTTTAAGCAGCATTACCTCCGTTATGAATAAAATGGGTCCTGGTGATGCTATGGCGTTACAGATTGTTATTACTCCCTCATCAGGAGAGTGGCGCAAAGATGGTCGAAAATACGTAAATAAAATACGAGAGAATAATTCTGATCCGGAAAAATCAAAGATAGAGGTAGAAGACGAAATACTTGCTGCAATTGAAAAGAAGGCAGAAAAGCCTGGATTTGAATCAGTTGTGAGGATTGTAAGTGTTTCTACGTTAGGAGAAATAGCTAAATCAAATTTGGATAACATGGTTTACGCGTTTGATCAGTTTGCTAATCAAAATGGAAATAGGTTTAAAAAAGTTTCATACAAGAAAAGAAAGGAACAAAGGGAATTCATGAAGTCCTTTTTGTACAGATTCCCCTCGAAAGCGATGATTTTAAACTCCTCTGAATTAGCTACTATTTTTCACTATCCAAATAGCAAAATTACTACTCCGCACATACATTGGCTTACCTCGAAACGTGCTCCAGCAAGTGGAGAAGTCTTATCTCATTTCGAAAATGCAGGGGTATACCTAGGAGTGAATGAATATAGGGGCACGAAAAGAAAGATATTCATGCGCTATGACGATAGGCGACGACATTTTTATTATGTTGGTAAAACAGGTTCTGGTAAATCTGTAATGTTGCAGCATATGGCCTATCAGGATATTTTAAACGGACAGGGATTAGCATTCCTGGATCCTCACGGGGACGCCGTTGAATGGCTTATGGATCGAATACCGGCCGAACGTGTCGAGGACATTATTTATTTCAACCCTGCGGATACGGATCGTCCAATAGGTATGAATATCATGGAATGGTATACCGAACATGATAAACACATTATTGTGAATGGTTTCTTGGGTCTTCTTAATAAATTATTTGATCCTTACAATCAAGGTATTACTGGACCACGTTTCGAGCAGGCCGTAAGGAATGCGATGTTGACTGTTATGGCAAAAAAAGGCACTAGCTTGGCTGAAGTGATGACACTTTTACAAAATGACAAGATAGCAGAGAAATACTTTCCATATTTAAACGATGATATTGTAAAACGCTATTGGACAGAACAAATAGCCCATACCCAGGAATTTCACAAATCGGAAATTTTAGGATATATAACCTCTAAGTTTGACAGATTTATCACAAATAAATTGATGCGAAATATTATTGCTCAAAGCAAATCTGGCTTTGATTTCCGTACAGTTATGGATGAAGGCAAGGTTTTATTAATTAACTTATCCAAGGGATTAATCGGGGAAGAAAACTCACAATTCCTAGGGCTATTATTGATACCCAAAATGTTGCAAGCAGCGATGAGTAGGGCGAATATTGAAGCTGGATCAAGGCGGGATTTTTATCTATATGTAGACGAGTTCCAGAATTTTGCGACGCCTGATTTTGCTCAAATTCTTTCGGAGGCTCGAAAATACAGGCTTAACCTAATTGTCGCTAACCAATACATCGCCCAAATGACGGATGAGATCCGTGATGCTGTTTTCGGTAATGCAGGGTCTATAGGTAGTTTCAAAGTGGGAGTGAATGATGCGCAGTACTTGGCGAATGAATTTGAGCCAGTATTTAATCAAAACGACTTAATCAATTTGGAAAATTTGAATATGTATATCAAGTTACTTGTAAAAGGTGAATATCCTCCTCCATTTTCGTTAAAATTAGATACGGATTTGGTCTTCAAAACACCACCGAATAAAGAAATTGGTCAGCTTGTTAGGGAACTATCGCGACTGAAGTATGGGAAAGACGCAAAGCTGGTCGATGCCGAGATAAAGGCAAGAGAACAAGAAGATGGACCAGGCAATATTGTATCACAACCACCGCCTCCGGCGTATAAGCCACCGCTGAGTAGCTAAAAGCTATAGCACAAAGATCTTGAATAGCAAAAAAAACTGTAACATGCATTGTCTGGACCGTTCATTTTGCCTATGTTTACCTACACCGCCTTAAATATCGGGAGAGTAAGTAATTACATAGCCTAATTACGTGAAAAAACAATCTCCTCTGAAAAATTACCTAGTATATCTAGTTTTTCATATAAATTTGCAAAGGGTAGTCAGCTTTTTCAAATAGTGCTAATCTATCATTGAAGCTTTTACAAATTATATACATCTAATTTTATTTATTTCTTGCCTTGAAATATTTAAAATATCAATGCGTATTATGTCTGCTAGTTATTTCACTTTGCTTGAGCATAAAGTTAGTGTCGAGGGTTGAAGCCGCTTCTGTTGATATTGATGGGAATGGCGTGCTTACTTATACTGCCGAAGCTGGGGAAACAAATCTTTTGACTTTTGAGCAAAGCAGAGATGATTATATCTTTAGGGAAAGCGCAATCAATATTTCGGTAGAAAGTGATGACTGTACTGGGGATGGGACAAAGGCAGTCACTTGTGATAATAGTAATGTGGAGAGTATAGAAATTTATCTGGAGGATGAGAACGATAAAGTCTGGATAGAATCGTTTGAACACGTAGTGACATTAGACCTTGGCAGCGGAAGCGACCAAGCGACATGGTACTTCGATAACAGATTCACCCAAGAGGATGGAGAGATAATGGGCGGAGGCGGAGCTGATACTTTGATTGTAGAAGGTGATTCTACAAGCGACGAGTTTGATGTGCTTGAAAGCGGAGGAAATTTAAGGATCAAGCGAAACGTACCGACCCCGAAAGCGTATTTAGATATAAGCGATTTTGCATATTTAGATATCAAACTTGAAGGAGGGGATGATACACTCTCGGTTCTTGGAAATCTAGATGACGTAGAGGATATTTCTTCCATGGAGATTACCATAGAGGGTGGCGAGGGGAATGATGAAATCGATGCCTCTGATATTGATGATGGGATCTTAGACGATATGAATTTGTTAATATTTGGCGATGAAGGTGACGATCTATTAAATGGTAGTAAAGGGAAAGATTCCATAGATTGTGGAGAAGGGGATGACCAGTATGAAGATAACGGTGGATTTGATGAAATTGACGATACGTGTAATGAAACAGTGGTGGTCGCAACTGAGCCATTCTCCGATATAGATGGAAACATTTTCAAGTCTTACATCGAGTCACTGTATGCAAATGGTATAGTCTCGGGTAGTCAGGGAAGATTTTTTCCAAATGAGTATCTCACAAGAGGACAATATGCGAAAGTTATATTTTTGGGCTTGGAATTACCCGTTAATGTAGGTTGCGGTGGGTTCCCCGATGTGAATGGAACTGATGTATTTTATAATTATATTACCTCTTTGAAATGTCACGGGATTGTGAGTGGCAAAAGCAATGGAACTTATGGGTCTGAGGAACCAATTAGTAGGGGAGCGGCAGCGAAGATAGCAGTGGAGGCATTGAAATACAAAAACGCTAATATTTTCTTTACTGATGGTTCTATACAGTTCAACGATTTGAATACTTCAAATCCTTTTTATGGCTATATTATTCTAATTGCTTCAGCAAGGGTTAATGGCGAGGCGATAATGGGGGGTAGTAATGGGAACTTTATGCCGAGTTCATTTATGACCAGAGGGGAAATGGCAAAAGTAGTGAGCAACACCCGCAGTTATTGGCAAGCTAGCGTGTAATGCTCCAGGGTGGACTCGAACCACCGACCCCCGCTTTATAAGAACGATGCTCTAACCGACTGAGCTACTGGAGCGTTTTTGTGGTTAGAACTGGTTGTTCTCGAATCGAGATTTTCCGTCCTACTTCCCAACACAGGAAGCAAAGGGTTTCTTTCTAAAATAGATTCTATCACGAAACTCATGCGCTGACCTAGCGATCATGCAAGGATTGTTTCCGTGAAAATAGCAAAAAAATCTATAGGGAGGCGGTTTTGCTGGAATTTAAATTTCGTTTTGTTTTTACCATCTCTAGATACTTTTCAGTGCTGGTAATACGTTTGTGACCTACTATTTCCGCGATTTGTTCAAGTGGTACACCGTGTTCCAGCTGGAAGACAATGAAAGTATTTCGTATATCATTGACAGTTGCGTCATCTATACCGGATTTTTTGAACGTATTATTGATAGTTGTACGGATATTCCTAATCAATACTTGCTTTCCAGATTTGGTGGTAAATAAGTAGCCTTCGTCATCTTGCGGACGGGGGCGAATTTTGAGATATTTTCTGATAGCTTCTACGCACGTCTCGTTTAGGATTATAGTTCGGGCCGGATTGCTCGCATAGGATTCGATGGTAGCGGTTGGGACTTTGGCATCAAGCTCGAGCTGGGAAATTTTTAACCTGGACAATTCGCCGATCCGCATGCCTGTTTGCAATAAAACTTCTACCATGGCGTAAAGCCTTGGGCTTGATCTAGCCGTATCCCGGAGTGCTTTATATTCTAGACTATTGAGAATTCGTCTCTGTTTAGTTTCAAACTTTGGATGCACTATACCTTCTGCAATATTGGCGTTTACATGATTTTCGGAGTGCAAAAATTTGAACAAAGTCCGAAAACTGTTAATTTTTCTAGAAATTGTTTTTAAGGTGAATTTCTGCTCGGTTACCAGCTCTTGGATATATAACTCTAGATGGTTTGTTTTGTAATCTGATAATAGAGAAATTTCGTTTTTGTATCTGCCAAATAATTGCTCGATATCCTTCTTGTAGGCTATGATAGTTGAGGGAGAACGTTTTTTTTCTTTAAGATTGGCAATAAAGAGTTCTAGAGCTTGAGAATGTGGAATTGACATAGCCGAAATTGTTAATATACATAAAGCGATAAATAGAGGATATCGTGTATTCTACAATGAAACAGATGAATTTTATCAATATTATGCAAAAAAGGCAATACTACGGGACATATTATGAATTTATGTTAGCCAGTTTAGCTTTTAGTACGATATGAACAAAAACATCTTACTTAGGAAAATGTATCAAATTCTTAGACTTGAGAAGGGTCTTAGTGTGAAGATATCACCCAGTACAATGGCGCTTTTCATGCTATTTGTGCTTTTTTCGATCCTTCTGATGAGAAATATATATTCAAGCCTATCGGCACTTGACAAGTATTCGGTTTTGGAGAAAGAGAGTAAGGTTTTAGAGGAGCTTAAACAAACCAATACTAGACTTAAACAGGAAAAGGATTACTATTCCTCGCCATATTTCGTAAAGCTCTATGCTCGTGAAAATTTAGGACTAGTCCAGCCCGGGGAAGTGATTTACTACATCCAAAGGGATAGAAATTTTGCTTATGAAGATAAGTTTGAGAATTATGAACCGATTGCGATAGTTTCTAATAAAAGTATGTGGATTGATTTGATACTATAGTGTAGATTGTGTTAGAATGGATGACACCGCGGGATAGAGCAGTGGTAGCTCGTCAGGCTCATAACCTGAAGGTCGTACGTTCGAATCGTACTCCCGCAACGTACTGGCTCCAAAACCCTATTCTCCAGAAAATATGATCATAACGATTTTTACAAAGCCTTCTGGGTCATTGGGTAGCATTGGTAGTGGTTAGCTTGGGAATAATTCCGGCATTTCGGAAGGTTTGGGTTAAAGTAGAAAGGATAGTATTGAGATTTGCTTCCAGAACTTTGCCTTTTAGTAAAATAACACAATCGAATGGTTGCGGGCTTAGATCTTTAATAATTGTCGCAAGTGCCGTGCGAGTCATTCGTTTTGCTCTATTTCGTTGGACAGCGTTACCTACTTTCTTGCTAGCCACAATCCCGAAATGATGAGAGGTATTTTCTCCAAGACGAAATGAAGATTTAAAATTGACTAATACGTCAAAGATATCGGTATTAAACCTTTTATGCTTTCGATAAACAGTAAGAAATTCTTTGTTTTTGCGCAAACGTAGGTTTTTTGGGAGCATTCGCGTGACAAAGCAAGTAAGCTTGGACTTTAGTCAAATTCTGGACAAATATCTGATCGAAAGGTTGAATTAGGATTTTCAGTTAATAACTAATCCATTCCGTTCACGGATTATCTTCCAAAGCAAACACCAAAAGTCGGTTGGAAGTCTAGCGCAAACCGTGTATTATCGTCTTCGTGAAAGACGTTTATTTTTGTCTTGTCGTATTTCATCAGACACTGTAAGACTTTTGCGACCCTTGGCGCGACGACGTTTTAGCACTAACCGCCCAGCTTTTGTGCTTGCTCGGGATCGAAAACCTAGTTTTGTGACTCTCCTCCGTTTTTTGGGCTGATATGGTCTTTTCATTGCAATAGTGTATATTTAAGTTTCAACCATTATTTTAGCATAGAATTTATTATTTGTATTGGTTGCGTATGAGCTAGGAACTTTTTATGAATTAAGGAGAATAATCGTGGCTTAATATGCTAGTTATTTACTTTAAACCCTCGAAATGACACAATAAGTAAGAGAGGACTTATTTTAAAGTGCATCATCACAATGAAGATAAAAAATACGCGAATGAGGTTTGGAAAGCATTATGTTGGGTTGTTCGTGGCTGTAGTAATAATTTTAGCAATATCCGCAGGCGTATATCTGTATCGTGAGGCCAATCCCGGAGCAAGTAATAAGTGGAATATAAATGAATATGTTGATATAACAAAGCCACCTTATAACGCGATTGGAGATGGTATCGCTGATAACTATCAAGTATTGAGCTCAGCATTAGCAGCATTAAATAATGGACAGTATCCAGTCTTGTATTTCCCTCCTGGTGAGTATAGAATTGCTATCCCTCCGGGCGTATACGCGCTTCGAGTACCGTCCACGATGGCCATTCTAGGACAAAAGGATGTAACTACTATTAAATTTGATATTACAAATACAGGGCTTTATTCAGCACTTAAATTCGAAACAGGGGAAGATTTTATGCTTAAGGATATTATTCTCGAGGGAACAAAACTAGAAATACCCTTTTCACAGTCTTCGTATTGGACCGTTGTTTCAGTGAATAAATCCTCGGGCATTCATTTTGAAGGAATTACTATTAAGAATGGGCAACGATTCGGACTTGAAGTGATGGGTAGTAATGATGTAAATATTACGGATAGCAATTTCATAGGTAACGGCTGGGCAGAGGAAGTAGCTGGAAATGCTCCGCAACATCTGATAGGCGGGGTCCGAGTGGTTAATTCTACCGATGGTACAAGAAGTTCGCGGGTCTATATCGCAAGGTCAAACTTTAGCAATAATGGCGGAGAGGGCCTACTTGTGAGTCGAAGTGATAACCTCCGCATTAAAGCTAATACGGTAAGTAATAATGGACTTTATAGATATCATGGCAATCAAGATGGTATCGCTCTTTCGGGATTAACAGATTCGAGGATTTCAAAAAATATTGTCTCAGGGAATTTTTCTGATGGGATTGTTCTAACTGTGTCCTCGAACATCGATTCTTCACATGATGTTGAAATATATGATAACAAGTCATTTAATAATGGTGGCAACGGGATTTTGCTGTATAGTTTGCCGGATAGTAATACTGGAGTTATGTCATTTGTGATTATAGATTCAAACGAAGTGTATAACAATGGGTTGGGAAATACCTCTGGGTATCCGTATTCTTTTGATGGAATCAGAGTTTCACCTTGGGGGGCAGGAAATCGAATCACGGGAGTAAGCATTAGAAATAATGTTTGTTATGATACGCGCACTGGTTTGGCAAGAACACAAATGCATGGGATCGGACAACTTCCGAGAGAAATCGATACTAATGGAGGTATAAGCAAGGTGGGGGTTATACTGGGAAGTAATGATTGTTATAACAATGAACATGCCCAGATATGGCTCTGGGAATTAGAGCAAATGAGATATTAGTTATAAACATATTCAAGAATTTATGAATAGGATCAGGTTCGGTACTGGGGGTATTCCGATAACGACTCCAAGAAGAGAGGTGGAGGACGGTGTGAAGAGGATACGCGAACTTGGGCTTGATGCCATGGAGTTGGAATTTGTCTATCAAGTATTTGTTCCGTCAGAGAGGAGGGAGTCACTTAAAAGAATTGCCATTGGAAACAATGTTGATCTAACAGTACACGGCTCATATTTTATTAATCTGGCGGCTATAGATAAGGCGAAGTGGCATGCTAGCCAAGATAGGATCGTGCAGTGTGCGAAAGCTGGGTTCGAGTGCGGGGCTAAATCTTTAACGTTTCATAGCGCGGCACTAATGGGACGAGATGAAAAAGCAGTTTTCGCGATAGTGAGAGATGCTTTCGCGCAGATATATGAAACACTTAATGAAGAAAAGATTGATATAAAACTTTCACCTGAGATAACAGGGAAGGCAGCGCAATTTGCCGGGGTAGAAATGCTGATTGAATTAGCTAAGACTTTCAAAAAAGAAGGAATGGGGATTTGTGTAGATTTCGCTCATCAACATGCTAGAAATGGAGGAGGCTGGAATACCTACGAGGAGTTTAAAAAAATATTGACCTTAATTCAGGAAGGACTTGGGAAAGAGGCTTTACATAATTTACATATGCATATGTCGGGTATTAATTATTCCGCGAAAGGAGAGCGAAATCATTTGACGCTTCTACCAACAGAGCAGGATTATTTGAATAGAGGAATAAGTATCGGCGATACTGGCAAGTTGTACGATAATCTCGAGGCATCAAAGCGACTAGATACTCCAGATATTGCTTGGATGGAGTTAATGCATGCTCTGAAGGATATGGACGTAGGAGGGGTGCTAATTTGTGAAAGTCCAAACCTAGAGCAGGACGCTTTGTTAATGCAAAGTTTTTATAATTCGCTTTAGTTAGCTAATATGGTAAGAGTCTTTCTAGGGTTTGTAGCTAGTCTGTTTGTCTATGGCATACTGTTATTTTTATTGAATCATCTTTCCTTTTTTGATGAAAATAAGCTTGTGGCAGTTAGGACAAAACATGAGTTGAAAACGCAAGAACAATTTGTCGAATTTTACGATCAATTAAAAGGAGCAGGTTTGATTCTTGAAGTAATCGATTCAAAGAATTTTATTTTGTTACTTGCCATTTCTTCGATTTTTGTGTTTATTTCTTTTGCTACATTGCATATGTTTTTTGATAAACTTTTTTTCAAGTCGTTCTATCAGCAACCATCATTGAAGCCTGCATTCATGAGATCTGGGATTGTAACCGCTCTATTAATGTATTCGTTCGGATTGCGTGTCATAGGTGAACGAGGGTTTGTTTTGCCTTTGTTTGGGCTAATCATTGCGGTAGGTATAAGTTGGTTTATTCTTGAACCTGCCTTGCGAGAGAAGCAGATGATTCCAAGAAAACTTGGAGAAAACGAGATAGAAAATCAAGACATTCCTAAACATGATTAATTTTAAAAATCTTCTAGCTCAAAATAGGCTATTTGATTCTCACTGTCATCTGAATGACGTTGTATTCGATATTGATCGTGAAGAAGTGCTCACGAACGCACAGAGTAAAGGTGTTGATTATGTTTGCGACATTTCGGTAAATTTGAACTCGTCCGAAAGGGCAGTGCAAAATATGGGTATTGACCCACGGGTACTTTCAACTATCGGGGTGGATCCAGAGGTGTGTATTCCGGGTAGTGACTTGTTTGCTTTTGAAGATGATGTTGATTATGGGCATGAACTTTCCGTGCTTATGGAGAAAGCGAAAAAATCTGGAAAAGGATTACCTATCATGCTAGGAGAGACGGGAGTAGATAATTATTGGATTGTAAAGAATCAGGTTCCTGTTGCGGACGCAGAATTATTGCTTGATCGTCAAATCAAACTCTTTGAGTTGCATGCTAGGATGGCCGAAGATTTTGATATTCCTTTGACAATTCATTCAAGAAACGCAATAGATATCTGTTTGGGCGTTTTAGAAAAGTTTCCCAAAGTCGTTGCGATTTTTCATTCACTCACACCTGATTTGGAAGATACTCCAATGATATTTGAGAAGAAATTGGAAATAATTTTTGAAAGGGGGTATTTTGTTGGTGTAAATGGCATAGCGACATTTCCCTCAGCGTCAATATTGCGTGAGGCTCTAGTGAAAACTCTGAAACAGAAAGATATGCCTTCCTCACCTGAACCAATTGATTTTTATAATCGCCAAATTGTTTTTGAAACAGACGCTCCTTGGCTCGCGCCAGCTCCGCTGCGAGGAACCCGAAACCAGCCAGCTAATATTTCGCTGATTTACTCATTCATGAAGAGCTTGTTCAGCTAGCTTGATTAATCTCGAAGTCGGGCGCAGTCTATAATGCTGGTTGATTGTGGGTCTATATGTTGGAAATAAGGGACCATGGTACTTATCTTCTTCCATTTCTGCGGTACAAAGGTAGTAGGGTCCGAGTGCCTGTTCCTTTTTCTAGAAGGTCCAAGTCTTTCTCCCGCTGTCTAACTTCGTGTGCACCAGCATTTTTGAGTCGGCTAGCAAGCCAAGCCTCCCGTGCCACAACACCGGGATCTACCGCCAGTGCAGCATTGTCTAATTCGGCTAGTTGTGCATCTGTCAAAGGTGTCCACTTATCGGGGGGTTCATTAGCAGAGTTAGCACCGGTCGCAGCATTAAGTTGTTCGGCCATGTACATGCGTATAAAACTATATTGTAAGTATATATATATATATTCATTTTGTCAATAGGGATTATTTTTTTGTGCAAGATGGGATTTGTTAGACAAATAATCTTTGTTTTGTAGTCAGTAAATTTTTCAAGTACTGAAAAAAATTATAAATTGTGGGGAGCTAGTTTTTTTGCGTTCAGATATTGAAAGGCTCTAATGCCTATGTTTGTAATTATTATCACTATTTTGAAATTAAGTATTTTATACTTAAGGAAAGCTTGTTCATTCCAAAAGGCTTAGAGATGAAGAATAACACAAGGAATTGAAAAAATTCGGGAGCGGTTTTATAGATAGAAATAGTAGAAATATTTTAGGATTTTCGTTATGCTAGGATAGGCAATAATTATGTTTGTATTAGGTTGCACAGAATAATTTTAAATAGTTATTTAGAATAGACGCGATGTCATTTTCAATTGTACTATTAGACGATGATTTTGTTTTTAGACAGACGGTCAATATCGTATTGACTAACCTGTCAAAACGAACCGGCATTGATCTAAAAGTTTTTACCTCTGGAAATGGAGTAGAAGGATTGGGATATGTATACGTTACCAATCCCGACCTAATCATTGTAGACACAACATTGCCCAAATATGCAGGCAAGGAGCTCATAGAGTTTATTATCTCAAACCAACGAATCAGCAAAAATTCAATTGTAGTCACAGACCAAGGAGATCGAAAAGTATCCATCAAAGAGCCAGGATCAATAATACTCAGCAAAAAATCTAAAACTTTTTTAAAAGATTTATCACAGATAGTTCTGGAAATCGCACGGAAGCACGACAAATCTCTTCCCCAACAGGTTGGTAAAGTAGCTGGACTGAATATAGGGCAAAGAGTGGTCGAACTTGCCAATAAAAGCGATATCGAGGCTATGAAAGCCGAGCGCAGCAAGAGCTTTTTTCTACGGAAGTGGCATTATGTCGTAAGATTTGGTTATGAAGTGATATTAAGCATTTTACTGACCAGTTTATACATCAAGTTTAGGAGACCTGAAGACGCGAATATTGAAGGTTCTCCCGCTGACGAGAAATATTATCGAGTTCGGGTGTATCCCACCATAAGTACCATTGGAACCACAGCCGTATTTTTCTTATTGCAAGTAATTCTTTTCATACTAGGCGGCGTCACGGTTATGAATCTAAGATTCGATAGCATATTCGCAGCATGGAAGGGGAGTGAAGTCATCGATTTAGCAAACAGTGAATTTGATACAGATGCGATTGAATATGATGACGGAGTGTTAAGACTAAAAAACCTAAATAGCGTTGTTATTGAACCCCAAGAACAAGAAATACCTTTGTCGGGTCCCGTTGACGAAAGCTCTGAGGATGTCGATTCGGTTGATGAAGTAGACGATGGGGAGAGTCCGGTACCTACCGACATCGAAATTCCTTCGGAGGTGGCGAGTCCCACAGAAGAGGTAGTCCCGACTGAGGAGGTGGGTGAAGAATCATCAGATATTACAAATGAGGAGGATCAGCAGATTCCCTCTGTCGAACCCGAAGTAATTGTGGATGAAAATTCCGGTGAAGGAAATGTTCAAACAGAAGAATCAGGACAGAGCGAGCCTATTCAAACTGAGGAGTCTGGATCAAGCGAGAATAGTACATCTGTTGATGCTGATAGCAATAGTTTAGATTCGAACGAAGGTTCTGATGCAACTGTTTTAGGTATAGAAGATGAACGCCCCATTCGGACAAAACCTGAATATTCAACTGAGAAACCATCAGTAGTGTTTAACGAAGTAGTTAAATTTTCGCAGTTAGTAAGCATACTTGAAGAAAGCAGGGATAACGATTCATTGAGTAGTATGCTTTCGCCAATATATGGATATACTAAAGGACAATATCCCAAAAATGGGATTACCTATCAATTATCTCCTGATGGAGAACATTGGTTCTTCTATGATGGAGCTGGATGGACCGTAACAGAGCAGGGCTATATGACATCAAACTCGATCCAGGAAGTAAATTTGAATCTGTCAAAGTTTGAAAGCGCGCTTGGCGAGGTATATCTAAGAGCTTTCTTCATCTCGGATGGAGATACTTTAGTACAATTAAAAGCTCTTACAATTAATCGCGATCTAAATCTTATAACCAAGCTCTTAGAGGAGCAACAGTGGATTTTACCCGAAGAATTATCCCTTCCGACCAGTATCTTAGTACAGGCTATGCGACCGGTGGTGTTGAGCGCTGCTACCGTGGATGGAACAAAAATAGTGACTGGACGAGTAGAAATGCCCGAAGGTATTACGGTCAGTGAAAGCGAGTTGCAGAATCTGGTGGTTGAAATTTATCAAACAGAAGCTGATGATGAAGCGATGGAACCTATTGGACGAGAAAAGTTGATAGGGACAACTAATGTACAGAGAGTCACACGTAGTGATGGCATCGTCGAGGATCAATTTATGCTTGAGGTTCAAGGGGAGGGAGGGAATTTTGTAAGTGCTAGAATTGTCTACAAACCAGATAGTCCAGAAGAAACACCAGTCGAAGTGGAGTCGGTTGAATCAGATTTAATTCATAACGCCTCTTTCACTATAACAAGCAATGCGGATACGGGTGATGCTAGCCCGGGGAATGGTGTCTGCAATACCGGTGGTGCAATATGTACCCTCAGAGCTGCGATACAGGAGACTAATGCACTTGCCAATGGGGCAAGTCCGGATAATATACTCTCAAATCTATCTGCCTTGCAAAGATTAATAACCCCAGATACCGCGCTTCCGGATATTACCGATCCAGTTAGTATTGATCTATCTCAAGAGGTAGGTCGTGCTCCTACGATGGTTGTACGCTTGGATGGAAGTGATATCGCAGATCCAAATACGGTGAATGGATTAACTATAACAGCTGGGTCTAGTACTGTCCAAGGTTTTGCAATTTTCAACTTTGGAGGAAATGGGATAAAACTTTCGACTGGGAATAGTAACGTAGTTAAGTGGATGAACATCGGAACAAATATTTTGGAAGAATCGAACCCAAACGGTCAGAATGGTATTCATATTTTGAATTCAGGAAATAACTCGATCGGTATAACTGGCAGTACTACCATCATTAGTAGCAATACGCTCAATGGAATTTTGATCGAGGGGGCCCAGTCAACTGGCAATACGGTCTATAACTGCAAAGTAGGGGTTAATGGTGCAGGGACAGCCGCCCTCGGGAACACGCAGAGTGGGATAAAAATACTTAATGCTGACTCGAATATTATTGGTGACACACTAAAGTCAAACACTATCTCGGGAAATACTCTGGATGGGATAGAGCTTGACGGAGCAGACTCAAATACTATTAGGGCTAATTTTATTGGAGACTATACAAATGCCGGCAGTTCATTTGTAAACGCTAGATATGGTATACAGCTAACAACTTCGACTTCAAATACAATCGCGTCTAATTATATTACTGGTAATTCTTATGGTGGAGTATTGCTCGCAGGCACGTCGGATGTTAATACATTGAACGCTAATACTGTTGGTATTACATATTCAGGTGCGACCAAAGGCAATGGGACAAACAAGAGTGGTATCTATATACAGGACTCCTCAGATAATTTACTGGGTACATCCTCTTCAAGCAATAAGAATATAGTTTCCGGACATGATGTTGCTGGTATTGTAATAGAGGGGCTAAATGCTACCGCGAGTGGCAATTTGTTGAAGTATAATTATGTAGGGACGAATACTAGTGGCGCAATTTCGTCCGGTTTCGAGAATGATAGAGCTGGGATAATTATTGCGGGGGATGCAGATTCTAATATCATTGGTGGAGATTGGAATGATGAGGGTAATGTCATAAAGGGAAATGGATCAGGAATCCTCGTAATGAGCTATAGTAATTTGTCAAAAAATCCTGATGGAAATAGTATAGTGAGCAATACGATCAGTGGAAATACGGGTTATACTGAAACCGGACTTGGAATAGATTTGGCAGATGATACCGATCAAGATTTAGAGCCGGATAGCGGTCAGGGGGGTAATAGTAATGATGCCGGTGATAGTGATGGCGGGGCAAATGGATATCTTAATTATCCGGTTATCACGCAGGCAAGTACCTCCCTTGGCGTGACTACAATAGATTATACGATAGATATCGAATCCTCCCCTTATTATCTTCTGCAATTTTTTTCTGTAACTAGTGAAGATCCTACTGGATATGGAGAGGCTGACACATTATTGTGTCAGGAAATTGTCCCATTAGCTGATATCGGAAATACTCTTGATTGCGGTGGCGCTTCATTAGTAGATGGTGTGGCGTTGTCGATAACGGTTACCCTGTGTGAAGATAGTGGGTGTTCTGCATTAGGTGCAACGTCCGAATTTGGGCTAAATATAATTGGTACAAGCGATTCGTTTGTTGTAAATTCTATAGCGGATTCCGCAGATGCGTCCCCTGGGGATGGAGTATGTGAAACTGCTAGCTCTACATGTACGTTGAGGGCCGCGATACAGGAAATGAATACTAAGCCATCTGGCGGGTATATCCTATTTGATTTGAATCCAGCTGATGGACAGCACTATTGCTACGTTGATGATGGAGTCGAAGGACAAATTACAAATAAAACTACTATTGCAACTGCGATTAATAACGATTCAGATGCCGCTTGTGGTGGTGGTACTGTAGATTCGGATTTTCCGAATAGCTGGTTCATGATTAGTCCGAATTCCGCCTATCCAAGTATAGCCGTACCTGTCGTTCTAGATGGGTATTCACAAGACGGTACTGCAGAAGCAACTTCTGACTCAGAAGCCATTCTTAAAATAGCAATCCGTTACACATTTAGCGGATCACAATTATTCAATCTTAATAGCTCTGGAATCACTTTTAAAGGGGTGTCTATAGGTATGGGAACGTCTGGTTCCGGTGGAGATCCTAATGTTAACTTTGCAATTAGAATCTCTGCGGGAGGAGTGAATGTTTCCGGTAATTATATTGGAACAGGACCGTCTGGATACGAAACCAGTTTGGGTCTAGCGCAGGATGGGGTGTCTGTTAACTCAAGTGGTGATGGTATCACTATTGGTGGGTCAGATCCAGCTAATAGAAATATTATCTCCGGAAATCATTACAATGGTATAGCTATCAACACCTCGGGGGTTACGGTGTCGGGGAATTATATAGGTTTAGCTAGAGATGGACTAACTGACCTGGCAAATAGCTACTGGGGAATTGCTGTATACGCTGGAGATAACATCATAGGTGGTGATAGCAGCGATGAAGTAAACTATATCGGGGGAAACACATTAGGCGGAATTTTACTAAGTGGAGCCAGTTCAAGTGAAAATCAGGTATTAGGCAATTATATTGGGTTTGGAAGAGATGGTTTGACTGCGGTAGGAAATCTAGGTCCAGGTATTCAGTTCGAGTTAGGCGCGAATAATAATCGTATAGGGAGTATGTTATCGAACGCGGCGAATCTAGTTGCGAATAATTCCGGCAACGGGGTGCAAATTGCTGATGGGGATTCGATCGGAAATTCGATACTTAGAAACTCGATATACATGAATGATGGCATTTCGGTTGACTTAGGGCCTGATGGTTTCACACCTAACGACCCTAATGATATTGATTCCGGTGCAAATACGCTTCTGAATTATCCAGATATTTCGTCTGTTCGATATACCTCCGAGGGCGTGGAAATTTATGGAGCGCTTGAGGCGGACGCGAATGTTTCAAATTATTACCGAATATTTTTTTACAGTAATCCGAGTGGTAGCGGATCCTATGAAGGTAAATACTATTTGGGTTACACAGACGTGAGTTTAGATTCGGGGATTTATGATTTTCAATCAACACCTATCATCATCCAGGGGACAAAGCCTGCTAGTGGAAATAACGCAATTACATCGATGGCTGTGGCATGTGATGCTACTCCATGTGTAACATTCGCTGATTCTTCAGAATTTAGCGGGGCATTTGATGCTGTTGGTAATAACGGTGAAGTGGATATTCCTGAAGAGGTTGAAGTAGGGGATCAAATTGATCTTCAAGTTGTGGATTATGACGTCGACCGAGATGCTAGTACGCCCGAAACGATTTCTTTGACAACTGTAAACGATAGAACAGGCGAGGAAGAGGTTATTATTCTGACTGAGACCGAACCGGGCAGTGGAATTTTTGAGGCCACTCTAGATACTCTAGAGAATCAGGTGGCGGGCGACAATAGCGATGGCGACGTGAATGTTTCCGTTGATGATACTCTAACCACTTCTTATGACGACGAACTTACCTCTGATGGAGATACGCTCGTTGTCTTATTCGCCACAAGCGTAGTTGCCCAGGGTTCTACGGATCCGGAAATTACGCCAACGCCTACTCCGACACCAATATCTACACCAACACCCACTTCATCGTCTGGTCGCTCAAATGGATCGGAGTATAACGGTACGAGTGGTAGTAATTCGCAGAGCCAAGACCTTGAAGTGACCCCAGATACTATCAGGGTCATATTGCCACCATCTCTAAGTAGAAATATAAACTCATGCACAACCCATATTGATATCCGAGATGTACAGATTAGGAGAAATGTCGAAGAAACTTCGGCTCAATTATGTTGGACTACGACGCCAGAGATTACAGTTGGGACGGTTAAATATGGTAGGGGAGGGATTCTCGATAGAGGTACTCTACGTAATGGACGTTGCGCTACTCTAAACAATTTAGCACTTGATGCTACATATAACTTCGAAATTAGCGAAAGTGAAGCAGGTTGTGAGGGTATAACTATAGACGGAAGCTTCTATATGCCTAAACAAGGTTCGGATTCAAACTTCGTGTTCATTGGCGGGACTAATCCCCTTCAAGAAAAGAGAGAGGCAAAACTTTTGGAAGTAACGGGTCTGATAACTGGGGTTGCGTCCATAAGTACGATGTTTGTTCTGGTGCCCTTTAATTTTCTTCTCAATCCAAATATGTTTCGTTTCGGATTGTTAACATTAGTAGGTCTGAAGCGCAAAAAGAATGGAATTGTATATGATATTTCAACTGGGAAGCCTATTACTTATTCAAAGGTCGAAACATTTGTCGATGGGCTACTAACTGACAGGACAGCCTCTGGTTTAGATGGTAGATTTGGTCTATCTTTAAGTAAGCCGGGAAGGGTAAAAGTTGTGGTTAGTCATGAGGGATATTATGATCGAGAAGTGATTGTAGATATCGGAGAGGGGGAAACTAAAATTCAAAAGATAGGGCTGATTGAAAAAAGCGAATATGATAAAGAAAAAGGAAAATTAGATAATCTCAAAAATAAATTGATAGTCCATAAATATTACGCCAATACGGCGTTGATTCTCCTCGGGCTATCGTCTTCGATATTTTCCTACGTTGCTGTAGGAACTAAGCTTGGAATTATAAGTATATTGGTATTTGTGGGAACTAGTGCTTATGCCTTGGCGTATAGTAAATACGGGAAAAAGTCTGTAGAAGTAGATTGAAACGGAGGTGAGAGGATTCGAACCTCTGGTCCCGCAAGCGAGACATTGGTTTTCGAGACCAACCCATTCGACCGCTCTGGCACACCTCCTTAGGGAACAAGGCAATAGATTATATCTTATTTGGAAAGATCGGCTTAATGCAAAAAACGGGGGTCTGAAAACGGTGAAAAGTGTTGTGCTACAGTCGTTAAGATTGGGTTATCTACAAACGGAAAGATCGAAAATATTCGGGAGATCTCTGTGAATATAATTTCGGAGAGATGATAAATGAACAAATAAAGAATATCTGCAATCGGTCCACTAGGTGTTGCGAGTAAAAAATCAATGTGTACACCTTAGGGCAAGATTCTTACGCACCCCTGCGATGCAGAGTATTAGAGAATGAAATCAAATATGCTTCGGTTAGTCCCTTTCTAGCGAAGTTCCCCCTCCGTTATTGGTCGTTGTTATTTTTTGAGGGGGCGTTATGGTTGCTTTACCTCCGCCGACTTCGATCTGAGTTGGGTTGGGATAAGCCCTAGTACCTTTCCCTGGACTTGGCGGTTGACAGTTAAAGGATTTAGGTGTCAAAAGACAAGCAAAAGGTCCTCCATACGCGCCAATGTCATTTCGTGATCCATCAGGATCATTAGATAGAAAGTCGGTATCACCAGCGTTCACTGCTGGCGAACTACCTTTTTGGATTCTGAAATCGCTTTTTTCTATAGAAATAAATTTTGGAGCGACATTTAATAAATTAGTAGTGTCGGGTGTATAGGGTTCCTGGTTGTACCGAACTAGTTCATGGTTGCCCAAATTATCACTCAAATTATATTTAAAATCTGGAATTGCGGTGGCGGCTAGACCGTAAATTAAGAAGATAACCGAATTGCCCCCGCTAATGATGTTGTTGCGTATTGAGATTTCTTGAATTGTAGAACCGGTGATATGTATACTATCTCGAAGATTATAAAAAGTATTGTTTAAAATATTTCCTGAAGTAAAGTTCGCCAGGTAAATGCCATTTAAACCACTGAATATATTTGACTTTAGATACAAATTAGAGATTTCCGCTTCGGCGAATAAGCCTCCGATAACATCGTAGTTATTAAACACGTTCCCGGTTATGTCTAGTATGTCAATGTGATGGCTTTCGTCTAATGTACTGATACCATAACATCTTGCGTAACAGTCAAAAACTGATTGATCAATTTTCACGTTTCGTGCGTTACCAAGGAGTATTTGGTTGTTTTGGGATGAGTTAAAATAAGACATAGAAACATGAAGGTCTGCAATTGTTGAGTCGATCAGAACACCCCCCCGGGTTCCTAGATTAAACCGGATATTGATTACATTCAGGCTTTCTACCGCGTAAAAGATATATGCTCCATCTGAATCATTCACTGTTAGTTCGGTCCCATTCCCTTCCCCTTGTAGGGTCAAAATTTTATTTATATTAATGCTGGTTGCTGGCATCTGATAATGCCCACTCTTAATGAGTATGGTATCTCCGTCCTGTGCGACATTTACTGCTTGGCGTATGGCTTCACCGTTAGGTTGTACTGCCTGTACAGGATAGTCGCACTCTCGTCGGACTTCTGAACAGACTACAAAAGTTCTTGGCTCTGAAGCTTTGGAAGCAACCTCGGTCGGCTCTTTGTCGCTAACTGCCACAGCAATTATCGCAAACAATAATCCAAGTATTAGAAATCCCGCGCCTAATAATAAAGTGAAATTTCTAGTTTTCGGGGCAGACATTGCGGTTGAATTTTCGAGCTTCATGTTTGTGAACGGTTAATATGTAAAGAAACCTTGACTAATCTACAAACAGTATAAAAGAATGGAATGTTCAAATCAAATAAAAAACCCTCCCAGTTTGGGAGGGTTTGGAAGTATCGCTAAAGTTTATTTAGTCTCGCTCTTCCTTCTGTGGCTTTGCTTCCGACACATAGATTACTCTACCGTCGACTTCGGCCTTCGCATTTAGCTCTTCAATAGCCTTTTGCGCTTCCTCGGGAGTTGACATAGTCACGAACCCGAATCCCTTTGATCGGTTCTTTACCTTATCGTAAATGATTTTGACATCAAGAACCGTTCCAACCTGGCTAAAGACTTCTTTGAGTTGGTCTTCTGTGGCTCGCCAGGAAATGTTGCCTACGAATAGTTTATTCGTCATGATTTAGGCATAAAATAAAAAAATAAAGTATCGAATCCCGAGAAATAAAAAGCTACTGAAGTAATTTTTATTCCTGATCATCGCAAGGCAATTATAACATTATTGGGCGAACTAAATAAATGCTCTCTCTTCTTTGCTTCCGTCGAGCTAAGAAAGAAATGTTTTAACTAAAACAAAAGATCATTAGTTTTTTATAGCAGCAAGTTTGTTCCGTATTTCATCGGCTTTGTAGCGTCCAAAGGTTGAAGCAAGCAGTTCAAGGCCAAGCGTGTCCATGCTCATCCTATCCGGACACTGAAATTTGAATTTAGTACCATCTATTTCGATTTCGAGGATGTATGCATCAGGATCCCAGATCTCTTGTTTTGTTGTGGTTTGATCATGCATAGCAAAAGTCAATGATATTAATAGTTGGGATAATGAATACTTATAATTATAACTTATTGCGGAAGGCGAATGCTATTATCGGTTCTTTTTGTTAAACTTAGGCGTAACTTATTTTTTATCTTACATACGGTATGCTACACAAGATAACCTTTCTTCTACTTATGGTGGGAGGATTGAATTGGCTTCTAGTCGGTCTCTTGGGATGGGATGTAGGGATGCTTTTTGGAGGCCAAGACGCCATGGTTTCTAGATTAGTCTATGTGCTAGTTGGAGTCTCTGCTCTATACGAACTTGCCACTCACATGAAAAATTGCAAGGAATGTGAAATGGGGGATAAGAAATCAGCATAAGGAGCCGATTTTTTTTAAAGAGTTCGGAATATTTCGAAGTTAATTATTTATCGTTGCCCGGGAGGAGAGGGATCCTCCCTTTTTTATTAACTCCTCCTTTTGTAATCTGGTCATTTGTTTTATCTTCCTTTCCATTTTCAACGCTAGCGATCTATCAGCAACTTCGATAGCGTATACACACTTAAAAGGTAATTTAGATCGTACGTATTTAGAGCCCCTACCTTCATTATGGTCACCAAGTCGCTTCGGAAGATTATTCGTAATCCCCGTATAGAGAGAACTATCGTTACATCTAAGGATATATACGGTATACATTTCTTGTAAAAAGTCAGAAGTCTTCATTGATGATACACCAGAAAGCGGAGGTTTAATGAAATTTAATTACCATAAATCTAACTCCTTGAAATTGGCAGATTTCAAGGAAGCTCCCTCCTCGTACTTGACAAATTAGGCGGATCTGACGTGGAAGATATCGCGTCCTTGCAATATATATATATATGCGAGAATTGTCCTGTTGCATATTTAAATTTATAAAATCATAACTATATGTCAACAGATCAAAGCAAAGAATTACCTTATGCAAATTCAAACCGAGAAGCTGCCGAACAAGTGTGCGTGACTCTTACTGGTGCCCCTAATTACAATATAGCACCAGTGGGTGGTGCCAGAGCAGTTGACCTATTAAATGGTTTCGAAGACCTACTAGCTAGCCTTGGGGAAATCGACGAATCCCCCGAACCATTGACGCCAGAGGATAAGAGGAAATTTTTATTGGGCAAACTTATTAAAGCTCCCGCTGATATGCTTGCTCTCATGCACGGATCTGACACATTAAAAGCATTACCTTTGACTCAAAGTGATTTTAAGGAAAGTAGGGAAGTAGAAGATGGATATACTGTAGGAAAGTATTTTACGAAAGATCGATTCCCTGAGTTGAGTACTTTATGGGGAGAACTTACTAGTGAAGAATTTATAACGGGTCAGTTGAGACCAGCTTTAATTCAGTACTTTACACGAAGGAAAGATGAACTACAGGGCTATATTGATAACTCTTCTCTCGAAGGAATGGAACAAGTGTACAAAGCTAAAGATGTTGCTGCTTATAGATATGAACTTCCTCTTATTCAACAGACCTTACAAATCCTTACACAACGTGTTACTCAAGCGCTACCGGACTAACAATGTTTTGCGGGTATTGGTGGTACCTTAGGTGTTATTGTTCAAAGCTAAATCGTTATTGAACTGAAGTAATTTGCTTGTTGGGCAATCAATACTTAGTTGGATCAAATCTGCTAGTATTAGCTCTTTTAGCTCCTCTTAAGCTATTCCCGCAAGATACACAATGGTCGACCCCTGTACAGGGATTAGTATCTTTGCAATATGGACAAATTCTTTCTCGGTCTTCCAATAAGTTTATTCGTCCGGCATGATCGCGATTAGCTCTGTAGTAGGCAGCCCTTTGTTCATCTACTGTGGGACCCTTCGGTATCGACCATTTTAAATCATAACAAAATTAAAGTGGCGGGAATAGCCACAGGCCACAACTCAGGTTAAGTTCAAACTTCGCTAAAGCTCGTTTTAACTAACACCTGGTTTGTCGAACCCTGCGGGTTCTTATCCCAGTTCATCATAAAGGGCTCTGGCATTGATCTAAAGATCAATGCCAAGGCCCTTGTGGAGATGGCGGGAATCGAACCCGCGTCCAAAGTAATTTTCATTTGCCCTCTACATGCTTGTTTCGTTCTATTGTTTAGGTGATTTGCTAATAAAGAGCGAACAAAAAACTAGCAAACCCCGCGCCCTATATTCTTGACTTAGTTCTCGGGCCAGAGAACTAAGCTGTACCCGAACTTTGTGACGACCATAAATCTCTCATTCGGGAAAGAAAATTTATGGTCTCCGAGTCAAACTCAGTATGTCGAGTTTAGGCTACAGAAGCAAAGTTGAATTTTGGCAAAAAAGCGCTAGCGATAAAATCGGAAGCAGCTTCCAAGCTTTTTACAACCTTGCTGAAAATGTTTTGAATGCCGTTTAAATTGGCTGAAATTTGTTGATAACGGAGAAAATTTCAACTCCGGCATGCCAACAAATCAAAATTTACCCTGTCGAAGCCTGGACATCCCCCGAGAAGATTCAAAAATAGATCGTTTTAGATACTCTCGGCGAGCTTCGACATCTTGTAAAAGAGCATAATATTATAGCATAGATTACTATGGGGTTGCCGGTTATATTGTTGCATACTATCCACGCGCAAAGACTAACGCTTTAACTTCTTTTATCCCAGCTTTTTTCAGGATGGAAGCGCACTCTTCGAGGGTTGTGCCCGTAGTCATCACATCATCGATTAGAATAGGTTCAAGACCCGAAATCTTAACCTGTTTTATCAAACGAAAGTTTGGCATAAAAGCTTGTTTCAGGTTCTCCATACGTTGTGTTTTGTCCATTCCAACTTGAGTCTTTGTGTTGCGAGTTCGATCTACTAAGTTTTTCACTTCGATACTATTACCAAATTGATTAATACGTTTTGCTAATTTTTGTGCAATTAATTCAGCTTGATTAAATCCGCGGGACCAAAGCTTGAATCTGTGTAAAGGTATGGGAACCAAAACAGCATTACTAAAAAAATCAATATCAATCGATTCGAGTATAAGATTCGTTATTATTTCCGCTACCTTTGTCTGTAAGTGATACTTCAACTCCGACACAAGTGCCTTTGCAAGGTCGGTGTACTGATAACAAACCGCTACTCGGCTGAGATTGGTTCTGCTTTCACAACCTTTATGCACAAAAGTTTCGGGCCGGGTACCTAAGATATCCTGTCTACATACGTGACAGTTGCGACCGGCTGCGTAATAGATGCCCCGGGTTTTGCAATAATCACAAAGGAGGGTATGGTATTTGCCACAACCTACGCAGCAAGAGGGAAGTATAAATTCGGAAAATGAATTCCAAAGAACATTTAGCCGGATTTGATTTAGCGCAAACAACTTAGTGGAATTAAAGAAGTGCCCTGTCCTTGTCCCATGCTTTGACAAACAATTCTTCCACTTTTGCCCAATTTACAACATTCCACCAAGCATCGATATACTCTTGTCTTCGGTTTTGATATTTCAGATAGTAAGCGTGCTCCCATACATCAAGCCCTAGCAGTGGGATATGCCCATCGAGAAGGGGCGAATCTTGGTTGGGTGTGGAAATCAAATGGAGGGAATTATCCGCAGCCAACACAAGCCATGACCAGCCAGAGCCAAATCTACTCATCGCGGTTTTGGCAAATTCATCCTTAAATAAATCCATGTTGCCAAATTTCTTTTCAAGTTGCTCAATAATTTGTCCCTCAAGCTTTTGCTCTGATTTCGGCGTTAGTGTCTGCCAGAATAATGAATGATTTGCGTGCCCACCACCATGGTTTATAACTGCTTGACGTTTGTCTTCAGGTACTTCGTCGATGGCTTGCAATAGCTCTTCAACGGGCAAACTAGCCAGTTCTTTAAGGCCCTCAAGCGCGGTGTTTAGTTTGTCAATATACGCTTGATGATGTTTGGTGTGATGAATGTGCATGGTCTGTTCATCGATGAAGGGCTCAAGGGCATTGTATTCGTATTGTAGTTGCGGTAAAGTGTGCATAATTGTCGAAAAGTAAAATCAAATAATACTGGAGTTATGTTAATATTATAATATTGTTGAAGTTATAAGCAAGTGGAATTCTGCGATCCTCTGTTTCGCCTATTTCTAAATGTAAATTTTAAAACAATGGAGTTCAATGATGTAATAAATGAATTTGATGAAGTTATTGACTCAGTAGAACAGCAAGAGTTATACAAGAGTAAGTTACCTCATAGGATAGTCCACGTTTTGCTCTTTGATAAAAAAAAGCGTCTATTATTGCAACAACGGAGCAAGAATAAAAGCTTTTGCCCATTATGTTGGGTAACCTCCGCAAATGGACATGTGATATCCGGCGAGACACCTAGACAGGCTGCGGGAAGGGAATGTCAGGAAGAATTGGGTATCCGTCCTGGATTCAGATTATGGTTTAAAGATAGATATGATGATCCGAGAGGCTTTTTTAAATTTTTGAACGTTTATACAGGTGAATTAAGCGAAAATTATAAGACTGATCCTGTTGAAGTTGAAAAAGTTGAACTGTTAACCTTAAAAGGAATAGAAGAATTAAAGCAGAAAGGAGAAAAATTCCATCCAGAATTGGAGTATATACTCAATAAGTTTCTAGGATTTAATTAAGTAGAATTAGGGAAAATAAATAAATTCGTTACTCTAATTTATAGCAAGAAGTTTCAAGAAATTTTGGATGTCTCTGGAGCTAGATTTATCATATGAGTTTTAGAGCTCTTGCAGCAGGTTCATGATCATATCTAAGTTGTAAAGTTTTCTCTGTTAACTTATCTCGAGTGAATCGAATAAGTGTTTCTTGCAAATAAGCGAGTTCCCCTTGAACTTCTGTTAGCGTTCCGAGAGTGATCGAATAACCGTTCGTAAGAGGTATAGCATCATTACTATTATAGAATTGGCTCAAAAGTAATCCCAAAATGTCTGCTCGACCTAGCACAATTAATCCAAATCCAGTTAATTTGAAGAGAGCTGCTTCAAAAGCAGGGAGCGCCTTCAGTCCTAAGCTTCCGTATAATCTTTTTGCTTCATCCGAATCGGGATTAAAATTGTCTCGAATATGTGAGAGGGGACCACTGTATCCATTTTTCCTCAAATCTTCATACCCGTTAACCTCCGTTGCTAAATGTGGCCGCCTACAATCTACTTGATCGTAGGCTGAATCTAGGGCGTACATTCGGGATTCTCCTCTATATAGCAAGTGAGAGTGCGGCATTTTTTTATCTCTCAGTCTAGCGAAGCGTATGAAGACCCCAGGGGGCCCACTTAACCTCCCCTGTGCCGGCAGGGGAGCTAATTCTATACCCGAAAGGTTTGCTAAATGAATACCGAGAGCAGCGTTAGCTGTGTGGCACAAAGGTGCTGTATTTCCGTGTGTTGTGCGCCATGGGTCTAGAGTCCGGGCGACCATACTTGCCGCATCATTTAGTTGTGAGAAATCTAGTTCCTGCAATACTACTGATATGCTAATAGAAAAAATATATTTAACTATATCATAATCGACCTATATTTCCAACTATATGGCTTGATTTAAAGTAAATGAAAAAGAGTTGGAAAAGTTTAGCTAACTCCCTATGGAATGCTAGTAAGTTGTTTTTATCCTTCCTATTAAAAAGTAGCATTCACATTAGCTCATGAACTTTAGAGTTATTTAGAAGACTATAGTTTATTTCATAAGGATGAATAAAATTCCTTTAGCTCTTCTGGTGAATTCGCAATCGGGTCTTCTTCTGCTTCACCAGTTTTTGGGTTCAATAAGAACCCTCATCATAAGAACCGCCTAACCCACCTGGATAATAAAGATGTTTCCAAACAACCAGCCACCCTGCGTATTGGGCGTACATGGGGTTAGTTATGGTAGACGGGAGTATCCTATCTAAACTCCCATCATAGGCATTTTTTATTGTCAATGACTTTGTGTCTATTTCAAAAATTATTGTTCCAGGGCCACCGTAGTTTGAGTTTACATATAGGTTTTCAGCTTTATCGTCAAACGTTGGATCTGAGAGATAACCAATCATGTTCTCTCCGAATTTATCACTTGTAGTAAAGCGAACTTCTTTTGAAAGGTCTTTGTTGTCTAAGATTATCAAGCGTGAACCTATAAGGGTATTATCATTTTCAGGTCCGACTAATTCATAGCGTCCGAGTAGGATAGATAAATAAATATGTTGCTTATCTACAACTAATTCATCAATCGTATACTTTGTGTCATTATTCTCCCAGCGGACACTCTGGGCCCCAGAGTTATCAGTAGCAATAATCTGATTGGCACTAACTATATATTCAATATCAGTGAACACCGGTTCTGCTTCAAAGCTATCCACTGGTTCTTCTTCGATTATGTCATTACTATCACTCTTCGGGGGCTGAGTATAAATTCCTTTTGCTATAGATGTGTCGTCTTGCACGGTTTTGGCAAAAGTATTTTCTTCTTCTGATATGGCGGAGTCAACTCTTTGTGAGTAATAATAGGAGGTGGATAAAATACCAATACCCAACCCTATAATTAATATCGAGATAAATAGAGAAATTTGCTTCATTGCAAAATACTATAACAAAGGAGAATGAAAATTTTACTTATCAGAGATAATATAACATATATTTGTGCTAAAATTCATTGCGTTTGATTCCGGAATTCGTCACCGGAAGAGCAGGAAGAAGAAATCGAAAGTAGTTCGAGATTAGAACTTCCCGGGTTTGCCCGTGATAGCTATTAATTGAGCGCACCCCGCGTCACGGGATGAAATGAGGTGGTACCGCCAAGAATATTAATTGGTCCTCAGCCATTCTTAAACAATTAAGATGTGCTGGGGTTTTTTTGTATCTAGCCAAAGTTAACTTTATTTCTATACTAACTATGTTGCCGAAGGGACCATACGATCCTCAAAAAACCGAGGAAGAAATTTTGAACTACTGGAATGAAAAAAATTGCTTCGCGCCAGAATACGTCTCAAATAAGGAATTGGCCACTAACTTTGGAGCTAAAGCTGATCAGAGGGAAAGTTATACAAATATACTTCCTCCACCGAACGCAAATGGCAATCTGCATCTTGGTCACATGTCCGGATATGCTTATCAAGATCTTATGGGTAGATATCAGAGAATGAAAGGAAAACGGGTATTGTTACTTCCAGGCAAAGACCATGCTGGGATTCAAACCGAGGTTGTATTCGAAAATGAATTGCAAAAGAAAAAGATTTCAAAAAGAGATCTAGGCAGAGAGGAATTTTATAGGCAGTGTTATGATTTTTGTATGTTAAATAGTGAGATAGCCAGAAAGCAAGAAAAGAAATTAGGTCTCTCTGCTGATTATTCCCGAGAATTGTTTACGCTCGATCCAAGAATTGTAAAAGAAGTGTTGCAAACATTTATAGATATGTATCATGATAATCTAATTTACAGAGGAAAAAGACTAATTAACTGGTGCGTGAGATGTCAATCAGCTTTGGCGGATATTGATACCGAGTACAAAGATTCAAAAACCCAGTTTGTTTGGTTTAAATATGGATTTTTACAACCGGATCCAAATGCTGTGTTTATAAAAAATAAGTATGCGGGGGTAGAAGTTGAAGGTATAGTTGAGAGATTCAAAGGCATGGAGTGGAAATCAGATAAAGGTACAAACTATGAATGGGAATTTGATTATTATGGTGAATTACCGAATGAAATAAACCCTGCAGACGGGAAAAATTTGGACGTAATATTTCTAGGATACGAGACTGGATTAAAGGCAGGTGTTAAATTGAGGGGTAAAGCCATAGGGCTTATGATGCGCCTTGATGGTGATTATAAATTAATTGTGAAAAATGATGAAAACCGGGATTTAGATATCAAAGCAGAGATTGACGCGCTAACGAAAAGATTTGGCAGATATTTTGCAGGAGTTCATGTGATACTTTTTGATGAGTATCCTGACGATAAGTTCTATACTAATGGCTTTGTGATTGGAACGGTGAGACCTGAGACAAAGTTCGGAGATACAGCCATTGCGGTTCATCCTGATGACGATAGGTATAGGGAATTCGTGGGTAAAGAGTTTGAAGTTATTACTTTGAATGGTACCGCAAAGTTAAAAATAATAGCTGATATCGCGGTTGACCGAGACTTTGGCACGGGCGCGCTAAAAGTCACACCGGCTCACGCCAAAGAAGATTGGGACATTGCGACACGACACCCAGAAGTGCTTCCAGAAAAACAAGTAATCAACTTTGATGGAACATTAAATCATTTGGCAGGTAGGTTTGCCGGTCTCAAAGCTATTGAAGCTCGAGACGCTATTGTGGAGGAGATGAAAAAGATTGGCATGCTTGTAGGTATAGATAATGATTATGAAAATCGTATTCAGATTTGTGAACGTTGCAAGCATCAGATCGAACCCTTGATATCGTACCAATGGTTTCTGAAAACCGAACGATTGAAGGTCGAGGCAAAACGATTAGTAGAAGAAGGAATGAGCGAAATTATGCCAACCGGCAAACAAAATGTTTATTTGAATTGGATGGATCAGCCTGAAGACTGGTGTATTACTCGTCAATTATGGTGGGGTTATCGTGTTCCGGTTTGGTATAAGTCGCAACCTCAAGAATATATAGCGGAAACCGGTGAAGTAAAGGAAAAAATCGGGAACAAGGTGTTAGAGAAAAAAGAGGATTACGCTGACTTCATGCGCGTCAGTATCACTCCTCCTGGAAGGGAGTTTTTTCTGATGCGACATGGACAATCTGAGGCAAACGCGGAAGATCGTTTTTGCGGTCGTCACGACTCACCTTTGACCGATTTAGGAAAACAACAAGCAGAGGCTACAGCTGAAAATCTAAGAAAAGAGAATTTTGACATTATCCTAACTTCAACCCTTTCGAGGGCGAAAGAAACAGGAGAAATTGTCGGGAAAAAACTAGGTATCAAAGTAGAATCGCATGAGATATTTATTGAAAGAGATTTTGGAGATTTTGAATATATGAAAAAAAGCGAAGTGGTGGCAAAGTATCCAGGCACTAAACTTGATCGACAGGAAACAGTTCCCGGTGGTGAAAGCATAAGTGACGTAGACAAAAGAGTGGAAGAGATGATTGAATTCCTTCGCGCTAATTATTTGGGCAAAAAAATTCTTCTTGTGTCCCATAACGGTATTGTGCGTGTAATGCGCAGAAAGTTAGGCATGGAGACAGTTCAGAGTACCATTGATAATGGAATGGAGAATGGGGAGTATGTTCGACTGACAATTCCCGAGCCAGGTTGGGTGCAAGATGAGGATGTTTTCGATACTTGGTTCAGTTCAGGTCAATGGCCTGCAGTCACATTGTTGGCTCGTAAGGGAGATTTTGAGCAATATTACCCTACGCAGGTGATGGAAACTGGTTGGGATATTTTGATATTTTGGGTCACGAGAATGATGCTTCTATGTCCGTATAAAGCTGCTAAAGTTACAAAAGCGCTTACCACAAAAAGGTTAAATGAGGACAAGAATAACCCATTGGGAAGGTTTGATAAAAGTATGGTGCCATTCGCTAGGGTGTATTTACACGGTTTGGTTTTGGATAAAAATGGGGTGAAGATGAGCAAATCAAAAGGGAATGGAATAGATCCATTTGAGATGATGCAGAAATTTGGAACAGATGCTTTGCGTCTCAGTTTTGTTGTGGGGAATAGGGTAGGACAAAATTATCGACTGTACGAGGAGAAAATCGCGAATTTCAGGAATTTCTGTAACAAAATTTGGAACGTATCGAAGTTTGTCATTGGGATGATCGATAGCGAGAACTTACTAGTTCATAGCTTCGTTAGGCCTTCGACAGGTTTTAATGAAGATGATAATCTAATGCTTGAAAAAATAGCGAGACTTGTTCATGAGTCAACAGACCGTATGGAAAAGTTTCAGTTTGGTGTTGCAGCTTCCGAAATTTACGAATCGCTATGGCATGAATTCGCGGATATTTATATCGAAAAGGTAAAAACTCGAACTTATACGAAAGATAAAGAGGGTAAAGCTATAAACACAAGCGATGAAGCACAGGCATCCCGTGAAGCCGCGCTGTGGACTCTTTGGAAGTGTCTAGATATTTATCTTAGACTTTTGCATCCTTTCGCTCCGTTCATTACTGATCGTATCTGGCAAGATTTTCCGAAGCAGGAAGAGGAATCAGAATTGCTTATGTACTCGCGCTGGCCGGGGGAAAATATCATGGATGCGTGAACATCCCTTTTTTTGTCTTTCTGGTCCGCCAAGGGCGGATAAATAAGTGAGCGAAGCGAACGCATCCAGAATCAGATTGCATTGTGAGGAGGACGGAAAGGCGTGGGGTTTGGGGTGGTACGGGATTCTGGCTTCGCTACGCTCCCCAGAAAGACGATAGGTGAGAAAGGCATACGAGGATTCTGGCTTCGCTACGCTTTTCTACCTGCGTAGTCAAACCAGAATGATACAGAAGGGTGTCTCTGTCCCCCTCTTAGGTTAAGAGGGGGATTGAGGGGGTGTTACGACGCGCCATGTTGTTGTTGGTCAAATGTGATATGGATGTAATCTATATTTATTAACTTGCATAAATTTAATAGATAAACTATAATTAATGTGGGTTAATAACTTAATGTAACATGACCAGTCATATCACACTTACATCTCAGGGACAAATAAGCATACCCGCCGAGGTACGTCGGCTTTTGGGGATTAATCTCCGCAGTTTAATGAAAATGACTGTAAACAAAGAGAGAAATGAGATAATCCTAGTTCCTGCTAGAGATATAACCTCTTTCAGAGCAAAGTTTGCGGACAGAAAGTTGAAGGGCAACGGCAGTCTGGGTAAGACTATAGAGCAAGAAAACAAGGTGATTGGTGAGGCAGTTACAAAAAAGCACTTAAAGAAATAAATCCAAATATTATGCCAAGATACTATCTTGATACTAATGTGCTTTTACGGTATCTATTACAAGATCACATGGCGCAATTCCAGAAAGTAGAGGATCTGTTTGCATTGGCTGACAAAGGAGAAATTGAACTGGTGGTAGAAAGAGAGATTTTTTTTGAGCTGGATTTTGTTTTGCGTAGACTTTACCAACTTACCCGCCGTGAAGTTGCGGAATTTTTACAATCTATTCTCGACACGCGTTTTTTAATGATTCCTGACCGAGAGTTACTGTATGAAAGTGCTCAAGCGTTTAGAAAGGATACTAAATTAGACTATGTAGACAGGTTGCTTATGACTCTAGCGAAACGGAATCGTGCGGAAGTGTTTTCTTTTGACAAGGCTATTGTCAGTTGAGTCAACCTATCATCTGGTTTCCATTTTTCTCAGCAAGTTTGGGCTAGAGATGCGTGGTAGATTTCGGAACATCTTTTTTATTGTCATCCCCGCGCTTGAGCGTGGCTAGTTGGGAGGCGGAGAATAGTGTCTTTCTATGTCATTCCTGCGAAAGCAGGAATCCATGAATTCATATAACGGAGGGAATACTTTGTGCAGATATTTATGGACTGAAGAGATGGAGGAGAATATAGAAAATTATGTTGAGCGAAGTGTTAAATTCTTTAGTTGGGGATTTATAAGCAAATTTTGAGATAAGGAAACTGGATTCCTGCTTTCGCAGGAATGACATAGAGGGAAGGCAGGAGTGCCTCTGGTGTCTTTCTGGTAAGTGAGCGAAGCGAACGCATCCAGAATCAGATTGCATTGTGAGGAGGCCGGATTCTGGCCCTACCTGCGTAGGCAAGCAAGCCAGAAAGACGAGAGGTGGTTTCGCTAGAGGCGCTCAAAGCTAAAATTCTGATTCGTGTGTAATCATTTCTCTCATTGTTGTCATCCCCGCGAAAGCGGGGATCCAGGGTAATGGTATTATAGTTGTTATAAGGATGACAGAGTGTGCAGGTGCAAACTGGATTCCTGCTTTCGCAGGAATGACACAGGGATAGGGAGGTACGAGATTCTGGTCAAGCCAGAATGACATAGAGGGGAGGCGGGCAAGTCTGTCAAGCCTGTCAAGTTAAATCATCGGATCATAAATCCTTGTCCGTGGACTGTTTGTATAAGTGATCCGCTTATGCCGAGTTTATCAAGTTTGTCGCGGAGTCGTTGGATGGACTTAGATATAGCGTAAAGGCTGAATTTATCGCACGAACCGCAAAATACTTCTCCTATTTTATAAACATCTACAGCTGAACCACGGTTGGCAAGAAGCATGAATAGGACGTTAGCCTCCTTCGGATTGAAAATCTTTATCGGTTTGCCATTGATAATTATCTCCCCATGCTCAGCCCGAATGGTATTTGCTGTCCAATCTATATCATGTCTTTTGTAGAATACTTTGCTGGCTTCTACGGCCTCCTTAGAGTATCCTCTACGTGTCTCCTGCAGAGCGGAATAATCCTTTTTAATTCGATTTTTTTCCAAAAGGTCATTTATTTCGGTTTCACCGATAATCCAATCTGCTATGATTTGTGATTCGCTCCATGTGGAGAGATAATTATTGAAGTGTTTTTTTCGGTTAAGCGAACTGACAATTCCCCAAACGATGTTTGCTGGTCCATGATCGTGTCGTAAGTAAAGGTATATGGTACTATTGATTGGAAAGGAAAAAGAAAGTTTTGTACCAAAATATGTTGGATAAATTACTAGTTTTTTTATCTTTTTCATTTCCCGAGGAAATAGTTTGTCTAATACGCCTAGTATAGACGATTGTATAGTTTCCCATTCCCTTTGTTGGGTACGATAATCAATAGTTGGATTGAATGTTGAAGTTAGAAGTGCCTTTACAGGCTCGGTAAGTGTTCGCGGATAATTGAGAGGAAGTTCTGGAGATAATTTGGATGTCTTTTTCCAAAAATTGCGCATTGATTCATAGCGCAGATTGGGTATGGTAACAAGGTTGGTTTGAGTTGAAGGGTAATTCGAAGGAACGACTAGAAAATTATTGAATTGATAAAATCCATTGGCAATACCCCGGGCAGTATAAAGCACCCTTTCAGTTTCTGTATTTATCGAATACTCCCAAATAGTCTCAATCCGTTTTGTCTTCATAATGAGTATATTATACCACCCTATAGTGATATAGTAAATATATTGAGGTTGTCAGGAAATGTCAAAAAAAAATAGGAGAATGTAGGGATAATTCTTTTCTAGAAGAAAAAATTATTTATTTTATTAAAAAACGAATATTATGTCAGCTATGGTCGAAGAATTAGATGAAGCTGTGCGAGGGTATATTGAATATCATAAGCGAGCTCTTAGGCAAGAGCTTGGGACAGAAATTCGGGTTCCCGAGACAGAAGTAAGTGAGTATCTTAAAAATCTTTTTCTAAATATGGTTGCGCTTTTTAGCAGAAGGCTTAGAGGAGATTATATGCTCAATACTCAATGTCATAATGCAGAAGGGATCCGTGAATTTCAGCTGATCGGACCAATGAAAGCTGCTGGCGAAGTTCTCCATTATGAAGGACAAACTGGTTCGTATGCACAAGTGAGCAGGAATCTTTTTAGAGGGGATTCAATATGGAATCGAGACGTACAAGCGATGGTGGCACCTTCTGTTTATCTTGCTGGTGATGGTAACAATCACACGTTGAGTCTCTTTCTTCCTGATTGGAATGTAATTCTTTCGCCACTTTGGGGTGACTCAGGGGGTCGGAATTCAAGTAGGGGTGAGGGGTTTATAGCATTTCGTTCTGTCGATGATGGGTCGTCAAATATTAGAATTGAGCTAAATAACGGAATAAGGGCAGGAGAAGTTTTGAAGGTTGAAGCAGGTTTGTATAGTGCTGGTGACAGTTTTAGGAGTTATGTTGCTAGTTGCCCAATGGCAAGAAATGTCGTAGCAAATGGATTTATGGGTAATGCTGGTAGTTTTGACCGAAGACCTAGGCAATTCATAATCGTAGATACGCCTATAGTGGATATTGTTGGGGGACATAACTGTAATAGGGAAGTTTATGGGCAATCACCTCGAGCCGATCGATATATAACTTTTCCATTCGATCCTGTGCATTTTCTAGCAAGCGCTGTAAAGTCTCAGGTCTGAAAGGGCTGGAACTTTAATAGGATAATATCTCCTCATTAATTTGGTTTGAGTCAAGATGTGCTCGTACGTTACATATTTCATATCGTCCTTTCTCGAGTGTTAAGGCTTAATTCATTTGAGTCCGAAAGTTATCTGTATCCCTGCCATTCTTTCCTATCACTGTCATAGCAAATAATGGGAGGTGAATTATCAAAGCAGAGTGTGAAAGTCTTGCCTTCCTGCTCTATTTGAAGATCATAAAGACTGGTATCAATTTTCGAATTTTCTCCTAACCCTAACTGGTTGAAATCCGTTGGATAATATCCATTTCGCTGTTTAAAAAGCTCAAGCTCTTGCACTATTATCTCGCCTTCTTGTACAGATCCGGTGGGTTCGTTTGGCGTGTCATCAATAACAAAGAAATATAGCCGAAAGAGCTGAATAAATAGAAATAGATATACAAGAATTAACACAATCGAAATAGTCAATGCTTTAAATATTCGCATGAAATATCTCAGGAAAGAATGGAAATAATTGTTTATATCTAACTCTTTTCTCATTGTATTTTATAAGTAAGAATATTAGGTATGTCACCCTTCGACCCTTCGATTAGCTTTGGGCAGGCTTAGCTCAGGATGACACCGAAGAAGGTTCAGGATGACACCGAAGAAGGCTCAGGACAAATTGAGCTCAGTAGCGCTTATGTTAGTTTTACCAAGGTTATCATTAACGCTATTATCTTTTCCTATCATATCTCCCCATCAGCTCAGCTTGAGCTAGGATATGCCCTTGAATAGCATTCTCCAAACGGTCCTTTTTTTCTGTGCCTGGCAAATCTAACGTAATATCCAAAGCGTAAAGTTTAAAAAAGTATCGGTGTTCTCTATCCGGTGGGCAGGGACCTCCGTACCCAGCCTTTCCGAAACTTGTGATGCCTTCGGTTGAACCCAAAGGAATAGAATTTTCCAGAATTTCATTAGTCTGAGGATCAATATTCCATACCAACCAATGTACCCAAAGTCCCACCGGAGCGTCCGGATCATCCACCGTAAGGGCTAGTGATTTAGTTCCGTCAGGAATATCCACGAAAGAGAGCGGAGGATTAACATTATCTCCATCACAAGTGTATTTCGAAGGTATCTCTCCAGTGTTTTCAAAGGCTGGACTCGAGATTTTCATCATAGATTCATTAATAAGTAAGTCGGGCAAGCTTGTCCGATCGTTTTCAGAAACAGGAGCGACTACGTCCTTATGAAAAAAGAGTAAGAAAGAAATAGTGATTAAAATCAAAATAGTGAGAAGCGCGAGTTTGTGCGACATATTTTTCATAGTTGAGCTGGTTTGTCCTGATTCTATTATAGCGAAAATAAAGGAAGGAGTATGGACATTCTGACCCTACCTGCGCCTGCCTACGCAGGTAGGTAGGCAGGCGCAGGAATGACACAGGGATAGGAAGGTACGAGATTCTGGTCAAGCCAGAATGACATAGGATCTTGGCAGGCAGGTGGCGTCGCTACGCTCCCCAGAAAGACGATAAGGACATTTCTCTTTTTGTTGTCATCCCCGCGCCTGTCCGCCTCTGGTGGAAAAGCGGGGATCCAGGGTGAAGGTATTACAACTTTCGTGAGGATGACACAGAGAGGACTGGATTCCTGCTTTCCTACCTGCGTAGGCAGGCGCAGGAATGACATAGAGGGGAGGCAGGAGTGCCTCTGGCGTCTTTCTGGTCTGTCTACGCAGGTAGATAAGTGAGCGAAGCGAACGCATCCAGAATCAGATTGCATTGTGAGGAGGGTAGATTCTGGCTCTACCTGCGTAGGCAGGCGCAGGTAGGTAGACAGGCAAGCCAGAATGACGCAAGGTTTACAGAGGTACGAGATTCTGGTGTCGCTACGCTCCCCAGAAAGACGGCAGGTGGATATGTTGAGGGAACAGAAAGGCGATTTCGCAATTGCGAAATCGCCTTATACCCCTTTAAACTTTTTTATCTAAAACCTACATCATCCCATCCATGTCTCCCATGCCTCCTGGACCACGTCCGCCTTTGTCTTCCTTTTCCTCTGGCGCATCATATACAACCGCTTCAGTCGTAAGAATCATCTGCGCTATCGAAGCCGCATTTTCAAGGGCTAGTCGCGTAACCTTCACAGGATCGATTATACCAATCGCAATCATATCAACGATCTTTTCTTCTCGAGCATCAAAGCCCTTACCATTGCCCACATCATTCATGATGGCGGCTGGTTCTTTTCCCGCATTGATAATAATCTGTCTAAAAGGAGATTCTAGGGCTTCACTCAGAATATTCAGACCAATCTGTTCGTCACGAATAGCTTTAATAGACTCAAGAGCTTTCTTAGCGTCTAGAAGGGCAATGCCTCCGCCGGCAACCACACCCTCCTCAACAGCAGCACGAGTAGCAGCAAGTGCGTCCTCAATTCTATCCTTACGCTCTTTTAATTCGACTTCAGTAGCGGCGCCTACTTCCAATACAGCAACTCCACCAGAAAGTTTCGCAAGTCTTTCCTGAAGTTTCTCTCGATCGTAGTCGCTCTCAGTGTTGTCAATTTCTTTCTTTATTGACTCGATCCGAGCTTTGATTTTGGATTGTTCGCCTTTACCTCCAACAATTGTTGTTTCTTCTTTACCAACTATTACTTTGTCCGCTTTACCCATATCTGAAAATTCAGCGTTCTCGAGTTTTTTCCCTACTTCTTCTGAAATCACAGTGCCTCCAGTCAAAACGGCAATATCTTGAAGCATGGCTTTTCTCCTGTCACCAAAAGCTGGAGCTTTTACCGCTACAACATTCAAAATGCCCTTTAGTTTGTTTACGACTAATGTTGCGAGTGCTTCGCCTTCAATCTCATCAGCTATAATTACGATGTCCTTCTTACCGGTCTGAGCGATTTTCTCAATGATGGGCACAAATTCCTTGATATTTGAAATCTTCCCATCAGTGATTAAAATCACTGGATCAGCAATCTCGGCGGTTAGATTATCGGTATTTGTCACAAAGTATGGGGAAACGTAGCCTTTGTCAAATTGCATACCTTCAACGGTTTTAATATTTATGCCGAACGTCTGACCCTCTTCAACTGTGATCACACCGTCATTCCCTACTTTTGACATAGCCTCTGCTATGGCATTCCCAATGTCAGTATCACCGTTAGCGGAGATAGTCGCAACTCTTTTTATATCATCATTGTTTTTGACTGATTTAGCTACTTTTTTCAGATAGGCTACAACGGCAGCCACTCCTTTTTCAATCCCGGATTTAATTTCCATCGGGTTTGCACCTGCGGCAACATTTTTAAATCCAGTTCTCACAATGGCCTGAGTAAGGACAACAGCAGTTGTAGTCCCATCGCCAGCAGTATCTACGGTTTTGGTAGCAGCCTCCTTCACCAATTGCGCTCCCATATTTTCCAAATTATCCTTCAATTCGACTTCCTTCGCGATAGTTACTCCGTCCTTTGTAATAGTTGGTGCTCCGTATGATTTCTGTAAAGCAACATTGCGACCTTTGGGTCCTAGAGTTACCCTTACAGCGTCTGCAAGTTTATCAACGCCTTTCTTTAAGGCTTTGCGTGCCAGTTCGTCGTAGATAATGAGTTTTGCCATGATTTGTTTGTTAATAAAAATATAAGAGAAGTATGTTATTCATTTATTACAGCAAGGATTGCTTCTTCATCCATTATCAAATATTCATCACCTTCGATTTCAATTTCATCGGGTGAGTATTTTTTGAAAAGTACAGTATCGCCAGCTTTCACACTAAATTGAACTTTGTCGCCCTTATCATTCAGTTTCCCAGTACCTAGCGCTACGACTTTTCCCTTTTGTGGCTTCTCTTTGTCCACAGTATCAGGTAAGACGATTCCAGACGCGGTAGTCTTGTTGCCTTCAATGGGCTTTACGAGTATATTTCCTCCAATTGGAGAAATTTTGGTCTTTGCCATGTTTGTAAACGAATTAAAATATAATGTAAAATGGCGGTAAAAGTGTATTCTAGCTTGAATATAATCGATCCACGAAGGGAAAAATCAAATTAGCAGTCAAGCATAGAAACTGATAAGATCTTATCAGTCATTTGCAATGTCTGTCAATATGTCGGGCGAAAGTTCAAGAGTAGTAAGGATTTTCGTCATGGGTTAAAGTGGAGATTTAATTGTAATCTCGATTTTTGCGTCATTGGCAGGTACCTTTCGCCACTGGGTGGGGATGAAAAATGGTGAATAATTAATATTGGCAGAACTGATTTCTTCGATCTTTTCCAGATCCGAAATCGCATCCGCAATCTTTTTTAATCTAATGGTATCTTTTAGAAGACTTTGATTAAATTCGGGAGTTATACTTGCTGACTCTTTTACGATAAATTCAACTTTATTCTGTTCTCCAATATATTTGATTTCTTCCGCAGTAGCACTCGTCGCCTCTAGCATTTCTTTGGTAATCGAATTCGCATGACTTTGAGCGAATAAACCATCAGCTAATTTTTCGAGATCTTCACGGGATATAATTTTTACAGAGTACTCATACTCTAATTTTGAAATATCAAATGAATTGGCCTGAGTTCCGACTTTCTGTGTTGTCTCAAACGCAATTTCTTTGAAAACTGCGCTTTCTTTTATAATAATATCATTGGAGTTGATTTTAGTTAGTTCCTGTTGTTTGAGCGATTCTTCTAGGCGAGCTCGTATTTGCTTTTTTAGATTATCGATATCGGATTGGGAAACGACTTTGATTATTTGAGAGGTTCCTCCAGTTAGTTTTTTATAAATACGACCGCTTAACTCTGTGTTTGATTTATAACCCTCAATCTGTACGTCCGTGCTACCGATATTATATTCCTCTCCAACTTCCATTGCTTCGATAGGAGCGTTTTGATAAGTAGAAAATGTCAATTCGCTAAAACGGGCAGGAATGGTAATCGTTTGAGTAAGCTGGAATTTCAAACTACTTGAGAGTGGAGAAATAATTATGCCTTTTTGCAGCGTAATAGCCTGGGATGTTTTATTTGTTATATCAATAACACCAGTGGCCTTAGTTCCAATTTTGGATTCCCCCGTAGTAGGTGCAGTATCTGAACTTGATTGGGAAAAGACAACGGACCTTAGAGGAATTGACTTTGCATCTAATTTCACCTCAGATAAGCTACCAAGTGCTACCGCCCGTTCTGTAACATTAGCGGTTTGCGCCTTGGGAACAATTGTTACGCTGACATGTGCGTATTTGGATCCCAAGAATAGCAGGATAAGCGACAGAATTATTAAAAAAATAATTATTCGTAATAACTTCCCTAAGCCAGATGAACGTGTAGAAGTTGTGAAAGCATTCCCCTGAGATCTGCGCATTTGCCCAACATGAGATTTACTTTCACTAAATAATTTCCCAACATCTCGTCCAATAAAATTAAAACCAATAGTTTTCTTCTTTGTGTTGGGGTTTAAACCAGAGAAAGACTTAGTCTCATCGGTTAGGGTCTTAGTCAGACTAGTATTAGATGTTCCTCTAGGTTCTTCAAAGGTAGAAATGTCCGACCCAGGCAGGATGTTAAATTTTCCGAGGCTTATCATCTTAGGCTCAACTGATATGGTAGGACTTTCACTATGGATATCTGGATAAACAATGCTTTCAGAAATAGAGGGATTTACATTTTCAGTCATATCTGGAATCTGTTTGGGTTCAGATTCAGGTTCAACTAATTCGCTATATTTAGGCGTTCTTTGTTTTATAAGTGTATCTTTGACTTTTTGTCTTTGATTTTTGATTTGAGCTAATATATCCCCGGACAATTGCCAACTTTCCTCCGTAATATTTTCGACCTTTTCATAAGCTACAATGCCTACAGATTTTCCCTTTTTTAATACAAGCTCGCTAGAGGAGATAAGGATTATATTTTTTCCAGCTTCAGCAACTTTTCTGCTGAGTAAATTCAAATTAATTAGACTACTAGTAAGTAAGGCGTGCTTTGGGACAATAAGTAAAGCACGAGTACCTAATTCTGAGATTACTTTATCAATAACGAAGACGATATCCTCGTCAGCGTCAATAAATATTTTTGTTGTAGGTATTCTATCCATATTCATTGCTATTGGTTAGCTTAATATTTCGCATGTAATACTTGTGAGTGCTGCCGGTGCTACATCTATGCTGGCAATCATCATGCCAGTTTTATCTTCTATATTTTCAATCTGGCCCGGGAAAATGTGTTTGATTTGCGGAGATCGTGAAAATGGCAAAACTGCTATCCAAGGATGGGCGAGTAGGGCGGATTTAATTTCAGGTAGATCGCATCCACCTCCACTGATTAAAATATCGCTGGGAAAACTTTCAACGCCTTCGAATTCTTGAAGAGCGATTTCGACTCCTTCCGCCCAGAGCTCAGCGTCACGTGAAAGTAGAGAGGATACTTTTTTAGCTGTTGCATCATGTAATTTTCCGGAGGAATAATCTAGCTTTAATTGTTCTGCCTCTTCCATATCCACACCCATCTCTTTGGCCAATCTTTTTGTAAAAACTCTACCCCCAAAAGCAAACATTCGTGTACCCACTATTCCACCTTTATCTACTACCGCGATATCAGTCGTTCCTCCACCTATATCTATAAAGATCGAACTGAACTCTTGTTTACCAGCACCACGTAATGTCTTTGAGATTGCATATGGTTGCACTTCGATAGTTAGAATCTGGAGTTCTAACTGATCGGCGATGTGATATAGGGTGTTGATATGAAGGGAGGGCGCGAACGTTGAGAATACTTTGTAAGAAACCTCTTCACCTGTGAATCCGATAGGGCTATCAACCTTTAGTCCGTCGATATAAGTTGAATTGATATGACTTGAAATTTCTTTAATTTTATTAGGGCTAGTTCCAATTTCTTCTGCTATTTCATTTAGAGATTCCGGAAAAGCCTCACTTTTGACGCTTTGGACAACGGTATCGATTTCTTTCTGATTAATGGGTATATCGGATTCTTCCCGTTCGTAATTAGCTGTTATACTTACTCCTTTTACAATCTCTCCAGATATACCCATTGTGACCAATTTAGGATATTGTGGTGGATAAGTGAGAATCTTTTCGGCAACTAACATAGCTTCGCGTATGCCACGATCACAAGCAGAGCAGACGTGTTCTATATTAACTATCATTGCACCGGACATCGCGTTTGCGTGTTGACGTACACGCGAATAACCTATGACTTCTGCCCTGAGATCACGGATTCTGTAGATAATAGACTTTACATATTCTGTTCCAATATCTAAAGTCAGCATGAATTCTTCCCCTGAAATTTCTAATTTACTTGTTTTGTTAGTGAAGGGCCAGACCATCGATTAATTATCAAAACTATATTTATATCAAACGTCAGTTTTCGAGATTGATGATACCAATATACTTATATTAGATTAGCATTTGTTTGTTTTTGAGTAAACCAATCAAATATGTTTTATTAAAATTTGTTTATGCGTGTTCATTATTTAGATATGAAATATGATCAAACCCATTCCAAATATTCCGAATGATTTTATGGGGAAGGGTATATTCGTTGTTCCCGTGGGATGATTTATATGCGCGAATTTCGAATTCCTAACTGCATAAATGTTTTGATTTCGCTATACTAAAGAGGGATAGAAGTCTATGAAACATTCAAATGTAAATTAAAGCTATGAATCAATTACTCAGGAAACAAATAGAACAAACATTTGGAAGTGAAAAAGCAATTCCAAGCGCAGTTAGACCATTCGTTACGCTGGTTGAAGATGTTTATAACGAATACGTCATACCCAGCACTAAAGCTATTCGCGGTGAATTTGACGAATCTTATAAAGTACGGCTGGTAGAAAAGCTAGTTTCCCAAAGCATCAAGGTCGCTAATATTCAAAGGCCTAAATCAGGTAACTACTTCAGTGAGTTAGCGGCCACTCTGTCAGCTATTCTGGAGAAGTATGAAACACTTTTAGGTAAAACTTCAAAGCAAGACGCGCGGTTCAAGCTGCTCTATGAGCTTAGCGTTCAGTCTGTCCACGATTCCTCCAAAAGTATAATGTATGCTTTAGAAAAAACTACTCAATTTTTACGGATGGGTGCTGGTCTTATTTGCAAAAATAATTTTGGCAAATGGGAGACTGAATATTTATATTCGCAACCTGCCAAACGTTCTAAAGGTCCCTCAAAAGTGGAGATCTTCAAATATTGTGAAACAATATCTAAGACCGACAAGATATATTTATCTTACGTTGCAAACAGATCGGCTAAAGATATTTTGAAAAAGTCAGATCTTCCTAATATGGTAGGAACAAAAATTATGATAGAGAAACAGCTGTATGGAGTCGTATTCTTTACAAACTTAGATACTTCAAACGTTAGTCTCTATGAATTAGACTTGGAATTTGTAGAACTATTGGCGAGATGGTTAGCGAGTGCGATTATGATGAGGGAGGTAAAGGCAAACGTCGAGAGACTGGCGACTTTCCCGGAGCAGAACCCTTATCCTGTAATTGAGTATGACAAAGAGGTTATTTATTCAAATGAAGCAGCCAAAAGATTTTTCCCCTCTTTAGGCTCTGAAAAAACACAACACCCTTTTCTGAGAGATATTGAAATTATCTCGCGTGTTTTGAATGGTATGAAAGGTGGATACATCGTTAGAAAAATCAATGTGGGCAATAGAATTTTTCAACAAACAATTATTTATAACAAGATTACAAACACACTGAATATTTTTGGAGTTGAAATTACAAACCAAACAAAAGCTGAAAATGCCTTGCGCAAAAGAACAAATGAGCTCGAGCGGATTAATAAATTAATGATAGGACGAGAGTTAAAAATGATACATTTAAAGAGGCATTTTGAAAAATTAGCTAAATTAGCATAATAATGATTCAAGATATAAGCATAAAAACAAAATTATTCATCGTTTTGGGCATTGTATATATTGGGGTGATTGTTTTGCAACTCGGCACAAGTAGATTAGCTATAGACACACTAACTTATTCCCGAGAGGCACAAAAAAATCTGCGGGATCTCGAGCAAATGATTGATACTCAGTCGTTGGTTTGGCAGACGAGTGATGCCATGCAATTAGCTATAAGTGGTCAAAGATCATTGGAGCAAGTCCGAGACATTAGTAAAGCAATGATTAGTAGTCTCGAAAAGTTAATAGGTGCAAATACTTTCGGAGCAGGACAAAGTTATCTTAGATATATAGATCTTTTTTCCAAAGACAGCGATGAATATTTTGCCGTATTAGCTGAAGGCGATAAGGATGAGACCCAACGGTATTATTATACTACTTTGGCTGTGTTATTTAGCAATCTAAATTCCCAGTTATCAGGAGATATCGATGAGTTCCAAGCGAAGATTGAAGATATTAATGATCAAAATAACGAAAATATATCGTACTCCCGCGGATCGATTACTGGCATTATTGTCACCTCTATTTTTTTTGGCATAGTTTCTATCTGGATGGTATCCATTTCTGTCACAAAACCATTAAACCAATTGGGTAAGGCTTTGGACGATTTTGCAAAAGGTAATCTAGACGCCCGTGTTGTTATTAAGTCAAATGATGAGGTCGGACGATTATCTCTAACGTTCAATAAAGCAGTGAAACATTTGAAATCAAATTTAGAGGAACTGGAGAAATCAAAACGAGATTTAGAATTAATAATTAAAGATAGAACGAAAGAATTAAACGAAAGGTTGTATGAATCGGAAAAGTTGAATAAGGCCCTAGTCGGAAGAGAATTACGTATGGCTGAGTTAAAGGAAGAATTCAAAAGAATCACGAAGCAGAGATAAGTCATAAGGTATTATAAAAAGTTCGTCGGCTGGTTTTACTGAGTTTATATTGAGTCCATTAATAAATCAATCATATTTGTGTATAGATATGAATAGAAACCCCTACAAAATGCATGAATTAATTCCAAAAGATGCGATTCAGCAAATATGGAGAATGGGTCTGTCAACCGGCTACATAATCTTCCTGATTGCTTCGGGTGTTCTCTACCCACACACCGACTCGGGATTAATTGTATATCTAATATTTCCACTGTCAATTTTGCTCGTTATTTCGGCCTATAAATATGATGCCGCAAGGAAATATGAATTAATTTTTTCTTCAATATTTATAATATTTTTTGCTATTAGCCTTTTTGATATATGGAATAATTTTGATACAAGTATTTTCTATCAACCTTTTCTCTTCCTTGTGTTTTTAGCTTTTAACCCAGATCAAAAAAAAATTACATTCATTGCGTTTTTGCTGGCCGGATTTATCGCTTTTCTCCAAATTTTTTTAACGAACGTCTGGATATCTCCCCCCATCATGCACTTGGTTGATCCCGAGGCATTGATCTCGGTAATGATTATCCAGATTACTGTAGCTTTTTTTTCGAACGAAATTATTGCGCGTTATACTGAACATTTAAATAAATCCACTCTTTCAACTAAAACAATTCAAGACGATCTAGAGTTACAGATCAAACAACGAGCCCAAATGCAGAGTAGAATTGCCGGAATTATCAGCCTTAACGATATTAAGACTAAGGAATTAGAAAATACACAGCGTGCGTTGCTTAATGTCCTTGAGGATATTGATGAAGAAAAGGAAATATCGGAAAGAGAGAGGTTAAAGTTGAATGCTATTTTGCAGAGTATCGGTGATGGAGTAATTGTTCTAAACTCAACACAGGAAATAGTCTTAGTAAATAAACTGGCTGAAAAAGTAACTGGATTTCCAGCGAAGACATTGATAGGAAGTAAGATGGGAGATAAACTGATCTTTACCTTTGCGAAAGAACCCAAAAAAATAGTAGATGTCTCTGGACCTGTGTTTGATACTCCCAGAAAGGAGTTTAGCTTTGCAGATATACAATTACAGATTCGAAATAAAAGGAAAATTTTTGTAAATTTGGTTGCCGCACCACTTTTTGATGAACATGAAATTGTCATTGGTTGTGTATTGGCGTTTCGAGATGCAACACGGGAACATGAGATCGATAAGATGAAAACGGAGTTTGTCTCGATTGCGTCTCATCAACTCAAAACACCACTTACGGCAATCAAGTGGGTCACGGAAATGCTAATGGATGAGAAAGATGGTAAGTTAACCGAGGCACAAAAAGCACTTCTAATTGATTTAAACAATAGCAACGAGAGGATGATCGATCTTGTGAATAATTTATTAAGTGTGTCTCGTATTGAAACAGGAAGGAATTTTGAAATTTTGAAGGAAAAGTGTAATCTCTCTATGCTAATGAAACAGATAATTGAGCAATCGGTGCGTTCTGCTGAAAAGAGAAAGGTTAAAATCATTCTAAATGAAAGTTTTCCAAATGCGTTAGAACTAAATCTGGACAAGCAGAAGATGGAGCAGGCATTATCAAATGTACTTTCGAATGCTATTAAGTATTCCTTAAATAAGGGAAAAGTAGTAGTGGGATCATTGCCAGCCAAGAAGAATACCTTTGTCATGTATATCAAGGATGAAGGAATAGGTATTCCTCTTAAGCAACAGGGTCGGGTATTTCAGAAATTTTTTAGAGCGGATAATGTTTTTAAGATTGAGGCAGAGGGCAATGGTCTGGGACTATATATTGTTAAGGCTATAGTAGAAGAACATGGAGGAAAGATTTGGTTCAAATCCCAAGAGAACAAAGGATCAATTTTTTTCATTGAGTTACCAGTATAGAATCGTAGTATTATGTAGTGTGCCACAAATAAAATTTAACATTTACCAATCGGATAATGCAGAATAAATCTTTGGAAGGTACGGGGCACACATTCGAACGAATACGCAATATCGTTAGAAAAGTGCCTAAGGGGAAGGTGGCAACTTATGGGGATATCGCCAAGATGTCAGGGGTGAAGGATGCAAGAATTGTGGGTTGGATTCTTTCAAAAAATCATAATCCGGATGTTCCATGCCATCGAATTTTGAAAAAGGGTGGCTTCCTTGTTGAGAATTACGCTTTCGGAGATATCGATACAGAAAAGCAAAAATTACTTGAGGAGGGCATCATATTCAAAGACCAATATCAGGTTGATCTTGTAAGTAGCCATTGGGAGCCGCAGGTAGTTTATTAGAATAATTATTTCATGAACATATGCATAAGATTTTAGTAATTGAGGATGATCCTACAATGCTTCGAGTTTTGAGTACAGGACTTACCCGAGAAGGTATGTCAGTGATCACGGCGGACGAGGGCGAACGAGGGTTAGAATTGGCATTTTCACATCACCCCGAAATTATTCTCTTAGATATTTTAATGCCTAATGTAGACGGTTTGACGGTAATGGAGAAGATTCGGAAAGATACTTGGGGTCGAAATATCCCAATTGTGTTAATGACAAATTTAGAACCAAACGCAAAGATTTTGGAGCGGATTGCTCGTGATCAACCTTCGTATTATTTAGCTAAATCGGATACTTCCATCAATGAGATTTTAGCCAAAGTCCATGAGATCTTATCTAAAGTTTTGAGAAAACAAGGTTAGGTAACTTAATCTCGAACACTAGTACGTATAATACATCAATGGAGCAAGCAAGAGCGTTTAGGGGGCAGGATTAGTCCTAGTGGGATAGAAAATGAAGAAAGGTGGAGAGTTGATAGGTGAAATAAGTTGGGATAGTGCCACTAAGATGATATAATTATTTACTATTCTGCGGATTTGGAGTCGCCCCCACTCTGCGGTATAAGTTAAATTTTTATTATATTCACCATGGCGTTAGACAAAGAGCGAAAAAAGAAAGTTATTGAAGATTATCAAACCTCAAAAGTTGATACTGGTTCTCCTCAGGTACAAATCGCAATATTGACGCACAAAATTACTGCTCTAGCTGAGCATTTAAAATCGCACAAAAAAGATAATCATTCTCGTCGTGGATTATTGGGTATGGTTGGTCTGCGCAGAAGGCTTATGAAATATCTAGAAAGGACTGAAGGAAAGGGTGCGGTTTCAACTTTAAAATCAAAATTAGGATTGGATTGATAAAAATTTACAATAGGTAAATATAGTTCAAAACCCCTGACTTAACAGGGGTTTTTATTTTTTCGTCTCAATGCCAGTACTTTTAGAATTATAAAACTCCTTAGTTTATAATGAAAATACCGCGATTAGTCGGCGGACGATTTTATTAATTTATCTCCACATGATGTTGGTTAGTTACTTAAGGAATTATCGGCCAGAAGGCGATCGGAAAAGAACAATAACATTCTATAAACCTTCTAATGCAAATCGCATGAATCGACGATTAATGAGAATAAATCTACGTCCTTTGATTCTACTGCTTGCTGTTCTATTGATAGGGGCTTTAATTTATTTGTTGAGGAATAATTTTGTCTATTTTCGGGTGCAATATATTAAATACGAAGGTAATGATGTAATATCAACACAAAGATTAGATGCGACACTTTCTGATTTAATGAATTCGCCAATACTTTCGATTAAACCGGGGCAGATTGAGCAAAGATTAGTTGAAACTATCAACGAGGTGAAGCAGGTCAGAGTTGAAAAACAATTCCCTAGAACTCTATTGATTAAGCTGGTTGAAAAAAGACCGCTGGTTATTTTTCAGAATTTTCATGGGAAAGCCATTATTGACCGAGACGGCGAAGTATTAGCGCTTTGGAAGAAAACTGTACCATTACATTTTGAAGACTATGAATATCAACTAGCAAGGGGATATGGCAATATCAATGGAGGGTATGTGGAAGACTTTATTAGAAAAAACCTAACTGAAGAAGAGCAGAAGAGCTTTGACTTCACGACTACTGAGGCTAGTATGAAATTGGAAGCATATAATGAGCTTTTGAAAGGTATTCTAGAGAAGTTTAATCGCGCGCTCGAAGCTGAATATGAAATACAGCCCGACCTTGGGAATTATTCTCAACTGTTGGTTTTAAACGCATGGGATGAAACTGCTTACGAGAAGGGGAGTATATTGAACCCCGAACTTGTCGAATTTGTTGGAGAAATAATTGCACAGTCATCTCATATCAACGAATTGAAAATTGTATTTTTATTGTGGGATGGTGATTTGAGAGTAATCTTGCACACACAAGATGGGAAGGAGATTGTATTTACTCGCGATCCATATGAACGACGAACGGCAGAAATCCAATTTCGCGATTTACAAGCTTTATATGTCAATTTAGGAGACAAATGGAAAGGGGTCTCACGAGTTGAATTGGGATCCGAAAAGATTGTGGTTCGCTACTAGACTATAGAGACTTGAGTGGAATTTGATCAATTTACAGATTCGACTCCCAATATAAATTTGTAATGTAGTATCATATACACGGAATGAAGGTTGATTCTAGTTGGGTGTTCAAATTTTTTGATGATTCTGCAATAATAAAGTATAGTTAAGCGTTGGTTATAATTTCGATTAGCAATCAGGAGGGTTGATATACAAGGCAAGGATAAAACACTATAATAATTGCATTATTAGGACAATTTATTAAACGCATTATGGCAAATACAGTAGTAGCAGCACTTGATGTAGGTTCTCATAAGATAACTTCTGCAATAGCCGCCTTGGAAACTAGTCAGGCTCCTCAAGTTATAGGATTTGCTGCTTACCCCAGCAAAGGTATAAAAAAAGGAATGATAGTTAATATTGAAGAAGCTATTGGTTCAATAGCTTCTTCACTTGAGGCTGCTGAGCGTATGGCTGGTCTTACTGTGTCGTCGGTTTATGTTTCTATTAATGGAAAACATATTACTAGTACAAACAATCGTGGGGTAGTTGCTGTGGCGCAGGATGAAATTACACCTGATGATATATTTCGGGCGATAGAAAGCGCTAGGACCGTTTCTATACCGCCTTCAAGGGAAATTTTACACGTTATACCTAGGCAGTTTTCAGTTGATACGCAAGGGGGGATCAAAGATCCTGTTGGAATGACTGGTACACGTCTTGAAGTAGATGCTCATATTATTTCGGCTACTACCACGGCATTACATAATCTAGTTAAGGTAGTGCAACAGCTTGGTTTAAAAGTAGAAGATATTGTCTTTAGCGGTTGGGCGAGTTCGCTTGCGACTCTGACAAGTACAGAAAAAGAATTGGGGGTTATGCTACTAGACATTGGTGGTGGTACTACTTCAATTGCTACATTTGTGGAGGATGCTATCACATATAGCGGTTCGGTACCTTTTGGAGGTTCGAATATTACTTCTGATCTTGCGATTGGGTTAAGAATGTCAATTGAAGACGCGGAGAGGTTGAAGATTAGCGCGGACTCCTTACTCAAAAATTCTCATGATAAAAATAAACGTGAAAAGGTTCCAGAGGGAAAGGCTAAAGTCACAAATGAACTGATTGATGTAAGTGAATTAAATATTGAGGGTGTGAAGACGGTTTCGAAAAAACTATTCGAAGAAATTATTGAAGCCAGAATGAGCGAGATATTTGATCTAGTGTTATCCCAAATTGAACAATCACGAAACGAAGCACGTTTGCCGGCTGGTGTCGTAATTACTGGTGCGACGGCTTTGCTTCCTGGTATTACAGGTATAGCGAAAAAGGTACTTGGGGTACCGGCAAGAGTTGGTTATCCAAATGGTCTGGGGGGTTTAGTAGAAGAGTTAAATAATCCTGCCTTTTCTGTGGCTCAAGGTTTAATAATTTACGCTGGGCAAGATGAGAGAATTGCTACTGGACCTAGCCTAGATATGTTTAGTAAGAAGTCGCGTGGAAAGGGTAGTTTTCTTTCTGGAGTTACAAAATTTATAAGAAATCTACTTCCTTAATTTTCTAATGGTTTTCCAATTTAAAATTGAACTATGCTAGTAAAACCAAAATCAACTAACCCAGCTAATATAAAAGTTATCGGTGTGGGAGGGGGAGGAGGAAATGCCCTCAATACTATGATTAATAATTATGACATAAAAGGAGTCGAGTTTATCGCAGTTAATACGGATGCTCAGGCTTTAATGAGCTCGCAGGCTGAAATTAAGTTGAAGATAGGGGAGGAGGTTACAAGAGGATTGGGAAGTGGTGGCAATCCGGCAATTGGACGTAAAGCTGCGGAAGAGAGTATAGATATGTTACACGAACATCTAGCTGGAGCGGATATGGTCTTCTTGACTGCTGGTATGGGTGGAGGTACTGGAACTGGAGCTTCTCCAATCGTTGCGAGTGTTGCGAAAAATCTCGGTGCTTTAACGGTAGCGGTTATAACAAAACCATTTATTTTTGAAGGAAAGCGGAGAATGGAGGTAGGTCTAAGGGGTATAGAGGAGTTGAAAGATAAAGTGGATACATTAATTTTGGTTCCTAACCAAAGGTTGCTCGAAATAGTAGATAGAAACATTTCGTTCATTGATGCCATGAAAAAAGTAGATGATGTTCTAGCGCAAGCAGTGATGAGTATCTCTGATCTTGTAAACGAGGCTGGGATTATTAATGTTGATTTTGCTGATGTGAAGGCTATTATGACAAATGCTGGTACTGCTATTATGGGTATAGGGACGGCTGAAGGAGAAGACAGAGCCAAGGAAGCAGCGAAAGCTGCAATTACAAGTCCATTGCTTGAAATGTCTATTGATGGGGCTAAGGGTGTATTGTTTAACATAATTGGTGGACCTGATTTATCAATGTTTGAGGTGGACGAGGCGGCAAAGATGATTTATAACGCAGTGGATCCAAGTGCAAATATAATTTTTGGAGCAAATATTGACTCAAATCTCAAAGAAGGTCAGATCAAAATTACTGTTTTAGCAACAGGCTTCGAAGGGCTAGGGCGTATGGGGGCTTTGGGTGCGTTGAAGCAGTCTTCGGGTGGATATACAAGTCCTAATACACGTTCATTTGAAGCAGATACAGATCGGAACGCACAAAGTGATACCACAAATAGTACTTGGAAGCTTGACTCTACAAATGACGTATTAGATGAAGAAGATTTGGATACACCAAGTTTTATGAGAAAAAGGAGTCCAAGTTAATATACCCCTTCTCTTATCCCTAGGGTTAGTTGAATCTGTAAAAACATTTTCCGTGTGATTTATGATTGTCTCTGGGGAATTTTTTAATCTTTAACCTTATATTTTTAAATATATGCGGGCTAAAATCAATTGATTACGTAGAAAGAATGTCTAGGGGTAGGGTCGGGATTATTTTTAGTTTGCGATTTAGTTGAGGGCTATAGGCAACGCTGTCACTATAAATCTTTTTGAGTTATTACCTGGTGGATGGCAGGTAAAAAGGGTCAGGGGTTGGACATTACTTTTTGCCTCTCCCGCAATGATCGAAATATCATTTGGGGCAACAATTTTCGTCTTCGAGACCTTGTATTTCAAAAATTTACCATTAATTTTCATATCTATTTCATCTCCAAGCTTTATATTTGGTAAGATAGTAAAAGCGGCCGCTACATCCCCGGTTCGTTTGTAATAGTCTCCGCCTGCACTATGTCCATAAATCACTATATTATTTTTGATACTCGATATAGGCAATCCAGTAGATTCCATATGGGCTAAACCTCTTAGTAATACCGCGTCATACAAAGATTCTATACCACTATTTACATTTGCTTCGACAGGTAGGTTAATTAATTTTAAACTAGGGATGCTGATTTCGAATCGACCTTTGTACGAGGCACTTACTGGGTCATCCATAAGAATCCTGGCTTGATATGCTGAGTTTTGTATTTGCGCAAAATAGTTGCTACCAGGATCAGACAGGTATGTTTGCTTTGCTAGTACAAAATCGGAAGGCACTAAAGATATTATGTCTTGTGCTATGTTATCTCCCTGTAACATATGTGCCGCCGCAGGTACAAGTTGATTAAGTAACAGATTGGAACCGTATAAAATCAATATGGCTGGTACAAGGGTACCAATGAATTTCGAAGAAGACATCAGGTCGGCCAAGTCATTCTTGAGACCCTCGAATACGCCCCATAGAGTAGTAGGTTCTTCTTGAAGTCGCAGAACAACCGAACGCGAACGGTATAAGTTTTTATGTGACACCTTTGACGGCGGAGCTTTTGCGTAAGAATATAGAGACATTCTAATAATTTGCAAAAATCAAAATTTTCTTCATCCATATAAAGTCTATAGTATAAGCGATCTTGACGCAACAGTTTGTATAACTTTTAAATTCAAGTATAATACCTGTGTTGAATTGTAATGTCCTTCAGTTATTTCGTTAGAATATTTCAAACAGAAACTCTATATGTATAATATGATTAATCCTGGGGCTAAGAAGAATCTTAAAACATTAGTAGGTATTGGCTCGCAACAGGGTTATGTAACTCAAGATGAGGTTTTAGAGCTCTTTCCAGAGATTGAAGAGGATATCCCCTTATTAGAATTTATTATTGGTGAACTTCAAGAGGTAGGTATCGAGATAATAGAGCCAGTTGAGTTCGACGAGGATGAGAAGGTAACTCGTAAGACCGGTATGACCTTCGAACAAAAGATTAGCATTCTCAAAAGAATTCGCTCTCATGTTTCGACAGATCCGGTAAGAGCTTACTTACATGAGATTGGACGGATTCCTTTGCTGAATGCCGAGGAGGAAATTATTCTTGCGAAACGAATAGAAAGGGGCGATTTAGAGGCGAAGGATTTACTGGCAATGGCTAATTTACGATTAGTTGTGTCTATCGCAAAGAAATACGCTAAACGTGGTCTGGATTTATTAGATTTAATACAAGAAGGAAATATCGGATTGATGAGAGCAGTTGAAAAGTTCGAGTATAAAAGGGGATTTAAATTTTCTACCTACGCTACTTGGTGGATTAGACAAGCCATCACTAGAGCTATAGCCGATCACGCACGCACGATTCGCGTTCCCGTTCATATGATTGAAACAATTAATAAATATAGTAAAATTCAGGGACAGCTTTCGGCTCAACTTGGTAGGAAGCCAAAACCTGATGAAATTGCAAAAGAGATGGGTTTAGATGTAAGCAAGATTCACGATATTATACGTATCTCCCAACGTCCGGCTTCACTGGATTCCCCTATTGGTGAAGAGCAAGAAAGTAAACTTGGTGACATAATCCCAGATGAATATTCAACTTCGCCTGCTGATATCGCAATGTACGCATTTTTGCGAAAACAGATCAAAGAAATTCTCTATGGACTGACTGATCGAGAGCGTAAAGTATTAGAACTCAGATTCGGACTAGAGGATGGAATTGCAAGAACACTCGAGGAGGTGGGTCATGAATTTCGAGTTACACGGGAACGGATCCGACAGATTGAAGCAAAAGCGCTGAAAAGGTTGAAAAGTGAAGAGGTGGTTCAGAAACTCAAAGACTATCTGAAATAAATGAGTCTGAAATTTTGATTAAAAATTCAATGAATTTTTTGGAACACTTTTTTTATGAGTTAAAATACGGAGCCCGAGCTTCTATTTTGTTTCTCACACTTAATATTCTAATATTCCTGGTAGCAAAACTACTGCTTTTTTTTGGTATTAATAACCTAGCTTTTGGGCTGGGTGGAAGTACTTTAGAGGCATTGTTTCAAGGACAAATTTGGAGA
>JAYRWD010000027.1:0-5412 GCA_041918255.1 Candidatus Dojkabacteria bacterium
TACCGCACAATATTCGCAGAGAATAACATCACGATTATCCGAAATGCTAGAGGTGATTAAGCTTTCGGGGAAGGACAAAAGAAACAAAAACACTTGACAACTGTAGAGATAGTATATTATAATATATTGTATTAATTAATATATTACAAAAAGATAATGCCAAGAAATAACGTACAATACCTAATTCTAGAAGTGCTAAAAGAAGGAAAAAAAATGAGGCTCGCGGATCTTACTCGTGCGGTTATGGCTCTCGGAAAATTTACTTCAAATGAAGTCAATAAAGTCAAGCCTCGTGTATTGTGGTCAGTTCGAGGATTAATCGAAAAGGGTTACGTTGCTATCGAAAACGAAGGGTTAATCAAAAACTATTTTTTATCAAAAAAAAATGAAATATGAGGAAACGGATAGACCCGACTATGATTATGAGTGGGAAGAAGCCCCGACAGAAGGAGAGGAAAAAGAAGGAAAAGAGATGTTATTTGTACCCTTAGAAGATTACAGCTAATTTATTTTTTTAACAAAAGCACGATGGATAATTCAAAAATATCGGCTAATTTAAGTATATGGAATCAATTAGCCAAGCCCCCCCAAAACGCCTTAAAGAAGATAACGGGAGGAAGATTAGTGGGCAAAACCGATATTAACCCACAATGGCGATACAAGATAATGACGGATGTATTCGGGATGTGCGGGGTGGGATGGAGATATACCATAGATAGGCAATGGACTGAACAGGGAGCGGACGGAGTAGTGATGGCATTTGTCAATATATCTTTATATATACTAGACTACGGAGTAGGTAAATGGTCAGAAGCTATATCAGCTAATGGAGGGAGCAAGATGGTCGACAAAGAAAAGACGGGATTCTACAACAATGATGAGGCGTATAAGATGGCGACAACTGATGCTTTGGGTACCGCGATGAAGATGTTGGGAGTGGCAAGCGAAGTGTACGAAGGAAATTGGGACGGAAGTAAGTGGACAAGCAAAGATACGCGCAATCAAGCAGTAGATTTCTTATATGGACCAGAACGGGTCAAGCCCAAACTAGAAGATGGGAAAATGAAAAAAGTATTAGAGGCAATCTCTAAAAAACTGATAACCATAGATAAATTGGAGTTTCTCTATGATCTAAGTGAAGAACAAAGGGAGCAAATTAATTCAGTTGTTATAGTAAAATAAAATGTTAAAAATAAATAATACTCCCCCAAGCGAAAAAAGTTTAGAAAAAGTACTAGAAAAAAGAATCAAGGGTATTATTGAAATGGAACAAGAGTTAAAAAATATGAAAGAAGCGTTGGATACGGAAATAGCTTTGCTCTTTGATGATCCAAAATTATCAAAGATTGTCGGTGAAGATGTAACCATTACTAGGGTTAGTCGGGATAATTATAAGCTCAAAAAAGAGATAATAGACGAAACAGAGTTGGTCAAATTGCAGGCGCAAGGTTTCGTGAGAATTGAAGTTGTCCCTGATCGAAAAAGAGTGAGTGAACAGATTCAATCGGGACTAGAATTACCTTTGTCGATAGTGCGAACCAGTACTGAATATTTTCAGTATAAGTTAAGAAATAAAGCATGAGATTGTCATATAGTATATATAATGCTTGGCGCAAAGGTGATAGAGATAACGCCATTCGCATGATGTTACATCTACCGATAGAGGTATCACCCTATGTGCAAGGGGCGATGGATAGGGGATCGGATGTTCACAAAAGAATCGAGATAACAAAGGATATACTGTTACCTTCTTTTCAGTCTCCATCGGATATATATGAATATAGATTTGACGATGTGGATAATGGTGGGTTGTTGGTTGGTCAGGTGGACGGAGAGGATATACGAATGGTAGGAGTGGCTGATATTCTGAATGCAGAAACACATACGGTGATAGACTGGAAGTGTCCAATTAAGATCAAAAGCGCATCAACGTTCAATGTGGAGCAATTGTATATGATGGGATTGTTAGCGTCTTATGTCGGGATTGAAATACAACGGGGTATTATAGCTACAATAGATATTAGTGGGGGTAGTATTGTCGTGAATGATTATCTAATCGCTTGTATATCACCAGCTATTATTGAGGAAACGAAAGAAAAGTTGTTGCAAGTAGCATTTGAAATAAAAGAAGCAAAAATACTTGACAAAGTAGATGATAGTATATTATAATATATTGTACATTTAATATATTACAAAAAGCACATGATGATTCAATTCGAATCAAAAATCCGAAAGGGGAAGAATAAGCCCCTCTACGGATTCAGACCCTTTGTATATTTATTTTCCCTCACGGTAGGCGAAGCGCTGTTATTACACGATAGCCCTATTGTGAATAATAGAATATATCTGTATGCCGATGCACCCAAATCACCCCTTTCTTATTTCAGCTTTACCAAATAAAAATGAAAAACAGAACACAGAAAACGTCAATGCAAGATAAAAATATTTCGGGAGGTATGGGGGTACCATTCAAATTCTTATTGCCCTTTACATGGGACTGGGTGTTATCCTGGGCTAGTTATGAAAAGAGAAAAGTATTAAACACAGTCATAGATGGAATTACCATTGACACAGTTAGAACTACAGATACTATGCTATTCGAAACAGCGATAAAGTCAAAAGACTTTAACGATGGTTGTTGGATAATAGTCGATGAATATAAGTCAAAAAGAATAGCGCTACAAAGACATAAGGAGTGGGTAGATTTTATGAAAACAAAACCAAAGGAATTAAAGGATATTCATACCGATAAAGTTATTCGTCAAAAAAAGGGGGCAACAAAAAGAATCAAAAAACTATTATTTTAGTGAAAATCTAAACAATTATGAGAAACCAAAAGCACAAAAAAAATAAGATATATATAAAATGGAGTGTAGAGGCTATTATCTTTACTGGCATATTAATATATGCTCTTGTGTCTTATTCCTACTCATACGAAAAGAGGATAACTGCGCAAGCATCTGAACCGATACCAATGGTGGTTCAGGGAGTTGCCGAAAAAACCCCTACTATTATCGACCCTCACTTTGACGAGATGACAGGAGTGGAACGGTTTCGATTCCTACAAAATTATCTTTCGAAGACCGATTTGACCAATGAGGAGGTAAATAATCTAATTGGAATAGCGAAATTGGAGAGTTGCAGGGATATTAACGATCCAAAATGCTTTGACCTCAAAAAAACGCCTGTAACGTATGTAAAACATTGCAAGCGTCCCAATGGCACATTCTATGCGGTAGAGATTACAAAGGGCAAGCAGGCGGATTGTGGCAAAGATCAGGAAACTATGAAAGAAAAAAGCTGGGGTATTTTTCAGATTTTGGAAACGACATGGAAGCGGGAAGGTTGTACGGGGAATATTCGGGAATCTAGCGCAGAGGAGCAAGCAGATTGTGCGGTTATAGTTTATCAAAAAGAAGGATATAACGCATGGTACTATTCTGCAAAATCGCTTAATTTATTATAAATCAAAAGATGCAAGACAAAAACGACGATCTTAAAAAAGATATCAAGGCACTATTAGACGATGATTTTTATTTCATTGTTAATCACACAAAGAGAAAGGACGTCATGGCGATGTATGCCGAAGCCTCCACACCCGAACAACAAGAATATTTAGCGGAGCATGGTGGAACTTCCAAAATTTGCTTAATGTTCGCCAAAAAGTTATTGCCAAACTCGACACCTGAACAACAAGAATATTTGGCGGAGTATGGTGGAACTCCTGAGGTTTGTATGATGTTTGCTAAAAAGCTATTGCCTAATTCGACATCTGAACAACAAGAAATTTGGGCGGTAGGTGGTGAAACTCCCGAGATTTGTCTGATGTTTGCTAAAAAGCTATTGCCTAATTCAACACCCGGACAACAAGAATATTTGGCGGAGCATGGCGGAACTCCTGAGGTTCGTCTACTTTTTAAAAAGAGAATGCAAGAAATAGCTAAAAGAAAATTCGCAGGATTAATTTAACTCTTTATAAATAAAATGAAAGACAAAAAATATATATCAAGATGGAAACCAGAAGGCAGACTGCCTAAACCATATAGAATGGGTATATTAGATTATTATTATGATGTGATACCCTATTTCTTCGCGCGAAACTGGACAAAGTATTTTAGGTATTGTTTTCTGCGGGAACACAAATTCTATTGCGGTAGGGGTACGATGGGTGAGGCGTATTGTAGAACTTGTGGTGTTAGACTTTAATTTATTATTAAAAACATGGATAAAAAAGGTTGTTTTTTAGATTATTCAATACCACGTTTATATCAAAAATACTTTCCAAGCATTGCTGGTGGGAGGAAGTATATTTGTGATCTTTCACACACAGAATGGCGGTATCGCGATGGAAAAATTTTGCGCAGAATAAATGGGGATGGTGCAATGATAGTTAATAATGGTTTTACTGTCTATAGTGGTGAAGATATGGAAGAATTGAGAAAGTTAAGTAATGAAATAGCGGATAGGTTACAAGATTTGGCACAATGTGAAGATGATGACGGATCTCCAATTATTTCTGAAAAGTTGACATTGAACGAAATTTCTTATCTTTATCAATACAAAAAAAGTGAGTGGTTCATAACTAAGTTGGCGGAGCATAATTTTATACATAAGGTCCGTAATGATTTAGAAAAAAAATTTGTATTTTAAACATTAATTTATTATAAAAAGATATGAAAATAAATAACTATGATACTGAATTAAAAGAGCTGTTAACATGTCCTCTTTGTGGTGGAAACCCCGTAGCTTATCTACAAGGGAACAAATACAGCAAAAACAGAATATTTGATAGAATACTTACCGAGCTGATGGCTAAACAATCCGTGCTTGATGCATTGAGAAAGACAATAAAGAGACAAGAAAAAGAAATGGCAAAAATGAAAAGAGAATTAGAAACAACAATTAGCACAGAGCCTGTGATAATTCCGAATTTAGTTTAATTTTTATTTTAAAATAAAAATGTCAGTTTTTAATCTATACGAACTTAATAAGGGAACAAGATTAGACGACGGTTCAACTGTAGGAGATATAACTACCCCTGAGGGCTGGGTAAGATGGAAGCTTAAAAACGGTATGATGAGTTTGACTGATACGAAGGGTAGAGATCTTACGCAACAAGAATGCGAAAATACAATCAGGGTACATAATTTGCGGATTGAGTTACGTGGTTCAGAAACTCAAAGACTATCTGAAATAAATGAGTTTGAAATTTTGATTAAAAATTCAATGAATTTTTTGGAACACTTTTTTTATGAGTTAAAATACGGAGCTCGAGCTTCTATTTTGTTTCTCACACTTAATATTCTAATATTCCTGGTAGCAAAACTACTGCTTTTTTTTGGTATTAATAACCTAGCTTTTGGGCTGGGTGGAAGTACTTTAGAGGCATTGTTTCAAGGACAAATTTGGAGA